>JBGTLT010000001.1:0-24551 GCA_041743975.1 Zeaxanthinibacter sp.
GATGACAAATGCCCGGCTCAATAAAACACCTCAATGGTGCGCTGGATAACCGGTATCAGCTGTTCTACCAGCTTTTTGGGAAGTGTAATTTCTTTCAGTGCTTCAAGTTGCTGGATGTTGTGTACATCAGAGGCGACAAAATCGATCTGCCCTTCTTCGAGTAATTTATAGGCAATTTTTGTAATATCATCCCCATAATATTCCCCGAGGGACAATAAATTCATCTGAAAATGTATGCCTTGTTCCTTAAACTTCCGGTACTTCTTCAAGCTGTGGTGCAGAAATCCATAGCGCTCCGGATGGGCGAGTACCGGAAAAAACCGCTTGGAGGCCGTTTTTATGATGGCCTCTTTGAAATTGATTGGGGGCTGTAAATAGGACATTTCCACCAATAGGTAACCATTCCGCATGGGCATTACCTCCCCTTTTTCCAGCAAAGCTTCAAAATTATCATCAATCATATGTTCTGCAGCGGCTTTAATTGAGACGTTTTTCAATTCGTTTTTTAAAAGTTCGTCCCGCAAGATAAATAAGGCAGCATTAATGGACTGCGGTGTATTGGGATAATAATTATGCATAATATGCGGGGTAGCAATGAAATCTGTAACCCCAATTTCCATGAATGCCCGGATGAGTTCGATGGATTCCAATGGGGTTTTAGCGCCATCATCGATACCGGGCAGAATATGGTTATGGATGTCCACAAAATTCGTTAAATAATCAACGAGAAAATATTTCTTACTAAAAAAGTGAAACATAGGGTATCAGAATCTCCGTGCAAAAATAGCACATCTGAAGTAAAGTAGGTTGTGGACATTTTTCAATTGGGAGCTTCTTTACCCCGGGACGCGTTTAATCAAAAGAATTCCTCAGGGCTTTGCCCCGGGGTTTCCGATTTCACTGCATCTCTTGAGAGGTAAACCGCCTAAGCGGTTTAGGGTGAGGTTAAATAAAGAATTTCTTGAAATTCTTTATTTTACGCCATGCCTCTGATTTCAATATCAAAACCACAACCTATTCATTAGGCTATCCTTTTAAGGATCAACCGATAGCACAGGCATTTTAAATATCCCCTTAGTTTAATGTGGATATAATTTAAAAAAACAGTATTTTGGGCTTTGATTAATTCCAGGGATTCTCCAATGAATTTTGCAAACCTTTCCTTGAAATCGCCACATATAATTACGGACAGGCCATATACATTGCAGTAAGTGTTTCAGGCGATCTATGGGTCGTTGAGAAACCGGGGCCGGAGGCAACGGCAAAATTTGAAGCTTACCGATAATCCAGAAATAAATATACTCCTATGAAAAGAAGAAATTTTGTTCAACTATCCGGATACGGAGCGGGGGCATTGTTATTACCGACCGCAATGTTGGGGAATAGCATTCCGGCGGAAGCCCTGCTCGACCCCGGTATGGATAGCATCGTGAAAAAAAAATTGGCTGACATAGCCTTGAATACGGCCCGGTCAATGGGTGCAACGTATGCTGATGCAAGGATAGGCAGGTACCTCAACCAATATGTTTTTACCAGGGAAGATAAAGTACAGAATGTGGTCAGTACGGAATCCTTTGGGATTGGTGTCCGGGTCATTGCCAATGGTACCTGGGGCTTTGCCTCCACGAATAATGTATCGGAGGAAGGTATCAAAAAAGCAACCGGACAGGCAGTTGCTATCGCCAATGCCAATTCCAAAATACAAAAGGACCCGGTAAAGCTGGCACCGGTTTCAGAATACGGGGAAGTTTCCTGGAAAACACCCATCAAAAAGGATTTTAAAGATGTTCCGGTTTCCGAAAAAGTGGATCTGTTGCTCAGGGCCAATGCGGCAGCGATGGAAAACGGGGCCAATTTTGTGAATTCTGCCCTTTTTATGGTAAATGAACAAAAATATTTTGCCTCTACCGATGGGTCCTATATAGACCAGGATATTCACCGCATATGGCCAACCTTTACTGTAACGGCCATTGACCGGGCAGAGAACAAGTTCAAAACAAGGCAGGCAATGAGCGCGCCCATGGGCATGGGCTATGAATATATGGATGGCCTGGGATCTGAAAAGTTAGTTGGTGCCGCGGGCCTCACACTGTACCGTGATAGTTATGATATGGTGGAAGATGCCACCATTGCTGCCAGGCAAGCCAAGGAAATGCTTTCGGCAAAATCCGTTGAACCCGGAAAATACGACCTGGTTCTGGAACCCAACCACCTTGGGCTGACTATCCACGAATCCGTTGGCCATCCCCTGGAACTCGACAGGGTGCTTGGGTATGAAGCCAATTATGCCGGCACCAGCTTTGCCACTATGGACAAATGGAAATCCGGGGATTTCAAATATGGCAGTGACCTTGTCAATATTGTGGCAGATAAAACCCAGCCGGGCTCTTTGGGAGCGGCGGGATTTGATGACGAAGGTGTGAAGTGCAAACAATGGGATCTGATCCGAAATGGTATCCTGGTAAACTACCAGGCCATACGGGACCAGGTCAATATGATCGGTCAGAATGAATCCCATGGGTGTTGCTATGCACAAAGTTGGAATGACGTTCAGTTCCAGAGAATGCCCAATGTTTCCCTGGAAGCCGGAAAGGATACCTACAGTATAGGTGAAATGATCAAAGATGTTGAAAAAGGAATTTATATTGCCGGGAGGGGATCCTATTCCATAGACCAGCAGCGTTACAACTTCCAGTTTGGCGGCACGGTCTTCTATGAGATCAGGAATGGAGAAATTGTCGGCATGCTCAATGATGTGGCATATCAGTCAAACACCCAGGAATTTTGGAATTCCTGTACTAAAATATGTGACCAGGGTGATTACCGGATGTTCGGTTCATTTTTTGACGGAAAAGGGCAACCTTCCCAGATCAGTGCTGTATCCCATGGTAGCGCAACCACGCGGTTCAATGGTATTAATGTGATCAACACGGGAAGGACACTATAATTCTTGTTTTACTAAATAATAATAACAATGGCAATATATACAGAAGAAGAGGCCCGGAAAATAATGGAAAAAGCCCTGAGCTTTTCAACAGCGGATACCAGTGAGGTCAATTTAAACGGAAGTGAAAGCGGAAATATCCGCTATGCCAGAAACACAGTTTCCACCTCCGGACACCGTTCCAACCAGTCCCTGGCGGTACAGTCCAGTTTCGGAAAACAATCCGGAACTGCCACCATTGATGAATTTGATGATGCATCCCTTAAGAAAGTGGTCCTAAGGTCGGAGGAATTGGCGAAACTATCCCCCGAAAACCCTGAATTCATGGAGCCAATGGGCCCACAGTCATATGATGATTCCATAACATTTGTAGAATCCACCGCTAACATTACACCGGAATATCGCGCAACTGTCGCCAGCAGCAGTATTGAGCCGGCAGTAGCAAAAGATGTGACAGCGGCGGGATTCCTGAATGATTCTTCCGGTTTTAGCGCCATGATGAATTCAAAGGGGCTATTCGCCTATAATAAGGCTACGAATGCAGACTTTACGGTTACCATGAGGAGCAATGACGGCACCGGCTCCGGCTGGTCGACCAGGGATTTTAATGACATCACCAAATTTGATCCCGCCGAAGCTTCCAATATAGCCATCGATAAAGCTGTGATGTCCAGGGAGGCCATGGCAATAGAACCCGGAAAGTATACAGTGATCCTGGAACCGGCGGCTGCTGAAGAGCTCCTGGGCAATATGGGGAATGCATTGGATGCACGAACAGCGGATGAAGGCAGAAGCTTTATGTCCAAAGACGGGGGCACCAAACTTGGGGAAAAAATTGTGGATGAGCGTGTCAATATATGGTCAGATCCCTTAAATCCGGAAGTTCCCACTGCCACCTGGAACGGGGAAGGTATGCCCCTGAAAAAGATCAGCTGGATTGAAAATGGCGTAGTGAAGAACCTGGCGTACAGCCGCTACTGGGCTGAATTACAAGGGGTTGAACCTGTGCCGTTCCCCAGCAATTTCATAATGCAGGGAGGAGATGCAAGCCTGGAGGAACTTATCAGGGATACCAAAAAAGGCATCCTTGTAACCCGGTTTTGGTATATACGATCTGTTGATCCCCAGACTTTGCTCTACACCGGACTCACGCGGGACGGTACCTTTTATATAGAGAATGGCCAGATAAAACACCCCGTGAAGAACTTCAGGTTTAACGAGAGCCCGATAATTATGCTCAATAACCTTGAAAAACTCGGAAAACAAGTCAGGGTCAATGGGAGCCTGATACCGTATATGAAAATAAGGGACTTCACCTTCACCAGTTTATCAGATGCCGTATAGTACCCTGGTATAAAATCAACTGGTTGCGATTGTTTATCGTTCACAACCGGTTTTTTATTTCCGGTATTTCCCTGCCCAGTGCAAATGGCATTCATACTGACTTCAATATGAAGGAAGACGGGTATTCCATACCTTTGCACTATAGCGTCAAACAAGGCGGTTATCTTACAGAATTGACCGCAATTTTAATTATAGAACTTTTGGGCAACCCTTTTATCTTTACAAGGTTACAATATGAGTCGGGCGACTGGGATGTGGACCAACGTATGCCTTCCAACCTGTTGAATTCCCTTGTGGAGTATACTACCCTGGCGGTTGACAAAAAAGAGAACATCATATCTTTGAGCAGCGATGCGATTTTCAAATACCCTTTCTGCTACCTGTCGGGCCATAAGTTGGTACAGTTCACAAGCAGGGAAAAAGAAAATTTTGAAAAATATATCAATAATGGGGGATTTGTCTTTGCGGATGATTGCAACCATGATATTGATGGGTTGTTTGCCAAATCATTTGAACGACAAATGGAGGATATCTTCGGAGCCGGGAAACTGGAAAAAATCCCCAATAACCACGAAATATACCGTATTTTCTTCGAATTTGAGGACGGGCCGCCCACCACATCCCAGGAGTTGAACGGATGGGGGGATGACCTGGTACATGAATACCTGAAGGCAATAGAGATCAATGGCCGTATAGGGGTGTTGTACAGCAACAAGGATTATGGCTGTGAATGGGATTATGATTTCAGAAATAAACGCTGGTATAAAATAGATAATACACGGTTTGGGGTTAATATAGTACTGTATGCCCTTACATCTTAAAAGTGAAATGACATGGCGAAGGATTTAACCCTCTTAAGCAGGGAAGTAGAAGTGCTTACTTCCAGGTTGGGAGACCTTAAAAGGGAAATAGGGAAAGTAGTCGTTGGGCAGGAAGAAACTGTTGAACATATGCTTATTACCTTATTGGCAGGCGGGCATGCCCTGCTGGAAGGCGTTCCGGGCCTGGCCAAAACTCTAATGATAAAAACCCTGGCCCAGGCCATAGATTTGAAATTCCGGAGGATACAATTTACACCCGACCTAATGCCCTCGGATATAATTGGAACGGAAATATTAGAGGAGGACCACACTACCGGCAAGAAATTTTTTGAATTTAATAAAGGCCCGGTCTTTGCCAATATTATCCTCGCCGATGAAATAAACCGAACCCCACCCAAAACCCAGGCAGCCCTGTTAGAGGCCATGCAGGAATTTGAAGTAACCTACAGCGGCAAGACATATGAACTCGACAAACCTTTCTTTATCCTGGCCACCCAAAATCCGATTGAACAATCAGGTACGTTCCCCTTGCCCGAAGCCCAGCAGGACCGCTTCCTGTTTTATATTAAAATTGGGTACCCCACAGAAGCTGATGAAAACACCATCCTCAGGAAAACCACCGGCACTGCGAAAGCTGTCATTCAAAAAGTCATTACCGGGGCGGAGATCATTCGTTTACAACATATGGTTCGGGAAGTGCCGATCAGCGATGACCTTATACACTTTGTAAGCCGGATAGTACGGGCCACCAGGCCTGAAACATCCGGGAATAATTTTGTGAAGGATTGGGTCAACTGGGGAGCCGGCCCGCGTGCTGGCCAGGCCATGATCCTTACCGCGAAGGCCCGCGCTTTGCAGCAGGGCAGACTAGCTGTTACCCCGGAGGACCTCAAAAATGTAGCCCTGCCTGTTTTGCGGCACCGTGTAATTGTCAACTTTAAGGCGGAAGCTGAGGGTATTACGGCGGATCATGTGACACAAAAGCTTTTGGAATCGACCGGCTTCTCTTCTAATGGATCGCAATAAGTGAAACAGGATTACCATGATTTGCTCAAACCAAAGATTATCGGCAGCGTGTCTGGCCTGGCACTCATTGCCCGGGTGATCGTGGATGGATACCTTGCCGGACTGAACCAAAGCAGGAGGGTGGGAGCAGGCCTGGAATTCAGCCAATACCGCGGATACGAACCCGGCGATGACATGCGGCTGCTCGATTGGAAGATGTTGGCGCGTTCGGAACGGTATTATATCAAGCAATCGGAGGTGGAAACCCACATTGCCGTAAAATTTATCCTCGATTCCAGCAAGTCCATGCTACATGCGGAGGAAGGTTTATCAAAAATGGATTATGTGCGGGTCCTGGTCGCCGCGTTGGCATTTTTAGCCCAAAAACAAGGGGACGCAGTTGGGATGTTTGCCTTGAATGACCAGAAGTTATATACCCATAACCCCATGATCCAGAAACAACACTTTAACCGGCTGTTACTGGAGCTTGTTTCTATCCGCAATGAGGGCAGGTGGCCCGAAGACCCGTTGAGCTCCCAAAAGCTGCATGACCGAAGCCATAAAGAGCTGCTGTTTTTCATTACGGACCTCTATGAACATAATGAGGAACTGATGGACCTGATCCTTCGGCTCAAAACATCCCGGAATGAAGTGGTGGTATTCCATATTATGGGGAAACAGGAACTTGATTTTGATTATAAAGGGCAGGTAATTTTTGAGGACCTGGAGACAGGGGCCCGGGTAAAAATAGATGCCAAAAAAGCCAAACGTCGCTACCTGGAAACTTTGAACCTGAAAATAAACAGCATCAAGGATACCCTGTTATCCAATGGGATCAGTTACCAGATGTTCCGCCTGGATGAACACATTGGGGAGGCCTTACAGGTTTTCCTGAAAAAAAGAAGCAGTTTACTGTAGCATGAACTTTATATATCCAAATTTCCTATGGGCATTGCTGGGACTATTTATTCCACTGGCCATCCACCTATGGAGTAAGCGTAAAGTCCGGATCATAAAAATAGGAAGTATCCGGTTCCTTACAGAGCCTGATACACGCCAATCCAGCAGTATCCAATTAAATGAATGGTGGCTCCTTGCCCTTCGGATGCTTGCCATCACTTTCCTTTCCCTGATACTGACAGGGCCTCACTTCAAAATTTCCGCGGAGAATGTACCTGTAACCTACATTGTTGAGCCCTCCCTCCTGGGTACGGAATCGTTACAGGGTATTTGGGATACCCTCCCCGAAGGATCGGTACGGTTGCTACAGCCCGGTTTCCCGGAAATGAATCAACGTGATACCACCGATACAGTATCCCCTGATTACTGGCAATTAGCCAAAGAAATGGAAACCCTTCGTACAGATAGTATAGTTGTTTACACCCGTGCTTTGTTGAATGGCCTGAAGGGGATGAGGCCGGCGGTGGATGTCCCGGTACACTGGGTTGTTATCAACCCCGATAAAGCTGTGAAGGGAATTGTGGAAGCCCAGACCAACGGTACGGAAATAAGGTTACTATCTGTGACCAGTGACGACCGCCGATTGAGTTTTGAGAAGGAAACGCTCCCTAAGGACAATGACCGTCTCCGTATAAATCCATCCGGCGACAGCATATGGGCGGATAGCACAACAGTGCCTTTGATACCGGAAAAACAGATTGGGGTGCAGATTTTTTACAATGACAGCCTGGTTGATCAAAAAGAATACATACTGGCTGCCTTAAGGGCAGTTAATAGTTTTCTTAACAGGAAAGTGGCTGTGCACCTTGCAAAAGACACAGATACAATGGACATTTCCCCTTCCGAATATGTGATCTGGTTAAGCACGAATCCTATGCCGGTTTTCGCTGCAACAACCCTGGTGTACCAGCCACAGGAGGCCGGCAACTCCTTAATTGTAGAAGGGCCATCGAGTGGTATGTTTTACTTAACAAAACACCTGGATACTGAAAATATAACCGAAGGACACCTGACGGGTAAATTGATACATTTCCTTAACCTTCACAGTGGTTTAAATAAAAAAATAAATGATCTGGACGGCAGGATGGCATCCCTGGAAGAGCTTGCGACAAAAGTAAATCCCCGCCGGGTTTCCAGACACTATACCGCAGGTTGGGATATGGTGCCCTGGTTGTGGTTATTGCTGGGCGTGACCCTATTTGTGGAAAGGATAGTGGCTAAAGTAAGAAAGCAGTGATCAGTACAGCAAAAAATAGCATCATAAACCTGAACAGGAAGTGGCATTTCCTTCTATGGCTTGAAACCGCGCTTTTCGGGCTGGGACCGGCTGTGCTGCTCTATCTGGTGACCGGAGTACTATGGTGGTCTGTAGTAGCCTTTATGGCAATTAGCGGAATAACCTCCTTAGTGCTGCGACCATGGAAAATGAACCTTGGTAAGATTTGTAGTTATATTGATGCACAGTGCAAAGCAATGGAATATAGTACCGGGCTTTTATTGGTGCCGGCGGAGGCACTGCCGGACCTGGCCCGACTACAGCAGCAAAAGATTGCCAATCAACTGGAAGAGGTTCGATCCGGGTTAAAGCCATTGGGGCATTTGCGGAGGGCTATCCTGATTACACTCTTCTTTTTCAGCTGTGGCCTCATCCTATCTCAATTCGGGCTACTGGAAACCCTTAGGATACCCCGGGATAAAAGCGGGATAAAGGATACTATAATTTTTAAATCAGCAGACTCAACTTCCCGGGAAACTGTACCACCAAAGCTTACCCAACAACTCCTGCGCCTCCAATTTCCGGCGTATACCCGGGCCCGGCCCGTATCAACCCGGAAAATGGACGTGAAGGCAGTTATGGGAACTAACCTTAGCTGGGAGATTGGCTTCAATGATACGGTGGAAAGTGTAGCCATGGAAAGCATTTCTGAAAGCTTTCCCATGCGATGGGTAAAGGGGAGATACATTCATAGCAGTGTTGTAGAGGCTTCCGGATTTTATAATTTCAGGTTCACAGATACCCTGGGGGGATCCTATGTTTCCGAACTTTACACCCTGGAAGCTGTAGAAGACCAGGGTCCGGTTTTGGAAGTCCGGGGATTGAAACAATTCTCATCTTTCCGGTTTTCCGAAAGCAAGGATCTGAATTTTAATACCCTGGTCACAGATGATTATGGAATAGCGGCTGTTGCCATTATCGCTACCGTCAGCAAGGGTTCCGGGGAATCTGTAAAATTCCGGGAGGAGAAGCTGCCTTTTGATGATGAAGTTGTCGCAGGCGAACGAAAGCTTGAACTTTCCAAAAGGATCAACCTGGATGACCTGGCAATGGAACCAGGGGACGAACTTTATTTTTATATCGAGGCCACGGATACCAAAAAACCCGGACCCAATACCACCAGGGGGGAAACCTTTTTCGCCGTGATCAGGGATACCGTCAGCAATACTTTCGCGGTAGAAGGGACCATGGGCGCAGACCTTATGCCGGATTATTTCCGGAGTCAGCGGCAATTGATAATTGATACCGAAAAACTGATCAAAGATAAACCTGTGCTTTCCAAACAGGAATTCAACTCCCTCAGCAATGAACTGGGCTATGACCAAAAGTCATTGCGTATTAAGTATGGGGAATTTATGGGTGATGAAGCAGTTGGGGAAATGACAGTAACTGCAGATCCTGAGGAAGCGGAGGATACAGTTAATGATATTCTGGAATCCTATACCCATGACCATGACGGGGATAATGAGCATAACCTGGTTGACCATCAGGAGGAAGCAGAAGATGAATCAAATAGTAATCCATTAAGCACCTATGTCCACAACCATGAAGACCCTGAGGCCTCCACCTTGTTTGCCCAATCCTTAAAAAGCAAATTGATGCAGGCTATGGGTGAAATGTGGGATGCAGAACTTTACCTCCGCCTGTACGAACCGGATAAGTCCTTACCCTATCAGTATAAAGCCCTTGAACTCTTACAGGAAATTAAAAACAGTGCCCGTATTTATGTCCATCGTATCGGATTTGACCCTCCACCCATCAAGGAGGACAAAAGGTTAACAGGAGAAATGAAGGATATTGCCAATTTCCGAAAGAGGGAAGCGATCGCTACCCCGGAGGAATTCCCCAATATGAGGGATGCCGTGGTAAGGTTGGAGCAACTGATCCGGGAAGGCACCAAACCCACAAAAGCGGACCGCAGTATTTTTGAACAGGCAGGGAATGAGCTGGCCCGGAAGGCAATTGAAGAACCCGGCGCCTACCTGGAGACCCTGCAACACTTGAAATGGCTGACTGAGGAAATGGAAATTCCACCCGGCAGGTTTTCAGCGGTTCAACGGGGGTTACTTAGTGCTATTCCAAAGGCATCCCCCGGTCCCGACAGGGATTCCCGGTTCCTGGATACAGCTGATAAAATGTTACTTGAAGAACTGGAAAAGCATGATCGCTGATATTCGTTTTTTATATGAGGATATTGCCTGGCCTGTTTTAGTGGGATCCGTAGCGCTATTAGTGGTATTTATATGGAAGGAATGGCAACCAAATAAAAGGCTGAGGTTTTTTATAAAGATCTTCACCGCACTCCTGCTGGTTTTTTCACTTGCTATGTTGGCCCTGAGGCCGCTGAAGGTTATGGCCCCTGAAAATGGTGTAGTGGCCCTCCTCAGCGAAGGGTTAAAAAGCAATCAACTCGATAGCCTCCAAAAGGAATACCGGGACCTATCTGTCATAAAGTACGCGGTTAATAAGGATATACGGGATACCCTTCATTCCTTTGGGGAAGTAATTATACTGGGCCGTGGGATACAACCATTCGACTTCTGGCAACTGGAAGGGATGCCGGTACGGTATCTCGGCGGAGCACATCCCGAAGGCCTTATCGGATTATGGTATACTACTGAACCTGTAGTAGGGGAGGAACTCAGTATAAAGGGTACCTTTAATGAACCCCGTAAAGGGGACCGGCTTATTTTAAGGGGACCGGGGGGAACAGGCCTCGATTCCATATCCCTGAAAGAAGGTGGCATGCAGCCGTTTCAGCTGCTTACAACCTCGGTTTTACACGGAAAATTTCTCTTTTCCCTTGATCTGATGGATTCGATGGGGACTTTGAAAAATTCGGAACCCCTGCCCGTCAGGATAAGGCCTGAATCCAAATTGAAGATCGGGGTCGTGAATGATTTTCCAACCTTTGAAACAAAGTACCTGAAGAATTTTTTGGCCGAAAGGGGCCACGAATTGTTCATCCGGAGTAAGGTAAGCAGCGACCGTTATAAAATGGAGGCCTTTAATACCGATCCGGCAACCTCCCTGACTATTTCTGAGAAGAACCTGGAAACCTTTGATCTGCTTATCATGGATTCTGAAACCTATAAAAAGTTACCGGGAACCTGGCAAATGGCGGTGAAAAATGCAATTTTTAATACGGGACTGGGCCTTTTTATCCAAGGTGATACCGGGTTTTTCCGTGCAACAGGAAGCGGTTTTGAGTTCACCAATGATAAAACAACAATGGTGCAACCGGATCAGGTACAATTGAAAATACCTAAACACCCCTTCCATTTTAAGGAGGGTTTTGGATTGCAGGCTGTCCATACCGCAGACGGGAAGGTCCTGTCTGCCTATATTCGGGCTGGGGAAGGGCGGATTGGCAGTACCGTTTTTGAGAGTACCTTTCAACTCCTCCTGGATGGGCATCAAAAGGAGTACCAGCGTTTATGGGCGGGAATCCTGACTGGAATATCGAAAAAAAACCACCCTGTTGCCGAATGGGGTATTGAATCCCGGGTAATCTATTTGGATCAACCCTTTGAATTTCAAATCAGGACCACGCTGGAACAACCGGAAGTCATAGGTTCAACCGGATCCCGGATACCGCTTGCACAGGATGTGGACCTGTTTAACCTGTGGCAGGGCACAACCTATCCCCGGCGGAAGGGGTGGAACCATCAGGTTTTGAAAAATGATACGGCTGCCCGCTTTGAATATTACGTTATGGATACTACTTCCTGGCGTTCTCTGGCACAATACGGCATCCAGGAAGTGAATAACCGGCATTGGGACAGGGATCCCATAACCGGAGAAGGAAAGCAAGGTGTACAACCCATACCGCAGACAGGGTTCTATATTGTATTCCTGCTCTGTGCAGGGTATTTGTGGCTGGAACCCCGGAATAAGGTATTTCAGTTTTGACCAAGGTTAAAGCTGAAATACTTTATTTTCCTCACCCGAAACCGCTTAGGCGGTTTCGACCTCTCCAGAGGAGAGGTGCCCCGGGGCAATAGCAGAGAAATTCTTTATTTTTCCGCACCCGAAACCGCTTTGGCGGATTCGACTTCACCGGAGGAGAGGTAATACAGGAAACCAGGAGGGATACTTTTGATTACATCAGAAATGATGGATTGGACGGGTAGTGAGAATGCAAATTGGACCTATAAAACAGCATCCTGAGAATGTTCAGCATTTTGCGGGTGGTAACTATATAATTTGGCTAATTTTGGAGTGGTATTCCAGAAGAAGCCATTCGGAAACTGACACCCATACTTGAACAGGTATTCTATGGATTACTTTTTAATTGCGACGATCCTAATTTTTCTTTCTGCTGTCTTCGGCTATATCAATGTAAGGTTCCTGAAATTACCCAACACAATTGGATTGATGCTGATTACCATCCTCTTTACCCTGGCGGTTTTTGTAGTGGGGTATGTAGATGATACCTTGTTGAATGCAGAGCGGTATATCATAACCCAAATCGATTTTAAAACATTGCTACTCGATGTGATGCTCAGCTTCCTTTTGTTTGCCGGGGCACTGCACACTGATTTTGAACAATTAAGGGCCCAGAGGTGGCCTATACTGGTTTTCTCTACCCTGGGGGTTTTGGCTTCTACTTTCCTGGTGGGGACCTTGCTGTATTTGGGGATTCAGTTATTTTGGCAGGAAGTAGCCTATATTCACTGCCTCCTGTTCGGGGCACTTATCTCCCCAACAGACCCTATTGCCGTCCTGGGCATACTTAAGAAGGCCGGGGTTCCGAAAATCCTGGAAATCAAAATTGTAGGAGAGTCCCTTTTCAATGATGGGGTGGGGGTAGTGATTTTTTTGATAATACTTAAGATTACTACATTGGGTGCCGGCTCTGTTACGGCCATTGATGTAGTTGAACTTTTAGCGGTGGAAGTTATAGGCGGTATTGTATTGGGCCTTGCCCTTGGCTGGCTCAGTTACCGGTTTATGAGAAAAATCGATGATTACCAGATAGAAGTGATCATTACCCTGGCCGTGGTCATGGTAGGTACCCTCATCGCTGCAAAGCTGCATCTTTCCGCACCATTGGCCATGGTAACAGCCGGACTTCTCATAGGTACGGACCATATCCGGAAAGGGGCCATGTCTGCCGAGACAGAAAACTATGTGGACAAATTCTGGGAGTTGCTCGATATGCTTTTGAATACTATATTGTTTGTACTCATTGGAATGGAAATGTTGCTTCTTACCTATACGGGCAATTACTTACTGATTGGCTTGATGGCTATTCCAACAGTACTGCTCAGCAGGTACCTTTCATTGCTCCTGCCCATCAATTTCTTTAAGAAAAGACTGGGATTTGTAGCAAATACCACCCTGCTGATGACCTGGGGAGGGCTTAGGGGGGGCATATCCATCGCGCTTGCTTTAAGCCTTACCCCTGAAATGGACCGGGACCTCATTCTTTTCGTAACGTATGTTGTGGTGGTTTTCGCCATCCTGGTACAGGGCTTAACCGTTGAGCCGCTGGTAAAAAGATTATACGGTAATTTAAAATAATACCCTGTTTCAGGCAGGAAAGTTTATTCTTATCAGCGGGTAAGCACCCCTCAGTATATCCCAAAAATTACCGGGGTGCTCCCGCAAATAAGGAGAGGTATATCACAGCGGGGTTCCATTTCATTTTCCGATTTTGAGTATACACTGATTTTTTTGTATGTTTTGATGAAGCATGTCTGAATAATTAACATATAATTAAAACGGATTGTACCTACATTTGTGGTGAAGTAAGGATATCAATGGGTACTGTAAGAGTCTTGATTTTATGGCTTCTTCTTAATTCCTTCCACACTGCCATTGCAGCTGTGGCCATACCTTATTCTCCGGATCAATCGGAAAAGGTTGAGCGGCAGGATATCACTAACCCCAATCAGCCCCAATATTCAAACCTGATTGCCGTAAAACAGCCAGCCAGAACGGCTATGGGGTATGAGCCGGATATCAGGTTTTTTCATGGACCTGCTATGCCCGGAGCTTCTGTGTTATGTACTTGCAGGAATACCGTAGCACTCCTATATCTGCGAAGTAGCAGTGATATCCCCCTGAAATTCCGCAGTCACGAAATTGCCTTAAACTTCCATTCGTTTCCCTGACTACCCTGTTTTTTTTGTCTCACAGATGCCCGGCAATACTAATTTCCGGGTTTCCGGTTTGCCTGTTACCCACTTCCGCAAGGTGAATTTGGCGAACTTTTAAAGATGGATCATACAACAACATTAAAATCAATATCGATGGAAACTTCTTTTATAGTTATCTCGGCAATCCTGATTGCCCTTATTTCAGTACCTTTTTTTCTGATCAACGCCCTGGGGAAATCAGATACCCGGAAATTAAGATCACACTTTAAAAAAATTACGATCATGCACAATTTAACTCCAACCGCTAAGGAAGGATGGGGGAATTCCTTTATTGGAATTGACGAAGCCCGAATGAAGATGATATTCCTCAAAATAAACGGGGTGGATATACAGGAGGAAATAGTAAACCTCTACACGGTGAAGGGATGTGAGGTAAAAGAAACAACGGAGGCGATCCGAACAAACCATTCCCGGGAAACAATCCTGGTACGGGTAGACCTTCTTCTTTCATTCGGAAATGGCCAGGAACCACTCTCCCTGAGCTTTTATGATCGCGAAAGCGGGTTTCAGGAGGACTTTGAACACGACCGGGCAGACCGGTGGAAAAAGAAGATCACAGATGCACTGGCTTTCCAAAGTGTCCCCCGGAAGGTGGCGTAACCGGGCATTTTTGCAGGGTTTTGGTCGCATAACCGATGGGTGAATGCTTTGTGGTTTTCACAGCGGGTTAAAATTGTTATTTACCATTAATTAGTTTTATAGTCCCGGGATCGGCATGTTTGGACACAGGAACCTACCCTATGTTCGATACCTGCCGATTCCAGTTAATTGCTTTTGCCCCAAAGGGCTATTCAAAAACAACCTGATCCTGTTCAGGCAAGCTAAAGACTACGGAGCAGCTGTACCGTTTTAAACATATCAGCTGTGATGAAGTCTTTCGAAGCCGTTGCCTTGCTGAGCACCCGCCATCACAACACCTTACTGGTATATAAACGAAAAAGAAAATGCTTTTATTTTTTTAAAGCTCCCCTCTTTTTTTAAAGAGGGGAATGAATCTGCCAAAGGCAGAGAAAGGGGAGATTCCTCCTGTAAACGTGCTGCCAAATCCCTCCGACCCGATAAATCGGGCCACCTCCCTTTGGAAAAGGGAGGAGCTATTTATTCGTTTATATTTACTTTTTTATTAAAATTCCCCTTTCATGCTGAGTGCCCGCCCATGCCTAACGGCACGGTATGGGCAGGAAGTTGAAGCCATGGTGTCGTTTATGATGAAGCCACCTTGTATTTTGAAATTGATCAGGATTTTTTCACCCGAAACCGACTAGGCGGTTTCGACCTTTACAGAGGAGAGGCGCCCCGGGCCGGGGCAATGCTCCGCGGAATTCTTTTGATTAAATCCGGAACTGGTTTACTTCCTCACCCAGATCAAAAACCGGAACCCCATTTACCCGGGTTTCAAGGATACTGCTGCCAATCGCACTGCGGTACCCTCCTGCACAATGCACAACAATGGGCTTGCCGGCAGGTATTTCATCACTGGTTTCCCGAAGGTCATTCAAGGGAAGGTGAAGTGCATTCTCAAAAAATATTTCTTCAGCCAGTTCGCCGGCCTGGCGTACATCAACAATGGTATAACTACCCGGGTTGTCCCTAAAATCCTGCAGATCCAGTTCCGCACTGGCTACAAGGGCGTCAAAAGGAAGTGTTACAACGGATTTCAATTGTTGTTCGTAGCCAATTTTGGCAACCCGATGGAGGATTGTTTCCAGCTCACCCGGATATTCAATGACCAGGTGAAAATTTTCTGTTGGTTTTACGATGGACCCCAGCCAGGTTTCGAACTTATCGTCATCTGAAACAGCCTGAATATTGATACTCCCCGGGAGGTGTCCTTTTTTGAATGTCGATTCCTCCCGGGTATCTACGATGATACCGTCTTTTATGAGGGAATTTACCATAAAAGGAACACCTGCAATAGCCTGTCGCACGGATGCTGCCCCTGCTTTGTTCCTATCCACATCATAACCGAAATACCCAGGAATAAAAGGCAGGCTATCGAGCAGGGTACGGACAAATTCTTCTTCGGTCTGATTTTTAAACGCCCAATTGCTCATCCGTTCATTACCCAGCGTACTGCTGTTATCGCTACTGATGTTCTTCCCGCAAAGGGAACCGGCACCATGGGTAGGGTAGACCATGGCATCGTTGGGCAGGCTGGAAAATTTATTGCGTATGGTATGGTACATCGCCCCGGCCAGTTCCCGGCGTTTAACCTTGCCGGATTTTTCACGCAAGTCTGGCCGGCCTACATCGCCAATGAATAGTGTATCCCCTGTAAACAGGAAGGTTTTGGAACCTTCTTCTGCAATTACAGTTATGCTGTCCGGGGAGTGTCCGGGGGTATTTATGGCCCGAAGTGTGGCTTTCCCAATTTTGATACTGTCACCCTCATCAAAGGTTTTATGGGGATAGTCCGCTCCCATTTTTTCACTATTATAGATATCCGCCCCTGTTTCCCTGTGGATCTGTAAATGGGAACTAACAAAATCGGCGTGGGGATGCGTTTCAATTACAACTGTGATCCGGACATTGTTTTCCTTAGCAAAGGTATAGTACTGCATTGGGTCGCGCTCGGGGTCAATGATTGCCATTTCACCATTGCTTATCAGGGCGTATGAATAATGCGCCAGCGGTTCATATTGAAATTGTTTTACCTGCATAGTGTATGATTATACCGCTAAAATAAAGAAGGATTTCAAGTTTAGCAGTAACCTGTGTTACATATAAGTTGTATATCATGGATTTAGGTATGGCCTGCCTGCTTTACATTTAAATGAAGTCAGGGGACAATTACAATAATCGGCTGTTGTGACAATGACTACTACATCATTTCGGAACTATTTTTGATAGAAAATGAATCAAAATTGTTATTTTTATGTAGCAGAAGCCTGTAACCAAATAGTAAATCCCCCACTTGTTTGTGATTTCTTTTTTTAGAACGCCATATCATTCGCCCTATGCCCATATTCATGGATCGCCATATAGCACCAGGAGTAAAAGCTCTAAATGCAGCAGAAGCCCACATGGAGGACCTGCGTATCCAGGATAAATTTGGTTGCAGGTGTATGACCTACTGGGTAGATGAAGAAAGGGGAAGTGTATTTTGCCTTATAGATGCCCCCGATGAAGGGTCAGTTAAGAAAATGCATGATGCTGCCCATGGCCTTATTCCCTTTGAGATTATAAAGGTAAACAGCAATGTTGTCGAGGCATTTTTAGGCAGGATCCAGGATCCTTCCGGGTATTACGGCATTGATCCTGATCTCAAGATATTCAATGATCCAGCTTTTCGGATTATTCTGGTTGCCGGAATAAAAGACATCCGACTCCTGTACCATGAATTGGGCAGGGATAAATCATCAAAACTGGTTACAATCTATCATGAGATGGTGAGGTCGGCCCTGCAAAATCATGAGGGACGTGAAGTTGAATTGAAAGGGGAAGACTTTGTGGCCTCCTTCGTTTCCGTTACCCAGGCCGCGACCTGTGCAATTTCCATTCAAAAAGGGCTGCACGTGGCAGGCGAACTTATGGGCCTTAGGATCGCCCTGAGTGCGGGAATGCCTGTTTCAAAAAGCAAGTACCTGTTTGGCGATACCGTTAAGCTGGCCAAATATTTATGCCAATTAGGGAAAGCGAATCAAATTGCCATGGCATCGGTAATCCGGCAAATATATAAAGATGACGGGCAATATACCAAGGCCGGGATAAGCCCTTTCTACTGGTTAACCCCCCCAGATGAAAGTTTCCTCGAGGCACTTATGGATACTACCACAGCCCTTTGGAACCAATCCACCGTTAAGGTTGGGGATT
This sequence comes from Zeaxanthinibacter sp., assembly GCA_041743975.1. Classification (GTDB taxonomy): domain Bacteria; phylum Bacteroidota; class Bacteroidia; order Flavobacteriales; family Flavobacteriaceae; genus JTS-RE37. The sequence continues at coordinate 18,328 of JBGTLT010000001.1, forward strand.
TTTGCGATCAGATGTCGATGAGCAAATCCAAATTATTCAGAAAATGTACTGAATTGACCGGGATGTCGCCCAATAATTTGTTGCGGGAATACCGGCTGTTCAGATCACTTGATCTTTTGAAGACCAATCGAAATATTTTTCAGACTGCATTCGATGCAGGTTTTGCCAGTCCTTCCTATTTTACAAAATGCTTCCAGGACCGATATGGAATGCAACCTCTTGTCTACCAGAAGGATCTGGGTTAATTTTGGTCTAATTTTGCGATAAATAGATTTGTCCAACGCAGACCAGGCACGAACAGTAGTGTAATTTTAGTGTATAAAACAGAAAGGACCCTGGATGGAATACCACCCCCAATCCGGAACCTGATTGTTCCGGCAGCCTTCATGTTATCCATTACATATACAACAGGAATTCCCGGAATGTTTTAAGGCAGTCTTAACTATAAATATTAAATAAACCGCTTTATGGAAGACATTGGAACAGTATCCTTAAATAAGGAAACATTTTTGAAGAAACTGGAAGCTATTTTCCCGAACTGTCAAAAAAGGGCAGCGCATTACGATGCAAACAATCTTTTCTTTCAGGAAGATTTTGATGAACTTAAGGAGGCAGGCTATTTGTTAATGGCTGTACCCCAGGAATTCGGAGGCTATGGCCTGCGTATGGATGAATGTGTAGCACTTACCAGAAAATTGGCTTACCACGCCGCTCCCACGGCCCTGGCGCTTAATATGCATAATTATTGGGCCGGACTGGTTGCTGATTTATGGAGGAACGGCGATAAATCGATGCAATGGGTACTCGAAGAGGCAGGAAGGGGGAAAGTATTTGCCGCAGGACACGGGGAATCCGGAAATGATATCCCGGGATTATATTCAACCTGCAAAGCCGAAAAAGTTGAGGGAGGCTATAAGTTCACAGGACATAAAATGTTCGGAAGCCTGACCCCGGTCTGGGATTACCTGGGATTACACGGTCAGGATAACAGCGATCCTGATAACCCGATGGTGATCCATGCATTTATGCCCAGGGATTCCGATGGCGTTCAAATTGTAAAAACCTGGGATGACGTCCTGGGGATGAGGGCTACACGTTCCGATGATACCATCCTCAATGGGGTATTTATACCTGATCAATATATTGCCCGAAAACTTCCAACAGGTTTTAAAGGAATCGATGGATTTGTGCTGGGGATTTTTGCGTGGGCATTAATGGGTTTTGGCAATATATACTATGGTTTGGCACAACAGGTCGCCGAGAAGGTTATGGAAACAGTAAAGAAGAAGAAATCCGTGGCGCTGGACAGGCCATCGATGGCGTACCTCCCCGGGATTCAGCATGATATTGCTGAGATAGTCCTGGAACTGGAAGGTATTGGGCCCCACCTGGATACGATTGCGCGGGAATGGACCAATGGGAAGGATTATGGCGCCGCATGGGGGGTGAAATTAATGGCAGCTAAATGCCATGCTGTGGAAGGTTCCTGGAGAATAGTGGACAAGGCCATGGATGTTATGGGCGGTTATGGAATCTTAAGACAATCAGGATTCGAACGGTTCTTCCGGGATGCACGGCTTGGCAGGATACATCCGTCTAACAGTTATATCACCCGGGAGGTTTTGGCCAAGGGAATGCTGGGATTGGATTTGGAATACCAGCCGCGGTAGCTCATTTCTGGCTGGATTTCCAATTTGCCTGTTGTACAAGGTGTGGAACTAAGAGTACATCCCCCGTGGAACTTCGGAAGTGTTCTTTACATGCTTCCGGAGGTAACCCGCAACATACCAGGTGCTACCGGGAAGGATGCTGTATGCAATAGGTGCAGCCCGTACCTGCTGACAGGAGTTTAGTATAGCTATCCCGGTATTCCCGGCCCTTATTGACCTAAGATTACCAGGTTCAAACGGATCCTATCAATCTTCCGTTACCATGCCTGCAGTATTATCTTTGTGCCGACCATTTAACCGCAGGCATCGAGTACCCGGATTTCATCCCTGTACCCTGATGGCAGCAGCAGGGCCTTCAGCAAGCTGTCTGCTTTAATGGTCCTGCTCAGTTTATAGATTTCCAGTAAGGGAGGCAGAAGGGGGTTTCTCCGGAAATAAAGCAGTTCGAGCACCCTTGGAGGGACGAGGTGGCCCTGTACATCCAGCAATAAACGGTATCGCACCAATCCCAGCTTTTTCCGATACCGGGTAAACAACTCATCTGTAAAGGCACTGTGCCGCAGGTTATCGTGGAGGTGGTCTTCCCGCATACATTCCCAGGCCTCTAAGGATCCCGGTAAACCCTTCAGGGCCATCCGGCAGCCTACCCTGTAAAAGACCTGGAACACTTCTTCTTTTTCTGCCCTGTTCAAGGGATGTTCCAGCAATTCAAAAGCCCGGATAGAGTAATCGATGAGCATAAACAACACATCCCTGTAAGCCCAGTCGGGTATTGGGGCGCCACGTTTCGATTCAACCGCGGAATGAATGGCCGCCATTTGATCAATAGCATGGATAGCCGTATTTTTCTCGGCAAAAATGATGCTTCGTGCATAGGAAACAGTAGAGAATAACCTGCCAATAGGGTCTGCGGGCAGGCGACCGGTAAAGAACAGCCAGTCCACTGCCTTGTTCAGCGAGAACTCCGCTGCGGCACCGGCAAATATAAAGAGGATGGTGTCCGACTTTCCCCATATCTGCCGCACCACCGAATGCTTGTCTACAAAATATTCAATACGCATATTTCTTCAATTAATAATCAGGTACGGAGCAGCGATATACGTTGCCTTGAGCTGGTTCGAAATTTTACCGGAATCCTATTTTCCGGATCAGGAAGCGGATGTTCTGCCGACGCAATCCGCCTTTTTTAGTGCTGCTTTTTTATGGAACTCAGGTCATACCAGTTTACATGCCGGGTGATGTACATAGTGAAAGCAAGGATGGCTGTCAGGCCAATACTACCTATTAAAAGGGCATAATCCTGGACCTGCAATGTTACAAATACAAAACTATAGGTGAAGGTTAGGATGCCCAGCAGTACCAAAACCTGCTTTACATGGGGCAAGACATAGCTGGCATACAATCCTATCAGGCCAATTATGACAAAACTGGAAATCAGGTACGCCAGGTTAAAATTCAAATGTTCAGATATGGATACCAATAGCGTATAGAACAGGCACAGCGCAAGCCCTATTAAAATATACTGGAAAGGATGCACCTTCCTCCCGCTGAAGACCTCCACCAGGAAAAAAGTCAGGAAAGTCAATGAAATGGCCAGGATCGCGTATTTGGCAGACCGCATGGCTTTCTGATAATCACCTACCGGAAGTAACAGGTCCACACCAAAAGCTGATGCCTGAAAGGCATCTATATGCCTGTCACCTACCCAGGACTGCGGATAATTCCTGTTGAGTTCCAATACCCTCCAGTCCGCTTCAAACCCCTTTTCATCCACTTTTCTCCTATCCGGCAGGAAGGCCCCCGAAAAACTGGGATCCTGCCAAACGGATGTGAGGTGTATGTCGGTTTCCTTACCTAAGGGAATAAACTTAAGATACCGGCTCCCCTGGAGATTCAGCTCCAGTTGGAAGCTATGGGATTCCCCGGGATCTGAATCGAGGATATTCTTTGCCGTAAAACCCGATTGTACAAATGAAGGAATTGCAGAACCGGGTTCAACGTTTTTTTCACGGCCATCCCAATTGATCACGACCCTGTCTTTTATACCGCGGAGATCCGAAATATTTATTGACAGGAAGGCATCCCCCATCAATACATCATAACCTTCAAGATCCGTCAGATAGCGCTGTATATTTTCAAACGTCCCGGAAAGCGATAATTGAGAATCATAAACGACTACATCATAGATGCCGCGATGCAATTTTTCGGGAGAGACCGTACCATTTATCAGCAGCCTGGAAGGCAAAATATGGATCTCCTTATGCAGGATAACGATTTTGTCGTCTTCCAGTATCCTTTTTTGAAGGGGAATTGTTAAAATAGGCCCATACACAACCTGCTCGTTTGCCCATTGGCTGCTTACAGCCGTAATGGTATCCTGCCGTAAGGATTCCCGTTCCCTGATCAGTTCCTGTATAAAACTTAGAGGGATCATCAGCAGTAACATCAGAATAAAAATGGACACTAATTTCAGGGTTACGGAACTCCTGATGGACTGCCCCAGTCTTTCGATATAATTTTTAGTAGCTTCTTCCATAGTTGATTTGTTTTAAAAGTACTTTGAAATACAAAGTTAATTGATAAAATTTTTTAGATTATTGTTTTTGACTGTTTATTAAAGTTTCAAGCGTATTTAGGTGTTCAACAAACGCAACTTTACCTGCCGGGGTCATATGGTATTGGGTATTTGGTTTTCTTCCCACAAAGCTCTTCTCCATTTCTATGTATTTTTCCTTTTCAAGGGCCTTCAGATGGCTTGCCAGGTTGCCATCGGTAACATCCAGATACTCCTTCAGGGCATTGAAATTTAAGGTCTCGTTAACAGCTAGTATCGACATGATCCCTAGTCGAACCCTGCTTTCAAATGCCTTATGTAACCCGTTGATTATCTTCTTCACCTTTCGTATTTCTGGTGCATATAAATTCCGTAACCAATGTGCATCAACCCAAATCCAACTGCCCAGAAAAACAACCCATAGCCAATAAAACAGGAGCTGAGCAGTCCCAGGATGATTTCCGTCATGCCCAGGTATTTTATCTCATCATAGGTGAATTTACTGGCATTTAGCAGTGCCAAGCCATAAAATATCAGGGAAAGGGGTGCTATTAAGCCGAGGATACCATTGGAAATCAGTACCAGGATGAAAAGGCCCCCGGTAAGCAGCGGGATGGACATATTGAACAACAAGCGGCGTGATGTGGGGTTCCATAGTACTTGCTTATCCCTGGCTGCCTTCCGATGGGAAAGGTAGACAGCAGTCCCTACCGCAAGCACCAGAACAGCAATAGCCAGCATGACAAGAGAAACCACAATTCCTGCCATATCCTGCGGGTAGAGGGTATTGAATAATGGGGTGTCCGTGTTTTGATAGAACTGGCGATATGCAATATAGGCTCCGGCCAGGGCATAAATACCGGCCATGATCCCGGAAAGTCCGGACAGTGATACAAATTTGGTGGAGCGCTCCATCATCGAGCGGATCTCTGAAAGGTCTTTTATATATTCCTGCTCAGTCTTCATAAAAAGTACTTTGAAATACAAAGCTAATACAATTTCCCGACCTGAGAAAATTTATTTTGTGCAGGGATAAAATGTTATTTTTTTATCGGGATTTTTAAAAAGGCCTAATTTAGTCAAAATTGGTTGTTTTTTCTTACGATGAGTTTTACCGAAGGATGTTTAGACTAAATTTGTACCGGGCGTCATCCGAAAAGCCTTATGAGTAGGAAACAATTAATTACTATAAAGATGAAAACAATTAATAATTTAATAATAATCGCAGTTGTTGCGCTAGTGACTTCCTGTGCTTCAACAGCTAAATTTCCTGTCTCTGATTCTGTTCCTGCAGCTGAAATTACAGTCAAGAAGAAAAAAGACAAAAACAATAATTATAATATTGAGTTAACCGCAAGAAATTTAGCGGATGCCAGCAGATTAAATCCTCCCAAAAAAAACTATAGTGTTTGGATTATAGAGGAAAACGGTTCAATCAAAAATGCAGGCCAGTTATCCAATAGGAATGCTCAAAAGGCAGTATTGGAAATAGTAACACCTTTTGATATAAAAGAAATATTTATTACTGCAGAGGAGGAAGGTGATTTAAGCTATCCCTCAGGTCATGAAATTTCAAGGACCAGGATCAACTAACAGAACAATAAGGTTATTGAAATCATTTTGGATACAGTTCTTGAATGGAACAGTACCACTTTTCACATTTCGAAAGGGTCTTTAAATTCAACTATGTCCCTTGTTGCAATTCCTCCGGGGATAGTCCCGGAGGAATTGTCGTTTATGCTCTTTGCCCTGCAGTAAGCATTTTCTCAGCCAGGAACCTGCCCAGTGCGGTATCAGGAGGGCGTACCGATCTTGCAATCGGGAACAGCAAGTCAGGCTAGCAGAACCAATGATTAAATATAATAACCAGTAAGCTTTACCCTGATATTTTGGCTTTTGGATTTCTTAAGTGGATACATAACAGGAACTATCGTCCATTAAATATCTAAAAAGGGACATTCAGGAGTAAGCCTTATTTTCGAGAAAATGTAAACCAAATG
>JBGTLT010000002.1:0-30538 GCA_041743975.1 Zeaxanthinibacter sp.
CAGGATCCTCTTATGATCCCACTTTATCGTATCGAAATTTTTGGTTCCCCCGTTGAATGGCATTTCTTCCAGAAACCTGACTGATACAGGATAGCGTTTTTGCAGCTCCATGACCGGTAAAATCTCCTGTATATTCTGATCCTGCAAGACAATAAAATTGACCCGTACATTGAAACCTTCGGTGATCAGGCGGATGAGGTTGTGGTAAACTATATCATACTGTTCCCTCCTGGTAATGCGTTCAAATGTTTCCTTGTTTATGGCATCCAGGCTTACATTTACATTCAGTATGCCCAATTCCTTTAATTCTGCAATATGGGGCCCGATAAGTGTTGCGTTGGTGGTAATGGAGATATCGGACAGCCCATCCAGACCGCTCAGGTATTTCAACAGGACCATGAGGTCCTTCCGGACAAAGGGTTCACCCCCGGTGATCCGGATCTTATCTATCCCCTGCCCCACCACTATTTTACTGAGCCTGCAAAGTTCTTCTATGGTAAATAAGGTATCTTTTTTGGCAAAGGCAATACCTTCTGCTGGCATACAGTAGTTACACCTCAGGTTACAGCGGTCTGTTATCGCCAGCCTGAGGTAGTTGATCTTTCTGTTATGGTTGTCTATCAGCATATATGCGATTCACTTTATTGGGTAGCCCCACAGCGTGTAAGGATCGGTGACCAATATTGTATCTGAAATATTGATTCTCCGGGCCAGGGACAAAACTCAATTGTTATGACGTTAGCCACCGCTTACCGGTGGGATCAATGCAATTTCATCAAAGTTATCGATTTTAGCGTTATCCTGGGCATAGGAATTATTCACAGCTACTGCCAGGGATGAAAGTTTTGTTAAACCGGGATAGGTACTACCCAGGTAATGCTTCAGGTCAGCTACCGTTTTTAATTTATTTGCACTGGATAGCGGGACGTTAATGGTACCACTCCCCACTATGTCTTTGGTAACCCCGAAAAGTAGAATATTCATATATCAGCCTATAATTTCCTTACTGGGTACGCTTAACAATTCCGGGAATTTCGAGAATGGCTGGCTGTACAATCGTTTACCTGTGGCCGCTTTGAGCGCATTCGCCAGGGCACCTCCAGCCGGTGGCAGGGTAGGTTCCCCTAACCCGGTGGGTGCCAGATCATTCTCTATAAAATAAGTTTCCACTACCGGGATTTCTTTCATACGGATCAGCCGGAATTTGTCAAAGTTCCTGGCCTGTGGTATCCCTCCGGTAAAGGAGAAATCCCCATACATGGCATGGCCAATTCCATCTATGATTCCACCTTCTGCCTGGTTTCTGGCCCCAAGGGGGTTTACAACCACCCCACAATCCACAACGCAGGTCACCTTTTTAACTACAGGAACCCCGTTCTCAATGACCACATCAGCTACCTGAGCAACATGGCTGTTATGGCAATAATAATTTACGAATCCCTGGTAGGTACCCTCAGGTTGGTTACCCCAGCCCGATTTATCAACCGCCATTTTTATCACTTTTTCCATCCGCTCCGGAGAATACTGAATGTTGTCATCTGTTGTGCCTTTTACCTTTTGAAGGAGGTCTAACCGAAGCTGTATTTTGTCCACCTCCATCAATTCCGCCAGTTCATCAAAGAAGCTCTGTTCTGCATATGCCAGGAAGTTGGTGTAAGGAGCCCTCCAGGCCCCTGTGGTGATATTGCTGTCATATTTGGCAACATCCACCTGGTAATTCTCGATGGCCCCGGCCGGGAAAAAGTTGGGGATAAGGCCATACATATTGGAATTGATGGCCGCTTCCTTTAAATGGTAGCCAGTTACCTTGCCATCTTTTACGGAAGCCTTAATGCGATATTTAATGGCAGGCCTGTAAATTCCATCAGTCATATCATCCTCTCGGGAGAAGACAACTTTTACCGGTTTCCTTGCCAGGTTTGAGATCTCAGCGGCTTCCACCGCAAAATCCCCGTACAGACGCCTTCCGAAACCACCACCCATCCTGGTCATTTCCAGGTGGACCTGATCAAAATCGCGTTCCAGTACCTCGGCAATCTGTTTTGCTGTACCTTCCGGTGTTTGTATGGGCCCTACGAGATGGATCTTATCATCCGTTACATTGGCATAAAAATTCATGGGTTCCAGGCAATTGTGGGGTAGAAATGGGGATTCATAGGTGCGCTCCAATACTTTATCAGCCTGTGCAAATGCCGTTTTTATATTCCCATCCGTCCGCAGTGTTTCAAATTTGGAACCGTCCAGGAGTCCCAACAAAATACGGTCATGGTCTTCCGTACTCTCCAATTTGCTTCCTTCAGACCATTCAGCTTTCAGTGCGTTCTTGCCTTTCATAGCACTCCAGGTGTCGGTTGCCAGGACCGCAATCTTATCTCCGAATTTAACCACATCACTCACCCCCGGAACGGCTCGGGTGGCAACATCATCAAATGAAGCTAATTTTTGCCCGAAGGCCGGTGGCCGCATCACGGATGCATATACCATCCCATCAGCCTTATAATCCAATCCGAAAAGCGGTTTCCCGGTAATAATCTTATCGATATCAACATTTCCGACCTCTGTCCCGATCAGCTTAAAATCCTTTATTTCCTTTAATGCAACATTTTCAGGGATCTCCATCGCTGCTGCTTCCTTCACAACTTCTCCATATCCAAGGGATTCCCCCGCTGCATTTTTGATAATCCCATTGCTTGTGGTACATTCCGAAGGGTCGACCCCCCACCTTGCTGCGGCAGCGTTGATAAGCATCTGCCTGGCAGTGGCTCCTGTTTGCCGGAGGGGTTCCCAACCAAAACGGATAGACTGGCTTCCACCTGCTACCTGGCGTGTGTAGTTAGCGGTATCCAGGACCCCTTGCTTAACCAGGACCATATCCCATGCAACATCGAGTTCCTCTGCTATCAACATAGGCATCGATGTTTTGACCCCCTGCCCAATTTCAGGGTTTGGGGCATAAATGGTAACTGCACCATTATCGGCAATCCGGATAAAGGCATTGAAATCGTTATAATTTAAATCTGCCAGATTGAGAGGGGGTTTGGTGTTGGGCTTGCAGGACGTAAATAAATTAAAGCCAATCAGGATGCCGCCACCGGCAAGTGAAGTAGCCCGCATAAAGGATCTCCTGCTAAATGTTGTGGTTTCGAGTATAGTTGTCATTATTGATATGTTGTTCGGTTCATTATGCCATTTTTCCGGAAGCCATTTTCACAGCACTATAGATTCGTTGGTAAGAAGCGCATCGGCACAAGTTCCCATTCATGGCTTCTTTGATCTCAGCTTCACTCGGACTGGGATTATCGGCCAGGAAGGCTGAAGCTGTCATGATCTGGCCTGCCTGACAATAGCCGCACTGGGGCACATCCACTTCCTTCCATGCTTGTTGCACAGGGTGTGATCCGTCTTCGGACAGGCCTTCGATAGTGGTAACAGATTTATCCCCTACCTGTGCAATACTGAGCGAGCAACTTCTCACGGCCTGTCCTTCGATGTGCACGGTACACGCTCCACACTGCGATATTCCGCATCCATATTTGGTGCCCACTAGGTCCAGATGGTCCCTCAGGACCCAAAGCAAAGGGGTGTCTCCGCTGACCTCTACGGACTTTGAGACCCCGTTAACTGTAATAGTATACGTTGGCATGTTAGTTGTTTTTAAGGGTTGTGTTAGTCATTTATTCCTTTAAAGTTATTAAAATTAGTAGCATTCCCGGTGTGTTTAACAGTTTGTTAAACTTTGAAATTCTATTGAGCACGCACTATTTTGTCCCGTAATTCCCGCCAGGTTACCAGTTTTATGTCCGCATCTTCCAGTAATTTTTTACATTCCGGACTTGTAAAGAAATCAAAATCAGCTTGTCGCCATGAGGCACCCCATGGTTCCTGGTCCACGGTGACCGCCTTCATCTCCGCATCGTCATAGGCCAGGTGAATCAGCAGGCAATGGAGGCCTGGTTTCAATGATTCAAAAAGTTCCCTGTAATAGTTGGCACTCCCGTTTTCATATTGTTCGGGACTTATTGAATGGATTTGGTCCATCACTATCGTGCGCTGCGCCAGCATGGAGCTGATCTTATCATTTTGTACGGCATAGATCCTGGGATCAAGCAAAACCGGTAACTTAAATTCCCGGCCGATCTTCATATAGGCCGCGATGTTATCCGGGGTACTCACGGCTGCACCCATATGGGCATCGAGATGCGTTACATCTATTCCGGCACGGTAGGCCTTTTTAACCTGGTTGCGCAACTCTGTTTCTACATGTGCCGGGGACCCATACATCACAAGGCTGTCTACCTGCCCATAAAAATAGCCATCGCGGTTTACCAGGCTGGCCACGGAATCCCGGGAAGTAACCGGTGACCATTTGTAATATTTCCATTCGCTGGTCAGCGTAAGGTGGAGCCCAAGGTCCATGCTTTTATTATTCCGTGCATAGGCAGCGATCTCTGGAAACCATGGACAGGGCACCATGATGCTCGCCGAGTTCACAGGGCTGTTTTCCAGGGCTTTTATACTGGCTGCATTTTCGGAATGGGTTACGCCCAGATCATCCGCATGTATGATCAGCAATTTGGCGTTCGAAGCATATCCCAGCTGCGCTGCAACGGAAGGTTGTTGCCCGGTTAGGACTAGTCCGGCCAAACAGCAAAAAACTGCAAGTATGGTATTTTTTTTCATATTCCTGGAAAATTGAGTGAGAATGCTTCCCGAAAGTTAAGCTACAAAATAATCTGCGCAATGCCCCAATAAGAATTACTAAAGAATTTCACCGGAGCTATAATTAAATCGGGTTTTGTACGTTCTGTTGGATGAACAGAAAAACTATTTGAATATGAAATCAACTCTCAGAATACTATCTTCCCTTTGTATACTAGCCTTTTTAGTTTCCTGCGGCAACGCCGATAATGATGTGATCTTCGATGTAGACCCGGGAGGCCTGGGCCAGGGAAAACCGGTAGATGACTGCCTTAGCCTGGGCGCAAGCGACCTTGTATTATCCATTCAGGACCAATTCACATCATTGCCAGGCAAGGTATCCATATTTTTCAAAGTATCGGATACGGATGGCAAACCGGTATCCGGATTGACCGCGTCTCAGTTTACGATCTATGAACAAGGCCGGAATGATGACTGCTTCAATACCATTTCCACCTCGGAATCCTTTGCCAGGATATCCATGAATTCCCAGATCTTCAACAACAATACCTTATTGGTACTCGATCTGAGCAACAGTGTATTAAGCAGCAGCCTGAGTGAATTGAAGACTGCCTCCATCAGTTTTATAAACAATGTAATGCCTGAGAATGAAATCGAATCCTTCAAAATGGCAATTTACTGGTTTGACGGGGAAGATGAATTGCATTTGCTGAATGAACTCACACCTTCCAGGGAGCAGCTGGTCAATTCAGTCGAAGCTATTACGGACAACATCAGCAATGACCCCTCCACAGACCTTTACGGGGCCGTCATCAAATCAACAGACCTGGCTACCCAGGTATTAAATGCCAGTACCTCAGAAAATATTATTGGAGCAGCATCCGTGGTGGTGTTTACCGATGGTACGGACCAGGCTTCCCGCTATACGGAAAGCGCGGCGTTGCAAAAGGTGAACGATGCCAACCCGAACATTTCATTCTTTACCATAGGGCTTGGTGCTGAGATCGATACAGAGGTCCTTAGTTCCATAGGAAAAACCTATAGCGTCTTTGCCGGAAACAAGGAGGACCTGGAAACAAATTTCAATGAGATCTCCTCACGGGTATCCGAGCAGGCCAATAGCTTCTATCTTTTTGAGTATTGTACACCTAAGCGTGATGGCAGCGGGGAGAATAACCTGGCAATCCAGGTGAAAGATGGCAGCAGGCAAGGGGCCGTGCAGACAAAATTTGACACCCAGGGCTTTACGGGAGGCTGCGAATAATCGTTGCGGGCATACAGCCTGCTAACGATCCGACCTTATTCCTGTAAGACGGCAATTAATAAAAGAGGAGTATCCGTGCGGATGCTCCTTTTTTCTATACACTTTATCGAGGTAATCCCGCCTGAGGTACGGTATAGTGACAGATCCCTGTTTTAAATATAACTCACCGGAAAACTTTAAAACCACATCCTAAACCTGTAACCTTGTTTAATGAAACGATGATAAATTATGGATGTAATCAACGAAATTATCAGACACAGTGCCATAGGTACGTTACCAAACTGGTTTAAAAGCATTGTATTGATCTTGTTTTCCTCAATTTTGGCCACCTTGCTGTCAATGTTGTTATACCTGCTGGCAAGGGGCCCCCACCTGAATATAACATTCGGTTATTGATTGTCATCATGGCCCGGGTACAGCTGTGTCCTTGCCTATCGGTAGATCAGGACATTCCCAAAATCACCCTCCCCGGAAACAAGGTCAATAAGGAATCCGTTGATCACTGCATAGCGGAATTCCGTCCCTTCTTGCAGGAGAAAGCTGGGGTTTATCCCAACATTCAATCGAAATTCTGGGAGTTTGTAGCCCGTACTGATAACCTGCAGGGGAATTCTGGCAGACGTGGCTTTGTCCGGGATGTTTTCCACCCGGACATAACAGTATCCGGATCGTAGCAGTTTAATGGGATCCAATTCCCGCAATTCTTTCATGGAATTCAGTACGACGGGGTAAACGCGGCCTTGCTTCGCGATATATCCCGTTGCGTCAAGTGTATTGTAGCCGTAAAAGGTAGAAAGGTCCCCCTGGTCAATGATCCGGCTGTTATACCGGAAATCCGACTCCCCTTCCTGTTCAACCTCCAACTGGTGAATGCCCAGGTCGAGGGTATACATTTCTCCCCGTAATTCATATCCGAGCCCGGTAATTTTAAGGTCGAATAATTTCCGGTCATTCTCAGGAATTTGTTCATAGGCTTCCCGTGGCAGGTCTTTATAGTTTTCGTTGGCGATGGTATAGATGGCTGAAAGTATGGAAACATAGTTCAGTTTGCGGATTTCCTGTTTTTCCGTATCCCCGGGAAAGCCACCGGATTCAATCAGGATGGCACTTGTACCCCATTTCTGGATATTGTCCCCGAAAGCCCTGGGTTCAAAATCATCATTATAACGGCCAACCTGGCCGGGGGCATATTTTTGGATGATGGAATTCATATAAACGATTACCTTCATCGCATTCCCTCTTACTTCATTTACCTCCTTCTCATAATTGTAAGCAGGTGCCAGGTAGGAGATGGTAGCCGGTTTATCAGTGCGTTCTGCGTTATAGTAGGTACTTTGGTCGTGAAGGTTAAAACCAAAGTCGGCTTCCAGGCTGTCGCGGACCTGTTTCAGGGCCCTTCCTTCCGGCGATTGCAGTGTCAGTGCATCCCGATTGATGTCTATTCCCAGCGTGTTGCGCCGCTGGTATCTCTCTGCCCCGTCCGGGTTCAGCATCGGCAGAAAATGCAGGGTTAGGTTGCTGAGGATTTCCTGCTTTTCTTCGGAAAAGGCGTCACTGTTCAAAAAATTAAGGATATCAAAAATGGCCTGGGTGGCAGTGGGTTCATCCCCATGCATCTGGGACCACAAAAATACGTTTTTAGGGCCATTTCCGATACTGATAAGGGAAAGATCCCGTCCTTCAATGGACCTTCCCACAGTGGTGACCGTAAATTTGGGGTTTGTACGATAAGCGTCAATCAGGGGTTGCAGCTGGTGGTGTTTGATCCTGCGTTTATCCAGGGCAGGCTCCCTGTAGGTATCATAGGTCTCATACAGGGATTCGGTAATATCCTGGTTTTGTCCGCATAACTGCATCGTACAAAACAGGGGAAGTATGGTAAGGTAAATTTTAATTTTCATGAACTATATTTTTTTAGGAATGGGTTTAAAATTAAACTTTTCGGTAGCCTTTCGCACCTTTCGCATAAAATCTACCCCCGGGTCTGTTTTGATGGTCCGATAGGAATCATCCTTTTCCAACCAAAGGTCACTCCCTTCAAAATTGGTATATTCATAATGTCCGATCAAATAGTTGATAGGATATTTGGACCTTAGGTATTTCGCCAGCCAGATATTGGCACGGAGTTGCGCTCTGGTGAGGGGCATTCCGGGTGTACCTCCCACATTTTCCACCCCGATGGCGCAATGGTTCAGCCCGATGACATGGCGGGCCATTCCGGTTTCCGGCATCAGCCGGTATATAGTGCCGTCCCTGGCCACCAAAAAATGGGAGGAAACATTTAAATTACCAGCCGACTGTATATCAGTTCGGGAGCCTGAAACATAGGCTGGATCAAAGGTATCAAAAGATGCCTCAAAAGTGGGGATTGCGGTCCAATGCAATACGATCATGCGGGGCATGATTACAGGGGCTTGTTGTTCCAGGCCATACCGTTGCGACAGGTACTGCAGGCTAAGCTGTTTGCGGTCCGCGGAAAATTCAATGGGTTGGTCGATGATCATTGAAGGGGTGGCACAGCACGCCAGGGACAGCATACAGATAAGCAGCATTGTATACCTCATACAGGTGATTATTTGGAATAGTAAAGGTACTAATTGGTCTCTTCCGGATCGGTTAGTTCCGCACTTCTTTTTACGGCATATTCAATTCTGAGCTTCTTCTTACCCCATTCCCTGGCTTTGCCGATATCCTTCCCCATATAAATATCTATTCGTTTGCGCCATCGGTAGTGCATCTTATCTTTAACTAAGTAAATGCCTGGTAAACCGGGAATTTTAACCGTGGTGTTATATTTAAATCCCAAATCCAGGAGGTCTCTCGAAACAGCGATGCATTTCATGCCCGGCCGAAGTGTATCCCCCCAGGCCGCCAGACTCGGATGGTTCGCAGTTTGGGAAGGTACAGAATTATAGGCAGAAACTGTTACATCCATGGTTTTCCAGGTGTAGTCTTCTTTCACCTTACAGGCGGTGATGCACATGCATACTGCAACAATCAGGATTCGTGTTACCATAATTTTCATTCTGATCCTCCTTTCAATGTATTTTCAAGGAACATGAGATCTGCATCATTTTCCTGCCAATGTCGGGCCAACCTTTCAGGAGCCGCGTTGAATGAAAGGCTGAACGCACTCAGAACTATATCCAGGTCCCCGGCCCCATCAACATCCCCGGTATCCATTAAAAACCAGCGGGCCGTCTCCATCGCATCCACAGCGGTAGCGGTGACAAAGCTGAAGGACTTGCTGTCCTGGTTCTCAAGATACATAAAAGGGCTTTCATGTCCCTGATAATCCGGGAAAGTGGACAGGTTTGCTATATCCACATACCCGTCCTGATCAAAATCCCGCGCCACCACCCGGGTTGCACCCGGCAAGAATACCTCTTTAAATGAATTGTCACCCTGGTTCAGGTGGATGCGCATTCCGTGGTAGGGTTTTTTGATTGCCGATCTATCCGCATTATCCCCATTGACCGTAATAATATCCATGTCGCCATCCTCGTCGTAATCCAGTAGTTCAAACCAGCTGGAACCATACACCGGACTGAACCGGATCACCTTCCTGGCTACAAAACGAAGGTTGTCCTGCTGAAATAATATAGTAATCCACTCGTCTCCCTGAGCTGTCAATACCACAATATCTTTTTTACCATCCTTGTCCATATCTTCAGCCACCGCCCGGATGGTCCCCGGTTGGTTGAGCAAAACTGTACTTTGCAACTGCTGTTCCGACCCTATTGACAAGAGGGAGAGCCTGCCACCAAGATCCCCGAATTCACTGATCACCAGTTCATCTTTGCCGTCCCTGTTAAAATCATAGACAAGGGCGTGAACCGGCCTGTGTAAATTTTTAGCTGCCATTTCTTTTGAGGTCCCTTTGATCCTGAAAACAGCGCCTCCCGTCAATTCTGATGGCCTGAGGTTCCCTATGGTAGTGGCAAAGACAGCTCCCTCTTTTTCTATATAATCCACTACCCCGCCGGGGAATCTTCCCAAAAGATACTTTTTTCGGAGCATGCCATCCACTGCATACAAATTCCCGGATATATCCCCTGCAATCATTTTCTCAGACCGTTCATCAAACTTGAGCATTGTTATGGTAGAGCGGCCATTGCTGTCAAGCGAGATGGCGTTTGCGGCAAACAACCGCAGTTCTCCCGGGGGTTCCTGTTTTTCAGGGAATATTAAAGAATCAGGGGCTATATGAAGGATATAGTTCTTGAGAAGTTCCCAGTCTTCGGGACTGAGGGCCGCCTTCCAGGGAAAAGCCCCTGTCTTGAGGACGGCCTCCATCTCCGGAATTGACAGGCCCTTTAAAGGATCAAAGGCCGTATCCTGTATCCCAAGCCTGTGCCCCATCTCAGGCAATATATGCTGAGCCCATATGCTTTTTGGCAGGTCCCTGATGTCCGGTGTTATATGGCAACCTGCACAATTGCTCTTAAACAGGGCAATTCCTTTGGATTTATCAGGGGCGGAACAGGCGAAGAATACAAACAAAAAAAATCCAACCGATATTTTGGACATATCTTTATATTAGCTTTTTTAAAGTTACCCAATAAATTTAACACACAATCCGCCCAATGCGGTCAACCTCTCCGGATGAAATATTTTTTACGGATCTTGTTTGCTATCCTTCTCCTGCTCGGTGCAATAGCCATTTATAATTATCCCAAACTGAACATCATTTCAGGGTATGCCGCTAAAAACATGGCATCCACTGTATTTATATCCGGGCGTCCTGAAACCGATATCGTTCAACATGACAACAATGTCCCGCTGATCAAGCTGGCAGAGACTCACCTTGATCCGGCGGGCCAATCCGTTACAGCTTCCGTTTATGGGTTAATGCAAAGAAAGGCAGTACGGAGGGGTGAGCTGGGCTGTGTCCTCATCAATGATTCTTATGACCCAGCCAGGGAATACCGGCAGCCCCACAGACAAAGGGATCCAAAGGATTTGCCTTTCCCCTATGGCGACGGCATACAATCCGATACTATTTTTAAAAATGTTGATTACCCGTTGCTACAAAAGGCAATAGACAATGCATTTGTCGATTCCGGATCAGAGAAGACACGAACGGTACTGGTGGTATACAAAGACCAAATACTGGCGGAGAGGTATTCAGGGGGTGTTGGAAAGGATACCCCGGTACTGGGCTGGTCCATGACCAAAAGCATCCTGGCCACCCTGTTCGGGATCCTGGAATTCCAGGGTAAGCTCAGTATTCAGGATGACCGCCCCTTCCAGGCTACAGCTGATGTATCCAACAAAGGTGGCGCAAAAGCTGCCATTACCCTGGACCACCTCCTGCGAATGCAGAGTGGCCTGGCTTGGGATGAGGATTATACATCCATTTCAGACGTTACGCGGATGCTGTTCCTGGCGACTGATATGACCCGGCCCCAGGCTGAGAAAAAATCCCTGGCCGCACCCACAGAAATATGGAACTATTCATCCGGAACAACAAATTACCTATCCGGGTATCTGCGTGGAAAATTCACCATCTACCAGGAGTACCTCGATTTTCCCTATGCCGGATTGATCGATAGGATCGGGATGCATTCAATGCTGCTGGAGGCCGATATGGCCGGGAATTATGTGCTTTCTTCCTATGGATGGGCAACTAC
This sequence comes from Zeaxanthinibacter sp., assembly GCA_041743975.1. Taxonomy (GTDB): domain Bacteria; phylum Bacteroidota; class Bacteroidia; order Flavobacteriales; family Flavobacteriaceae; genus JTS-RE37. The sequence goes on from JBGTLT010000002.1 coordinate 11,557, forward strand.
CCGTGATTGGGCGCGTTTTGGACTGTTATACCTTCACCGCGGAAATTGGAATGGCGAACAATTGTTTGATCCCCGGTGGGTGGAGTACGTTACCGAACCCACCGCAAAATCGGATGGTACCTATGGTGCCCATTTCTGGCTAAATGCCAATGGCAAATACCCGGGTATCCCGAAGGATTTATATTCTGCCAATGGCTACCAGGGCCAATATGTATTCATAATCCCATCAAAAGATCTGGTGATTGTACGAACCGGACTTGCAGAACCTCCTGATTTTAACATCGATACGTTTCTGAATGACATCCTGAAAGCAATCCGGTAGCTGGAAAAGAGAAATGGGTCAGGTTCCCGTTTCCCTATCTGATCCTGTCCGGGAATTGAGCCCTGTTACCCTGTTGTTGTGCGGCTACCATGCTAATTTACAGGCCAAACAACAGAAATGGGGTGCAGGACAACATCCAGGGGGGGTTTCACAACAATATATTTCCTGTACGATATCTGCGCCGTATGTTTACAGTGTACTAACCAAGAAGTTAATTTTTTCATTTTCATATAGTGTTCTCGTAAAAGAGTCCTGTTCTTCCAGATCAGGGCTCTTTTTAGTTTACACCTACTTTCAAGGGCAGAAGCCTTGAGTAATGCAAGGCCCTTCCCATATAGCTTTCAACGAAATTGGCCGGTATGTGGGGTCCGAACAGCTGAGAATTGTCTTTTATGCCGTATTTTAGGGATGGTTAACTTATAAATTCTTCTGTATGGGCATGCGCAGCGAGGAACCTGTTTCTATTTTGATCCCGGATGGCGAAAGCCATTACCTGCTTTTTGTTGCCAACTGTTTATCACAGCTTACGGGTATAACATTGTATGTGATGTCTTCCCGGAAGCGGATCGCCATGCGATTTTCACGTTATATACACCATTTCTCCTATCACCCCCGGACAGCTGACTGCACTGAGTGGGTAGGTCATATCAACAGGGAGATGGCAAAATTCCCTATTGATATCATCATGCCGGTTTCCCAATTTGGATTTGAAACCCTGTCAGAACATGCTGATCTGCTAGATGCACGGCAAAAACTGGTTCCGCTGACATCCTGGAACAAATTTTCCATTGCCAACAATAAGGCGAAACTTTCCAGGCATTTAGCAGAACATTCCCTCCCTCTTCCCAATAGTCATGTTGTTGAGGGGAATAAACCCTTCGACCCGGATCCCGTGGATATCCCTTTGCCATGGCTCCTAAAACCCTCGGAAAATGCGGCTGGGGGAGAAGGGATCGTAAAATGCCAAACCAGGGAACATGCGGCAGCATTCCTTCTTTCTGAAGGCAAGGGTAAAAATTATGTGATACAGGAATTTATACAGGGCCACGACCTGGGTTGCAATGTGCTGTGCGACCGGGGGGAGATCCTTGCTTATACCATCCAAAAAGGATTTTTATGGACCCGGAAACCCTTTTCACCCCAAATTGGGCTGGAATTTATAGCCGATGAAAATATATATAAGAACATCGCTAAACTAATGCGATCTTTGGAATGGTCCGGGGTGGCCAATATAGACCTGATCTATGATGAAGCGGAGGGCTGTGCCAAAATCCTGGAAATCAATCCGAGGTTTTGGCTGACGCTAGACGCATCTGCCATTGCCGGGGTCAATTTCCCATATTTATACGCTTTATACGCCCGGGGCATCCAATTTAAAATGCCCTCCTGCAAACTTGTCCGGTACCTCAATATGAAGGGCCTGGTACATTCCATAGGGAAAAACCCCATGCTGTTATTCCGTTTCAATTTTATCTGGAATCATACCCAATTTAAATTCGCGGTGAAGGATCCATTGGTGATCACCTATCATTTCCTATGGCGTACTAAAAACGTCATCGCCAATAAATTGAAGTTGGCGAAACGGGAGAGTGCCTGAGGGTGTCAGGGAATCCATTTGTTTTTGCCAAAATCCGGTTTGCGCTTTTCCAGGAATGCATTCCTGCCCTCTTTAGCCTCATCCGTCATGTATGCGAGTCGGGTTGCCTCCCCCGCAAATACTTGCTGGCCAACCATCCCGTCATCCGTAAGGTTCATGGCAAATTTTAGCATTTTGATGGATATTGGGGACTTAGCCAAAATTTCGCGGGCCCATTGATAGGCGGTAGCCTCCAGTTCTTCATGGGGAACTACTGCGTTGACCATTCCCATATCACATGCCTCCTGTGCGGAATACTTCCGTCCTAAAAAGAATATTTCCCGGGCTTTTTTCTGGCCTACTAATTTGGCCAGGTAGGCAGACCCATAGCCACCGTCAAAGCTTGTGACGTCGGCATCAGTTTGTTTGAATATGGCATGTTCCCTACTGGCAAGGCTCAGGTCGCAGATAACGTGTAGGCTATGACCCCCTCCTACTGCCCAGCCTGGTATAACAGCAATAACAACTTTGGGCATGAAACGGATCAATCGCTGCACCTCGAGGATATTGAGTCGGTGCCGGCCATCTTCCCCCACATATCCCTGCTGCCCCCGTGCCTGCTGGTCCCCTCCGCTGCAAAAAGCATAAACCCCATCTTTTTCAGACGGCCCCTCAGCAGATAACAGCACCACCCCAATGCTTGTGTCTTCCTGGGCATCGTAAAAGGCCTCATAGAGCTCACTCGTTGTTTTTGGCCGGAAGGCATTTCGCACGTTGGGGCGGTTAAAGGCAATTCGCGCTACCCCATCGCTTTTCCTATAGGTAATATCCTCAAATTCCTTGACGGTTTTCCAGTTGGGTTTTTTCATCTTGATCTACTATTATCGGTTTTTAAAGATAGCGATTCACAGGATATATGCAGTTTCCTGAAGGTCTGCCCTCTTTGCGGGTGCAACCCTGATGCAATCCCTGCCATCAATCTGGCGTAACGGGCCCGGGGCCAAATGATTCCTCTTTGAAAATAGCGGCAGGGTCCTGGCGGTTTTTGGCAGTGATCCACTTCGAAAGGTATTTGGTACTGGCCATGGTATGGTGTAGCAGCAGGGAACCAATAAAATTCCGGGTCCTGTGTGATTTCAGATCTTCCTGAATTACCTTTACTTCTGCCCTCAGACGAATATAATGCTCCTTTTTTCCAAAATGTGAATTGATCAGTACAATGCCTTTTTCGTGTAAGTCTGTCCATTCCCCTTCGTTGGTATACAAGTGCACCGCCAGTGCCGCGAACGTTTCCGCTTTATCCGAAACAAGGGCACCTGCGCATAAGGGGTCACCAAGGCCTTCAATGCCGATGGTAGTTGTTACGCTGGGTGTCCCACATGCCATTGCCTCTATTAATTTCCCCTTGAGTCCCGCGCCATATCGCAAGGGTGCCAGGTTCACCCTGGAACCCCTCATTGCCGCCCCGGAATCCGCGACATTCCCATGTACCAGGAATCCCATTTCAGGCCGGTTGAGCTGCAGTATGCTGTCTGGAAGGTAAGCCCCATAAATATTCAAATTTGCGGTTGGGATTCCTTTCCGGATCAATGGCCAGATCGACTCATATAGCCAGCGGAAGGAATCTGTATTGGGTCCATGTTTTCCGTTTCCTATACAAATGAAATCTTGCCGACTGCCAAAAGATGGCCATTCTTGCATGGAGGCTTTGGAAATTTCATCAGCCAATAGCGGGAAGTATGCTAAAATAGGGACAGTGATGGGTAGCTGTTCCTGCAACAGGTCCATTTCATAACGCGAAATTATCAGGGAGAGATCGCAGCGGAAAATAGCCGCGATCTCCCTTTTTGCCAAATCGCTTTGCAACCAGGCGCTGACATTGTCCGGTAACCCGGATTCAAGGGCTGTCTTCCTGGCCGCCCGGAGGGAATGCAAGTCTTCGGTATCCAGTATGCGCAAAGCCCCAGGGGCAAATTGTGCTACCCGCCATCCAAACTGCTCTTCGGAAACAAACCTGTCAAACAATATAATTTCGGGTTCAAGGCGGGCCAAAAGATCATCGAACCCGGGATGGTTCACCAGAATGTGCCGGGTGGTAATACCAGGCTCATCCCGGATCAGGGAATTTGGGGCTGCCGCTGCTGTACAGGCAAAAGTGATTTGGTAATCCAGTTCAAGGAAGAAGGAAATGAGCTGCATCATCCGCCGGCCGGCCGCCGTTGCCTGGGGCTCAGGCCAATTCAAAGCCACAATCAGCAGGATTTTTTGACTCATATTCCGGCACTTTTCAGGGCTTCCCAGCCATTTTACAACCTTTCGGCAAACTTTTGGGATATCCTGAGGCGCAATTTGCGTTCATAATCCTCTTCCAGCCATTCCTTGTAGTTCTTGGTATTGTTCATGATGCAATATGAGTATTGGCGTACCCGGTAGGCAATCTCATCTTTTAATTTTTTGGCCAGGATTCGGGCTTCAAAGACATCTGCACTGTTTTCCATACATATCTGTGCATGTTGCTCAATGCTCCTTTCAAGCACTGTCTTCGATTTAAGGCCCATAGCAAATACTTTTTTGTATTCCTCCTTGACATTGAATTCGATGTTTTTGGATTTGTCGAACCTTGCCAGGAGTTCAGCAGGCATTTCATAGATGAATTCGCGTTCTATATCTTCGTCGTTCTTGATATTCTCCAGGAAGAAATCCGGGAAATGGAAAATTTCCTGCCAATCGATCGGTGCTTCCCATAGCCCGAACCTGGCAACATTATTTCCCATGTCCACTACTGTAAATTTATCTTTGTTCGACAGGATCCGGGAGCCGCGACCAATCATTTGAAAATAAAGCGTCAGGGAACGGGTAGCCCTGTTCAGAATAATCGTTTCCACAGTGGGTTCATCAAAACCGGTGGTAAGGATACTGACGGAGGTCAATACAGCATCCGGCGTTTCGGAAAACCATTCCAGGATTTCCCGGCGTTCGGATGCATTGTTCTTATTATCGAGGTGGCGGATGTTATATCCAGCTTTTTTGAATATTTCATAGACATAGCGAGAGGTACTGATCCCATTGTTGAATATGAGGGTCTTGGTCCCTCTGGCTACTTCCTCATACGCCCCGAGCAACTTTCCCAGCATATTTTGGTTGCCGTAAAGTTCGTCTGAGGATTTCACGGTATAATCCCCGCTTATTCCAAGTTTAAGGGACCTCAGGCTTACATCATAATTGAATACCCTGGCCCGGGCCAGGAACCTTTGTTTAATGAGGGATGATATAGATTCCCCAACGATCAGTTTTTTGTAGTTATCCTTCATGGGTAACTTGATGTTGGAGCTCAGAGGGGTTGCCGTAACCCCCAAAATGATGGATTTTTCAAAATATTTAAAAAGTTTCCGGAAGGAATTATAATGGGCCTCATCGATAATTACAAGGCCCACATTATTTAACTGTACCATTCCTTCCTGGAGCCGGTTGTTAAGGGTTTCTACCATAGCAACAAAGCACATGTAGTCATCCTGGTCGTGTAATTCCTTCACATCACTGTTGATGATCATATTCGGGACCCCGAACCCGGTGAGCATATTGGAAGTTTGGTTGCTCAGCTCAATGCGATGGGTCAGCACCACTACTTTCTTTTTGGATTGGTTGATATACCGCCGGGCTATCTCTGAAAAGACCACCGTTTTCCCGCCTCCGGTAGGCAATTGGTATAGCAGGTTGACATCCGGGGGAGATTCTTTTAAATACTGAAAAATGGTATTCAGGTCTTCAAGCTGGTAATCGTAAAGTGTTTTTTCAATATTGTCTGTCTGTATCTCCAAAGGCAATCAGTTTTAATAATTCATCAGGCCTGAAGGCATACCATTGGCACGACTCCAATTTTGCAAAACTAGCAGAATTTTGCCCCTAAAAGAAATTTAATGGTTGAAATCTATAAACTTTAATACCCCTTTACAGGAGAAACGAGGTTCAGCAGGGGCTTCCCGGCAAGCAATCTGGTATAGTTCTCCAGCAGTTGCGGGATAACGGATACCATATCTGAAACACTTGCGATATGGGGCGTCATATGGATCGCAGGATGGCCCCAGAAGGGATGGTTATCCCCCAGGGGTTCGGCATGGAATACATCCAGGCTCGCCCCGGACAGATGGCCGGTGTTGACGGCTTCAAGCAGGTCATTGTCTGCCAAATGGCCACCCCGGGCCACATTGATCACATAGGCGCCTTTAGGAAGAGCCATGAAGGTTTCTATATTCAGAATGCCCCTTGTTTTGTCAGTCAACGGTAGCAGGCAGACCAGAATATCTGCCTGGGACAGGAATTCCCGTTTTTCCCCCTCGCCTACATATACGGTAACATTACTCATGTTCTTGCGGGAACCGGCCCACCCAATCACTTTAAACTGTAGTTCCAACAAATCCCGGGCCAGCGATGATCCGAGGGCACCCATCCCCATGATCCCCACCCGTGTATCCTCTACACGGCGATACGGTAGTGGTTGCCATTTGCCTGCGAGTTGGTCAATTTTATATTGGTTCAGGTTCTTAAGGTGGTTCAGGATGACAGCCAGTACAAATTCGGACATATCCCCGGCCAGTTTTGGGTCGACCACCCGGGTTACCGGTATATTTTCAGGTATATCCGGATCATCAAAGATGAAATCAACCCCTGCACCAAAGGATGCTATACACCGAAGGTTGGGGTAACCCACAAGGCTGTGCGGTGGGTGCTTCCATACTATGGCCATGATCACTTCTTCCGTAGGATGTGCTTCCTTATAATTGTAAATTTGTATTCCGGGGGCTGCCTTAGAAATTGCTTCAACCCATTTTGGCAATCGGTGGTCCTGCCTGATGATGACTATTCCCATTGTATTGAAGTATTAATTTCCTAATCCTATGCTTTGATATTTGATCAGTCAATGGCATCCAGCGCCCTTGAAAATCCTTCCAGATAGAGCCACTTTTCCCTGGTAACAACCTGGTAAACTACCAGGATCCGTTCCTTGAAATCAGGAAGCAGGTTGTTCACGGAAATATACCGGATGCATTCATCAAAAGAATTGAGCATGCTCTTAAAGAAGGAATCGGGTAAGTTTCGGCGGGCCGCAAAAGACTGAGCGGTCTCCAGGTTAAACAGCATGAGGTCCGCTATAAGTGCCGGATCCATCCCAAGTAATAAGAATTGCTTGATGTACTTTTGTGCCACCGATCTCCGGGCCCTTGGTTTCTTCCTTTTTACAGGAAAATACTCATTGGTAATTTTGGACTTGGCTTCTCCTATTAACTGGTCTTCCTTTGGGTTGAAGACGAAATCATAATACACTTTTACGACAGGGAACCGCCCATACAAATCGAGCACCTGCTCTTCCAGCTGTCGCTTTTTTAATGTGCCAAGGTATTTTTTAAGGGCTCTTTTGCTCACCATCCCAAGATAGTAATATCCTCTGAATTTTGGTCTAATGATTGCAGGCAACCGTAAAATGGGGCTTGCGATCAATACTACCGGGCCTGATAATACTCATAAAATCTTTATAATATTAACGGTAACCCTTTGGATATGACAGAATAAAGATGTATTATGACCCTTCCTAATAAGTAAAATCCACACACATAGATGAGGCAACTAAAGATTATCAAGCAGGTAACGAACCGAGAGTCCAAATCACTCGATAAATACTTGCAGGATATCAGTAAAATAGAATTGATCACTGCCAACGAAGAAGTAGAATTGGCTCAAAAAATAAGAACAGGTGACCAGGCTGCCCTGGATAAGTTAACCAATGCCAATTTGAGGTTTGTGGTCTCGGTCGCCAAACAATATCAGAACCAGGGCTTAAAACTGCCCGATTTAATCAATGAAGGCAATGTGGGGCTTGTCAAAGCTGCCAAGCGATTCGATGAAACCAGGGGATTTAAGTTCATATCCTATGCCGTATGGTGGATCAGGCAGTCCATACTGCAAGCCTTAGCGGAACAATCGCGGGTAGTGCGGCTTCCACTCAACAAGATCGGATCCATCAATAAAATCAAAAAGACTTTCTCTTATCTAGAACAGGCCCATGAAAGGCCACCTTCAGCAGAGGAGATCGCTACGGAACTGGACATGAGCGTAAATGAGGTTAAACAATCCATTAAAAATTCCGGGCGCCATGTATCCATGGACGCACCTTTGCGCGAAGGAGAGGATTCCAACCTGTATGATGTGATCCGTTCCGGGGAATCCCCCAGGCCGGACAGGGCATTACTGCAGCAATCATTAAATACAGAGATCAACAGGGCCCTGGAAACACTTTCTCCACGGGAAGCCGATGTGGTTAAGCTGTATTATGGGATTGGGGACCAGCAATCAATGACGCTGGCCGAGATCGGACAGACATTTGACCTTACCAGAGAACGGGTACGGCAGATCCGTGAAAAGGCCATCCGCAAACTCAGGCACAATTCGAGGAGTAAACTGTTAAAGACTTATCTGGGATAAGATAACAGGGAAACAAAAAAAAATGGAACGATGATCGTTCCATTTTTTTTTTGACTGTTTGTAATCCAACGCTCTTAAGAACAACTCAATCTGCTGATGTTGTAGTCCAGTAAGATGCCATTCAGGTCATCCAGAAAACTTAGGTAAGCTGCATTGTCGTGATTCATGTTTGCCATAATTGTAGGATTTAGGACATTAAAACGGATCAAGGCTATAAATAGTCCAGTTCCGCCAATTCATTTAAACTTAAGATTTCATTCAGGTCTCGGAGAAATGATAAGTATTCCTCCCCGTAGGTATCGTATAACATGATAAGTTTGGGTTTTTATACTATTGAAATTTGGGTTCCAATAATCATAGTATAAACCTATCTAAATTAACTGGTGAAAACAATAAAATGTGGTGAATCCCTTAGTTAATGTTGTATCCCGATTCAATTTTGGGGTAATCCCGAAGGAAATATAGAATTTCCTGTAACCTCACCCGAAACCGCTTGGGCGGTTTCTTCCTCTCGGGAGGAGAGGTGCCCCGGGGCAAAAGCCCAGAGGAATTCTTTTGATTAAAATTTAACCTTATAGGTTAGCCCGCCCAGGAGGGACCAAAAGTAGTTACCCGGGTTGGAGGTAAGCTCCTCCCTCGCAAGCCCCAGACGTGTTTTATAAACAGACGGCCCCCCTTTTCCGGTAAACTGGTATTCCATATTCAACCGCTGGGATTCCAGGTAAAGCAGGGTTTCTGACAGCAGCGTACCGTTCTGGGTAAGTTGTCGGAGTTCTGGTGAGAATCCCATTCCAGCTGAAATTCCGATGTAATTTTCAGCATCTTTTAAATATTTCCGAACGAGGAAATTCCCCGAAATCCGGGTCAGGTTATTTGATTCAGGGGTGATATAGGATCGTAAGGAAAAATAATAGTTGCCTTTATATAGTCCGAAGGAATTCGTAATTACCAGTATTTCCCGGGTGTCAAAACTAAGGTACCGCATTCCTCCTGAAGCCTCCATCGCCCCTGGTAAATTGGCATACAGATCCCCCCCGGCATTGTGTTTAGGGTATATATCGGCATTGGAATAGCCGTAATTGATATAGGCATAGAACCTTTTTGAGAATTTAGGATACAGATCGATATCGTATTGGATCCCATGGGTATTGAAGCGATTGCTGTAATTGATCCGCGGAATAATACTTCCAAACCGCGTTTGCCTTTTATAATCTATGCTGGAATAGATCATGGGTTCATTGCTATCCTCAATTACCCTAACCTCATTCGTAAATCCTATGGTATTTATCGCCTTCGCATCTTTTTCCCGGACCGCTGCAGCAAGGGGTTCTTTACTGACTTCCTCTGCGGGGGCTGCCTTGTTGATATTGTCAATTGCCAGCTGCCGCAGCCTCTTCAGATCAGGGTCTCCCCCCAGGTATCTCAGGGCTTTGTTTGCAAGGCCCAGAGCAGTAGCCTGATTGGCTGCATAGAGTTCGTTTTTTATAGCTGCCAGCCAATCCTCCTTGCTTCCACGGTCACTGGAGGTAACCTTGTTGAACTCTTTCCTGGCAAGGTCATACTCCCCGTCCCAGCTATGTGTCCGGGCCAGAAGGGAAATTACCTGGAGGTTACCCGGATATTTTTTAAGAATATGCTGAAGTGTATCCCGGGCGGCATTATGGTCTCCCCTATGGGCCAGGCTGCGGGCAAACCGGTAAGACACCAATGCCTCACCCTGAGATGCCAGGTCCTGAGCTGGTGCACTGATCGTAAGGACCAGATAAAACAAAAACCATAAAAAATGCCTTTTTACCATTCTCAATTCAGGGTTGTCCCTTTCGCATCGGGGGAAGTTTTAGTTTTTTCAATGAAAGACACTGCGGGTTGTATTTTTCCATATTCCTTTTTGGCACGTGCTATTTTATCTGCGACTTCATCGGCACTTGAACTGTTCTGTTCTACCTGTTCAATCAGATCATATGCCTCCTTTGTCTTCCCGGTCCAAAAATATACATCAAACAACGCTGCATAGGAATCTGCATAATCGGGAATCATTTTTATACAATCTTTTAAAATACTGATAGAGCTGTCATACTTACCTTCCCAGGCATTGATTCTTGCCATCAGTATTTTTGAATCTATATGCCCGGGGATTTCAGAAAGAATATACCGGCACAACAGCAAGGACTTCCTATATTCTTTTTTAAAAGCCAGGTCCCGTGCAGTAATATATGCCTTGTCATAATTCTGGCCATTAAAAACGCTATTGATCCAAACCATTTCTCCTTCCTCGAATTTCTCACGTTCCAGGGTGAATAATGAGAGGCTGTCCGGGATGATTTTATTCCGGGAAGTCACATAGTCATTCATAGCCTTGAAATCGGATAATTTTTTTTCCAGTTGGGAACTACCTCCGAAGGAAGGGATCAGGTCCATGTTTTTATCAATTTCCATAATATCCCCATCTGAATATACCTGCTCCCCGCTTATAAATTCCTTGAGTTCATTTTTGTTCCGCATCAGCGGGATATCCTTTACAGACCGAAATTCTTTTTGCATATCCAGGCCACTTCCCATCCAGGCCACTTTTTTAGGCATTTTTAATTCAAAAGCATCATTTAACAGGGCCAGTATGCTGGGGGTGACATCGAAATGTGAAGAAACAGCGCTTATTTTTTCAGTTGCCCGGAGCATAGGACTGTAAACAATCAAAGGTACATGGAACCTGCTTATGGCATTCCGCTGTGGTATGGGGATCAAACGGTGGTCCCCGGTAATGATGAAAATGGTGTTATCATATCCCGGTTGCTTTTTATAGGCTTCCAGGAACCAGGATATCGCATTATCAGTATATAACAGGCTGGCAAATACATTCTTGTTCTTTTTAATAATGTTTTTTTCCCTGCTCCCATAATTACCCCTGTTTACCAGCTCTGAAACCTTATTTTCATAGTATTCCTTTCCTGGGGGGATAAAGGGCTCATGGGTACTGATTGTCATATACACCTCCATGCGTGGCTTCTCCGAATCGCGTGGCAGGTCCAGGGCCTTTTTAAAGAGTTCTTTGTCCGGGTAACCCCAGGATGAACCGGTTGCATCTGCCGTCTGCAGTTCGTAGTTCTTCCCAAATCCGGACTTGTCCAATACAAAATCAATATTTTCACTACGTAAAAACTTCTCTACATTATCAAAGGTACTATTGGTGCCCTGGTAGTAAGATGTATAATACCCATTGTTCTTAAGGATACCGTAAAGCGTTAGCTTGTTGGGATATTCATCCAATTCCATAAAACCACTTTTCCCAAATGGCAGCGATCCCAGTAGGGAGGGCACTACCCCAAAGGTTCGGCCTGTGTTGCTCAGGCAATTCTCCCAATACAGCGATTGACGCGACAAAGAATCCAGAAAGGGGGTGAAGCCTCCGAATTCAGCACCTTCCCCTACAAAATCCCTTCCCAGGCCTTCCACGATAATAAATACAAGATTTGGTTTTTGTTCCTTCAGATGGAAATAATCCCCAAGAATATTGTTATCCTCCGACCTTTTTATCAGGGGATATTCTACATTGGAGTCATAGGAATTGTCCTCTGTGGTGGAGTTGTAAAGGTTCAGAGCAAGGTACTGGGTTTTATTCTGATTGATGGGCTGCCCTTCCGTAAAGAGGGTTGCTACAAACAAACTGATAAGGATTATGGTAAAAGGATATAGCCTGCTGATCCGGTGATAGAATTTGGATGTCACTTTATAGAAAACAAAAAACAGCGCTGTAATTCCTGCTATGCCCAGTAAAGTGGACAGTGACATCCCTCCGGAATTGGATAGGGTGGTCTTGATATCCTGGTAGCTGTACCCCAGCAAATCGGAACCCAGTGGCACCAGGGTGGTACAATAATATGTGATAAGCAGCGCCTCGATGATCAATAACATCAACAAGACCATAAATACAAAGTAAAAACCGTATTTAGGCCGTAGATTTTCCCAGAAATTAAAGGGAAACACGAATACGATCCCGATGATGGCGGCGTAGCCTACCTGATGCACCACAGCAATTAACAAACTGATACTGATGATGGTATCCAAAACCCCTTTTATATAAAGGGTTGTATACTGATAACAGGTAAGGAGGACCAGGCAGCCAAAAAAGGCAATGATCAACCTTGTGTAATGTTTCAGGTTATATTTGTCGATTTTACTTGTATTCATAATCTTATGCTTTGCTAAATCCTCTTCGGGTAATCGTCCCCCACCCCGAGTGAACATTAAACAATTTTTTACCATTCCCCCGGAGAGCGGCGTAGGATACGAGGGGATGAAAAACAAAAGGTTCCGCCAGGGCGTAGATCATCAGGATGAGGATATCCTTAGTTCGGGTATACTGATTATACATGTACACCTCCCATAGTATGGCATAGAAAGAGAACATGATGGCAAATGTGTAAACCATAAAGGTCATAGCGATGAAAAAATCTACGTTGAGGATACCCAGATAAAAAAACAATACAATGGAAATCAGGCCCGTTAATTCAAGGATGGGTGCCAGCCACTCGTAGAAAAACCAATAGGGGTAGCTCAGCAAACCAAGTCTCCCGTATTTTGAATTAAAGAACATATCCTTGTGCTTGAACAATGTCTCCAGGTTTCCCCTGGCCCACCTGTCGCGCTGGCTAACCAGCATTTGTACGGTTTCCGGGACCTCGGTCCAGCACAACGGGTCTGGCAAATACTCTATTGTATACGGCTCATGCCGGTCGTGCATATAACGCCGCATCCGAAACACGATCTCCATGTCTTCCCCAACTGTTTTCGTATCATAGCCACCAACAGCGACTGCGATCTCCCGGTCAAAGAAACCGAAAGCCCCGGAAATAATCAGAAGGCTGTCCAAACGCCCCCAGGCCATCCTTCCAAGTAAAAAGGAACGGGTATATTCCAATAATTGAAAACGGGCCAGCCAGTTGGCAGGCAGTCTTATTTCTTCCAGCATGCCCCCTGCAATCCTGCACGAATTTGCAATACGGATTACCCCCCCCACCGCAATCACCCTTTTTTTGCTTCGCTGAAAAAAGGATTTAACCACATGCAACAATGCATCCGGCATCAGGAGGCAATCCACGTCTATGCAGCCCACGTATTTATTTTCAGAAAGATGAATCCCGGTATTCAGGGCGTCCGACTTTCCCCCGTTGAATTTGTCGATCACGGTTAGCTTTGAAAAGGACCGCTGTTTCGATTTGTATATCCCGCGGATCGGTTTGCTCATCCAGTCAGGGTCTATTTCCCGGGGTACCAGTTCCAGGTCATAGGCTGCTATCATTTTTTCCAGCGTATCATCCGTACTGCCATCATTGACAACCATCACTTCGTAGTTCACGTATTGGAGGGACAGGAGTGAGCGGATATTCTGGACGATGGTCAGGCCTTCGTTAAAGGCGGGGGCGATAATGGTTATCCCCGGTGCCATGGGGGATGCCATAATCCTGGTAAGGTCCCCGAAACTGTTCTTTTTTTTATAGTGGATAGAATTCCGTGTAGAGAGGTATCCCATGGTACTGAAAATAATGAACAGCGCCAGGGTAAACATCAGGAAAACGATGTTTATGTATTCGAGGATGACATTGTAGAGGCCGCTATCCATTGAATTTATCCCTGATTTTGACCGGAATGGACAGGATGTTGTCCAATAGGGTATGACTTGGGGATTGGAAATTTCCATCCGATCCGGGAGGATCCGGGTCTTCCTTTATTAACTCAAATTCGACCTCGAACATATTAAAGGGTTCCCCGGTATCCGACAGGTAACATTCCTCAAGCGGCATTAAAACCGGCTGCCCATCCGAATAGCTATCGCATTGTCCTGCCTGTGTGCTACCTTCCCCAGATATGGGTTCAGGTACCCTCTCGGTGAATTCTTCATCATTGGATTGCTGGCTGTTTTGTGCGTGGCGACGGGAAATAATATCCTGTAGTTGCCGGCTTAATAAGATTGCCTTTTCGCGCAATGCTTTATTGGGGCTTGTGGTGAGGGCGATTAAAAAATGAAGTTCCTTTTCATCTCCCACGGCCAGGATCTCGTCTAAAAGTATCAATTTTGATTCTGTATCTGCCCTGCGGAACAATTCATGAAAAATGCTCAGGTAAGCGGTATCGGTTGCAGCCATATCTTGTTGTTTAGCCTCCGGTGATGCGTATGTTTCCAGTTCATCTGTCGCTGTAATTTCTGTGACATCCTCGGTTAAGTAAAACAGGGGTTCCGAAAATACTTCAGGGCTCGGATGCTGAACTGCCAATTCATCCTTCCCGGGGAGCAGCAGCTGGATTTCTCCGGATGGCTCATCGTTCTTCGGTCCGCATGTATGAAGCCCTGTACTATCCGGGTGCGCTTCAATTGTTTGCCGATCATCTGCTGCGGAATTCAACGGGATTTCAGGATCTGCTGGAGCAACAAGCAGGTCTTCGTTGTGCTGACCCATGCCAATAACACCCAAATTGATTTCCCTATCGCCGTATGGCTGGGACAAGCTAACTTCCCCTGTTTCTTCCATAACCCGGATCCGCTGCAGCATGCTATCCAGCTCCAGCCGGAATTTTGCGTCTTCGGCAACCTCTTCTGAAATAACCTCAAGATCCAGAATGGCTTCGGGAATGGAGGGGAATCTATTTTCCTGCTTAACTGCTTCTTCGGTGACCATCGGTAAAAAATCAAGTGGCAGCACACCAACCAACTGTGCCGGATCCTCTGAAGACGCTGCTTCAGAAAGTATATCTAGCAATTCCTCCATAAAACAGATCTCAAAGATCTCTGTGTCTTCATTTTCCAGATCGAGAAGTAATTCCCATTCACCGGGGATTTCCTCTGTGGCATCACTTACTTCACCCGTTGGAGAAGATTTAAAGGCCTCTTCATCCGCTTCATCCATCACCTCCAGGGGTTGCGGGATTTTCATGGAATCTGCGGGTGATGGGATCAATTCCTCCTGCATCTCTGTATCTCCGGGGGGCGGATCAACCCTATCATCGCAGATGGCAGGAATAGGAGGACCGACTTCAGTTTCTGGTTCCTCTTCGGGGAACGAGGTCGATATTATGTCCTTGGTTGGCAAAATAGTTCCCGGTGTAATGCAATTGATGGCACTTATTACCTTACTCCTAACCAGGAAATTGACCTCTTTTTTTTCTGCTTTCCTTAAAAATTCAATATCTTCTTCCTCCCCCATCTGGCCAATGGCATCCAGGATCTCGATCTTTACTTCCGCATTGCATTTTCCGTAAACCGCCTTGAGGGTGTCCATAGCTTCAAGCACACAGAATTCCTTGATACATTCGATCGCCTCAATCTTTATCTGGTTATTCCGGTGTTTTACCAATTCTATCAGGGAGGCATTTGCATCGTTTTGTTTGTAAAATTTGATAAGCCTCAGTGCGAACACCACCACGTCATTGTTCCGGGAGGTAAGCCATGCCCGGAACCGGGGGGGCTTAAAATTTTCCAGATTTCGTATCTCATCCAGTAGTTTCAACTGTTGCCATTCGGAAATCTGGTATTTATTGGTATCAAGGAAATAGTTAATCCCTTCATGCTTAAGGCTTACGGTAGCGAGTTGCGCCTGATTGCGAATGACGCCGCGTTTATGGTTGATGAATTTCCTGATGAACCCATAGGACTCTTCAACATGCAGTTGGGTCAGTTCAAGGATTCCACGGGATACCACTTCCCATCTCCTGCTTTTCAGGAGTTCAAAGGCGTCCAGGTGCAATCCAAGGTTACGGTACAGGTCGGAAAGGCGACGTGAGGCGTCCCCGGCAATGTCCTTTTGAAGGTCCAGAAGGATCTCAACCAGGACCTTTCGGTTTAAATCATCTTTCAGCAATTCCCTGATCTCCAATTTTAAATTAAAATATTCAACCTTTTCGCTGTTGGTCGCATCTTCTTCATAAAACAGGAAGTTACTGATCATAGGGCCCAGTTCTTTCTTTCTCCTGGCCACTTCCTGTCCATTTTTTTTTAACTTGTTCCTGAAAAAGAATACAACGAGGAAATAAACCAATCCAAGACCCGTAAATAAAAAGGTGAAGTCCCATAAAAGATCCGTGTGGATCTTAGGGACGGTAATCAGAGGGATACTATGATAAGTACTGAAATCGCTAAACACCTATTAAGTTTTACTAAGTTCCCGTCCCACGCGTACAAGGAGTTCGGAGGGACTGACAGGTTTGGAAATAAAATCGTTGGCGCCCAATTCGAAGGCACTGAGGACATTTTCCTCATTCCCGGCGGAGGAGATGATAATGATAGGAATTTTCAGCCCTAGTTCATTGCGTACGTAGTCAATAAGTTCTATTCCTGAGAAATAGGGCATCATGATATCACTGACAATAATATCCGGAAGGGTACTGGACAAGTATTCCTTCACCTCTTTGCCATCATGAACCAAATGGACATCATACCCGCCTTTTTTCAAACGGTAGTTCAACAGGGAGGCCAGTAACTGATCATCCTCCGCCAGTAACAACTGCCTTTTTCCGGTATCCATAATTAGTTTCTCTTTAATTTCAGGATAGCACCTTCAAGTTGTTTTTCAACGATTGGATATTCCGTCACAAAACACCCGTACAAGAACCTGAGGTGTTTTATATCCCTGTCCGTTCTGGCCTGGATATCCATTTGTTCGGCAATCGTCAGTAATTCGGTAATGTGGAGCATTCTGAGCCCGTTTTTAATCTTGTGACTGGCAAAAGCAATTCCTTTAAAATCGGAATTTTGCAAATGTAATTTTACTTCCCCTATAAATTCGATAGCATTGACTTTGAAGAGTCCGATCAATTCTTCCAGCAGGTCTACCTGGCCCAGGCAATCCTCCAAAACGGGGTTCAAATCCAATTTTTGTTTTTTCCCGGAAATGTGAGTGCTGAGCGCTGTTTGATAATTGTGTGGTACTGTCATAGCTTTGTTTATTCTTTGATATTTCGATTTGGTTTTTCGGCCCCCTTTCAGCCCCTGGGGTACTAT
The DNA here is from genome assembly GCA_041743975.1 of Zeaxanthinibacter sp. GTDB lineage: Bacteria > Bacteroidota > Bacteroidia > Flavobacteriales > Flavobacteriaceae > JTS-RE37. Next base: position 28,921 of record JBGTLT010000002.1, read on the forward strand.
GGAATCATATAATTCATCATTAATATCCATCAGGAGGTCCGAAGCTGCATGTATGGCCTCCACATAATGGGTCTGCTCCCTGCTGAGATTACTTTCCCTTAACATATAGGTGCACCCGATAATATTGTCCAGGGGCAATTGTAGTCCGTTGCTGATAAGGATAAGGTCTTGAGAAACAAGGTGATGACTGTCCTTTTTTTTGGTGGAGTGGATTGCTGCCATGCCTGTTCCTTCATCTGCAATCTCCAAAATTTGAATTTCAATTTGCTTCCGGAATTTGAAAAAGGAATTTTGCAGGACCACGGCCTCCCGGGCAGGCAACGCCTCAATTGAAAAATCGCGAAGGGAATGTTCCAGGTCGCATAATTTTCGTAGCAGGATGTCAGATTTAGGCACGGCGGATTTGGGTTTGAATAACTTGGTTGCGCTGAAAAACTGTTCTGTGGAAAAGGTTATTTTGTCAGAAATTCTAAAACGCTGGTTATTATTTCATTAAAACTCTTCAATTAATGCAGCGTTTACAATTAAATGTTATCTATGCTTCATTTTATGTTGTCAAAGCGCTTTATTTGTAGGTATAAAAATCCTGCAGAATGAAAACCCCCATACTACTCATTTTCCTGGTATCGATGATTTCCTGTGTAGAATCCAACAAAAACCCGGTAGAAAGAATGGAAGATACCGCCCGCCGAATTCATGAAACGGTGATCACAATAGATACACATGCAGATATCAATGTCCGGAATTTTACGGACAGTATCAATTATAGCCAGGATCTGGACACACAGGTGAACCTGCCCAAGATGATGGCCGGAGGACTGGATGTGGCATGGTTTATTGTATATACAGGACAGGATCCCCTGAATGCCGATGGGTATGCGAAAGCGGAGGAAAATGCCATGGCCAAATTTGCTGCCATACTCCGGCTTTGTGAAGAAATAGCCCCTGATAAAATTGGGCTGGCCCTTACATCCGATGATGTTAGGCAGATCCTAAGTACCAGGAAGAAAGTAGCTATGATAGGCGTTGAAAATGCCTATCCCCTTGGGGAAGATCTGGGAAATATGGAAAAATTTTTCAACCTGGGCGCCCGCTATATGTCGCTTTCCCATAATGGCCATAGCCAGTTCAGTGATTCCAACACGGGTGAAAAGGATAGTGTATGGCTATATAATGGTTTAAGTGACCTAGGTGAAAAAGCTGTATATGAAATGAATAGATTAGGTATTATGATTGATATTTCCCATCCATCGAGGGAAGCCATGATTCAAATGGTGAAGCTTTCCCGTGCCCCTGTTATTGCATCCCATTCTTCTGCACGGGCGTTATGCGATCACAGCCGCAACCTGGATGACGAACAGTTGAAACTCCTTAAAGATAACGGCGGGGTTGTGCAGACCGTGGCATTTGCTGCCTATCTCAATACTGAAAAAAATGACGCCCACACTGCTTTTATGAAGGAGGTATACAAGGGGGTATCGGATTCCCTGGGAATTGAATGGTTTGATATCAATGAATTTTCCAACCTTAGCAAGGAGCAGCAGACCGCCCTGATGGAAAATGTACCCAGGGTCCGGAGAATTGCGCGGGCCAAAGCGGCCGTAATGCCCGACACCCC
>JBGTLT010000003.1:0-2273 GCA_041743975.1 Zeaxanthinibacter sp.
TTATAATTTTTACTGTTTGTAGCATTTCGGCATTCAGACAAAATTCGGAGCGAATCATCATCTCCATTTATCAAAGCCATCTTTTTTGCCCTTGTCCAACCTTTTATTTTCTTTTCAAAATAAATTGCCTGAAGCACATCACTGAATTCCTGGTAAAATTCCTTGGTTAAGGGCCTTCTTTTATAGGTGTAGCAATATTTCTTGTAGCCTGATTGATGTTCCTCAAACCTTCTGGCAAGGTCATTGGTGATTCCTGTATAATAGGAACCATCAGAACATTTTAATATGTAGATGTAGTAGCTATACAAGTTTTTCCTTTGTTGGGCTTCGACTCCGCTCAGCCTGACATGCTAAAATAGCTTGGAACCTGCAGAAAACAAGCAGTTTTCCTTTTGCTGGGCTTCGACTCCGCTATTAGCCTGACATGGTGCTAAAATAGCTTGGAACCTGCAGAAAACATGTAATTTTCCTTTTGTTGGGCTTCGACACCCCGCCCGTGCCGGAACGCCAGCCCGACAGAGCATTCTGGCGGGGCACGTTCGAGTAGGCCCGCCTGTACCTAACGGCACGTTAGAGTAGGCAGGGAGTCGAAGCCCTTTGACTTCCTTTACCCCCTGCTTTTAACGCCCGATAAGTACCCGCTGATTAGGAAAAAATAAATTCCAGCCAGACCAACGCGGCTGATTCTCAAATCTTTAAATTTGGATCAATCCATCAATGGAAAACGGCTGTTGGGATTTAAAATCCATTTTGCTTTTTACCTACTCTGTTTTCTGTCGTGATGGTATAGGATGTAATACCGGATCAAAATCCCGGGACCATACTATACGATATTAATACACCACACCTCACATGGAGAAAGGGCCATCATTAAAATATCATGTATTGGATGTATTTGCCTCCGAGAGGTATACCGGCAACCCCCTTGCGGTGGTATGGGCAGGTGAGGAGCTGGCAGCTGCCGTATATAGGGATATTGCCAAGGAGTTTGGCTATTCCGAAACTTCCTTTGTAACCTATTCGGAATATGAGAATGTGCTTAAAATACGCTCCTTTACCCCCGTGGGTATTGAGGTAGGCGGTGCCGGCCACAACCTGTTAGGAGCTGTTTCACTTGTTGTACAGACGCAGGTAGATAATTTTTTGTGTGCCTCCAAACCGGTAGTGATTATGAAAGATTCGCCCATCCGTATTGTGCTGGATAAAAATATGGTGGGGATGGTTCAGCAACGGGCCGTACTGGGCGCCCATGTCCCCCGGAAGCCCCTGGCGGAGTCACTGGGGCTTTCTAAGGATGACCTGTATACCGGCGAACTGGAACCTGTCATGGTAGCTACGGAGGTGAACCATTTGATGGTGCCATTACAAAGCCTGGATGCGCTGGACAGGGCTGCGACCGACAAGGGATTGCTGGCCGGGTTATCGGCCGAATTTGGTTTTGAGGGGGTGTATTGTTTTGTGCTTTCAGAAAAGGGTTCTCCCTATGTAGCCCATGCCCGGTTTTTCAATCCGGGGATTGGGATTGCTGAGGACCCGGCCACCGGCAGTGCAGCGGGTCCCATGGCTGGGTTTTTGCACTATCAGGGGATTATAGTCCAGGATAGGGAATACAAGGTGCTGCAGGGTGAAAAGATGGGTCGGCCTTCCGTGCTGATGTGCAAAGTAACGGACGAGGGTATCGTGATCAGCGGCACAGCAGTCATCGTGATGGAAGGTACCATTTACTATGACAGGATGAGCGGGTTAAAATAAAGAGATCCTGAATGGGTAGAAAAAGATTACTGTATGGTATCTCCGTAATATCCCTTTTATTGATGGTATTTTCCTGTGGGATTACAAGGAGTACAGGGTGTATTGAAGAGCGCCGCATAAGCAACGACCCCTGTACCATGGAATACAACCCGGTCTGTGGTTGTGATGGGAAAACATACGGCAATCCCTGCCAGGCTGATCACGCCGGCCTTATCTCCTGGACAAAGGGGGAATGCAAAGGGGGGGGCGTCACCATAACCGCATCAGGACTATGGCCGCAAGATAGCACACTGCAGCCAGGATGCAGGCGAATTCCTCCGGGAGCTTCCGGACTGGTGTTTGTTGATATGAATTTTTCATCGGTTTGGAGTTATAAATGGAACGATCGGAAGAGCCGGGGAGTTGTCTTTTGCCTGAAACAAATGTTGTGAATATTCAGGGGAATTCGTTTAGCAGAATATCAGCATTTCATTACCATAAGGTTAAAGCCGGAATAAATGGTTAAAAATGGGCGAAAAGCA
>JBGTLT010000004.1:0-18943 GCA_041743975.1 Zeaxanthinibacter sp.
TGGATCCAAACCACATATAGCCTTTCTGGTCTTGTGTTCCATAAATAAACCACCCCGATGTTCCTGGGGGCGGGGGTACAGCAGTAAAGCCTGATTGGGGAAAGCAATCAAAATTTGCAAGCTGAATTGCTATAATAATCAGCATTTTGCAAAAACAGTGTGTCTTCATGCGAACACATTTACATAAATTTACTCTTTTTTTGGCATTATGGATAGTATTTGACCCGCGCTTTATTTTCCTTCTATTTAAATGATAAACCTAACGAGTTCCGTAGCGGAGCGCGACAATCACTATGCATTATTTTTCATGATTCGGTCAGTTGGACCCACTTAATTGTTGCTGGCTGTTTAAATTTTTAGGGTATGCAATCGTAACCGTTTGTCACATTTCGACTACTCAATGTGACAGCCGCCTTTCGGACTGAGCATCGTTCCACCCAATTCTTGATTCAATAAAACCCTCTTTTTTGCCTATTTTCACAACATTTAGATTTCCGAAGGGTTGGCAGGTGCCGGGAGGACGATCTGAAGTTGCCGGACCATCCCAGATCCAATAACGAATCTAAAGAAGCTATAGTGGGGAAGGAAGAGGATATAACTATGGAAGATAGTGCCAAAAGCAAGGTACCGCTGTACGTTTCAGTTGGAATCATAGCCGCTTTTGTTTCCTCTTACTTCTTTATTCCAGGGGTAACGGATTTTTTGGATACCGCCTGGGAGGTGCTGACAAGTGATGATGAAGTGCGGATCAAAGGCTGGGTGGACAGTTTCGGTTGGTATGGGCCCTTCATGATTGTGGTAGCAATGGTGGTGCAAATGTTCCTGCTTGTTATCCCCAGCATTTTGTTGATGGTGGTCTCTATCCTGGCATATGGCCCTGTCTGGGGTAGCCTGATCATACTGGTTGCCATATATTCTGCCTCCTCCACCGGTTATTTTATCGGGAAGTATTTGGGAAAGCTGGCCGTGACGAAGCTCACCGGCCCGAAATCAGCCCAAAAAATGACTCAATTTATAACGGATTATGGCTTTTGGGCGATTGTTGTAACGCGCATCAACCCTTTTCTGTCTAACGATGCCATCAGTTTTGTGGCGGGTATTTTAAGGATGGGGTACTGGCGTTTCGTGGCCGCGACGCTGGTTGGCATCAGCCCCCTTATCCTTTTCATCGGCATTCTCGGGAGGGATACCGGGCAACTGCAATGGGGCCTGTTATGGGGATCCTTAATCAGCCTGGTTTTGTTCCTGCTGTATGTATGGTGGGACAAGCGCAGGAAATCGGGTTGAGGCGGGGACGATTTTGATTTTATTACCTGTCCTGTTCCGCGGGCGTTACCAGACATACTGCCAAAATAGCAGGGACCTAGCATAAAACGAAGGGGGAGTTGAACTCCTTTTGCAACTGTTGAAAAAAATAAAGTCGAAGTCCTTTCTGAACTATCCGTTGGAATAAGGGCAGGGTCAGAGCCCGATCAATGTGGACATCCTGTTATTGGAAGCTTCCAACAGCTTATAGAAAACCGCTGTGCTGGAGCATTCCCTGGCTGGGGTAAATTCCAACGCATCGCAAACGCATCTTTGAAAATGATATTCCGCTTCCATCAAATACTGTAGTAACCCCCTTTTCGTAAGGCAATTTGATACCGAATGATAAACCAGCCATGGAGTCTGTAAGGGTGCGAATAGTACATCGTCCCAGATTTCCGGGATCGGGGAGTGCCATAAACATATATCAAGATCTTCCAGTAACGCGTCTTTTTCCCGATAAAGCTCCCGGGCCACCTCCATTCCAAGGTATTCACATATTTTATGCTGGTTGTATTCGAACACATCCAGATAGCCGTGAATTTGCTCCCTTAAATGGAATAAATAAGGAAACAATATATCCATTTGATGAAACTGTGCCATAGCAATTGTTTTTTATGGCATGAATTTAATAATTGGAGGCCATAGTTTTTGGCCGATTTGCATCAATGATTAACACAATTAATCGAAAAGAATTTCTCGCAGCTTGCTGCGGGGTTTCCTATGAAATGTCATTCCCGCAAAAGCGGGAATCTAAATGACAGAATTTCGTTTTTCGGCCTTAGGGCGAAATAAAACCGGCGAAACCTGTGCAGGGCCCATCGGGGTATACCCCTGTAGCTTGCTCTGGGGATAGTTGGTTTTAAGAAATTCTTTATTTAAGAACCTTCAGCTGTTGCCATTGGTTATGTTTCGCTAGTTCCTCCGGACTTTGTAAATTTCTGCGAGGCTATAGGATTTGCACATCAGTATCACGGGCTACCTCAAAGGATGTGCTATTTCCCTTGTTATGTCCATCCCGGACATGAAGGCAGGGTAAAACATAAAAAAAGGAAGCATATAATTTTCATATCGCAGCGTATCTGGAAGGAAGGGCATCAGAAGGTACAAAATTTCCGGAATACCGCAGTTTATGGGATAGCCTCGTCAGGTATCGATTTTCGATTTTATTTTTTTGTCTGACATTTTCAGGTACTATTTTTTTGGAATTAAAAATGATGGTGCTGTTCACATTCCTAAAAATGTATATAATATTTTACTAAATGTAAAGTATATTTGTCTATTAGTATAATTTGTTTTACATTAGTGTACGTAAAATATATGACTATGAAACCAAAGTACCTGTTTCCGGCGAACTACAAGAAGGTGGGATGGGTGGTGTTTATCCCATCCGCGATCCTGGGTTTGGCAACGCTGATCCTGGAGTGGGAACCCGAATTTTTAACGATGCAGGTTCCTGTTATTTTTGACTTGCTTTCCGGGGGGAAGCATATTTTTGAGATGACGAATAACAATCTCCTGAATGAAATTTTGGGGGTATTGAATATCATCAGTGCCCTGCTGGTTGCTTTCTCGAAAGAGGGGCAGGAAGATGAATATATTTCCAAAATACGGTTGGAATCCCTGGTCTGGGCGGTATATGTGAATTACGGGATTCTGCTGGTTTCTTTTTTATTCATTTATGACATGTCGTTTTTATGGGTCATGATATTCAATATGTTTACTGTTTTATTGTTTTTTATCATCCGGTTCAACTGGCAGCTTCTAATACTTAAAAGGGCAGCTGATCATGAAGAATAGCATTAAAGTAGAACGGGCCAAAAAGAATATCACCCAGGCAGAGCTGGCGAAGCTGGCAAAAGTCAGCCGGCAGACCATCAACGCGATGGAGCTGGGAAAATTTGTGCCTTCCACGGTGTTGGCCCTGCGGATCGCACATATATTTGAGGTGGAAGTGAGTCAGCTATTTACTCTGGAGGATTCCGATTGGGAGTAGCGGCTGCTACCTTTATATTTTCCACCATCAGGTTATTTTACCCACCCACTACAACAGGAATCTATACCGTGCCGGAGCCGGATAATTTTTGGATCCAGGGGGTAAGTGAGGAGGAAAGGAGGAGGCCTGGAGTCATTTTTTGTCAAAATAGAGTACCTTACCATTTAAACCAAACCGCAACTCAATGGCAAAGAAAATACTGTATGTGGACATGGATAATGTCCTGGTGGATTTCCCGGCGGGGAGCCAAAAATTACCACCGCACCATATTGATGAATATTATGATAACTACGACGAAGCTCCTGGAATTTTTGCGCTGATGCCTCCCATGGAAAAGGCAATTGAGAGTTATGAAATGCTATCTCAATGGTTTGATACCTATATCCTGTCTACTTCCCCCTGGAAAAACGAAACTGCGGTCATGGAAAAAATCAAGTGGGTCCAGAAATACCTGCCGGTGGTGGCCCGTAAACGCCTCACCCTTTCCCATCACAAACACCTTTACCGTGGGCATTACCTCATTGATGACCAATCCAACAATGGCGCCGAACATTTTGAAGGGGAATGGATACAGTTTGGGAAAGATCCTTTTGCCGACTGGCCAAGTGTGGTGGAATATTTGAGGGGGAGGAGGTGAGTAACCATGTCTTACCAATTTTTCAGATAAATCAATCCATTTTTTTATAAAAAAGACAAGCCTAAGAAGGACTAATTTTTCTTCGAAGGGTTACACAACTATATCATTGCCTAAATTTAAAGTCAACTGCCTAATACTAGAGTTTAACTTAGCCTTATTAAAACTGTTTTATCTCTTATTTTTTTCATCAGAGTATAGTTACCCCCATTGTTAGGACAATAATTCTTTAAAAAAAAGTTTTATGATGGTGTTGAAAGAGGGGGTCCGGGGGGAGACTTATCTCCTCCATAACCTCCGAAAAAATCCGAAAGGAATTTATGCGCGCATCCGGATCATAGATATGTGAAGCGACCATAATTTCATTGACGCCGGTATCCTTTAAAAAGGACTTTGTCTTTTCTTTTACGGTTTCCCTGCTGCCTACAAAAGCATATTGCAACATCCTTTGAAAGGCCGGGTCCTGCGAAATTTGCCTCAGTTCGGGGGTCATTTTCGTGGGTGGCTGCAAATAATCTATTTGCCCTGTCATCACCCCTACGAACAAGCGGATAAGGGAAGTGGATAGTTTTTCCGCTTCGGCGTCAGACAGGGCGGCAATAACGTTGATACAGGCTATTGTATAGGGATCCTTCAGGAACCGGGAAGGTTTAAAGTTGTTATAATAAATAGTGAGGGCCTCGAATAATTGAGCAGGTGCAAAATGGCTGGCAAATACATAGGGAAGTCCTTCCTGTGCCGCCAGGTAGGCACTGTCTGTGCTGGAACCCAGGATGTATATGGGGACTTCCATCCCTTCCGCTATTGGTACCCTGACCTTGGCATCCCGGTTGTCTTTGGAAAAATACTGCAGGATGCTTCGCATTTCTTCCGGGAACCGGTATACTGCCTGCATCCTGTCCGGCCGAATTGCTGAGGCGGTAACCGGGTCCGTGCCGGGTGCCCTTCCCAGGCCGAGGTCGATACGCCCAGGATACAGGGAAGCCAGGGTCGCGAATTGTTCCGCTATCAGCAATGACGAATGGTTGGGTAACATAATGCCACCGGATCCCACCCGAATCTTTTGAGTGCCCCCCGCAATATGCCCTATAAGGACCGAAGTAGCAGAACTGGCAATGCTCACCATATTGTGATGCTCCGCCAGCCAGAACCGGGAGTACCCAAATTCCTCTGCTTTTTGCGCCAGTGCAAGGCTATTGCCGAACACCTGGCCGGGTGTAAATCCAACCCCTACGGTGGCCAGCTCCAGGATGGAGTAAAGAATTTTTTTCTGATGATCGTCTTTCATATATTTTTCAGCAACCGGATCTTCAAATCTATGGAATAATTATTCGAATGGGAATAGGGCAGATCTCCATACAAGATGCTAAAATAATGCCATACCCGCAGGTGATATTCACGTTTTTGTGCTTCGCCTTCACTCAGCATGACAAACGGCTCCGACAGCCTTCCAGTTCCGTGCAGCGGCAATAAGTCTGAAAAGCGGCTTCGACTGCGCTATTAGATTAGTATCATAAATATTATCTATTATAATGATGTTGAAAAGAGGGGGTGCAGGGGGAGACTTATAAACATAACGCTACAATTATTTCAATTCTAAAGTTTCTGTTTCTGGATTGACAGTACCTCTTATGGATTCATAAATTTTAATCATCTCGCGTAATTTTCCAGGATTAGTTTGGGCAAGATTTTTCGTTTGACCGATATCTTCTTTAAGATTGTAAAGTTGGTAATTTATACTATTTCCCAATTCTATATTAACTTGCTCGGCTATAGGAGCAGCGTCATATGGCGGAATAAATATCCAATTATTAGAACGCAATGCCGTTCTGGAGGTAGCCTCCAATATTAAATTTTCTCTACCGATATTCATTTTACCCAAGAAAACGTCCATGAAATTTTTGCTATCGTGCCCCTCGTAATCATAACCTACCAATGACGATATGGAACCTAACAAATCAATTTGTGAAACTAAAGCATCACTAGTCTTTGGTTTTATAGTTCCTTTCCAGTAGGTTGCAAAAGGAACCCTTGTCCCTGCCTCAAAAAGACTGTACTTTCCTCCTCTCAAAGGTCCGGATGGTGTGTGATTTCCAATTTTTTCTACAGCATCATCGTAATATCCGTCATTTAAAACGGGACCATTATCACTTGTGAAAATGATAAGGGTATTTTCAAGAAGACCTTGTTCCTGAAGCGTAGCATAAAATTGACCAATACACCAATCCGCTTCCAAAATTACGTCTCCTCTGGGACCCATTCCAGATTTTCCCACAAACTCAGGTGCTGGAGTACGAGGCACATGAGGCTGTTGTAAAGCATAATATAAAAAGAAGGGTTGGTCTTTATTGGACTTAACAAAACTCTTAGCCTTTTCTAAAAAAAGTGGTGCCATTTCTTCATCTATCCATTTCGCGGAATCTCCACCTTTCATAAAGCCTATACGTGGAATACCATTGACAATAGTATTGTTATGACCGTGATGCCAATTCATTTTTAAAAGTTCAGGACTGTCTAACCCTGTTGGTTGTTCACCATAGTTTTTGTCATAATTAACTTCAATGGGATCGTTAGGGTTAAGATTTTCAACAATACCATTTTGAATATAGACTGTAGGTACCCGGTCCTGTGTTGCAGCCATAATATAACTGTAGTCAAATCCTACTTCGTTTGGTCCGGGAGAGATGTGACTGTTCCAGTCTACCTGACCATCTCCAAGCCCTAAGTGCCATTTGCCAACAATACCTGTTTTATAACCTTTTTGTTTTAACAACTTAGCTACGGTCATCTGACTGGTATCTATTAAGAGCGGGGCTGTGCCAGGAAGAATTTTAGCATTTTTGTTCCGCCAAGGATATATACCCGTTAAAAGCGCATATCTGCTAGGGGTACACGTGGCGGAGGAAGCATATCCATTAGTGAATTTTATGCCTCCGTTTACCAGTCTGTCCATGTTGGGAGTGTTAAGTTCAGTTGCACCGTAGGAACTCAAATCACCATAACCTAAATCATCAGCATAAATAATGATGATATTTGGCCTTTTCATTTCTAATGAAGCCTTTTCATTCTTACCCGCTTTTTTACAGCCAATTACTAATATTATAAGTATCAGTAGTATAGGGGTCACGGAAAAATTAACAAATAAATATATTCGCTTCATATTCATCTAAAATTATTGCAAATTCATACTCCAAATTAATTCATTTAGAAATCATTAATCTTTGGTAGTTTTACTACCCCACCAAGTTTGATCGGGTTGATAAGATTCTTCTAAAAATCTTAATCGTTCCTTTTCCAAGCTTTGTAAAACCTCCTTTATTATTTTTTTGTCGTACTTCTCGCGTTTTTCAGCATCGAAATTTTCATCCTTTTCAGGATATTTTGCTCCAACATCCAAAAGCCAGTTCCTCAATTCATTATATAACTTGTCTGTAATTTCAGGATTGAGAGCTGCTAGATTTTGACCTTCATAAGGGTCCTTCGCCAAATTGTACAACTCATTAGTGCCTTCTTCATAATAGTGTATCAACTTCCAATCTCCTTTCCTGATGACGGAAGATGGATCACCGCCTTGATTTCCATAATGTGGATAATGCCAAAATAAGGGCCGTTCTGGTAGTTGCGTTCCTTCATTTATCAAAGATTTTAAACTGATTCCATCTTTGTGTTGGTCAGGTATTAATTCAATATTCGCATAGTCTAAAATTGTTGGATAAAAATCTGCCCCAGTTACGGGATATTCACTTGATAAACCTTTGGTTGTTTGGCTGGGTACATAAATTAAGTAAGGTTCTCGAATACCGCCTTCCCAGTGATATCCTTTTCCGCCTCTGTATGGCAAGTTGGATGTTGAAAAGTTATCGCCTGAAGCTACACCCCCATTATCCGATGTAAATATTATTATGGTGTTTTTATCCAATCCAAGATTTTCAAGATTATCCAAAACCAACCCTATGGCATCATCCATTGTCTCCACTAAGCCGGCATAAATTGGATTGTCTTGTGTAATACGGATAGGCAATTTCTTTTCCATGGTGAATCCTTTATCCGCAATACCATTATCTATGGCCTTTTGTCGATACTTATCCCATTTTTTTTGAGTAGTTTGTATAGGTGCGTGTACCGCATAAAAAGAGAGGAAAGCGAAAAAACTACTATCCTTATATGTTGAAATAAAATCATTAGTTTCCTTTGACAGACGTATAGAAAGATTTTCACCTTCAATCTTGTTTTCCAATTTGGGATTTTCAAACGGGGAATAGTAGCCCCCCACTGGACTACCTTTTTCCCATCCTCCTTTGTTAAATTGGAATCCATGATCTTCTGGATAAGAACCTTCTTCACCCAAATGCCATTTACCTGCAAAAAAAGTTGTGTACCCATTATCTTGAAGTGCCTCGGCAAGGGTAATGTCTTCCCATGGTAAATTATGTACATAATCTGCTGGCAACATCTTATCATGTCTTCCCATGGTGCGCCAATCTTCCCCATATTTCTCTCCTATCCAATTCGTAACACCATGTCGAGCCGTAAATTTACCGGTCATAATTGTAGCTCTGGATGGGCTACACACTCTACTACCGGCATAACCTTGAGTAAAAACCATGCTTTTGGATGCCAACTTGTCAATATTGGGCGTTTCATAATATGGACTGCCGACAAAGCTCATATCCTTTAAGCCGAAATCATCTGCTAAAATGAAGATTATATTTGGCCTTTGTTTATTTTCTGCCTTAGGATTTTTATCATTTTTAGTTTGGCATGAAGAAAGTATAATAACAACTACTGATAAAAAAATAACATTCAAGTTCATATTTTATTTTTGTTCAAGAAATATTTCAAAAAGAAAAAAAGGAAGGATTAATCTAAAGACCTCCCTTTTAAAACAAACTCAACAACTATTTTCAATTCTTTATTAATACCAGATACTCACGCATCTGGCTTTCCTTAAGTAGCGGGGACTGGACTCGAACCAGCATTCTTTGGGTTATGAGCCCGACGAGTTACCTACTGCTATATCCATGCTCATTATGGAAATCTACAAAAATTCTTACACAATTATTCCTTATCTTCCGACTTCCCTGCATCTTCCTTGCTATATTCTGCCATACAAACTTGAACCTAAAATAGCTACTTAGGTAAACAAAAAGAGGGGCATCATACAGTAGGTCATGGCAGCCTCTGAGCATCCCCCCTTCTATAGGACAGGTTTTGCATTAAATTAAGTTCCGAATTACCACCTCCCGATAAAAGCCGAGTAACTAAAGTCTGTAAATGTCATTTTTTACTAAAAAAATTCCCGTATAATGGGGCTTCGCGGCGTTTTTTACTAAAAAATGATTTAGACTGAGTATATGTATTTATAATATTCTGAATTTCAGAATATTATAAAACATTAAGGGACGGCCACCGGTTGTCCTCTTGCTTTAACTTTTTTTTTAATAAAAGTCAACTTTTTTCGGTGTTTTATTACGAAAAAAAGTTGCAGGAAGCGATGGCATTTGGCTATATAACAAGGATCAAAGCGCACTGATATTTGCAACTTAAACCCTTGGGCCAAACAGCCCGGCCGGCGGTGTGGTAATTCAACAACACCTAATTTGTTAGGGTCAACAATTAGCCGTATTAAGACTACAAAAAACCATTTTCATGGATACTTTTAATCAACTTAAAAATAGTGATCATATGGAGACGAAAAGAGAAGAATTGGTCGACAAATTGCGCGACATTCTTGAAAAAAATGTGGATGCCCAAAAAGGGTACGAAAATGCCGCAGAAAATGCGGCGCACCATGATCTGAAGGAATATTTTACAAAAAAGTCTGGGCAACGACGTGAATTTAAGAAAGAGCTGGAACGGGAGATAACCGCCGGTTATGGTACGCTGATTGAAGATGGCAGTACTGCCGGGGCAATTCACAGGACATGGATGGATATCAAAGCCTTCTTTATGGGCAATAGCGATGAAGCCATGATCGAGGAATGCCGAAGGGGGGACAAAGCCGCAATCGATGATTACGAGGCCATTTTGAAGGAAGAAGGGCTGCCTATGGGTATTTCCACTCTCATCCGTGATCAGCTGGTGAAAATCAGGACCAACCTCAATAAGATTAAATCATTGGAAGATAGTCACTAAGTCATTTGCCCCTTACAGCGTATCCTGTGGGAAAATTGGAAGGCTTCAACCTGGCGAATGATTGCCTTTGTAACCCTGGTCTACGCTCAATTAAAAATTAATGGAAGTACGTAAAGACCCTATCGGGAAGACCCTGAAGGAATATGGAAGGGGTATAGTGGGCGGACTCCTTTTCAGCCTCCCGATGCTGTATACTATGGAATTATGGTGGACAGGATTTATTGCCGGCCCTCCCAGACTGATGGTATACCTGTTGGTTGGCCTTTTTCTCCTGGCAGGATACAACCATTTTGTTGGACTCAGAAGGGATCACTCCATACCGGAGAGCATTTTGGAATCACTTGAAGAAATGGGACTGGGATTCCTTATTACGATTTTGGTCCTTTGGTTAATTGGTCAATTGAAGCCTGGAATGTCACTGGATGAGGTTATTGGAAAAATTGTGGTGGAATCCCTGACGGTCGCCATTGGGATTTCGATAGGAAAAGCACAATTGGGAAGCAATGGGCAGGACGAGGAATCAAACTACAAGCTTGATGATAAGATAAATTTTTGGGAACAGCTTGCCATGACGTTTTGCGGGGCGGTCATTGTTGCAGCCAATGTGGCGCCCACCGAAGAAATAGTTGTAATCGCCCTGATGTCCAGCAATATAAAACTACTCCTTATCGCATTTTTTTCCATTGGCCTTGGAGGGGCGATATTGTATTACAGCAATTTTAAGGGATCGCATCAATCGGTTGCAAAGCCGGAAAGCAAAGCCGATGTATTTTCCGGTATTGTTATTATGTATGCCGTTTCCCTGGTGACATCGGCATTTATGTTATGGTTTTTTGGGCGTTTCGAGGGCCTCTCTTTGCATGGGATCGCCGCGGAAATGGTTGTTTTGGGTTTTCCATCCGCCCTGGGGGCTTCCGCCGGAAGGTTATTATTACAAAGCTAAAAGCATGGGAACGCACTATAAAAGGAACTGGCTTGAAAAAATAGTGCTACTACTGGGGATTTTCCTGGTATGTACCACCTTGGGAATATTAGGCTATGATGCACTTACGGAAGAAGACAGTCCGACCAACATTGTCCTCTCCTATGATATCATAGAACGAAAGGATCAGCACTATGCCGTGCATATTATTGCCAAAAATAACGGTTCCGAAACCGCCCAGGACATCCTCATTGAAGTGGGGCTGGGTAAGGACCGTCCTTTGGAAACTGCCAGGCTCCAATTCCCCTATCTCCCCGGAAAGTCCACCGTCAACGGGTGGGCCATATTTACCAGGGATCCATCGAATGTACCCTTGACCTTAAAAATTCTTGGATATAGTGTCCCATGAATTAGCTGGCATGAATCGGCCTCTCCACCATTTATAAGGGTCTTTGCACTGCCATACCGATTCCGGCCGAAGTTTGGGATTTATAACAGCCCAGCACCCGCAACGCTATGATACCCCTCACCGGGTGCAATAATCATTTGATCCAACTCGGATACATCGTGAAACCTGGCAACCTCCTTTAGCAGATTGGGCAGCTTTATTTCGGCTTCACCGGGCTAACCAATAACGATCAGCCAATAACCGTCAACTGCATTTTGCTATTTATTTTAGGACAACGCTATTGCTTGTTCAAAAACCTTTGGATATCCTTGTTAGCCCCATACAAGACTAAAATATCCGACTCCCTCAACACCATATCAGGCGTTGCCACCCCATGTACCACCATTTCCGCATGCATATGGCCAACTGTGCTTTTAACCTCTGATTTCCGGATCTTTGTCAATACCAAAAGGTTGTATTTGTTCCTGAAGCCTATCTCAACAATGGTTCTGCCATAGCATTCAGGGGGCACATTGGCTTCAACGATGCTGTAATCATCACTCAGTTCAAAGGAATCCACCACATTTTTAAAACATAGTTTCTTGGCCCACCGTTCTGCCGTTTCTTCTTCAGGATGCACTATCTCATCAACCCCCAGAGCCTGCAGTACTTTTTCATGCAATGGATTAATAGCCCTGCTGATCAACCGCTTTACCTGGAAGTTCTTAAACAGGGCGGTCGCCATGATATTAGCACCCTGGTTTTCCCCTATCCCGATAATAACAATATCCGTATCTTTTAAGGGTAGCCCGGAGACCGTAAACTCGTCTGTGGCATCCATGGCGATGGTATGGGAGATTTTTTCCTTGTAGGCATCCACTTTGTCCATGCGGGTATCAATCCCAATAACTTCGTTGCCTTCCTCAGTAAGTTTCTCTGCCAGGGAACCGCCAAAATTTCCAAGACCTACAATGATGTATTTCATATTCTTTTCGATTAGTTCATCAGGATCTCCTCCGAAGGGTACCTGTAATTTTTATGTTTTACCGCCCTGAACAGCGCTATGATTACGGACAGCATGCCTACCCGGCCGACAAACATGGTAATGATAATCATCATTTTGCTAATGCTGCTTAAATCCGCCGTTATCCCTAAACTGAGTCCCACAGTACTGTAGGCAGAAAAACATTCGAAGGCAATACTCATCAGGGAATGCCCGGGGTCGTTCATAGAAATTACCAGGATGGCTGCTCCAATAACAATTAGCGAAAGGCTGATAATGGCAAAAGCCCTTCTTACCGAGATATCTGCGATTTCCCTTCGGTATATTTCGATACGCGTTTTCCCTTTCGCAAGGCTTAGTATATTGAGGGTTGCAATGGCAAAGGTACTCGTTTTAATCCCGCCTCCCGTTGAGGAGGGGGATGCTCCGATCCACATTAAAAACAATACGATCATTAAGGTAGGGAAGGCCATGGCGGCGGTATCAATGGTATTAAATCCCGCAGTCCTGGGGGTTGTTGCCCCGAACAAGGCGGTAACTACCTTCCCAAAACCGTGATGCTCCGCTAAGGTATTATTGTATTCAAATGCATAAAACGCAATAAACCCTATCGCCATCAGTGCAAAAGTGGTCACAAGGGTTATCCTGCTGGTAAGATGCAGTACCCAGGGGCGGTAACCATTTTTTTTGGCGTGCAGGAAAAGCAATTTTCTGGCCCTGTACTTAAGGTATTTCATGATGTTTGCCACGATGGGAAACCCCAGGCCCCCTAATACAAAGCTCAGGATAACGGTCAGGTGCAGGTAATAATTATAACGAAATCCTTCCTCATAGAGGCCATTGGTTAAAGTAGAAAAGCCTGCGTTACAAAAGGCCGAAATAGCATGGAAAACAGCAAAGAAAATTTGCCTGGTCTGAGATACGAATAAGGTACTGTCCAGGCTCGAATATATGAGAATGGCTGAGAACATCTCCGTTGTGAATGTGATCAGCAGGACATACTTTAAGGTTGAAAACACATCGCTGAGTTTCCTGGAACTGGTCATATCACTTAATACCAGTTGGTTTTCATAAGTGGAGCCCCCCTTAAAGAAATAGCTGAAATAACTGGCAAAGGTAAGGATCCCCAGGCCCCCTATCTGGATAAGGATCATAATAATAATCTGGCCAAATTCGGTGAAATAAGTGCCGGTATCCACAACGATCAACCCTGTTACACATACGGCACTGGTAGCGGTAAATAATGCATCGATATAACTCAAGCCCTCATAGGTGGCTTTGGGCAGCATTAAAAGGAGGGAACCCAGCAGGATCATGGCCAAGAAACTCGCAATAAATAACTGGGCAGGATTTAATATAGTACGTTTGTAATTCAGTTTTACCTCTGAGAATTCCCTGATAAAAGTGAGTAATACGGCAAACTTTATCCAGTTATCATTATTGAAAATTGTCTTGGGGTCCTTAATATGTTCCTCAAAGAAATAATCACCGATGATGACCAGGGTTAGCAAGATGCTTACTAAATCAAATATGAAAACCCCCCGTACCGGAAGGGTCTTTTTATCAAGATACCTTATGACCGTGGTCACAACGCCAAGGATCAGGACAAAAATATAATAACTGTTGAATATAGACTGTGCCCATGGGGCTTTGGCGAATCCGAAATCGGTAAAGAATGCAAAAATACCAAGCAGGCTGGTCCAAAAAGCAATCCTGTAAAAAAATTTAAAATTCAATGTTTTATTGGAGGGATTTATTAATGAATTAGAATCATACCGCTAAGCCTTCCCCATGGGTTCCCTATAGGACTTATAAGTGTGAAATTAAACTTTCATTTAACACGGGGAGGGCTGATTGCAAATTTTCCGGAAGGGATATCACTTTCTGTTTCCCATCATACTGCGCCTCTGTGTGCTGTTTATAAACTGATGCCAATGAAGTATTTCCCGGATCTGACTGTACTTCCTTTGGGAATCGGCCATAACAATTGAATTTTTTCAGGGCATAAAAATCATGTCTTATTTCCTCCCCCCAATTGAACACCATTTTTACCTGCCAGGAATCACCATTATAAAATTGATGTTTTAATTCGATAATAAGAAAACAAATGTCAACAATTATTTCGAGCAGATGTCTGTCCATAATGTTTGGAACCTTGCCGTCTGCCCGGCGTTTTTAAAAACAATCAGACAGTGTAGAAAAATGCATAAATCAGAATGATCAGTAAACCCGCTAAGAATCAGGGCTTCGTGCTTCTTTACGCTCTGCATGACATAGGGCTTTATCTTCCTGTCTTTCCTACATGGGCGCACTGGGCATTGAATGGGAATTTTAATGAAAATAAACTAATATATAGCTCCTCCCTTTTCCTAAGGGAGGTGGCCCGGTTTATCGGGTCGGAGGGATTAGCGAACACGTTTACAGCAGGAATCTCCCCTTTCTCTGCCTTTGGCAGATTCATTCCCCTCTTTTTTTAAAGAGGGGAACTTAAGTATTTGCTTATCCGTTTAAATACCAGGACGGTGTTGTGATGGTGATTGCCAGCCTGACAAAAGGGCAATATAAAAAAGATGTTAGCCCAGGGAAAGGCGGTTGTTACAGCTGCAGGAGCACACCGTTTTCAATGATGACCCGGTACTTGTAGCCGGCACCAAAATCCTTGTCTACAGCCACGTCGCCCCTGACTGTTATGACCGTACCTACCGGCACAAGGGTGTCTGAAGTAATGATAAGGTCATAGGAATCCTTGCTGCCATCCTTCAGGTGCAGCCAGTTCCGGCTGAGAATGCCTTTATTGACCTTTACGCATTCCCCTCTTAGCAGTACCTGTTGCCCTGTATATTTTTCCGGGTTTTCGGCCAGTTCCGCTATGCTGAGGTACCCTTCTTCAGCGTATTGCTTCCCGGGAGGTATTTGTAGGCCTGGCGGGGAAATGCCAGCCTCCGTTTCCATATCCTCTGCATTGGCAGCCTCGATTCCGGCTGTGGCATGGGCTGAGGGAACCAGTTTGGTAACGAGGTAGAGCGTATCAAATACCTTGTTATGCTCCTTGCTTTCGAAGGGAACCCGCATCAAAGCTTCCCTGTAAAAATAGGTGTCGCCAGTATTCACAGCCTGTTTCCGTGTCGCGATCCAGAATTGCCGGTCGGCTTCCTGTACCCGGAGATACACGTATTTAGGTGCAGGCAGTACCTCCCGTACCACCACCTTATGAAGCTCCCGGCTAAGGCCCGGGTCCTGGCTGTAGGCTGTCGCTGTCCTGTTTAGGAAGAGCTCACTTTCACGGGGCCCCATATTACAGGAAATCCCTGTTGCCGTTAAGAGCATGGCTGTGAGGTAGGTTACAGATTTGTTCATACTTTGCTTATTTGCGCGGCCCATTTACAGGACAGCATGATCCCTGATCATCGTATCCAACACCTCCGCAGGCATATTGGTGCGGCCCCCTTGCATCAGTTTGCGAATCACCCGGTGGCTCACGATGGCTATGGTTTCCTCGGTATAGTCCGCGTCCTGCTCATCATAAAACGCTTCGATCTTCCGGGTAAGTACAATTTTGTATTCCGCAAGAAAGGCCCTTAAAGGGGCGTCGCGGTACCAATCAGCGTAGGTCTTCAGTTCCTCCGCAATAATGTTGTTCACCTGGCCTATGGCCGATACCCTCTTGTCTCTGGTATCTTTAAGCTCGGCCGAAATGGCATCCAGGTCGTAGAAACTGATGTCATCTCTGGAGGCAAGGCCGTTGTTCATGTTGCCCGGCAAAGCCAGGTCTATCAGGATCCGTTTTTTTCCTGAGGGGGCGATTTGCCGGATCAGGTGGCGGCAGTTACTTACGGCGCTTATGATCACATCAAAATCGTCGAATTCATTACGTACCACATGCTCCCATTCATATAAAGAGCAGCCGTGCTTTTCGGCCAGGGAAACAGCGTTTTCGAGGGTGCGATTGCTCAGGCTGATATGTTGGAAATTAAATTTTGCATTGTATTTCAGGACCTGGCGGACGATATCCCCACAGCCTATAAGCAGGATCTTTTTAGAATCCGGATGGTTACCCCGAAAACTATCATTCACCACCTTCAAGGATTTATAGGCTACCGAGGTGGTGCCGTCCCTGAACGCGGTTTCGTTGCTGATGCGCTTGTGGGCCCTGAATACGGTTTGCATGGCGCGTTCCAGCAGGGACCCCTGAAGTTTCAGTTCAATGCTGTACAGGTAGGTCTTTTTAATCTGGTGTACGATCTCTGCATCACCCGTCACCTGCGATGACAGGCCGGATGAAACTTTCAGCAGCTGCCGCACCGTGGTCCTGGTGTTATCGCTCTGCTTAAAAAGCTTTTTATCACCCTGTTCCCCCGGTTTGGTTTTCAACGCTATAAAATGGTCGCATACCGCGAAGGCCGGAGAGGCAATCGCTTCAAAATAAATTTCCGTGCGGTTGCAGGTTACCAGCAGCAGCAAGCCGCTGATATCCGTGAACTTTTCACAGATGCTGTCTATTACGTTACCTTTATCTGCATCCGGGATGAAATAGCGTTCCCGTTGTACCACGGTAGCTGTTTCATGTGAAATGCTTATATATCGTAAGGTTCTTTTCATAATCTTTGGTTCAAAGGAAACAAACACCCCGGCAATGAACAATGATAAAAATCATACCCGGGTGCCCATACCTGCGATGTGGTTGCGACTTACTCCTTAAGATTCCTCAGGTAGTTCACAATCAGCCAGCGGTCTTCGTCTTCGGGAATTTTTTTTACGAATTCGGGCATATCATCCCTGCCGACAGTGGTTTTATAGTAGAGGGCACCGTCTGATTGTGCCTGGAAATCGGCTGTGGAAAAATCCCCCAGATCCCCATTCATATCGGCTGCCTTGGGCCCGTCACCATAACCTTCAGCCCCGTGACAGGACTTGCAGTGTTTGGAATAAAGCGATTTTCCTATGGCCATATTCTCTTTATCGGATACATCCGTAGGGTTTTTCTTTGTTTGGTGTTCCGCAGGAACAGTCCATTCTTCCTGAAAGTCGGAGGTGAAAGAGTAGATGCCCAGGCTAAGGAACCCTAAAAGTAAAATGATTACAGAATTTTTCATAATGGATTAATTTTTGGATATATAAATTTTAAAAAGGTTTATAACAAGGAATACTATGGCTCCCCAGATCCCCAGGATTAACAGGTTGGGGACTATCAGTAAAAACAAGGGTGTTTTTGACGGGGGCGACCACATGGTCCTTTCGTTAAAGGTAGAATGATTTTTAATAGGTTCACCCAGGGGGGATTCCACCAGGGCTTTAACACTGCCGTAGTCCTCGCTTTCCGTCAACACAACTTCCAGGGTTATAAGGCCGTTCAGGCCGGGGATGCCAGGTTCCACGGGCACCGTTACACTACCGTCGCTATCGGTCATATAGAATTCCTCCCCGATCCGCAGCGGACGGAAAAGGCGCTGTACCTGCACTCTCAGCGGCATTGCTTCCATAGGTTCCCCGCTAAAGGCATCCGTAAGGGTAGCAGTAAGCTTTGGAATGCTGTCGGTTGTGCTGATCCCAACGTCGAGCAGGGCATCACGGAAACTGATATCCTTTTCGGCAACGGAAAAGTCAGGATGCTCCAGGGATACTACCCTGTAGGTATAGGTTCCGGAACTATCGGGCTGTATACTGTTGAGTTTTTTTAATTCAAATACGGCTACCCCTTCGTTGTTGGTACGGAAGCTGCCTTCAGGAACCAGGCTGTCTGCAACCGGAACCCTGAAAATCTCAAATCCAAGGTCCGGGGCCCCTACAATCCCCTCTTCCGCCTTATATTTGGCGGTAATGGTTAATACCGAAGCAGCGGGCATCACCTTGGTGTACCCAAGGCTCACCCTTACGCGATTCTTCTCGTCCTGCCCTGAGGCAGCACAGATGCAGCACAGGCCAGCGCCCAGGAGAAGATAACGGCATGAATTTCGGTATTGTCTCATTTCGCCTTGTTTTTAACAGGGTGTATGATGCCTCTCTCCTCCGCCGTTTCCTGTATCGGGATAATAGGAAGGTAGCGGACAAGGAGGGTGATGATCAGGAGCGCCATGGCCAGGGTCCCGAAAGTGATAATCCACTCCGGCATAGTGGGAAAATAATGGTGCCAGGACTCTGGTACCCCCTGTACCGGAAGGAAGGAGTGCAAAAGGGTAGGCGTTACGATGAGGTAGCGTTTCCACCAGGCACCTACCACAACGATAAGGCCTATGATAAAAACGGGAAGGGGCTTCCTTCCCCGGGGGACCACCAACACCAGGATGGGTACTATCAACCCCCCTATGATAACGAGCCAGAACAGCGGGGCATACTCCCCGAGAAATAGCGATTTCAGGTGTACCGCCTCATCAACGGTATTCTTATAGGCGGGTACCAGGTATTCGTTTACGTTGAAATACAGGTATACCAAACAGAGGAGCACCAGCAGCCTGCCCATTCTATCAAAATGCATGTCGGTTATATAGTTTTCAAGCCGGTACACCCGTCTCAGGATATACATGACGGTGATAACGGCCCCGGCCCCGGCTACGAAGGCGCCT
>JBGTLT010000005.1:0-21360 GCA_041743975.1 Zeaxanthinibacter sp.
ATAAGACGATGTTCCTGCTCACTGCAACAAAGAAAGGCTTTTCCAGCAAGGAGATACAAAAGCAGCTCGGTCTAAAACGTTACGAACCTGTTTGGGCAATGGTCCATAAGATCCGTAAGGCGATGGGCAACAGGGATGCGCACTATACCTTGGAAGGAATGATAGAGATGGATGAAGGCTACTTTACCGTGGAAGCCTCGGAAATAGAGCGGGTCGTTGCTCACAATTTGGAATGAAGTAGCTTCCTCAACCCAGGATTGAGGAATGATTTGTTCCCCGTCCCAGTTCCTGTTTTGCAATAACAACTGGCCAAATTTGGCCATGTCTTCCGACTGAAGCTTTAATCCTGTAGCACCAAATGTATAACCCTCCGGTGTTTCATCCCAACTAAAATTCCTGATCCCCAATGGCCCAAATAACCGGGACTTCAAATAATCGGATAATTTCACTCCAGTAGCTTTTTGAACAATTGCAGACAACATGAATGTTGCCATGTTGTTATATTTAAAAACTGTGCCTGGCTTATTTTCCACCGGGGAAGATTAAAAAGCTTTTGGCCAATCCTTAAAACCCCTGACATTGAAGAGCGGATCGGTATTCATTCCGGTTGCCATCTTGAGAAGATCCTGCACAGTCATTTCCTTCATATATATACTCATCGTATCAGGAACGGACTGGGAAAAAAGGCGGCAACTTTATCAGTCAGCTTTAATTTATGATCTGCTATGGCAAGCCCCACACCCATGGATGTAAAGCTTTTACTAAAGGAATACATGACATGCATTAAATTTTTCGCATATGGACTCCACCATCCCTCTGAAATGATTTTCCCATGACGCAAAATGACAAAACTGTGAAGTTCATTCTCCCCTTCATCAACTGCATCAAGAAACTTTATGATACCTGCCGAAGACACACCCTCTGCCTCAGGAGTACTGTAGGGAAGCACCTCGCGGGCATTTGTTGTGTCGTATTGGGCACAACTGTGGGTGACATACAAACAAACAAGGATAAATACCCAAAACGTATTATGAATTTGGTGAATTGGTTTTTTCATAATGTATGCAAATCAAGGGTTAAAAATTTAAATGTAAAGGCTACTGTAATATTACCAAATTTTTGAATCAGAAGTTCGTTCCCTGATAACACCTGCATTTGGAATTATGGTTTTTCAAAAATAAATTAAATAACCGGACGGGGCCGCGCAATCGGGATACCCTCTTTATTGTAGGGGGTCTTCCTAAATTATATTTTCACGTATATTTTTTACAAAATATCTTTCTGTTATTTTAATCAAGAATTCCTCGGGGCTTTGCCCCGGGGCATCCCTCCTCTGGAGAGGTCGAAACTGCCTAGGCGGTTTCTGGTGAGGAAAAAACCCCTATGGCTTGGGTACAGGTGGTTTCAAGAAATTCTAATTTTCGGGCCAGGCGTTTCCAAATGGTAATCGGCGCTATTGACTTTGGAGGATTGTAACAGAGATGCCTGATGGTCTTTTCGCATCGTGATAAACACGATGGGTGGCCTTGCTGAAATCTTCCGCATCCGCCTCATAGATATTCATGAATTTCTGGGGATTGATATCCACCAGCGGGAACCAGGAGTTCTGTACCTGGATCATGATCCTATGCCCTTTTTTAAATCGATGCGCCACATCCGGAATTTCAAAAGATACCTCAGTCACCTCATTCGGTATAAACGGTTCCGGCTGCTCAAAACTATTCCTGAATTTCCCCCGCATAACTTCCCCCCGTACCAACATCTGATAGCCTCCCATCGGGACATTCATATCGTTTGGGGGGTAACCTTCTGCCTTGTCCGGGAAAACATCGATCATTTTTACAACATAATCGGCATCTGTACCGGTGGTGCTCACAAAGAGGTTTACCTGCAAGGGTCCGACAACAGTAATATCTTCCTTCAATATTTCAGACTGGTATACCATTACATCCGGCCTCCGGCCGGCAAAGCGCTGGTCATCCGTCAGATATTCAACTGTCCTCTTCAAATGGACATCTTCCGTATAGGGTACCGGTTTATTGGGGTCCACCACATATTCGTCATAGCATTCAGTAACAACAGGCTTCTCAAAGGAGAGTTTTTCATTGCAGTCCAAATATAAATGCCTGTTTTCAACATTGGCAGGAGGCCAGCTCTCAAAGGCCGCCCACTCATTGGCCCCTGTTATAAATATGGTTGCCTCTGCCAATTTCATTTCCCCTTTATCCTTTAAATAATAATTAAAGAATTGTAATTCAAGGTCCTTGAAATAGGTGGAAGTGTTACTGCCAAAATGGATATTACCAAGGTTTTCGGCATTACCACTGGCCCATTGCCCGTGGGACCAGGGGCCCATGACCAATCTGTTCTCATTGGTACTGTTCTGGGCCTCAATTGCCTCATAGGTTTGCAGGGGTCCGTAGAGATCCTCCGCATCAAACCATCCACCCACTACTAAAACGGCCGGTTTTAACTTGGTAAGATGGGGCAGTACATTGCGTTCCTTCCAGAATGTGTCATAAGTAGGGTGCTTCATCAGATCGGACCAGAACTGGATACTATCCCCGAAAAACTCCCGCTGTACATTTCTTAATGGGCCAATGTCCTTGTAAAAATCATAATTATCGCTATTCTTAAATGCAAAGGACTCAGGTTCGGCCCTTGTGGGTTCCGGTCTTGGCAGCCCGAAAGTCGAATAAAAGGAAAAGGCATCCATCAGAAAAAATGCCCCATTATGATGAAAATCATCTCCGATAAACCAGTCGGTTACCGGTGCCTGAGGGGAAACTGCTTTTAGGGCAGGATGGGCGTTTGGCAAAGACATGGTGGAGTAGAAACCGGGGTAGGAAACCCCAAATACCCCTACCTTCCCGTTATTATTGGCCACATTCGTTACCAACCAGTCAATAGTATCATAAGTGTCACTGTTCTCATCGAATTCTTTTTTCTTTTTGTTAGGATTAAAGGGCCGGACATCTTCAAACGTACCTTCACTCATATAGCGCCCCCTTACATCCTGGAAAACGATGATATAGTTTTCCTTTAATAAGTGTCCTAATCCCATCAAGCGGCCATTATACCTTTCTGCACTGGGTTCGCTGTTATATGGGGTCCTTATTAGAAGGATGGGGTAGGGGATTGCTGTATCCCGGGGGGCATAGATGGAAGTAAATAACCGGGTGCCATCTCTCATTTCAATATATTTCTCCTCCTTGATGTAAGTATCCTTCAGCACCTCCATACTCCCTTCAGGGGGTGAGAGTGCCTGCCTCCCAAAAGTCAGTATAAAGGACCCTGCCTCATATTTCCAAACCCCCTCAATAGTTTGTAAATGGGATGAATAAAAACCTGTAAAGGTATTGGGCCCCAAATAAAAGCGAACTGAATTATCCGCAATGACCAGGCTGTCCATGGGCATTCCTGATGCATCCTGATCAGGGCTGTCCAGGGTACCGGAATACCCCGATCCTTCACCGTTTATATGCATGGTAATGCGGAGTTCAGTTCCTCCAAAATTGCCAAGCCCAAACCAGTCGCCTGTAATATCCTGAGAAAACCCGGAACTAAAAGTAATGAGCAACAGGATTACATAAACGTATTTCATTTACTGTATGTGTTTTTATCTGGTTGAACATTCTGTATACCGGGCCCAATTGGACCCGGGTTTGAAGTGATCCAATCATAGCTGTTACGCTCCAACACCTGGGATAAATTTTTAACGGGCCCTGCTGTTTTTAATTCCGTCCGGATCATAAAACCGGTGTCAATACAATATTCCGGTAGGCAACACTGCCATGGTCCCCCTGAAGGTAAATAGGGCCGGGTGCAAACACATCGGAGCTGAGCGCCCCGCCGGTAGGGCCATCCACAGGCTGGTTGTCTATGATTTTATTCCCGTTAAAGATGACGGTTATATGGCGGTCAACCAGGGTAATGTCCAGCGATTGCCATTCGCCCGCAGGCTTTTCGGCTGCCTCTCCTGGGGTAATGCGACTATAGACCGCACCCATATTATGGGAATCCTTCGGCAAACCATAGGAGTCAACCACCTGTATTTCATACAGGCCGCGAAGGTAAACCCCACTGTTGTTGTCCTTGGGCACATTGACTTCCAGTTTCAAATTAAAATCTTCAAATTCCTGATCCGTACGCAGGTTTCCGTAAGAAACATGCTCCCCGTTTTCAGGTTGCACAGGATCATTCTTCAGGGTGCCATCCACTACCATAAAACCATTTGCCATGTCCGGGTCCACAGGCCCCCATCCACTCAGGTCCTTCCCGTTGAAAAGTTCTATGGGCTTGTCATATTTTACAGTACTTAAATCGGGTGCAGGGCCTGGAGGCGGTATCTTTTTACCGGTAAACCGGCTTACCATTTCCCCAGTCCCCTCCGAGGAAGGCCCCGTCATGGTACCTGTTATTTCATCTCCTGTCCGGCTGATGCGAAGGGTCCAGGTCTGTATGTGTTTGCGCTCCTTCCCTTCCTCGCCTTTTTTGAGGACCTGTTCATTGGTACGGGTTACTACCAGCGTATTCTCATCTACCAGGTAGATATCGGCAACGGGTAAAACACTGCCCCCGATCCATAAGAGTTCCCCATCCAAAAAGCCTTCTTTATCATATACGTTGAGCCAGCCAACGCCTCCACTTTCAATCTCAATGCCCCACATACCCAGGAAGCCGTTTTCAGGGGTGGGAAATTCGCAGGATCCCGCTGCAAAGAGGGCAGGGGTGGACCATATCAGGGCAAGCAGGGATAGTACTATTTTTTTCATCATTTTCGTTATGTTTTAGTATTCTGTTAAAGGCCGGCGCCGGAAGGCACCCTCTAAATGTAGCATTTTATTTGAAAAGCAGCAGGGGTAGACAGGTCAATTTTTACTTAAAAGCTTAGCTTAACGGCGGGATATCCCAGTGTTTCCATGGGTTGAATGATAAGTAGGGAGTCCTTTTCCCTTTTAGTACCGGGTTTATCCCCCGCATCATCCATTTATCACGAATTTATTCCCTGACGGCTGACAATTTCCCTGATCCAGATGGGGGCGAAGGGGGACGTACAACCTTTTGAAACGGGATAATCCCGGTAGAGCCCTAACTTCTCTCCGATAGAGATGGCCCGCTCCCGGTGTTGCGGGAAATGGATCCCGATATGGGCCAGGGCAAAGTTCATTGTCCATTGCGCTGCCGGCGGCGCTGTTCCCATTTCTGATTCAATCCGGTCCATTAGGGCTGGCAGGTCGAGTCCGGACGGACTGAGGACAATCCGACCGGTGGTCAAACTCCAACCGGCCCGTGCAGCCATGGGATCATCTGATTCTAACCACTAACACCGCAGGGTCTCCCTGTCCGGGTGATTTTTAACAACATAGGAATTAAGCCAGTCAGCCACCTGTAAAAAAGTGACGGACCGAACCATTGAATCCATCTCTGCAGGGGATAATTTCCGTGGCTCAACGATCAGGGTTGCCAATAGCCGCGCCTCTGTGTTCCCTGTTTCCCAGAGCTCAAGGGCCAGTGGGTGATTTGATTTTATCCTCCCCGCCAGCTTCCGTATATCACCAAGACGCACACCGAACTGGTTTGTGCCGGCTCCGTGCCGGATGTTTTGTAACCTCATTTTATCGTTGCCGAGTGATTCAAGGTGTTTGAGAGTTTCCTGAAGTGTCATGGCAGTATTTATTTTTATTGAATTTGGTGCATCTCCTTCTGAATTCATTCCCCTACCTCATCAAAAAATTTATTCTGGAGCTGTATCGTGCTGGTGTCCGCTTTGATGGCTTTCAGGGCTGTGACAAAGGAATCGATATAATGTTCCGTTACCAATTGCCCCAATTCTTTGGATGCCTTGTCGCCTTCTCCTGCATAGTGGTTCGGATAACTGGCGTACCACCAGATAGCCGTGTAGACGTTTGGGATGTCCCACCGTTTTTGGTTGGCCCCTGATTCAGTTGCAGCGGTGCCCATTTTAACCAGATCGGGGCGGAGGTAGAGTATCTCCGATGTTTCCCGCTCACCGGCATGCTGGTCCTGTGAGGGGTCCGATTTTCGCAGGGCATTCATTTTAGTGACATACTCCGGATCCGAGTCTGGCTCAAAGAAGAATACCGCATAATCGCGTCTTTTCGCAAGGCGTGTCTGCATAAAATAGCGGATCATTTGTGGATTGCCACCATGTCCGTTTATGATCACGATCTTAGTAAAACCATTGCGGGCTATTTCGTCGCAGGTTGCTTCCAGCAAATCCCACACCACACGGGGTGGCAGGGAAAAGATTCCCGGTTGGTGCTTGGCTTCATTGATCTGCCCATAAAAAAAATCCGGGAAGACAACTGCATATTCCCGCTTGGTGGCCCGTGCAGACCACTCCCGTACTTTGATCAGGTCTGAACCAATGGGCACATGCGGTCCGTGTTTTTCCAGGATACCCATGGGTAAAATGCAGGTGCGGTCCGACTTCTTCAGGGCAGCGGGCCAGTCACTGGCGGTGATTTCGTCCCATCTGCTGGGGAGTTCCTGTGCAAACCCAATTGGTATACCATACCATATCATAAAAGTTAGTAGTACCATTTTTAGTAATAACCATTTTTTGATTACCATGAGACCTGAGTTTTAAATTCATAATGCTTCTAAATTTACCAATATTTGGATAACCCATTACACTATGCTGCCAATAAAAGTCGCACCGCTGGCTGAAGGAGTGGTGCTTATCGGGCGGGTCACACGGGAAGAACCGGCTTCAATTCACGATTGGAAGGAGGTGTCCCAAAAAGTGCCATTCGGGTGTACCTCTGTCAATTTACTATTGTCTGCCATTATTCCTGAAAGCATTCCCATCCGAAATATGGCCAATATGCCCTATATCTGTATTCTTTTTGTAATTTTAATCAAACAATAACCAATGTCATCAACCAATCCTTGTAAAAATTGTGGTTTACCGCTGGAGCCGAACTTTGAGTATTGTCCGCGATGTGGGCAGGAGGCTGCAGACCACCTGACTTTTGGAGTGCTTTTCAGCAATACCATCAGCAATTATTTCTCGGTGGATGCGCGTTTTTTCAGGAGTTTTATCCCTTTGATGATCCGGCCGGGTGTGCTCGCCAGGCGGTTTGTGGATGGCAAACGACAGCGATATTTGCACCCGGCCCAGTTCTACCTGTTCATATCCGTGGTGTTCTTTTTTCTTTTTTCATTCCGGGTGCGGCAGGCAGATAATGAAGTGACGGAATCCTTTAAAAAGGGACTGATAAGAGAGGTCACTTTGGATACACTGAATCTCCAAAAAGATTCCCTGCAATTGCAGAAAGCACAAAAAGCCCTGAAGGACAGCCAGGTATATACAGGTTTTACCGATAAGGATATGGAGGGTATTGATTCCCTGATTGCATCCGGTGATCGACCTAATACCCTTAACTTTGATTTTGGCAGAGATGAACTTGATTCCCTTATAGCTGCCGGTGCCCCCCTGGATCAAAAACTGGCAGCCATAGGAATGGAGCCCAATGCCAGTACCCTGACGAAGAGGTTCTATGCCCAGGCGTTAAAGATGTATGAAAAGCAGGGAGACGGGGTCCTGCAAGCTCTTTATGATACCATACCCATCGCCATGTTCCTCCTGATGCCCCTCTTTGCACTCCTGTTGAAAATATTCTATTGGCGAAGGGGTAATTTTGCGCACCATATGGTATTCAGTTTCTACTTTTTTACCTTCATGTTTACTACCTTCTGTGTTATGCTTGTGGCTAATATGCTGGTGGATATTGCTGTTTGGATTGAAGTATTGGTGATGCTTTCCTTCCTCCTGTACCTTATGATAGCACTTCGCAATTTCTACCGGAGCAGCAAGCTGGGGGCATTCTTCAAGGCCGGTACCATTGCCTTTATCTACCTGCTTATCATTGTTCCCATTGCCGCCTTCGGGATTATCTTCGCTTCCTTCATGCTATACTAGGAGGGGTCATGTCCCCTTCTTATTCCATCATGAAAAGGGCATTCACGAAGAACAGTTTCCCGTTTTCCCAGAATCCGCGGAACAAGGGGTTATCTACCATATAAATCACCTGCCCCTGGCCGTGTTGCTCAACGCCAAATACAAGCGTATTGCCCATTTTTTTCAATGCTTCACTCCCGGCAAATCCGGCTACCGGCTTCGGGGTATCTTCCAGATAGGCAACCGTGCCATCTTTAAGGTAGTCAAAGCTGTCATCCCCTAATTTTAGTGTAAAATAGGTATCGCCATAACCATATGCCAATGGGTGGGTAGGGTCTACCCGTGTCTTGAATATGGCCCCTGTGATCTCACTTTTTATTTGCTCCCGCTGGGTGAGCTCATAAGATTGTACAGCGGTTACCACCGTATCCTTTTTCTCTTCCCGGGCCTGGATTCCAAATCCTTTCTTCCCGTCTATGCTTTTGATAGCCGCACCCATTGCGATCAACCGGCCCCCGGAAGAAACCCATTCCTTTATCGCGGCCAGAGTCTCCTTGTCCATAAATTCTTCATACCCCCATCCATCAGGCAGAATGAGGATGTCATACCCGGACAGGTCTACCTGTTTCAAATAATCCGCATCCAGCACGGTAAGGGGGTAGTTAAGCTGCTGTTCAAAGAAATGCCATATTTCCCCAAACCGAAGACTGGAAGTAGGCTCCCCTGAAAGCACAGCAACTTTTACTTTTGGAATCATCCGGATATACCCGGATCCGAAATCCTTGCCCCCTTCTACAAACCCTGTTTGTGTAGCAACCAATTTTTTGTGGTAGGTATGTGACGCCCCGGCCAGCAGTGAATTAAATTCTTTGATATTCTTATTATCGGCCCTGGCAATGATCAAAGTTCCCCTTTCATAGGACTGCCCATCCAGTTTGAACGGGCTCTGAGCAGCGCGAACACGGATGTCCTTTTCCATTATGGCGGTGAGGAAGCGTGCATCTTCCATACTGTTCCAATCTGCCAGGTAGGCATAGGCATCGGGGGCCGTAAGTTCCGGGGGTACCATAGTTTTTTCATAGGCATCACCTTCTGTAAGGGACTCAGATGCTATGGCATCCAGTCCATAAGCATAAGGCAATGACCAGGCCGTAATATCATAGGTGAGAGAATCGCTTAATTTGGCATTGGGTTCAAAAAGCACCTTCACCAGTGTCCCCTTTGTCTGGTTCGTAGAAACCACCATACTGTTTCTGCCGGTCTTCAGGCTTTCGGTTTTGCCGTTCATGTAATTCAATCCCTTGTACGTACCGCCCTTCCCGGCCTCATATTTAATCTGGTGTTGGTCCAGGAGTCGCGACAGGGCATCCAGGTTATCAGGATTTCCACTCAGGATAAAACTCTTGAATTTGAAGTCTTTGGCCTTATAGAACTTTTGGAATTCCTCATTCAGCCTGGCTGCATTGCCCGCTGCGACCTCCACTGTAGATAAACCGGTGGTCAGGTGGTGCGCAATACGGTCCTTCAGGGTAAGCGTATCGCCTATGGCGGTTATAATCCCCAGGCCAGCTTCCCCGCTGCCCCCTTGTTCATAGGTCATGCCAATGGCACCGTTGTAAGTAGGGTAGGTGTCCCCGTAACTGGGGTAGAAAAGGTCAAACACTTCTTTGGTGAAGTAGAACCAGCCATTGGAATCAAAATACCGGGCATGGTTCTTCCCGATGGTCACCTGGAAACTCCGCTGGAAATCCGTAATGACTTCATGGAACGGTTCCGCCGCAGGTGCAAAATAGTATGGGTTATTGACTCCCTGCTCATGAAAATCCACATGTACATGGGGTAGCCAACGGTTGTACTGCTGCAGTCTTTGCTGGCTTTCTACCTGGGTAAGCCATGCCCAATCGCGGTTGAGGTCGAACATATAGTGATTGCTCCGGCCGCTCCACCAGCCTTCATGGTGCTCTTTGCTGTTAGGGTCTACATTGTTGGGTGTATTTTTAAATTGGTTGTACCAGTTGACATACCGGTCCCGGCCATCCGGGTTGATACAGGGATCTATAATGACCACCGTATTTTCCAAATAGCCCTGCTTGCTGGTCAGTAATTCATAGAGGGTCTGCATGGATGCCTCCGTACTGACACTTTCATTGCCATGTACGTTGTAGCTTAGCCACACGATAGCCATGGTGGCATCGCCTTCCCCAGAGGTACTTTTCAGGTGCTCAGCACGGATGTTTTCCAGGTTGAGGATATTTTCCGCGGAACTGACAAAAGCAACCAAAAGCTGCCTCCCTTCATTGGTCTTCCCATAATCCTGGAGTTGCACCCGGTCCCTGGCTGCTGCTGTAACATACCGGTAATAATCCACCACCTGATGGTGCCGGGTAAACCGGCTTCCCAGTTCGTACCCCAAAAATTCCGAAGGTGATTGAAGTCCCTGTGCGGTTAATAATACACTACAAAAAAAGGGCAGGATGGCTAAGATATGCTTCATAAAGATTTTTTAGATAAGGAATCAAAGCTAACAAATGTATACGAAATGCCGGGTTTATTCTGCAGCTGTGATGGAATATAAGTCAAGCGGTCCGTAACAAAGCATTCATGCGGCGGGCCTTGCGGGTTCCCGGCATGGTCTGCCCCTGTTTAAACATCTTAACGTATTTTTGGGAATAGAAAAACCGAAGAATTTTATCTTTGGTCGGATTTAAAACTTTCCATGGACATTGAGTGTATACCTTTTGATAAAACCGGCTACTTTTCTGATTTGATATGCGACTATCTGGATGAAAAAGAAAGTATCCGGCCGTTCTACCACAGGTTTTCCAAACTCGCTGCCTTTCAGGAACAAATCACCGAAAAACAAAGGAACTATCCCGAAGGACATCGAAAAATCCTTTACAACAGCCTCCTTTCTCAATACAGCAGCTTACCGGCTCCTAAGAAGGTCCGTGACAACATAACACTACTGGGGGAAGGCAATACCTTTACCGTGGTGACCGGCCACCAGCTCAATATTTTTATGGGCCCTCTTTATTTCCTGTATAAGATCATTTCCACCCTCAACCTTTCCAACGAATTGCGACAGGAGTATCCCGACAATAATTTTGTCCCGGTATATTGGATGGCCACGGAGGACCATGACCTGGAAGAAATCAATTATTTTAATTTCCGGGGTAAAAAATTACAGTGGAACCGGGAGGCCGGTGGTGCCGTAGGACATATGTCCACGGATGGGCTCGAGGCGGTCCACAAAATGTTCTCCCTGGAAGTTGGCAACAGTGACAATGCCAACCGGTTGAAGGAATTGTTCCGGCAGGCCTACCTCGAACACAAGGACCTCGCTACCGCCACAAGAACTCTGGTCAATGAACTTTTTGGCGAATATGGCCTGGTGATTCTGGACGGGGACGATGCAGCGCTGAAGAGCCTGTTGGTTCCATATGTGAAGCGCGACCTCCAGGATCAGCTTTCCTTTGATAAAGTAAGACTGACTTCAGATGCATTACAGCAATTACCTGAAAATTATGGGGTTCAGGTTAACCCGAGGGAGATCAATTATTTCTATCTCACGCACGGGATCCGGGAACGTATCGTGCTCCGGGAAGGCCGATACTTTGTGGTGGATACGGACCTTGAATTTACGGAAGTCGAGCTCCTGGCCGAGCTGGAAGCGCATCCGGAACGCTTTTCACCCAATGTGGTTACAAGACCTCTTTACCAGGAAGTGGTACTCCCCAACCTGTGCTATATTGGCGGGGGAGGGGAATTGGCGTACTGGCTACAGCTCAAATCTGCATTTGAAGCCATGGAGTTAACTTTTCCCATCCTCCTGCTTCGGAATTCCGCACTGCTCATCACGGAAAAACAATACCGGAAACTTAAAAAACTAAACCTGAAGGTAACCGACCTGTTTATGCCACAGAGTAGTTTTATCAATAAAAAGATCCGGGAGATATCCAATATTGAGATCGACTTAACCCCCCAGAAAAAAATGCTGGAAGAACAATTCCGGGAACTGTATGATATGGCTGCCAAAACTGACGCCTCTTTCCTGGGTGCTGTTAAGGCGCAGGAGGTAAAACAGAAAAAGGGCCTTACCAGGCTTGAAAAACGGTTGCTCAAAGCTCAGAAGCGCAAACTAAAGGACCAGGTTGTGCGGATGGCAGCTATTCAGAACGAACTTTTTCCAAACCACTCCCTGCAGGAAAGGCATCTTAATTTCTCGGAATTATACCTGGAAATGGGGGAGGACCTGATCCCTGAGCTTATGAAGTCAATGCGCCCTTTGCAACTGCAGTTCCTCGTGCTTTCGTACTAAGGAACCAGGAATTCAGCTTCCCAGTCATTGTGTTCCCTGGAATATCTTACCCTCAGGTGGTTAGGGTTCTGAAGTTTAAGGTATTCTAACTTGAAAGGGATTATTTCCACTGCGCAAAAATGATTTTTACTATCCAGGTATTCTATCGCGTTTGGGTTGGGGATGATGCTGCCCGGCGTGGAGGTGGTGGTATAATCTTTCTTTGATTTTGGTTCTATGGTATCCCAGTACTTCTCCTTTGTCGCAGAATCCTTGAGGATTGCCCCTATGCCTTCGATACGGATTTGCAGCATTTTATGGGGGTCGTAGAAGAGCAGCCCAACCTTGTTGTTTTCTTTCAGATGGACTATTTTTTTTGATCTGTCATCTGTAAAAATGAGCAGGTGCAGTTCACTCGAAATTTTTCTCAGAACAACTGTACGCAAACGCGCCGTATGGTCCAAACCAACAGTCCCAAGGGTAAAATAATGAAATGGGTGGCCCTTATCAGTAGCTCCATTCTCCAAATCATGGGTTAATTCATCCCAATAAATACGGGTCATCTCCATCGCTTTTCTATTAAAGTTAAAAAAAATGCAGGAAGGTGGGTAGGGTTTTTTTAAATATGATTGTTCTATAGACAAAGATTGTTATGAAAAAGATTTTTTCAATTCAATCAGTGTCATAATAAGTTCATGTGTTTAGGTTGGTTTTTGATTTGAAAGGCCCTGTCGTCCATGTCAGGGCCTTTTATTTTTCCGGTTGCTATACTTCCATGTTCAGCGGCACACCTTCCTAGTCCACGTTGTATTCCAGTCGCATCGTGATGGACGCTGTTTTGTTCTTGGATGCCGTGTTGTAAACTCCATCCCAGCTAAAGCTTTCCCCTGAATTCTGTCCCGTTATCTGGAAAACCCCCATTTGTGCCGAGATCAGGCCTCCCATTTTACCTCCGGCATGGGCAGCTATCTTTTCTGCCCGCATCCGCGCATCTTCAGTCGCCTTGGAGATCATTTCAATTTTAAGGTCTGCCAGTGCCGTATAGTAATACCGCGGCGGGGATGAATTGAGTTGTACTCCCTTGTTCAGCAATTCTGTTATTTCCCGCGATAATTGCTCGATCATAGGCACATCGGTAGATTCAATCTGGATGGATTGGATAAGTTGGTAGCCTTTGAAGGTAGTGCCAACAAAATTCCCGTTATCGTAATTATTGTCAAACTTTTCCAGCGTCTGAACCGAACTGAAAATAATATCTCCGGCCTTGATCCCTTTCGAAACCAGATAGTCTTTAACGACCTCCTTGTCCGTGTTCAATTCTTCAAAGGCCGTTTTCAGTTCATAATTGGAAGTTGAAAAGCTTCCCTCCCAAACAATCAGGTCTGAGGTAAAATTTTCACTCCCATTCCCGGTAACGGAAATGGTATGGAATGGCTGGGCCCTTTTGACGTAGGCGTGCCCTAAAAAATAAGCAGCCAGGACGATGGCCGCGGCAAAGATAATTGCGGTA
Organism: Zeaxanthinibacter sp.; assembly: GCA_041743975.1. Taxonomy (GTDB): domain Bacteria; phylum Bacteroidota; class Bacteroidia; order Flavobacteriales; family Flavobacteriaceae; genus JTS-RE37. Next base: position 13,735 of record JBGTLT010000005.1, read on the forward strand.
AGGTGTTTCATAAAGACTCCTAATGGTTTATAACCGTAAAATTATCAAAAAGAACCATTGAACCGACCATATCAATAAATCCTTGTTGGCAGTAATATCTTGAAAGTGTTTTTACAGCGGTTGGCCAGAAAAAGCTCACTTGATGGTATAGGTTTTTTTATCGGGTCCAACACCCTTGAGGATGAGGGATTTCCATTCTTCGGGAAGGATTGGGTTTTGTTGGATAATACCGGTTTCCGTTATATCCAATCCCCCAAACCCAAATAATACCACTTGCAACATTCCACCGGCCCCGGTGGCAAAGTAAGGGTTGTTGCTGGTGGCCGATTCGGCCAGTGCCCCAAAGGGTGGCCTCTTATTGGGTTCATAACTCCGCTTGAATAACCGGTATGCTTCAGAAGCATCCCCTAATCGTGCATAAAGTATGGCAAAGACGGACTGACCCATGGCCGGGCCTTCTTCGGCCAGTTTGGGTTCGTAGTAAGCTAGGTCTTTCCGGATGGTTGCCTTATCTGCAATCACATGAAGCGGGTAGGAGAGCAGGTTTACATCAGCCTGTTTGATACGGTCCCCTTCATACCTGCTGTGTTCCCTGGTCGTGCCGTCGGGGAATTGGAGTATCCTGATCTTTCCGGCAACCTCGGCCCATTGCGGATTGGGGCTCGCCCCTGTTTCCCGCGCGGCTTCTGTGGCGAATTCCAGGGCGGTAATGGCCGATCCGTTGGTGAATGCATTATCGTCCACATTCGGGGCAAATTCATTTGCGCCTACCACATTCTTTATGCTGTAGCTACCATCCGTATTGGGAACCACCCGGCTCACCCAATAATCTGCAACCTCCCGCAACATGGGATACCCCCTCTCTGCCAACCAGTCTTTATTTTGGGTAACCCTGTAATAGTTCCAGAAGGCAATGGCTACATCTGCGGTTATATGGTGCTCAAAAGTCCCGGTAAGGGCCCAGGCAGGGGTGGCTTCTTCCCCCGTATCATCACTTTCCCACGGGAACATCGCCCCCTTATACCCAAAGTTACGGGCTTTTTGCCGCGCCTTTTCAAGACGGTCCGAGCGGTAGTTAACCAGCGAACGGGCGATATCCTGGTTAAGTAATAGTAAAGGTGGGAACATCCAAAGTTCAGTATCCCAGAAAATATGCCCGTTATAATTTTGCGAAGACAATCCCATAGGGGCAATGCTGAGGTCAGAATCGCCCCTGGAAAATGCATACAGGTGGTAAAGAGCCAGCCGTACATCCAGCTGGTCCTGTAAGTTCCCCTCAATTTCTATATCACCTTCCCACAATTCTTCCCAGAGCTTTGTATGTTCCCCCAAAAGGTCCTTCCGGGGTGTCAACAGGTTAAAGATCACAAATCGCTCCGATTCAGTCTGCGGGTCTGCAAAATCCTGGGTGGTGCATTCTGCACCGGTCCAGGCAAATTCATAAACATCATCCTTCTGCAATTCCTTTTCAAAGGAAAGCCGGTTGTCATAATCCGATATGATCTGATGGTTCAAAGCGGGCCTTAGATCTTCGCGGGTAGAGTTTATAGCGTGCCAGATAAAAGTGGCGGAAGTAGCAACCGTATGTTTTTCCAGACGGCTTTTGGCAACGGTCTGCAGGATGGGCATAGTGGTTTCTAGATCCTTTAAAACCCTGAAGGTGCTAACCGGATCCTTGTACTCTTCCGGGATGCTTATTTTGCCGCTCATTTTTATTTTAATTGATTTTGTAGGAATTACTTTAACATCTACATAACCAGTATATTGAACATTCCTAAGTGCATAAATAGTATAAGTTATATTCGCTTTGTCCAAAAAGCGGAAGGAAGTGGTAAAAGCAGCTGTTTTCAGGTTCAGTTCCTGTTTAAAATCGGTCACATTGGCTTCGGAAACCTGCTCCCCGTCTATCTCCATTTCCAGGCTGGCAAAGTTCATCCCGAGCAAAATTTTACTTACTCCAAGGGGGGATTCCTTGTCATAAACATTGTTCAAAATGATGGACCGGGTTTGAAAAGGTTTGTCTTCCGGAAGGATACCAATCCGGCCATTGGCTGTGACAATTCCTGTGTATTGTTCCACTTTCCCGGAACTCAGGGTCCAGCCTTCCTGTGCATTTATAGCAAGTGGCAAAATCAGGATCAGCAGTGCAATTCCATTTTTCATTTGATAACTTTTAAAATTATGCTTATAAATATACCCAAAAGAAAGTTTTATAGATTTTTCATTTTACTATTTTTGCGGATGCAAAACAACGTCCTTATTCTTGACTTTGGTTCCCAGTACACACAATTAATCGCCAGGAGGGTTCGGGAGCTTAATATATTCTGTGAGATTAAGCCCTATAATAAATTACCTGAAGATCTTTCATCCTATAAGGCAGTGATCCTGTCCGGTTCCCCTTTTTCAGTCAGGGCAATCAACGCACTCCATCCAGATCTTTCCGAGATACGGGGCAAAAAACCCCTGCTGGGGATTTGTTACGGGGCACAGTATCTTGCCCACTTCAACGGGGGGAATGTAGCCGTTTCGAATATCAGGGAGTACGGCAGGGCCAAATTAACTTTTATACAAAGCGGGTCCCCATTTTTCAAAGGGATATCCGATGGTACCCAGGTATGGATGAGCCATGCGGATACCATACAGGCACTGCCCCCTGATGCCGAACTCCTGGCCAGTACCAATGATGTCGGATTTGCCGCCTTTAAGTTCAAAGGGGAAGATACTTATGGGATCCAATTCCACCCCGAAGTATACCATACTACCGAAGGAAAACTAGTGCTGGAAAATTTCCTTGTTCATATTGCGGGAGTAGCACAAACGTGGACCCCGGATGCCTTTGTAGGCACCACGGTAAGTGAATTACGGGAAAAAATTGGGTCGGAGAAAGTTGTTCTGGGGCTTTCGGGCGGTGTCGACTCTACGGTGGCCGCCGTATTGCTGCACAAGGCTATTGGTACGCACCTGCATTGTATCTTCGTAAACAACGGCTTGCTACGAAAAAATGAATTCCGTGATGTTTTGGACCAATACAAAGGTATGGGCCTCAATGTAAAAGGGGTGGATGCTTCGGCACGCTTTTTGGATGCATTGGAAGGGGAGAAGGATCCTGAATTGAAAAGAAAGATCATCGGGCGTGTATTTATTGAAGTTTTTGACGATGAGGCACACCAGATTGATGATGCCCAATGGCTTGCCCAGGGAACAATCTACCCGGATGTGATCGAATCGGTTTCCGCTACCGGTGGCCCCTCCGAAACTATTAAAAGCCACCATAATGTTGGGGGCCTCCCGGATTTTATGAAATTGAAAGTGGTGGAACCACTGAAGATGTTGTTCAAGGATGAGGTTCGAAGGGTCGGTGCCAGTATGGGTATCAATGAGGAACGCCTTGGAAGGCACCCTTTTCCCGGACCGGGACTAGCTATCAGGATTTTAGGCGATATTACCAGAGAGAAGGTGGCAATGTTGCAGGAAGTGGACGCGATTTTTATTGATGGCCTGCGGGAATGGAAATTATATGACAAGGTTTGGCAGGCAGGGGCCATGCTACTTCCGGTGCATAGTGTGGGGGTTATGGGGGATGAACGGACTTATGAAAAATGTGTAGCTTTACGGGCGGTTGAAAGCACAGACGGTATGACGGCAGATTGGGTAAACCTTCCATATGAGTTTTTGCAGAAAACATCAAATGATATAATTAATAAAGTGCCCGGGGTGAACAGGGTTGTATATGACATTAGTTCCAAACCTCCGGCGACCATCGAATGGGAATAACTATGAACAAATTATATATCTACCTGGCGCTGCTGTATGTCCTCTTTTCTATGGGTTGTAAGGCTACAGCCCAACAAAAGTTTACCACCCATGCGGTAAAGCGGGGTGAAACCCTTTCCAGTATTGCAAGGGAATACAAAGTTACTACTGGCAATATCCTGAAATATAACAAGGAAATAAAGGAGGGCGGGATATTGAGCCCCAATACCATACTGGCCATCCCATTGCCTTCAGATACAGCGTACAACTCCTCAGCCTCACAACAAACCACCCGGAAGGATACGAATGAGATAGCGGTTTCTCAGCGGGAACCCATTGGGTTTACATCCCATAGGGTTCGGAAAAACGAAACACTGTTTGGCGTTACAAAAAGGTATGCTATCAGTGAAGATGAGATCAAGCGCTATAACCGGGACTTGTATTCAAATCAGTTGGAAAAGAAAATGGTGCTGCGGATTCCGCGTTATGCCGGGGCTGCAGTGGGGGAAGAAACACTAGACCCGGACGATTTTGAAAAGTATGTGGTACAACCCAAAGAGACCCGGTATAGCATTGCCAGCAAGTATGGAATAACCATGGACAGCCTGCTATCGCTGAACCCTACTTTACCCGAATCTACCAGTGAACTGGCCATAGGGCAGGAGTTGCTGTTACCGAGAATTGCCGGCAGCACATTGGAGCAGCAGCAAGTTCAATTGTATGAGTCCTACACTGTACCCCCAAAAAAAACACTTTTCAGCCTGAGCCAGGAATATGGCATCCCAGGGGACGAGATTGTAAGGCTCAACCCTGAGATCGTACAACGCAGCGGATTAAAGGAGGGAATGGTTATCAGATTACCGAAAAGGACACAGGACGAAGGGGCCGTGAATACCGATAATTTTATATTTTATGAGGTAAAACCTAAGCAGACGGAGTATTCACTTACCCGCAACCTTGGGATAAGCTGGAGGGAACTCTCTCAACTCAACCCGGAACTGGCCCAGGGGCTGAAGTCTGGAATGATACTTAAATTACCCAAGGAAAAAGCATCAGACCTGGAGGTTAAGAATTCCCTGATATTGGATAAGATCAACCTGCTGGATAGTATCCATATGGATCATAAACCCAAGCTGGTGTTCATGCTGCCATTCCGGTTGGACAAGATCAACCTGGAGGATGCGGAAAGCGCAGCGGAAGCCATTGAAAGGAGCAATGCTATAAGCTATAGCCTGGGCTTATATACAGGGGCTCTGGTGGCATTGGATTCCGTAGCCCGACTCGGAATTTCCGTTGATGTAAAAACCCTGGATACACAGCTGAGCCTGGAGAAGGTAAAATCAATCCTGATGCAGGAAAATTTGAAAGGGGTGAGTGCCATTATCGGCCCGCTTGATGCGAAATCCCTGAATGAAGTAGCAGTGCAGGCGGCCAAATTCCAAATCCCCGTCATTGCCCCGATTGCATCGGACAGTAACCTTAGCCTGGCAAATGTATTCTTTAGTATCCCAACCGACACGGTATTGAGGAGGAGCATGCTGGAGTATATGGAAGGGGAGGTAACGGACCAGAACATAATTGTCATAGCCGATGAGAAAAATAAAGTGGCAGCACAACAGATCATGGCAAAATTCCCACAGGCGCGACTTGTGGAAATAAAGGAGGAGGAAGAGAATATTTCCATCAACCTGGAAACATTTACCGAAATGCTGGTGGAAGAAAATGATAATTGGATTTTTGTGGAAAGTGATAATGTAAAACTGGTTCCCGGCGTCACGTCAATCCTTAATTCATCCAATAATGAAAAAGTGAAGGTTCGCATGTTCACTACCAATAAGAACCGGGCATTTGATAATGATGTCATCAGCAGTACGCATTTATCTAACCTCAGATTTACCTTTCCCTCTTCTTATCGCGAAGTAGGGAATGACGGATTTGTCGTACAGTATCGGAAGAAATGGGGAAGCGATCCTGACCGCTACGCTGTCAGGGGATTTGACCTCACGTATGACCTGCTGCTGAAATTGGCTTATAAATCGAATTTGTTTGAAGCTGCGGATCTTGTTGGCATTACCGAATACAGCGCCAATAAGTTCAATTATACCAAAGATCCTGCTTCGGGCTATTACAATTCAGCTTCTTATATTATGATGTTTGATAATATGTTTATCAAAGAAATTAATCCCTAGATATGACTTCCAAAGTAACCTACACCGGCAACCTGCGTACCACCTGCGTCCATCTTAAGTCAGGGAGCCAGTACATCACCGATGCCCCTACCGATAATCATGGTATGGGCCAATCCTTTTCCCCGACAGATACCGTCGCAACCGGACTTGCCACCTGTATGCTTACAATGATGGGGATCAAGTCGAGGGATATGGAGGTGGAGCTGGCAAATTCCACCGCAGTAGTTACCAAGCATATGGCGGCAGACCCGAGGAGGATTTCCCGGATTGATATAGACCTTCAATTGCCCGCCGGGATTTCGGTAAAGAACCGCAAGATCCTGGAACATACGGCGAACACCTGCCCGGTGAATCAAAGTTTGCATCCGGACATTGAACGCTTTATTACATTCAATTGGGTGTTGTAAGGAACATACTATGGATTGGAGCCTTGTTATCTGCTTTTTGCGGTGCCACCCAGGAATTCGAATCCATTCTCTGGCAGCCAGGCTTAAAACTGACCTGGCCAGATTTTAAGGCCAAACCGGATACCCGTTCCAATGCCGCCGCAATAACGGCAAGTGGCATTAGCTATGAATTTTCAACGCAGGAGGACAATGGGGAATTTACGCTGGATTTTACCGTGAACACCTGTTTCTACCCCGGGAAATCCTGGTACCAGCCAGAAGTGTGTGATGCGGTCATCCTGAGCCATGAACAACTCCATTTTGATATTTCGGAATTGTTTGCCCGCAGGTTTCGCAAGCTGCTGAGGGAAACCAGCTTCAGCCGGAATGTCAAAGCTGAGGTGGGGGCACTGTTCCGTCAAGTAAACCGGGAACTTGCTGAGTATCAAGATAGCTATGATAAAGAAACCAACTTCTCCAGGGACCGGGAACAGCAGCAAAATTGGAATGCCAAAGTAGCGCGCGCCCTGGATCAGTAAACCTCCTCCTTTTAAGGGGAGAATGAATTCCCGTGCGACCACCCCAACCCCTCCTGAAAGGAGGGTATTCTCTGAACATAATTCATGAGACCACCCTGCCCCGCCACAGCGGGGCGCCCTTCCTGAAAGGAGGGGACTCTCTGAACATAATTCATGTTGGGAGTAAAACCTCCACCTTTTAAGGAGGAGAATGAATTCCCTCGCGGAGCGAGGGAAGAAAGAGGAGGGCAAACTGCACATAATTTTCACAGTTCAAATCTATATTTGTGGAAAGCAGTCTCATGCATAACAAAAAGAGACTCGAAAGGTATAGAAAATCGTTGCGGAACAACGCAACCCCCGCAGAACGATTGTTATGGCACTTCCTCTCTAATAGTAAATTAGAGGGGAGAAAATTTAGAAGACAGCACAGCATTCATAACTATATCGTCGATTTTTATTGTCCGTCTGAAAAATTGATTATAGAATTGGACGGGCCTTATCATCGCAATGCGGATATAATTCAACGAGATAAAAAAAGAAACAAGTTTCTGGAAAACCTGGGCCTTAAGGTATTGCGGTTTGAGAACAGAATGGTATTTAAAAATTTAAATTCTGTTCTACAAACGATAGGTGAAAATTTCGATCGCCACATCTCATCAAAGTCGGGGCGCCCTTCCTGAAAGGAGGGGCCTCTCTGTACATAATTCATGAGACCACCCTGCCCCGCCACAGCGGGGCGCCCTTCCTGAAAGGAGGGGACTCTCTGAACATAATTCA
>JBGTLT010000006.1:0-1832 GCA_041743975.1 Zeaxanthinibacter sp.
GAGGAGATACGCCGCGGCGGTCCGCAGCGGTATGCCTTTTGAATTTAGGATTGTTTTTTAACGCTTGTTGGCTTCGGTGATGTACTTCTGCAATGCCATCGTCATGGAAGGGGTTTCTGGAGTGGGTGCCTTGATATCGATGCGAAGTCCCGCTTCGGTGGCCGCATCTATCGTGGAATTTCCGAACACTGCGATTCGGGTATCCTTCTGATCAAAATCGGGAAAATTCTGCAGAAGGGATTCGATACCCGACGGACTGAAAAAGACCAGCACGTCGTAATACACGTTGCGAAGGTCTGAAAGGTCACTAATGACCGTTTTGTAAAAAGTACCTTTCTTCCATTCGATGTCCAATCCGTTTAGAATTTCTGGAATTTCATCCTTTAAAGCATCCGAAGAGGGTAACAAGAACTTTTCGCCCTTGTATTTCTTGAAAAGCGGCACCAGTTCCTGAAAATTACGTTTTCCTACGTATATCTTTCGTTTTCGGTATACCACGTATTTTTGGAGATAATAGGCCACGGCTTCCGATTGGCAGAAATACTTCATACTGTCAGGCACCTTGAAGCGCATTTCTTCGGCAATCCTGAAAAAATGATCGACCGCGTTTCTGCTCGTCAGTATGATGGCGGTGTAATTGCGCAAATCCACCTTTTGTTGGCGAACTTCTTTGGCATCTACTCCCTCAACGTGAATGAATGGCCTGAAATCGACTTTCACCTTTTCCTTATCAATCAACTTGGAGTACGGCGAGTTTTCGATCCTAGGTTCCGGTTGTGATACCAAAATCGTTTTGACTTTCATCTGCGGATGTTTGCTTGTTAGTTGCTGTTCCCGATACGAAACGTATCGAAACCGTTCAATATTTTGAAATCTCCATTTTTCGAGGGGTACAAGGATATTTTTTACATTATAATCTAATTTTTGAGGTAACTGCCAATAATAATGAACGGTGAAATTTCAAGTGCGCAAAGGTACAAAATAAAATAGAAAAAATAATTGGTGATTAACTTTTGATGATTCCTCAACAGGGTTACCCAACCGATTACATTTATCAAGAGAATTAGGAAGATAGCGACGAAAACTACAATTTGGGAATCCCTTGCCACATAAGCCAGCAACAGGTTCGCCAAAAACATTACCAGGCCTGTGTAATTCAGGTACGACAGCTTTTTGAAAATGATCTCGCTAATGGCTTTGTTAGAGCCAAAAATGAAGCCGTTGCCCAGTTGAAGCACCACCTTTATAAGGATGAAGCCCAAAATGCATCCTAGAATCAGCGGATACATGATCGGATAGGCATTCCCCGGGGTAGCGAAGAAAATATTTCCCGCCAAAAAAACAAAAAGCGAAAAGTTGATAAGCTGAAAGAAGGTGAAGAAGATATGGAACCAATTGATCAGTTTTTCCTTTTTATTGTACATAAAAATGTACTTGTTGTTAAAGGGTAGAATGATGAAGGTCAAGAACCGGCTATAGAACAGGCTTTTGGCAAGCACCAGAAGTAGGATGCTGGACAGTAATAGGATGGTAATCCAATCCGCGGTATCCGCTGTTCTTAGAATAGGTTCCATGAGTTAGTATAAAAGTTCGGTGTTTTTACCATTGAGCCCGAAGGGTAGTCCGTTATCGGAAATAGCGATCCTGAAATAGGTCGGGGCTACCATCTTGGGTTCGGGTAACTTAAACGTAAAATTGACCGTATCATTGGGCGGCAACGAAAGTATTTTATCATCGACCGGCTTTGGATTAATCAATATGGCATTTTCGACTTTTTTGAATTCCGTCAGGTAAGCCACATTGAACCGTAATTTCTTGAGTTCCACGGGCCG
>JBGTLT010000007.1:0-8772 GCA_041743975.1 Zeaxanthinibacter sp.
TATCCTTCATCTTGGGATGATAAGCTCTGTTTACGCTTTATGCGTCTACAAGAATGTGGTCTCATTGCATGCCGGGGCGCAACTGAAATTGAGACAACACGAAGTGGTAATTTACTATTAGAAGCCCTATAATCCATCAAAAACCCACCCGGATTAGTCAATACAAAATTCATGTTGGGTCCTTCCGACCCCTCGGATTGTTCTCCTTTAACGGGAATGCGTGGTTATTTGTTAACGTTGTTTATTCGTTCCAACTCCGCAACTGCAGAATGCAAGTCACAGTCATTTAATTTTCCTGTTCAAAAGCCTCCCGGATACCCCTGGAGGTATTGCGAGAGAAGTTCAGATCGGACGGTCCCGAATTTTAGGCTGTTTTGCTGAAAATAGCACTATACTGGGCAAATTCAAGTGAAAGGAATTTCAAATTTAAGGGATCCCGGATAGAGTCTTTAGTAGATTATACAGATAATCTTACAATGCACACAATTTGGTATTACGAACCAAGAATTCTTACTACCTTAATTATACATATTTGGTCGAGCAGTTCTGAGGATAGGAGCAGTTTCAATGATTTTAAAGGATGAATGATTTCAGTAAGTTATTAAAAATTTGACGTGCTTCACCCTTTTAAGACAACACCCCATATTGCCTAGTGTATAAACGATACAAATTTTAATGCCACATTAACACCCTTTATTCATGAAAAGAAGTACGCTACTTTGGATAATTGCTTTAATTGTAATTATTCTTTTGCTTTTGTGGTTATGGAAATGTAATGACCACCAGGTGCCGAATGACCCTACCCAGGTAATACACGAAGTTAAAAGCAGTACGGTAGAGGCTCATGAGGTAAGGGGAGCCAGATACCCCCCTGTTACACCGCAGGATGATGACAAGAATATGGACACTCCATATGCTGTTCCTGACGGTCCAAAACGAGGGAATCTGACCCCTGATTTTCAGAAAATTGATCTTAAGGAAATCGAACTGGATAGCTTGGGGGATCCAGTTAATCCGCCAGGTGCAGCGGTCGACTTCTATCAATTCAACAACGAGGGCACCGGAAACGGTGTAAATATGACGCCTGATGTAAATGCCGCTGCCAATGGCAGCGTTGTGCTGTATTCCTATAATTCCAGGGTCATGCTCTCATTGGACAGCGGTGCTACTTTCAATACCATAGATCCTACAACCATTTTTCCAAGTGGACCGGTAACCGATGGTGCGGGTACAACCATCAGCAATGGTTTTTGTTGTGACCAAATAATACAATATGTACCTTCAATAGACCGGTTTATTTGGTTTATGCAGTTTTGTGGCACTGGGGCGAATTGTTTATTGGGAACGAATATTATCAGAATTGCCGCGGCCAGCACTGCCGATGTGATAAATTCCAATGCTACGGCATGGACCTATTGGGATATTACCAGTACCCAGGTTGGTGCAACCACCGGGGCGCTGGATTACCCCGATGTATCAGTGGGGGATAATTCAATTTATATCAGCAGTGATGCGGTGGGTACAGGATTAATCATTATGCGTTTGCCGTTAAAGGAAATAAGTACCGGCTCAGGCTTTACATTCTGGTTTACCCAGGCATCCGACGGCGCCAATGCATATGGTGGCCATGTAAGCCAAAATACAGGGGATGAAGTTTTTTGGGCAGGTCATGTAAGTAACAGCAAGATGCGACTGTTCTCCTGGAAAGAATCGGAAACACAGTATTCCTGGAGGGACCGGGATGTCAATTCCTGGACGCAGTCTTACGCTTCCAATACCCCTACTGGGGTAAACTGGCTTGGATTTGGGTTTCCCGGCAATGCGGTCCTGGGACTGACCAGAAAGGGCGGAGAGGTATGGTATGCATGGAATGCCGGAGCGGGGGGCGGATTTTCAAATGCCCAGATACAAGTTGTAAAAGTCCGTATTTCAGACTACAAGGTTTTAGAACAAATGCAGATATGGAATGATGATTATGCCTTCGCCTATCCCTGTTTTGCAACCAACAGTGATGGTGAGGTGGGCATTTCATTGGGTTGGGGCGGGGATACTACGGAAGCACATCATGCCGCCGGTTTTATGGGCGATTTTGTAGTTTATTATCCAAGGTTAAGTACAAGTTCAGTCAACCGTTACGGTGACTATCTAAGCATACGAAGATATCATCCAAATGGCAGAATGTTCGATGCTGCCGGGTATACAACCCAGAATAATCCACCCCCGGCGGGAGGACAATTCCAGGACGTGCATTATATTCTATTTGGACGTCCCGGTTCTCAAAATGATGAAGGCGGGAATCCGGACGTTCGATGAAGTACATATGCTGTAGCCTGTAAGGTAACCGGCTCAAAAAACTGATGCAACGATAAATCAAAAATTGTTGGACTCCTTTGGCATGTAGCAACAGAAATTGATCTTTTAAATTTTGTAATTATCTTCATCATCAGTAAATTTATTGGGGTTATGTTTCGGGAAGACAGTTGATCAATTCTCTGAATGCACGAAGCCTCAGATGGTAGGTAAAATTCATCTGTAGCTAGGCTAATTTGTTCCAGAACTGTGTTGTTCCTACCCGTTAGAAAATCTTACCAACCCCCCCCCCCCCCGGTAAAGAAAAACCAAAATGAAGTAATAGCCCGATAGGCCTTTGAGGGATAAATTGCCAAAAGGTTCGCTAGTGCAGCTGATTGAAAGCAATTAATTAGACATCCAATTTCAATTGAATCATGGATAATCCTTACGATTTTTTAACCAGCCGGCCTCAGGAATTTCAACAGATTGTTGCGAACGATCTGTTGGTGGTTCACTATATCTGTCCCCAAATTGATCAGTATATTTATTTATACAGCCACTTCAACCAGGTAAGTTTTACCTTGGGTGGTGACAAAACCTTTCATCATGGCCTCCAGTCTTGGACTATGACGGATCACTCCACCTTGTTCGCAAAAAAAGGTGCCTGGAAGCAGGAAATTGGTACAAAAGGTTGGGAAATATTATCCTTTTATTTTCCGGACGAGTTTCTGTGCCAGCTATTTAAGGAATACCGGGTTATTTGGCCACTAAAATCGTTGCCCGCCTCTCCAGGCGATGTGTTCATCGATATAAAAGTGAACGATTTGACCCGTGCTTTTTTTTACAGTTTTCTGCCATATTTTAACCAACAGCAATCTCCACCAAAGGATTTGCTTACGCTTAAGTTCAAGGAATTGCTAATCATGCTCTTGTCCAATCCGGAAAATGCCGGGTTGCTTGCTTATGTACGTAGTATGAGCGAACAGCACAAGCCGCTTATAGCGGAAATAATGGAGGCCAATTTTTATTTTAATCTGTCTATCGCTGAATTTGCCCGACTGGCCCAAAGAAGTGTTTCTACTTTTAAAAGGGAATTTATTGATATTTATCAAACAACACCTGGAAAATGGCTATTACATAAAAGGCTTGATTACTCAAAACACTTATTAGATACTAGCATAAAAAATGTATCGGAAATTTGTGATGAAAGTGGTTTTGAAAGTGTAACTCATTTCACCCGTGTATTTAAGGAAAAATTTGGAGCGGCACCATTACAATACCGAAAACAAGGCTACCAGACAAATTTAGTCAGCCGATAAAAATATATGATCATGCCCTTATTGATGGATTTTCATAAGATCAATTATATCAGTATTGAAGCGGTAAAATCAGCTTATAACGCCGATACAGCTGTGCTAGTGATAGTTCAATTGATGTGAAGGCATGATTATGACTTTGATTTTTGTGTTGCTTTCTTTTTTCCCCTAAAACAATATGGCAGCATTTTATGAAATTCAGCGTTCTGACAGTCTCCGGAAAGTATTCAGTTGAGCTTGTCAGATAGGTTTTTGAACTTTTAAGAAATGAAATTTGCGAACCACCAAAGTACCTTCACCAGGAGGTCTTAAACCATTTTATTAATCACATAACTTTTGCGAGATGTCACAAGAATTAACTACCGAATTGAAAAAAAGTTTGCAGGGAAAACTTATACTGCCAGCCGATGCTTCATATGATGAAGCGCGAAAAGTGTACAACGGAATGATTGATAAACGACCAGCTATGATAACGCTATGTGCGGGTAGAGAAGATGTAGTTACCTGCGTAAAATTTGCACGGGAACACAATATTTTACTTGCCGTCAGAGCAGGCGGTCATAATGCTGCCGGACTCGGAGTAGCAGATGATGCATTGGTAATAGACCTTTCTGCTATGAAAAAAATAAATATTGATACAATTAATAAAACTGTAAGGGTACAGGGAGGATGTTTATTAAAGGAACTTGACCTCGCCACCCATGAAGTGGGCATGACCGTACCTTCGGGTATATTTGGAACTACAGGCGTGGCTGGACTTACTTTAGGAGGGGGATTGGGCAATTTTTCGAGGGCTTTGGGCCTTACCATTGATAGCCTCTTAGAGGCAGAAGTGGTATTGGCGGACGGAAAAATTGTCAAAGCTTCAGAAAAAGAAAACAATGACTTGTTTTGGGCTTTACGTGGTGGTGGTGGAAATTTTGGCGTGGTTACATCCTTCCTATTTAAGCTGTCCCCGCTGCATACAGTATATGCCGGGCCCATGTTATGGGAAATGGAAGCTGCTGAAGAAATGATGGAATGGCATCATCATTTTCTTAAAAAATCTCCCCCTGAACTAAGCGGTTATTTTGCCTATCTCACAGTTCCCCCATTTGCACCATTTCCGGAAGATCTGCACCTTAAAAAAATGTGCGGTGTGGTATGGTGTTATACGGGAGAACTCGACAAAGCTGAGGAAGTTTTTGCTCCCATCAGGGCAAAGAAAACTCCTGCCCTGGATTTTGTTGCCCCTATAAAAGTCCCGGATTTACAAACACTTTTTGATGGCCTTTATCCACCTGGTCTGCTATGGTACTGGAAAGCGGACTATATGAATGATCTGCCCAAAGAAGCAATAGACCTACATATAAAATTTGCAAATAGCATGCCTACAAGATATTGCACTATGCATATGTATGTTATCGATGGGGAGGCCTCGAAAGCTGGGAAAAAAGATATGGCATGGAATTACAGAGATGCAAGATATGCCATGGTAATCGTCGGTATTTCTGATAAAAAAGAAGATAAGGAGAAAATATCATCTTGGGCAAAAGACTATTGGGAAGCGCTTCACCCATATTCCTTGGGCGGAGCCTATATTAATATGATGATGGAAGAAGGTGAGGATCGCATCAAGGCAAGCTATGGAGACAATTACAAAAGACTTACGCAAATAAAAGCAACATACGATCCCGGCAATTTATTCCGGGTTAATCAGAACATAAAACCAGAAAACACAGTTAAAATGAATTGAAAGTAGCACCTCTTATTGGCAAGGTCATTCGATAGGGACTACCTATTTCCATAATTTTAACCGTTAAAATTTAGAACACATAAGGGTTGTGTACGATGAAAAATTATTGATTTATCTTTTTTGATGGAAGCGAGCGGGATATTCCTATAAACATAATTCATATTTCCCAAAAATATCGGGATAACCCTATATTTCCCCCATAATTTCCGCTTAATTTAGATGCCACTCACCACGTACCCTCAACAAAAAATCGTTGTAACGTGCAACAAAATTATGTTGCATGCCGCAATTGGCTTATTAAGTGAAATTGACCTGCAGATAAATGCATATTTAAAACGCTTGAAAAACAAGTAGATACGTAATTTAGATAGTAATGCACATCGCTACAACAATTGTTACTCAAGGACAACAAAAAACTATTGCAATGGACCTTGACAATAAAAATCAGAACCAGAAGTGCGAGGCCTGGCTGGGTATTCTTAGATCTGGTTTATTTTACTGTCAAAGCAACCCAAGAAGGGGAGCACTGGGTACGATAATTAAAAAATGTAATAACTGTTTGATTATCAAAAATATATCGTATATTAATTTCTGAAATCAGACTCGCGGTTTCCCCCGCTTTTTTGGCTATATTCACGTTTCGGTCGTGCTATTCCGGTTTCATTTGGACATGTAACTCATTAAACCAATATAGCATGATAACAATTAAAAAACCACCTGTAAAGCCATTCCGTACCCTTGCCTTTTTTGCCTTGCTGCTCCTGGCATTTTCCTGCAGCCCGGACCCGGTGCCGGAGCCCTCAAAATCGGTGCTGAAGCCTACAACAACGGCGGAGAACCCTGACGAAGAGCCTGAAGTAAAGTATGTTGTGAATGAAATCGCCCGAGGCGCTGCGCTGCATGGGGCCAATGGCCTCGACATCGGACCTGAGGGCAACCTGTATATTGCCAGTGTCGCTGGAGAGGAAATTGTAGTGATGAACAGGTCAGACGGGACTATCATCAAACGATTTGGACTGGAAATGGGGGTAAGGGGTCCGGATGACCTCGTATTTGGTCCGGATGGCTCACTTTACTGGACGGATATTATCTTTGGGGAAGTAGGCCGGATGACCCCGGATGGGGTAGTGACCAAGCAATTTGTCGCCCCTGGTGTAAATCCGATTACCTTCTCACCGGATGGGCGCCTCTTTGTGGGACTTGATTTCCTGGGCGACGGGCTGTATGAGCTCGATCCCAACCTTATGGATCCCCCAAGGGCTATCATCATAAGCACTCCCGAAAACCCATTCCCGCTTGGATTTTTGAATGCGTTCGACTTCTGTGCCGATGGTTTCTTATACGGACCGCTGTTTGCGGCAAATCTGGTCATTAAAGTGGATGTCGGTCATGCGGGGGATCCTGTATCTACAAGCCCCTTTACGGATGGGACTGTTCAAATTTTGGCAAGCGGGTTTAATAATCCCGCGTCTGCCAAATTCGATCCCAAAGGCGTCCTCCATGTTCTGGATCAATCCGGGGCGGTTTATCAGGTAAGTATTAAGACCGGCGAAAAAACACTGTTCACTACCATTGAACCCGGGCTGGATAACATGGTATTCGACACAGATGGCACCCTTTTTATGACTAATAATGACCAGGGGTGGGTGGCCGAAATACTGCCAGGCGGGCAAGCGCGTTTCATCAGTCCCGGGGGAATGATAGCCCCTTCCGGCGTCGCAGTCCTGGCGGGCCCCAATGACCAGGATAAGGTGTATGTGGGAGATATATACAATTTGAGGCAGTTTAACGGACAGACTGGTGATCAGGAAAATGCCTATAAGGGCTTTCTGGTTCCAGAAGAAAATACCGTGTCGCTCATTCTGCCAATGAGCCTGTCAGCGGATGGGAACAACCTGGTGGTTGGCTCCTGGTTTAGCGGTGCGGTACAGGTATGGGATTCACAAACACATGAGGTCCTGGAGCATTATGCCATGGGTGCGCCTATTGATGCTATCCGGTTTGGGGAAGGTATTATAGTGTCCGACATAGGGCTCGGTGGTGTGGTCTGGGCCAGTGATCAGTCGATGATTCTACCTATAGATAATGCAACCGTATTTGCACCAGGCGGGTTGGCCACGGACGGCGAAACAGTATGGGTAGCCGACTGGGGATCAGGGCTTATATGGCAGATCGGTTTTGAAGGTAACACCCCAGGTACACCGGCTGTGGTTGCATCCGGGCTCATGAATCCCGAAGGACTGGCGTTTGAAAAAGAAGGAAGCCTGATTGTATTGGAATCTGGGGCATCCCGACTATCGCGAATCGATTTGTCCACCGGGGAGTCAACCAAGATAGTGGATGGGTTGGAACTGGGTGGCCCGGGCCAGGAAGGCTTACCTCCCACCTATCTTTTCGATGGGGTAGCCATCGGCCTGACCGGGGACTTTTATATCTCAGATGGCAATAAGAATATCCTGTACCGCGTCTCCAAAGAATAAAGAAGATATAAGGGGAAATCTCCAACCAGAAGAAAAAGGTTAGAACGTCTTGTTTCAAAAGGGAAACTATTCCGGAGTTATATACTTTGGAATAGTTTCCTCCTATAAATGCCCCTATTAATTTGTTGTAGCCGGTAAGGAAACCGCAACAAAAAACCGTTGCAGCGTGCAACAAAATTTTGTTGCATGGCGATACAGCCATTTTAATGTCTTGCTAGGATTTGCTTCCAAAAAATCTGAAATCCAGGATATTCGACGACCTAATATAGCCTTACCCTTTTTAAAACAACTTTAAACTCAACAAAATTTGAATATTAATAAGTTTGAGGAAATCTCAGAAGTTAAGGTGGATATTCCGGGGTAAACTGTACAGGCGATTCCTGAGCAAAGTGAGCAGGCAATTCCTGCCCAAACTGAACAGGTAATTCCGGGGCAAAGTGGACAGTTTTTGATGATGGTTTAGGGTTATATTGTATGAATCAAAAACATATAGTATGGCCAATAAACATATAGGATCAGTTATGATACGTGAAATCATCAGAATGAAAACCAATGGATTTTCTAATAGTAGAATATCCACTAGCCTTGGAAAATCAAGGACTACCGTGATTAAATATCTCACGGCTTTTCAAGAATCCGGTTTTAGCTATACAGAGTTTTTAGAACTCTCCGATAATGATTTGTTCGACCTATTTGATCCGCAGGATCCTCCACCCCTTAGCCATAGGGATACCATCCATCTTGAGCTGTTTGATTTTTTTCCTTACGTGTAAAAGGAGTTGAAGCGTGTGGGGGTGACCCGGTATATCCTGTGGGAGGAGTATCATCAAAAATATCCGGAAGGAGTCATGTACAGTCGTTTCTGTTACCATTACAGCAAATGGAGCCAGAAGTCTCCAACTGCGCTGCGGAACCGGCCTTTCCTCCTTCGCTTAGCTTCGAGGACGAA
>JBGTLT010000008.1:0-7977 GCA_041743975.1 Zeaxanthinibacter sp.
CTGGTAAGTTCATTTGCGATTTCCCCCAGGTTTAGCTTATTGCCCGACCCAGTAGGAAATTCATACAGGTAGGCAGACCCGTAAAATGTATAGAACTTACGTAAGGATTGAATGATCATATAATTCAAGGGCACCCAAATAGGTCCGCGCCAGTTGGAATTGCCCCCGAACATACCCGAAAGACTCTCCCCTGGTTCGTACTGTATCCTGTGATGGCCGTGATGTTCGAAAATAAAAGGATTTTCTTTATGGTATTTGGATAGGGAACGAATGCCATAGTCCGACAAAAACTCTTTTTCATCCAGCAGGCGTTTCAGCAAATGTTCCAGCCTGAAACCCCGCATGATGGAAAACAAGTAATTGCCATCGGCATTGGCCTCTTCAATATTGGAGATCAGGGAGGCAAGATCGGGACGTGTCCTTACAATTTCGGCAGCCCGGATCTTGAATTCCTTCAAGGGTTCAAAAAGATCTTTATGGATGATCTCGACGGCAAATAAGGGAATGATCCCAACCAGGGACCGTACTCTCAGGCGATCGGTAACCCCACTTGACATTTCGACCACGTCATAATAGAAATTGTCCTTATCGTCCCATAGCGATATATCCTTTTTTCCAATGTGGTGCATGGCCCAGGCAATATTTAAAAAGTGCCTGAAAAACTTTGCCGTGGCCTCTTCATAAACGGTATTGGTCTTGGCCAGTTCGAACGACATGCGCAGCATGTTCAGCGTGAACATGGCCATCCAGCTGGTGGCATCTGCCTGCTGCATCCGCCGGATGCCGGATGGCAAATTATTTCGGTCAAAAACCCCGATATTATCAAGCCCCAAAAAACCTCCCTCAAAGAGATCGGTGCCGTACTTGTCTTTTTGGTTCACCCACCAGGTGAAGTTGATCAGCAGTTTTTGAAACGCCTTTTCCAAAAATTCGGAATCACCCCTGCCATTGGATTTTTTATCTTTTTCATACACATTCCAAACCGCCCAGGAATGCACCGGCGGATTGACGTCACTGAAAGTCCATTCATATGCAGGTATTTGTCCATTGGGATGCATATAATTCTCTTTCAGCACGAGCAATAACTGTTCTTTGGCAAAATACGGGTCGATCTCTGCAAATGAAACCATGTGGAAAGCAAGGTCCCAAGCAGCATACCACGGGTATTCCCATTTATCGGGCATGGATATCACATGTCGGTTCGTAAGGTGCTGCCAACCAAAATTACGGGGGTTGGAACGGAAAGGTGCAGCTTCCCCGGGCCCTCCGAACAGCCATTTGAAAACATCGTTATAATAGAATTGCTTTGTCCATAACAATCCTGAAAATGCACTTTTGGCAATGGATCGATGGGATTCGGGCAGGCCGATCTTCAGTACATCTTCATAAAATTCATCGCATTCCCTGATCCTTTGTTGGAATACACTCTCAAAATCTGTCCAGGGATCCTGTAATTTTTTCTTGCTCAGCCGTACTTTGATAATCTTTTCCTGGCCGGCCCTTAACCGGAATTTATTCCAGATGGCCATCTTTGACCCGGTCATTTCAGGATTGACGGTGGGTTTACCATTCACCACGTGGTCATCTATACCATCCTTAACATAGTCGACCACGTTGGGAACTCCATAAATGCGCACGTTATTGGTCTCATTTTCACAAAAAAGCTGTTTGCCCTTATCATGATAAAGGAAATATCTGCCATTTCTTGTGCTTCTGGACTGGACACAATAAGGCGTAAGCTGTTTCATGGAGGGTCGTTTAAATCGGTTGTTGTGTTTCCAGAAATTTCGAAACCATAGATGGGGCATTACGTGGATAACAGCCGACCTGGAACCGCGGTTTACCACCGTGACCTTCATGAGGATATCGTCGATACCGGCTTTGGCATATTCTATAAAACAGTCGAAATAGGCATTATTTTTGAAACACCCGGTATCGAGCAATTCGTATTCGGGCTGCTCCCTGCTTCGGATGTTCTTTTTGACCAAATCCTCATAGGGAAATTTTTGATGCGGGTATTTATAGAGATACTTGCAGTAGGAGTGTGTTGGTGAAGAAACCTGGTGAAAGTAAAGTTCCTTTACATCCTCTCCGTGGTTACCCTGGTTATTGGTGAGTCCGAACAATCTCTCCTTTAAGATGGCGTCCTTTCCGTTCCAGAACGCTGGCGCCAGGCACAGTATTTCCCTGAAGTCACAAAAACCACCAATGCCCTCCTCTCCCCATCTGTAGGCGTTGCTGCGTGCCTTTTCATGGTCTACAAATTCCCATGCATGGCCATATTCACTATAATCTTCCCTAACGGTACCCCATTGTCTTTCCGCCAGGTAAGGGCCCCATTTTTTCCAATTCTTGTAATTGTCAGAAACTGCCAATCTTGCTGCCTCCTCAGATTTCGGGATCATTTACAATTTGAGTTAGTAAGGTTGATAAACTTAGGAAAGACCATTGTTTTCGAGGTAAACATAACTAAAATACAGCTATTTTTTTTGCAAACCGACGCCTGGGGCGTATTGAATACATGATTTTGCGATATCCTGAAAACCTATCGGGATTTATTGCCAAACTCCAATTTATAACCTTGAAAATTGGGCAATTCCAAACCTTGGATAGGGTTGTTAACCGGGCAGGAAGTACTTGTCAAATTTTTTCTATGAAATGCCGGTATGGGAGGTTGAAATTGTAAGGTGTGTATTTTAACAGCATATTGCACTGCCTTATCTAATATTTTTACCATTGATATACTATAGCCCGACATTTGCAGTCATAGGTTAAGTTTAATTTTAAAGATTTGGGAATATGGAAACACTATTACTTTTTAAAGAGATTTATTTGGAAGCCTTCCGGGATATTCGGATTTACCTCCTGAAGAACTATTTAAAAATCTTCTCCTGGTTCAGCTTTGCCCTCCTTTTTATAGCTGTATATGCGCTTATATTCAGGATTTCTACGGGATTTGCCTTTGATTAGGCACCTCCTGCGGGGCTGAAGAACTAGTATTCATTAAAAACCCATACATATGACTATCATAGTGGATAGCCTCAAATGGATAGGAAATAGGGTGACCCTTCAATATGGCAGGATCCTTTTGGCGCTGTATCTGACGGTGGTGGTCACCTTTGTGTATATCTTGCTGACATCCTGATTCCGGTATCGGAAAAACTTTGCAAATACCCTCAACCCAGGTTGGGGGTATTTTAATATCTTTATATTGGAAATATTCCATAAAAATGGAAATAATCCATATATTAGCGGTTGATTTGAACCGCTATGCAAAAGACCATACTTCACCTCGACCTGGATACTTTTTACGTATCCGTGGAACGGCTTATCAACAAGGAACTGCGCAACAAGCCCTTATTGGTGGGGGGCACCAGTGACCGGGGCGTGGTGGCTGCCTGCAGCTATGAGACGCGGGGGTTTGGGGTGCACTCGGGCATGCCTATGAAAATGGCAAGGGAATTGTGCCCGGAAGCTATCGTCATAAAAGGCAATGCAGGGACTTACAGCAAACATTCCGATGTGGTAACGGATATCATCCGGGAGAAAGTGCCGCTGTTCGAGAAATCAAGTATCGATGAGTTTTATGCAGACCTTTCCGGGATGGACCGTTTTTTTGGCTGCTACCATTACGCCTCCGAATTGAGGAAAACCATTATCCGGGAAACCGGGCTCCCCATTTCCTTTGGCTTATCGGTCAATAAGGTGGTTTCAAAGGTGGCTACCAACGAGGCAAAACCCAACAATCAGCTCAAAGTTGACCTGGGCTATGAAAAACCTTTCCTGGCCCCCCTGTCCATCAAAAAGATCCCCATGGTAGGGGACAAGACCTACCAGACCCTCCGAAACCTGGGATTGCGGAAAGTGCAGACCGTACAGGAAATGCCCATGGACCTTATGCAACGGGTATTGGGGGCCAATGGAACGGTCATATGGAAAAGGGCCAACGGGGTAGACCATACGCCCGTGATCCCCTTTTGCGACCGCAAGTCCATCTCCACGGAACGCACCTTCGACAAGGATACCATCGATGTGGTGAAACTCAGGGGGATCCTTATTGCCATGACGGAAAACCTGGCCTACCAGTTGCGGCGGGGCGGGAAATTAACCGCCTGTATTACGGTAAAGATCCGTTATTCCGACTTCAATACCTATTCCAAACAATTGCGCATCCCCTATACCAGCGCAGACCACATCCTTATCCCTCAGATCCTGGATTTGTTCCGGACCCTGTACAGCCGGCGGTTGTTAGTGCGCCTGGTGGGGATCCGGTTCAGCCACCTGGTACCGGGCAATTACCAGATCAACCTTTTTGAAGACACGGAAGAAGCACTGAACCTGTATGCGGCTATGGACCACATACGGGAACGGTACGGGGACAAGAGTGTTTTGCGGGCCTCCGGCCTGGGTGCGAGGACCATTGGCAGAATGCAGAACCCCTTTAACGGGCAGCCACCCATAGTACTGGCACACCGGAAACAATAAGGCAGCGGCGGGCAGCCATAACCCCTCCTTCCCCAGGATAACTCCCCCCGGTCATCAGGAATTAACCGTCATAAACCTTCAACTCAAACTGCAATGTACCTCAACTGCCACACCTTCTACAGCCTTCGCTACGGTACCTTTTCAGAAGTGGAGCTTTTGGAGCTGGCCGTTGAACACCAGGTAACCCACCTGGCCCTCACCGATATCAACAATACCTCGGCAGGGCTCAATTTTGTGCGCAAAGCTACGGAATACGGGATCAGGCCAATTTTGGGGATCGATTTCAGGAATGGGGTAACCCCCTGTTTTGTTGGGATTGCCCGGAATAATAAAGGCTATCAGGAACTGAACGCCTTTTTGTCTGAACACCTTCATGAGGAAAAGGAATTGCCCACAAAAGCCCCCGCCTTCCAGAATGCCTGTGTGATCTACCCTTTTGAAAAAGTAGTGCTCAATAACCAGGACACCTTTGCGGAACATGAATTCATAGGGGTTTCCCTTGCGGACCTTCGAAGGTTGCCCTTCTCCCGGTTGAAAGAACAAACCAACAAGCTGGTAGTGCTCCAACCGGTGACTTTCAGGAACAAGCGTGACTTTAATGCGCACCGCCTCCTGAGGGCCATTGACAACAACGTGCTGCTGAGCAAACTGCCACCGGAAGAGCAGGCGGGAGAAGCGGAAAAAATGTTTCCCATCGCAAACCTGGCAGCCGCCTTTTCCGAATACCCTTTTATTTTGGAGAACACAGAGCAGCTGATGAACTCCTGCAGTATCCATTTTGATTTTTCCGAGGAACGGACACCCCAAAACCTGAATACCTATCTCGACTCCAAAGGGGCCGATGAAAAGTATCTGGAGCAATTGTGTTACGAAGGCCTGCCCTACCGGTATCCGGAGGGGGGAGACCACGTTCACGCCCGGCTCCGAAAAGAACTTTCCCTTATCAGGGAAAAGGAATTTGTATCCTATTTTTTGATCAATTGGGATATCGTTTCCCATGCCCGGAAAAAGGGCTTCTTTTATGTAGGGAGGGGGAGTGGGGCCAACAGCATTGTAGCATACCTCCTCCGGATTACTGACGTGGACCCTATAGAACTCGACCTGTATTTTGAACGCTTTATAAATTTGTACCGGGCCAATCCGCCCGATTTTGATATTGATTTTTCCTGGAAAGACCGGGAAGAAATGACCCAATATATTTTTGATCGTTTTGACCATGTAGCGTTGTTAGGGACCTATGTGACATTCAAGGAACGGGGGATCGTCCGGGAACTGGGGAAGGTCTTTGGGCTGCCAAAAGCAGAGATCGATTTTTTATGCGAAGGGCATTACCAGATTTCAGACCTTGATGAAGTATCCCTGCTGGTGCTCAAATATGGCCAACTGATCAAAAATATGCCCAATTACCTCAGTGTCCATGCCGGGGGGATCCTGATCAGCGAACGGCCCCTGCATTATTTTTCCGCTACCCATCTCCCGCCCAAAGGATTTGCCACTACCCAATTTGACATGGTCATAGCCGAGGATGTGGGGCTGTATAAATTTGACATCCTGGCCCAGCGCGGACTGGCGAAAATAAAAGAGACCCTGCAGATCCTGGAGCAGAACAGGCCCGAGGAATTTTCAAAAGTGGATATCCATAATATCAAGCAATTCAAAGAAGACCCCATTATCAATAACCTCATTAAAACGGCACAATGTATGGGATGTTTTTATGTGGAATCGCCTGCTATGCGCATGCTCCTTAAAAAGCTGGAAGTGGATACATACCTGGGGCTGGTTGCTGCCAGTTCCATCATCCGCCCGGGGGTTGCGAAGAGTGGGATGATGCGGGAATATATCCTGCGGCACCGGGATACGGAAAGGGCAAAGGAAAAGGCCCATCCGGTTATGTTGGATATTATGCCCGAAACCTACGGGGTGATGGTATACCAGGAAGATGTGATCAAAGTAGCCCACTATTTTGCCGGGCTCAGCTTAGGGGAGGCCGATGTGCTCCGAAGGGGGATGAGTGGAAAATTCCGGTCGCGGGAGGAATTCCAGAAAGTAAAGGATAAATTCCTGGAAAACTGCCATGCAAAAGGCTATGAAGAGGCCCTTGTTTCAGAAATATGGGACCAGGTAGCCAGTTTTGCCGGGTATGCCTTTGCAAAGGGCCATTCGGCTTCCTATGCGGTGGAAAGTTACCAAAGTCTCTTTTTAAGGGCCTATTTTCCGCTGGAATATATGGTGGCCGTCCTCAATAACGGGGGTGGATTTTACCGCCCTGAATTTTATGTACATGAGGCACGCATGCGGGGTGCTGCCATCCATGCCCCGTGTATCAATAAAAGCATGGCCGTTAATTGTATCTACGGAACCGATATTTACCTGGGCTTTTTGTACCTGCGCGAATTGGAGGCCCGGGTAATGGAAAGGATCCTGAAAGAACGGGACCTGCATGGGATTTTTCTTTCCCTGGAAGATTTCCTGGACCGGGTGCTGATCTCCATTGAACAGATAAGCATTCTCATACGGATGGATGCCTTCCGCTTTACAGGCATCAACAAACATGAACTATTATGGCAGGCACACCTGTTCCTTTACAAAGGCACTGGCATTGAACACCCTAAATTGTTCCCGCCCACCCACAAGGAGTTCGAAATCCCCAAACTCTACGCCACCGCTATGGAAACAGCCTACACCCAACTCGAACTCCTGGGTTTTTGCCTCTGCAGCCCCTTTGACCTGCTGGCAGCACCCCCTGTGAATGCCAATGGAAGCAGGGACCTGGCAGCCTGCCTCAATAGCTATATAGATATATATGGGTATCTGGTTACCGTAAAGATCACCAATACCCATACGGGGAAACGGATGTATTTTGCAACCCTGGTAGACCGGTATGGGGAGGTCTTTGACACTGTCCTCTTCCCGCCCGTAGCCGCTAAATATTACTTCAGGGGGAAAGGTATCTACCGGTTCTATGGCAAGGTGGTCAGTGAATTTGGTTTTTTGAGTATTGAAGTGCTGAAGATGCAAAAACAGGACTTTATACAGGATCCCCGGTATGCGGAAATGAAAACGAGTACAAAACTGTTAAAAAACAGGGAAAACAGCTCGTCCGACGCGACTCCCTGAATCGGCAAGGGGTATCAACTAAAAAGGATCCTGTCTGGAGAGAGAGGACCCTTTTACGAGAACACTATATGAAAAATGAAAAAATTTATTTGGTTTGATTATAAGGTAAATGTAAGGGACAGGTCCCGTTTCCGAAAACAAATGATGTGTAAGTGCCAAATGTTGTGGTGAACCTCGCTTTATACCTTATGAGCCTGTTGTGGGTAACTTATAAAAGTGCCCTCGCTGGGTTCCGCTTCAAAATGTGTCAGGTGGATATTGAAGGTGTCATAATAAACTTTTGCGATATCCCGGGTAAAGGTTTCAAGAGCAGCTTCATGCACCAGGTTGATGGTGCATCCCCCGAAACCGCCTCCCATCTGCCGGGCCCCCAAT
>JBGTLT010000009.1:0-1939 GCA_041743975.1 Zeaxanthinibacter sp.
AGGTTGTTATCACCTATGAAATAAACGGTGATGTCAAGAACCTCCGTATCAGGGTGTATAAAAAACCAGTGGTTGTTATCAGCATTGCGACTATCGATCATGTAAACCATGTGGTTGAATTTAAAAATGAGACCACCTTCGCGGATCGGTATGCCTGGAATTTTGGCAACGGACAATTTTCAGACAAGCAGGATCCGGGATCCATTAGCTTTGGGAATGCCCGAACGGCTGTCATTACCTTAAAGGCCTTCAACGGTCCCTGCGAGATAGAGTCCCAACCTATAACGGTTGTTTTTGAAGATCAGTCGGGAGATAGGACCTGTACCCCTATAGATGAACTTGGGGAGAAATTCAAAATCCTGAATGAGATCAGTTCAGCGGAATTTAAACAGGCCCTGGATGACTATCCGCTATTACAGCTCATATTTATTGAAAAATTCGGCAATATTGTCGGTTTGCCCCAGGAAGAGCAGTGTAAATTATTGCTATCGGAAATAAAGGTATCCACTATTCAAAAGATTATCAGGGTACTGAATAGCATGGTTGGATCAAATAAGGAGCTTCGCAGATCGGCTCTCCTGCAATACGAAGTTTTATTGAAATTGGCTCTTTTCTATTCCTGTTGTCAGGAAGGGGATGTAAATGATGCCGGAACCAATATGGAAACTACCCTAAAAATAATGGTAGGGCAGATTGAATCCTGGCAAGAGCAAATAGAATTTACAGATGAGGAAAAGAGCATACTCGAAAGTATGCTGAAAGCAGTACAGAGGGAACTGGATGAAACTACCGAAGAGGCACCTGAGAAAATCGTGTATATCGATTTTCTTAAAATGTTGGTTGAAGCACTTTCCAAATTGTTGTGAGCATGATCGTTAGAACCAAAAATAGGGTCAATGTTGCAACACTTGATTTTGGGTTTCCAACCCTTCGGAGCGATGCGCTACAAGGAAATGATTTGGTAGATTGGGCAAAGGCCCATATTCTGGAGGCCATTGACCAGCATGCCGATAACCTGACCGAAGTACAGGAGATAGTTCGGATCCCGGAACTCAGGATTGCCCTGCAGCTGCACGTCGGAAGCGACTTTTTTAAGAATGGTGAGGTTTTGGGAAAGACCATAAGTGGGCAAATTGAAACGGCCCTTATAAAGGCTATATCCGAAAATAAAACTGCAAAATATTCCATACGTCACTATAAGGCCAAGGCAGTATTGGAATATATAAGAACCGGACAGCTAAGGCGTTATGCGAACGATGAGGATTGGAAAGCCGATAGTACCGCCTTTTTGGAGGAACTGCTGGACAATTCGGTGCTGCAATCGGAGTGGCTGGAGGCTATACAAAAGAAAGACGCGTTTATGCGCTTTTATATGTTGAACGATCTCCCGACCCTGATTGATTTTTTAGAAAAATGGACATCGGAAACAAAGATTACGGAGCGTCTGGTCGCGGTTTTAAAATTGATGGAATCCAACCCAAAGTATTTTGCGCCCATCCAGAAAATCGAATTGCACTATACGATTATTCTCTTGCTCCCTAAAACCGAAACACTGAACCCGGCACTTCATAAAACCATACAACGGGCACTCATATCGGACAAGGTGGCTCTGGCCTCCCTGATCTTACCAAAGGAAATTGAACGGGAGATAAGGGCTTTGGGGTTAGATGACCTTCTGCAAAAGGAAATTTTAACTCCCGCGGATAAAGAGAAGACGCCGAAAGAGGAACTACCGGAGGTTTTGGATACAGGGGCTTATGTAGCGCAGGCCGGGCTGGTGCTGCTGGCGGCCTTTCTTCCGGCATTCTTAAAAAATGCGGGGTATCGGGACCAAAAGGGCCAACTTCTCAAACAGCTCCAAATACCGATACTCCTGCATTATATGGCAACCCGGGAAACTACAGCGCCTGAATGGAAGCTTACCCTGCCCAAAGTATTG
>JBGTLT010000010.1:0-24386 GCA_041743975.1 Zeaxanthinibacter sp.
AGTAAACAGTAAACAGTAAACAGTAAACAGTAAATAGAAATCAGGAAACAGGGGTTAAAGTCCTTACCGTATTGTGGAATAAAGCACTGTCTAAGTCTTTACCGAAATGTCAGACTGCGCAGTCGAAGTCTCTTTACAATAGACAGTCCTGATTTCGTACTTTGAATTTGAACTTTGAACTTGAACCTGAACTTGAGGTGGAACTTGAACTTTTGGAAAAAAGAATAAACAATTAATTAAAGATATTATGAAAATATATTCGAAAGTAGCAATACTGAGCCTCCTGTTGCTTACCGGAATAACCGGGGTTAGGGCCCAGGAAGATATGGGCATTCAACTCTACAGCCTGCGGGAGCAATTTAAAAGTGATGTACCAGGCACCCTCGACCTTATTCAATCCTGGGGCATTACCCTCCTGGAAGGTGGTGGAACCTATGGCATGTCCGTGGAAGAATTTAAAAAAGCTCTGAAACAGCGCGGGTTGGAAGTGGTCAGTGTGAGAGCTGGATATGAAGAACTACAAAATGATGTGGACCAGGTCATACAAAACGCCAAAGATTTTGGGGCCCGATATGTGATGTGTGCCTGGATCCCTCATGAAGGCAATGTATTTGATATTGCCACGACCAAGGAGGCTGTAGCCGTTTTCAATAAGGCGGGGAAACAGCTCAAAGAGGCAGGATTAACGCTGGCATATCATGCCCATGGGTATGAATTCAGGCCCTATGAAGACGGTACTTTGTTTGATTATATGGCCCAAAACGCGAATGATTTTGAATTCGAAATGGATGTTTACTGGGTTAAGCATGGAGGGGCAGATCCCATGGAAGTACTCAACAAGTATCCGGATAAATTTGTTTTAATGCACCTTAAGGATATGGCTGAAGGAGTCGCCAGTAATGATACCGGCCATGAGGATGTTGAAACCAATGTGGTCCTCGGAACCGGACAGGTGGATATAGCGGGACTTGTACTCCGCGGAAGGGAACTTGGAATTGAATACATGTTTATTGAAGATGAATCATCGCGTGTAGTTGAGCAGGTTCCGCAAAGCCTGAAATTCCTGAAAAGCCTGGAAGAATAGCACGGATGGGATGGCGTAGATCCTTATGTGTAACTCTCTCACTGGCGGCCACTGCTACCTTTTTTATACGTTGTTCGGAAGATTCACTATCGGATTCCGATTCAATGCCCAACATCATATGGCTTGTCGCTGAGGACCAATCACCAGGTTTCTTACCGATGTATGGTGATAGTACGCTATCATTGCCCAACCTGCAGTCCCTGGCCAATGATGGCATACTGTTAAAGAATGCCTATTCCCCCGTACCCGTATGCGCCCCGGCGCGAAGCGCCATCATTACAGGAATGTATCCCACTACAATGGGAACCCATAATATGCGTACGTACAATGCCTACGTTCCCGAAAATGAACCGGAAATTGGGATCCCGAGTTATTCCCCCATCCCCCCCCAGGGGGTTAAAATGTTCACGGAATACCTTAGGAAAGCGGGTTATTACTGTGTAAATAATGCAAAAGAAGACTATAATTTTAAAAAAACCCAGGCAGCCTGGGATGAGAGCAGCAGTGAGGCACATTGGAGGAACCGGCCGGACCAGGCTCCGTTTTTCGCTGTATTCAATTTCGGCATAACCCACGAATCCCAGGTGTGGGAAAAGGGGGCAGACGCACTATTGGTAAGTCCGGAAACAATTCCTGTACCACCCTATTTTCCCGATAATGAAGTAATCCGCCACGACCTGTCTGTTAATTATAGCAACCTCATCCGTATGGATGAACAGCTGGGGGAAATTATTCAGCAATTAAAGGATGATGGTTTGTATGAGAAAAGTATCATCTTTTTTTATGCGGATCATGGAGGCCCATTCCCCAGGCACAAAAGGGCTTTGTACGAAACGGGGATAAAGGTTCCGATGATCATAAAACTGAGCGACAATGAAAACGGGGGTAGTTCGGATGACCGCTTGTTCAGTTTTATTGACCTTGCACCTACCGTGCTGTCCCTTGCAGGGATAGATCCCCCAAGGGTAATGCAGGGCAAAGCACAGTTGGGGAAATATGCCACCCTTAAGAAACCTGCCTATATCTTTGCCAGTTCAGACAGGTATGATGCCGTATCGGACCGGTTGCGGGCGGTTAGGTCAGAACATTATAAATATATCCGGAATTACAATCCGGAAACGAGCAATGCCCTTCCTGTAACCTACAGGGAACAAATGCCAATGATGCAAAACTTAAGGGAATCAGATTCGGCAGCTGCGTTGGATTCCGTGCAATCCCTTTGGTTCCGCACCCCAAAACCGGAAGAAGAATTATATAATCTGCAATCAGACCCCTATGAACTTTCCAACCTTGCGGGGAACCCGGAGCTGCAGGATACCCTTGCGAACCTGAGGCAGGTCCTGACGGATTGGATCACGGAAACCGGGGACCTGGGACAGTATCCGGAAAAGGAATTGCTGGCCAAATGGCTCCCGGACGGGCAACAACCACAAATCCCCCCGTTGGAACTGGAGGTAAAGGAGGTTGGGATATCATTGTTCTCCAGCCTGCCGGACGCTACCATTATTTGGAAACAACCCCGGGATTCTATTTGGAAGATGTACATAGAGCCATTGCCGCCGGGATCAGTTTTTGAAGCGAAAGCCGAACGGCTTGGCTACAGGGATAGTGCTGTTTTGGAATACGAATAAGTGGTGCCTGTATAAAGTCTGGCAGGCCACATCCATCGATTAGAGGAGGGATAGTCATTCCATGTATATCGTACCTGCTAAAAATTCTCCGACCCTTGGGTCGGGGTTTCCGATATACCGCTCCATGAGGAGAGGTCGGTACGGCCAATTTCCGGCAGTACCTGGTGATGCAAGATATAAAATTTCAAGAATTTTTTTATTTGCGCTTAAATAATAACAGCCGTACCTCAGCCACTTCCCGGCCAGGGATGTTCAGGGCTTTTAAGGTTAACAGGCCCTGGCCTTTGACAAGGCTGATGGTACCCAACTTCATGGGGATAAAATCTTTGACATATGACTCCATCCGGGGATATCTGTCGTGTTCCATTCCCCTTAATGGAGGATCATTTGCTATATCGATACTGGCTTCTATATGACTGTCGCCTAATGACAATTGGATAGTGGATCCCAGGTCCTTTGCTGAACAGGTGTAGTAGAGTTCTACCTCAAAATTACCTGCTTCCAGCACATCCACATCCCACGACATGAAGTCGGACGTAGTTTGCCATTGTGTAAAATAGCTGCAATTGGGGAATTGGTTGCTTCGGATAACAGAACCATGTGGGAGTCCGTCCCGTGCCGGGAGCTGGGTATAGATAAATTCCGGGTGTCCCAGGGGATAGGGCCTTTCGGTATTTGTATCAGGATCAGGCACCACTTCCGCCAGCCATTTTTCACCGGCCCGGATCAGGGAATCCCGGATTGCCGGAAACTGTTCCCCTAAATCGTGCTGCTGCCCGGGATCGCTACCCAAATCATAGAGCCTCTGTTCCGAATCCAGGCGATACTTTTCAGACCGGATGCTGGTTTCACCTCCCCAATGGCTGAAGACGAGCCTGTTTGGCCATTGAGGGCCTGTTTGAAATATCAGCGGTGTAAGGTCCTTCCCGTCCAGTGGTTTCTTTAAAACGGGTTGAATACCGGCAAGGCTTAATATCGTGGGAAGTATATCAATGGCGCTGGCAATCTGTGTCACAGTCCTGCCATCCGGAATGGAATCCTTCCATTGCACAAAAAAGGGTGTTCGTACGCCGCCTTCATCTGTAGATCCTTTCTTGCCACGCATCCCACCGTTCCACCGGTGGGCATTAGGGCCATTATCCGATAAATAGATCAGGATGGTATTTTCTTCCAGGCCATATTCCCTGAGCTTTGCAGTAAGTCGGCCTACGTTATAGTCTATATTTTCCACCATGGCCAGGGCGGCCCGGGTAAAATCAATATCTTCCTGCTCCGCCCCCCCATAACGCTGTGGAAGTTCTTTCTCCTTAAAGCGATCCCAGAAAGCATCCGGGACCTGCATCGGACTATGGGGTGTATTGAAAGGAAGGTAAAGGAAAAAGGGTTTATTTCGGTATCGTGTAATGAAATCCAGTCCTTTATCCGTTATGTCATCCGCCAGAAAGCCGTTGCCGCGCACAATTTTGCCATTAAGTTCCAGCATGGGGCTGAAATAATCTCCCCAGTGTCCGGAAGCAAAGCCATAAAAATCGTCAAATCCCCTCGCATTAGGGTGGTAGGGGGGTTGCATGCCATTATGCCATTTCCCGTAAGCCGCCGTATGATAACCAGCTTTTTTCAGGATGTCTGCGATGGTGGTTTCATCTAAATCAATGCGTTCCCCGCCTTCCGAAGTGGAATAGACACCAGATCTCGGAAAATAGCGCCCTGTTAGCAACTCCGCCCGGGTAGGGGAGCACACCGGCTGCACATAGAAATTATGGAAAGAAATACCGTTGTGGGCAATGGCATCGATGTTGGGGGTATG
This sequence comes from Zeaxanthinibacter sp., assembly GCA_041743975.1. Lineage (GTDB taxonomy): Bacteria > Bacteroidota > Bacteroidia > Flavobacteriales > Flavobacteriaceae > JTS-RE37. The sequence continues at coordinate 4,523 of JBGTLT010000010.1, forward strand.
CAGGTTGGCATTGCCACTGAAACCCAGGTCGCCCCAACCCTGGTCATCTGCCAGGATAAGGATGATATTGGGCCCCTTCACGGAATCCGGTTGAAAATGTTTCGACTCACAGGCGAGTAACAAGATTGCTATGATGGCAGAGAGAAGTATTTTGCTGTATATCATGCTGTGTTAAACATAAACTTAAATGTTCAATGTTCCCTCCTTCGCACAAGCTTCAGTGGGCAGGCACTGTTAAAAGTTTGATCGATGACCCATTGCTGTTTACTGTTCCCCGATCCGGTAACCTTAAAGCTGGAACTTTGAATCGATTATTAAGTTGCAAAACTTATATTTCGACTTCGCTCAGCCAGACATTTCGGTAATGACTTAGACAGTGCTTTATCCACAATACGGTAAGGACTTTAATTCCTGTTTACTGCGTTCTATTTAAGGCCGACTGCACTGCCCACTGCGACTGCCCGCTGCAAACTTAAACTTTAGACGTTGAACTTGAACTTGCACTTGAACTTGAACTTGCACTTGCACTTGAACTTGCACTTGCACTTGCACTCGCACTTGAGCTAGCTCTTGAACCTGAACATTAATTTTTCACCGCCAGCCCAACCATGGAATCAGCAGTGCCATAATACAGGAACCATTTGTCCTTATAGTACACCAGCCCTTCCACAAAGGTGGTCCCGGCTTTATATTGACCGGATATTTCATGGGGAAGGCCCGGGCAGATAAATGGTTCTTCCAGGCGGTCCAGCATTTTCTCCGGGTGGTTTTTGTCGAAAAGCACCTGCCCTCCGCAATAGGTTCCTTCCGGAAAATCTGAACTGGCCCCCTCTCCGGTGAGGTTTTTACCGTTGTACAAAAGCAGGATGCCGTTTTCGGTAAATAAGGCAGGTGGCCCTGGTTCCACCAAATGGCTGTCAAATTCCCGGAGGCTTGGTTCGAAAACATGCAGCAACTCCCCGGAATCGTCCAAAAGGGGCTCCCAATCAGTGCCGTTTACAGAGGTGGCGAGGTTCATAAAGAGTTCCCCCCAATACATCAGGTACCTGCCATTGATTTTTTTGGCGATCAGCCTGCCGTTCACCAATTCGGTAACCATGGAGCCCGATTTACTCCAGACGTCCAGAAATTTTCCATTGTTTGCCTCTTCAAATGCAGGGCCTTCCTTGGTCCAGTGCCTGAGATCTTCAGAGCTGGCAACTGAGAGCCGTGCCAGGTCTGTGTTCCAGCTGGTGTATAACATCAGGTAGGTCCCTTCGGGAGTTTCCACCACCCTCGGGTCTTCTATACCCCCTGGATAATCCCATTTTTTATAAGGACCATTATCCGGGAATAAAACCGGCCCGGGGAATTTGGTAAAATTGATGCCATCCGTGCTGTATGCCAGTCCGATACGGGAAGTGCGGCCCCCAAGTATGGCCGCCGGGTTATCCTCAGCGCGGAACAGCATGAAAACGGTATCATGCCGCACTATTGCCGCTGGGTTGAAGACATCGGCTTTTTGCCATTTAACGGCAGTGTTCGTAATCGGATCCTGGAATACGTAACTGCTGTCTGCCGCAAGGATGGGATTTTTCGCTGTTTTTTCAAAATTCAGCATCCAGGGTTCAGGATCCATCTCCACCGTATCAACAACTTTTGATTTTTCATATTTACAGGATGAAAAATTGAAGAGGATACATATCAGTAAAAGGTAGCTGCTACTGGTTGTCTTGGTCATGGCTTTTGCTTTAATCAATTGTGGTGGCAATGGGTGGATGCCTGCTAAAAGTGCTAAATATAGCTACAAACCGCGGAATTTACCTCAAATGGGGTACATCAAAATTCCAGACGGATTCTGCTGGCAACAAAAAAAAGGATTACCTTAAGGTCTGATTAATGAAAGACCTCAATGCCACGACCTACCATTAAAGGCCTTTATCCCTGTTTGCTGTTCTTACTATTTGTGCACCTGGTGGCCTGCAAAAGGGAATATACAACGAACACGGATTATTCAATTGACGGAAACTTACGGAAATGGCATCCGGTGACCCTTACCTTTACTGGTCCCGAAGCTTCGGAAACGGACTCCATAAATCCGTTTTTGGATTACAACCTTGTGGCAGATTTTAAAAATGCAGGGGAGGTGTTAACCGTTTACGGGTACTTTGCTGCTGACGGCGATGCCGCCGATACTGGTTCCGAAAAAGGTAACAAATGGCAACTGAAGTTTTCACCTAACAACATCGGGACGTGGAATTTTGATGCTTATTTATACAGGGGGAACAATGTTGCGGTTGCGGCACTTGACTCCCTCCGGCAGAGCGACAGGCTCTGGCATGTTACAGGTCAATTTGAAATTGAGGGTGTGGATTCCACAGATACCGGATTTTACCGGACAGGCCAACTCGCTTATTCCCAACTTAATTTTTTAGAGGAACAGGAAACAGGTAGGGCATTCCTTAAAAACGGTGTCGGGAGCCCGGAAAATTTCCTTGCATACCATGAATTTGACGGCACTTTTGATAACGGGGGGGCTGCCACACCATCCTTAACAGGGGGTTTGCATCAATACAGCCCTCATTTGGAGGATTGGAAACCCGGAGATCCGGTATGGGCAGGCGATAAGGGCAGAGCCATGATCGGGGCGCTGAATTACCTGTCGGCCATGGGGATGAACAGCCTGTATTTCCTTACAATGAATGTGAACGGGGATGGTAACGACGTTTGGCCGTGGATAGTACCTGAAGAACAGACAAGGTATGATGTCAGTAAACTGGAACAATGGGAAAGAGTATTTGGTCATATGGACAAGCTGGGGATCGCTATGAATGTGATTACTCAGGAAACGGAAAACGATACCCTTTTGAACCAGGGAGAATTAGGGCTGGAACGGAAATTGTACTACCGCGAATTGGCAGCCAGGTTCGGGCACCACCTGGGAATCGTCTGGAACCTGGGGGAAGAGACCAACAGGTCTTCCGAACAATTGAAAGAATATGCACCGTATATCCGCAGTATGGATCCCTACCGCCATCCCATTGCGGCACATAACCATATACGGATTACCGGTCAAAGTGTGGAAGGTCGATCGCCTGATCCTATCCGGGAGACTTTCAGCCCCTTACTGGGATTTAAGGATTTTGAGGTAGTATCTTTACAGATGTTCGATACAACGGAAGTGCATGATGAAGTAATCAAATGGCGTACCCTCTCCGGGGAACACCGGAAGCCATGGGTGGTCAACCTGGATGAGATTGGACATTGGGAGATTGGGGTGACCACGGATACGGCGGCAAACAATAATCACCGGATGCTGATGAGAACCGCCCTTTGGGGTACTTATATGGCAGGTGGCGGCGGGACCTCCTGGTATTTTGGGGGGGCAGATATGGCCAATAATGATTTGGCGGCTGAAGATTTTCGTGCCCGTGAAAAATGGTGGCAGGTTAGCAATTCGGCACGGCAGTTCTTCACGGACCATGTACCTTTCTCCGATATGGAGAACCATGACGAACTGCTCAGCAACCGCCAGGCATATTGCCTGGCCAAAGTTGGGGAGATCTATGTGGTCTATCTGCCAAAATACCAGACAACTGAGCTGGAAATCGGCGATGGCAACTACATCATCGCATTTTTTGATCCATACGGGGGGGGAAAATTACTGGATATGAAAAACCAGGGGTGGGAAATCACAAAGGCCAACAGCGTTTTCCTTTCCGCCTATGACGGGCAGAATCACAAGGATTGGGTCATCCTCATCAAAAAGAAATAACATGAACGGAAAAAGCCTCCTGCTGCTTTCTATGGTAGTTTGTGCTGTTTTGGGTTGCAGGGAGGAAAAGCCTGCCAATCTGAAACCTGAGAGGCCGGAGGCAACAAAGGATACAATGCTATTTGAGACCCAAAGTGTGGAATCAAACTATAATTTGAAGTCCCTTGAAAGCCTGGCGGATACTTCTTTTGTACGGCTGGCTGATTATGCCTCCGATTTTGAGTATGACCTTCGGTATGCGACCACCGATAATTTTTTAAAGGCAAAGGTCTACCCCTGTGCGGAATGCTATACCAGGGTAAAGACAGCCAGGGCCCTAATTGCGGTAAATGCCGATTTCAGGAAACAGGGATACCGGATAAAATTTTATGATTGCTACAGGCCTAATTCCGTTCAATATAAGATGTGGGAGATAGTCCCCAATCCACAGTATGTGGCTAATCCCGTTAAGGGCTCCATCCACAATAAAGGGGGGGCGGTAGATATAACCCTGGTGACGCTTGCCAATGAGCATTTGGATATGGGAACTGATTTTGATTACTTTGGGAAGCGTGCCTACCATGATAATACCGACCTGCCCGGGGTGGTCCTTAAAAATCGCAAAATATTAAAGGAAACCATGGAAAAACACGGATTTTGGTCGATCCGTACAGAATGGTGGCACTATAACCTTTCAACGGCCACCCATGATCCGGTTGCTGATTTTGTATGGCCCTGTGAATAGAAGAAAATAAATAGCCTGAGGATTGATCAGCATGCAATAACCTTAACACAACAATTTATGAAACCATGTATAGTGATACTCGCAATTTCCCTGACCGGCCCCGTACTTGCCCAGGATACCATTTTGCCATTATGGCCTGAGGAAATCCCGAACAGGGTAGTGACCGATGAGCAGGAAGTACATGAAAAGGGAGATATACTGCGGATCAGCAAGGTCCAGGAACCTTCACTTGCTGTGTACCTGCCTGCCAGGGCCAACGCAAACGGGAAAGCGGTACTGATCTTCCCCGGGGGCGGGTACCAGATCCTGGCCTATGACTGGGAGGGGACTGATATCGCTAAATTTTTTAATTCCAAAGGGATAGCGGCATTTGTCGTAAAATACCGCTTGCCGGTATCCCGATCGCTGACCCATAAGTACAATGTTCCACTGATAGATGCCCAAAGGGCCATCAGAATGGTACGCTCCAATTCAGATCGATGGAACCTGGAAAGTTCGCAGATCGGGGTGATAGGCTTTTCTGCCGGCGGGCACCTGGCATCCACACTGGGAACCCATTATAAGGATACCGTATATGCCGCACAGGATGCCATTGATAATTTCAGTGCCCGTCCGGATTTTATGATCCTGGTTTACCCTGTGATCAGTTTTAGCAGTGGGGCACGCCACCAGGGGTCGAAGGATGCCTTGTTAGGGCAGGATCCAGACAGTTCCCTGACAGCGCGTTTCTCCAATGAAATGCAGGTGGATGAAGAAACACCCCCCACGATCCTGATCCATGCGGCGGATGATGCCGGGGTTCCCCCGGAAAACAGCATTTTGTTCTTCCAGGCACTGAAAAAATACAACATCCCGGCTGCCATGCATATGTATCCTACAGGGGGCCACGGCTTTTCACTGGCAACCAGGGACCCATACTTAAGTGGGTGGACGGACAGGGTGGTGGAATGGCTGCAAGCCCTTAAATGAAGTGTAGGCCTTTATTCCGAGACAGGATATAGGATTTTCAAAAGATCCAATTAGCGGATACACGGCTACCCTTATTTTATTTCATAATAACGCAGCGTTATAGCAGCGTTTCATCCTCATACTTTAAACTGATCCGGATGAGGGTGTTGCCATGGTGCCCGGTATGCCCTTTCCAGTCTGAGGGTCAGTTCCGGGTCGCCCACTACAATCCTGTCTGCAGGGTTATAGACCAGTGGCCTTTTTGCTTCCATGGACAAATTGGCAAGGATACAACTCGCGGTTGAAATATGCCCTTCCTCAATGTCGGCAACCGGCCTTGTCCCCGAATCGATGGCGGCAAGAAAATCGAGCATGTGCAGCCGGGTGGCCGGTGCGGCATTCAATTCTATACCTTCTTCCGTTATATCTTCGGGATATTTCTCTTTTTCGTATACAACGTCCATGTGGATCGGGGCACCATCCCCTAGTGGGACAAAGTCATATTGCATGGTGCTGCCGGAAAGCGTACCCTTATCGCCAAATAGTTTGAAGGACCAGGGGTATTCAGGATCTGCCGGGGTACCCCAGGACCTGTGCTGCCAGACACAGGTGAGGCCGTCATATTCAAATAACGCAGTCTGGGTGTCCGCGATATTCGATTTACCATCCTTCTGGACCAAAATGCCCCCTGTGGAGGTAATGCGGTGGGGCCATCCAAGATCGAGCATCCAACGTACGGTATCGAGCATGTGTACACACATATCGCCCATTATGCCGTTACCGTATTCCATAAAAGTGCGCCACCATCGTATGTGTGGCAATCCATCGTAAGGTCTGTAGGGGGCAGGCCCGGTCCACATTTCATAATCGAGAAAGTCGGGCACCGGTTCCACCGGCGGATTTCCATTGGCACGCATATGGAAGTAGCAACACATTTCAACATGAGACACTTTTCCAAGAAGTCCCGCATCGACAATATTTTTCTTGGCTTCGGTCAGGTGCGGGGTACTTTTTCGCTGAGTACCCACCTGTACAACCTTATTGTACTTCCGGGCTGCTGCCACCATAGCTTCACCTTCCATTACATCAACGCTGATGGGCTTCTGCACATACACGTGGGCCCCGGCCTGAAGGGATTCGATGCATTGCAGGGCATGCCAGTGGTCCGGGGTGCCTATCAATACGATCTCAAGGTCTTTTTCGGCAAGCATTTTCCTGTAGTCCGTGTACAACCTGGGTTTTTTACCCGACTTTTGCCTCATTGTTACCATGCTTGCCGCCTCGTTCAGCAAATTGCTATCCACATCACAGAGGGATACCACCTCTACATTGGCAACCTGTATCAATCTGAAAAGGTCGCTTTTTCCGTACCACCCTGTGCCAATAAGCCCTACCCTCCAGGGTTTATCCCTGTTGAGTAGTTCAAAGCCATACGACCCAAGGGAGGAAAGGACCGCTGCCGCGGTGGCCCCCTTTAAAAAATGCCTGCGATTGATATTAAAGGATTTGGATTCCATAGTGAAGGGTTAGAAAGCATTCAGTGCAAAAACGTTTTCTAAATATACTTAAAAATATGTTTCAATAACTTTTTCGCAACAGATGACCACCAGTTGCCCATCGGGGCCTTTGCTAAAGAAGAGATAATCATTTCCCCCATCCGCGATTTTGTATTTTTTGCGGATCAAAGCTACAGTTTCAGGGAAGTTACGCGTGGAAACATTTGTCTTTTTATGTTGATATCGTTCCATGGATTTGCGATTGAAGGGTAACAGGTCCCTGATCTTAAAGACGCGTCCCGGAAATTTAAACAGTAGATCTGAAGTATACAGGTGGCTATGTTCCTGCAATTTATGGATTGAATACCGCTGCCCCAGCAATTTGAAGGCACCCGATTTCAGTAGGGCTGCATTGGGTTCATATAAATAATGCGAGTTTAACGGCAGTGCAAAGGTGGATACAGCTTTTTTTTCTTCTGAAAGGTTGAATTGGAATGTTTGCTGCCCCGTTTTGCTGAAGTCGATGGTTTTAACGCGAACCTCCCCTGAGAAACTGCGGCCCAGGACCCATAGCAATTCTTTTACCTCATTATCTACAGCTACCACATGTATTTCCTTTACATGGCGAAGTTCCTTGATCCCCATGGAAATATCGAGCAGGGGGGCGGTTTTTATGAGGATGTTTTCCGTATGGTTAAAAAGTAAATCGAGGTGGGCCGGCACGGTTGGTAAACAAGATGCCAGCATAAACACTTTTTGATTGGCTTCATTTCTCCTGGAGGGATCCAGATAAATCCAGTCAAATTGCCTTTGAGCAGTTTTCAGGAATGCTATTCCATCTGTCGCATGGATCGCCAGATTGGTCGCGCCCAGTATCCTTAAATTGTGGCCGGTGATTTCAGAAAGATCCTTGTTGACTTCACAAATTATAACATTATCCACATTTTGACCAAAAAAATAACTGTCCACCCCAAAACCCCCCGTGAGGTCTAAAAGTGTCTTTCCGTGGACGATGCCGGCTTTGTATCGTGCCGTGGTTTCTGAGGAAGCCTGTTCAATGCTGAGCTTGTCCGGGTAGTAGATCTGAGGGGTTTTAAACCAAAGCGGCAGCTTGTTTACACATTTATTTTTGGCTTCGATCTGCAGGGCCAGTTCCCGCATGGAAACCCCCGCAAAAAGGCTCTTTTTAAGCAACACTGACATGATGTCAGTATCCAAATTTTTATTTATAAATTCCTGTACACCAGCATTTAATATAAGTTTATTCAAAGTAAAACTATAAATTTCTGGTAAGCCTGTGAATGATTTTATATTCGGATAGAAATTCCTTCAATACCACCTTCAATGCAGTGTATCCGGGCACTGCCACGATCATTCCCAATACCCCAAAAAGGAGTCCGGCAATAATGATGACCAAAAATATTTCGAGGGGATGCGATTTAACGCTATTGGAGAAAATAATGGGTTGGGAAAAGAAATTATCCACTACCTGGCCTATGGCCAAACCGATCAGTACATACCCTGTCTTGGGTAAAATAACTTCGCTGAAATCTGCCCCCAGATTGCTGCTCATCGTCAGGAAAACCATAATGACCCCCCCGATTATAGGGCCAACGTAAGGAATAATATTAAACAGGGAACAGAGGAAAGCAATAACAATGGCATTTTCAATGCCAACAAGGAGCAGGACGGCGGTATAGATCACAAAAAGCACCAGGATCTGCAACAGCAACCCTACGAAATACCGCGATAGGAGCGCATTGATTTTATCCATGGAATTTACGGTGTTCCCTTCCTTGCCGGCGGGAATGAACATGAGGACCCCGCGTAGCAGCAATTTGCTGTCTTTCAGAAAGAAGAAAGAGATAAACAAAACAGAAAACAGCCCGATACTTACAGAACTCAACACGGTAACAAGTGAGTTCAGGATGTTGGGGATAAATCCAATATTAAGTCCGCCCAGGACATTTTTCTCAATGTCAGCTTCCTTCAGAAGGTCATTGACCGATTGGGGGGAGGCACCAAAATATTGTATAACCTCCTTGTATATGGAATTAACGTTTTGCTGTAATTTATCGATATCCAGCAGGGAAAGATTTTTACCCTGCTCCGATATCAGGGGAATGAACAAGGAAACAATGCCTGCCAAAATCCCCACCATCAGTATCATGGTCGCGATCACGGCCAGCAAATTCGGGAATTTTAATCGCCTCCTTAAAAACAGCACTACCGGCCTTCCAATAAGCGCAATAACAGCGGCCATGGCCAGGTATGCCAGGACGGACCGGATGAGGTACATAAAGTATATAAGGAGGACGATGCCTGCAATGATCGCCACCGCCCTGATTATGCCATTGGCAATGGTTTTTGATGTCATGGCTTAGTTCTTGAATGCATATTGAATGATATTTGCACCCATTTGAAGTGCTTTTTGCCTTACTTCGTCCGGATCATTATGTACGGCAGGATCTTCCCAGCCGTCACCCAGGTCCGCTTCATAGGTGAACAACAACAGCAACCTGTTGTCCTGGAAGATACCAAAGGCCTGGGGGCGTTTCCCATCATGTTCGTGTATCTTGGGCAATCCTGCAGGAAAGGTGTATGTCTGTGAAAAAATGGAGTGATCGGCCCCTAATTCCACCAATTCCTTGGCCGGGAAAACTTTGGACAACTCCTTCCTTAGGTAGGGTTCCATGCCGTAGTTATCATCAATGTGCAGAAAACCACCGGATAACAGGTACATCCTCAGGTTTTGTGCTTCTTCCTCCGAAAAGAAAATGTTTCCATGCCCGGTCATATGCAGAAACGGGTACTGAAATATAGTGCTGCTGCCCACTTCCACTGTCTGGGGCTGGGGATTGATCTCCGTATCGATATGTTCGTTGCAAAACCGGATCAGGTTGGGAAGTGCGGTGGGATTCGCATACCAGTCGCCCCCTCCATTGTATTTCAGGATTGCAATTTCCTGTGAGAACAGGTATCCGCAACAAAAAAGTAAAAGGCAGGCGGTAAGTTGTTTCATAGCATTTCGACCCATTAACTCATTTCAAATGTAGCAATATTCGTGTTGATACAAATCATAAACACTGCTTTAGTTTCCGGCATACCGGGGCTGACAACACCGTCAGCATCAATCCACAACAGGAAGGAGGCGGGAACGGAAATGAGACCTCAGGGCATGGTTGTCCTGGAGTTTTTTACTAGTCGGGGATGTTCGGGCTGCCCCGCTGCGGATGCATTATTGAAACAGCCTAGAGACAAGGGCGGCGGGGGCAGCTTTTAAGGTTGTGCTCATATGGGCTTAGGTACTGTTGATAAGGTTAATGGTGGTACAGGCTACTATGGCGGCCGTTTCAGTACGCAGGCGGGCGTCACCCAGGGAAACGGGTGAATATCCGGCCTCATAGGCCTGCCGGATTTCTGAGGGTGTAAAATCCCCTTCCGGGCCAATCAACACAGTAATATCAGTATCAACGGCCACTTTCCGCTTTAATTCTGCCTTTTCCTCCTCTTCGCAATGTGCTATGAAAAGGAGGCCCTCGTTACGACTTTTCAAAAAATCGCTATAGGCCACCGCTTGATTGAGTTTCGGGAGAAAGGTGCGGAGCGACTGTTTCATGGCTGCCTGTATCACTTTTTCAAGGCGGTCGATTTTCAGGATCTTCCTTTCAGACCTTTCACAAAGGATCGGGGTGATCTCGTGGACACCTATTTCCGTAACTTTCTCCAGGAACAATAAATAGCGATCGATCATTTTGGTAGGTGCCACGGCCAGGTGGATCCGGAACATCATCGGATGGTCTTTATGCGTGCTCACCACTTCCACCTGGCAACCCTTTGGATTGGGGTCGAGGATCTTAACACTAAACAAAATTCCTTTACCATTGGTAATCTGTAGTTTATCCCCTATTTTTTTACGCAATACTTTAATGATATGCCGACTTTCATCCGGGTCCATTACACAGTGCGAATCGGATTCATTTAGGTCATGCTGGTAGAAAAGTTGCATAGGTTATGAATTAGAAGGCCTGGTGACAGCCTTCGTGGCATGCTCAAGGCCCGGTCCCAAATAATAGCATAATTGTTTTTCGGTCCGGTACCCCTGAAAGACGAATTCCTTTATGGGCCGTGTTGTGAAATCCATTGGCATTATATGGGGATGCTTCCGAACCGGGTTCATTTTTTCAGCAACTACCTTCACAGCAAGGTCGCCTTTAACCAGCCAATTGGCCATTTTGCCATTATAGAGCAATGAAAGCCCCCTGAACATCTGTCTTTTGCTGAATTGTTCCAAAATATCCCGGGGCAATGCCTTCAAAGCAATGTCAATCCGTTCAGTCGCAAGTGTATTGTATGCCATCTGATTATTAGAATAAATTTGCAGCAGCGAGCCCGGTAAGCACACTAATCCTGCCGGATTATTCCTCCATTTCTTAAATACCCCGTTACCGCATCAAACAATGGTATACCTCGCTTTGGCGGAAATCCCCTGGTGGGTAAAATCACCCTCCCTGTATTTCAGGTATCCCACGATACCGATCATAGCTGCATTGTCTGTGCAGTATTCGAATTTTGGGATGTAGGTGGTCCATCCCAGGGTTTCATTACAATCAGTTAATGCCTTCCGGATACCGGAATTGGCGGATACCCCACCTCCAATTGCGATCTTTTTAATACCAGACTTCACAACAGCTGATTTAAGTTTATCTAGAAGTATATCAATAAGGGTAGCTTGTATAGAAGCACAAATATCATCGAGATTATCGGTAATAAATTGAGGATCTTTCTGAGTTTCCCGTTCTACAAAATAGCGGATACTTGTTTTCAAACCGCTAAAACTGAAATTCAACCCACCTACTTTAGGTTTTGGAAAGGTAAATCTGGCGGGGTCCCCGGAGCGGGCACGCGAATCGATGTGAGGCCCCCCCGGGTACGGCAGCCCGAGTAGTTTGGCACTTTTATCAAATGCCTCCCCGATGGCATCATCCAGGGTTTCCCCAAGGATCTCCATATCAAAATAAGATCGTACCAGGACAATCTGAGTGTGGCCCCCGCTAATGGTACAGGCCAAAAAGGGAAATTCCGGCGATTCCATCCCCTCTTCCTCAATAAAATGTGCCAGGATATGGGCATGCATGTGGTTTACCTCGATTAGGGGAATGGCTAATCCGAGTGCGAGCGACTTTGCAAAAGAAATACCCACCAGCAAGGAACCCATCAGACCGGGTCCCCTTGTAAATGCTATGGCGGATAATTGTTTTTTGTCGATATTTGCTTTGGCCAGGGCCTGGTGTACCACAGGGACAATATTTAGTTGGTGTGCCCTGGAAGCAAGTTCGGGGACAACCCCCCCATATTGCTCATGAATTCGCTGAGTGGCTACCACGTTACTGAGCTTTTTACGGTTGCACATAACAGCCGCTGAAGTGTCATCACAGGAAGATTCTATGGCAAGGATATATATATTTCGATTTTCCACCAGGTTTGGAACAAAAATTGGTTGTACAAAGGTAAAACATAAAGCCCTATCAAAAAACTGAGAAAAATATTGGTCAGGACAGTGTTGGCATTGTTGCTGATCTGTGTTTTGAGCACTGTTGTGCTTTCATTACCGGGAGTACAGACCTCCCTTGCGAAATATGCCACCAATAGCATCAATGAGCAGTTTGGGACACACATCAATATAGACAGGCTTCGGATTTCCCTAATCTCATGGGATACTTCAATACGGGGGATTTATGTTGAGGATTATCAGCAGGATACACTTTTTTATATCCGGGAACTCAATACTTCCATCCTGAGCTTTAAGAATATGGTTCAGGGGCAACTGGAATTTGGGGACATCGATCTGGAGGAACTCAATTTTAAGCTGAAAACATATAAGGGAGCCAATGATACCAACCTGGGGATTTTTATCGACAAGCTCGATGACAAAAAGCCGAGGGACCCCGGAACACCCCCTTTTAATTTTTCATCATCGAACGTGGTCATACGGGATAGTAAATTCAGGCTTATCGATGAGAACAGGGAGCAGGAGGAGAGCCTTAATTTTAAGGAACTTAATATCAATGCAAAGGATTTCCTGATCAAAGGCCCGGAGATGACCACCCGTATTGAATCACTATCACTGATTAGTGCCATCGGGATAAACCTGACTAACCTCGCTACCGATTTCAAATATACCAAAGAACAAATGCGGTTTGATTCCCTGCATATAAAGACCCCGGAATCAAACATAGCAGGCAACCTTGTTTTTGACTATAACAGGGAAGATTTTGTGGATTTTCTCAACAAGGTCAATGTAACGGCGGAGTTTGTGGATTCCCGGGTGGCTTTTGATGAGGTAAACCTGTTGTACGACCAATTCGGAAAGGAAAAAGATGTTGTTTTTTCATCGGTCATAACTGGTGTACTCAATGACCTGGAAATTAAACAATTGTTCCTCCAATCAGATAATACGGGCATCAGGGGGGATTTTAACTTCAAGAACCTCTTCAGTCCCGAGGAATCATTTGTGCTGGATGCCGATATAAAAAATATAACAACCAGCTATTATCAACTGCGATCCCTGCTCCCTAACCTGTTAGGGGAATCCCTACCTTCCTCCTTTCAGAAGCTGGGGCAGTTCACCATTCGGGGAGACGCCAGGATCACCGATTCGTCCATAGATTCCAGGATCAACCTGAATAGTGCAATAGGTAGTTGCTATGCGGATCTTAACCTGACAGGCGTTGATGATATTGACAATGCAAATTACAAGGGATTTGTCTCGCTTATAGATTTCGATCTCGGAGTTTTTGTGGGAAACAAGGACCTTGGAAGGGCCACCCTCGATGTGAATGTGCTGGGAAAAGGGTTTGTACAAAGGACACTGAATACAGAGGTCATCGGAGATATCTATGCCCTGAACTTTAACAAATATGAGTACCGCGACGTGAAGGTTTCAGGCGTGCTGAAAGACCAGCTTTTTGATGGTAGCCTCAACAGCAATGACGAAAACCTTAAATTCAATTTCAAGGGATTGGCTGATTTTGGCAGTGAGCGGAACAATTTTAATTTCATCGCTTCAGTGGAATATGCCGACCTTAAAAAGTTAAATTTTATCAGGGACAGTGTTTCCATATTCAAAGGGGAGGTAAATATGGATATCAGCGGAAATACACTGGACGATATTGAAGGCGATATCAATTTCACCAAAACCATATTTCAGAATGTAAACCAGATATATTATTTCGACGATTTTAAAATATCATCTTCCTTTGCCCCGGATTCCACCAGGACCATTGATATTAATTCCCCGGACATCATTACTGGCTTTATGAGGGGTAAGTTTAAAGTGGGTGAGTTGGGAAGGCTCATCCGGAATTCAATAGGAAGTATCTATACCAACTACAGGCCCTATAAGATTTCAGACGGGCAGGAACTTGCATTCAATTTTAAGATTTACAACAAAATTGTGGATGTCTTTTTCCCGGAGGTGGATTTTGGCCCCAATACATTTATAAAGGGCAATATCATATCGGACGAGGGGGATTTCACATTTAATTTTAAATCCCCGGATATAAAGGCGTACGGGAACGAACTCAGCAATATTGACGTTAAAATTGACAATAAAAACCCCCTTTTCAATACGTTTATTTCCATAGAAGATGTTTCCACTGTGTATTATGACGTGAAGGATTTCAGCCTGATCAATACCACCCTGAAGGACACCTTGTTCTTTCGGACGGAATTCAAAGGGGGCAGCGAATACAACGATAGCTATAACCTCAACTTCTACCACACCTTCAATGAAAACAACCGGTCTGTGATAGGCCTTAAGAAATCGGATATCAGCTTTAAAGGGAATACCTGGGTGTTGAATAAGGACGGTAACCGTCAGAATAAGGTGATCCTCAACAGTACACTGGACAGCATCACCATTGAAGAAATTGTCATGGACAATGAAAACAGGGAACAGATACGATTAAGGGGGCAATTGGCAGATTCCACCTATAAGGATCTCGAATTGCAGTTCAAGATCGTATCCCTTGACAAAATAACCCCTTCAATTGACAGCCTGAAATTAAGCGGCGAAATCAACGGAACCCTTAACCTGCTGCAAAAAGACGATATCTACCTGCCGATCTGCAACCTGAGCATCTCCAATTTCGGGGTCAATACCATCCCCCTGGGTGACCTGAGTATAGGGATAGTGGGGAACCGGAACCTAACGGAATTTTCAGTCAATTCCCAATTGAAGGAAAATGATATTGAGAAATTTGAAGTGGTGGGCAAGGTCATCAATAACGAGGAGGTACCGGAAATGGAGCTTATCGCCAGCTTTAAGGATTTTGACCTCAGTCCTTTCAGCCCGCTGGGTGATGGGGTCATTACCAACATCAGGGGTAAATTAAAGGGAGACGTTCAGATCGATGGGAATATTAAGAATCCGGATATCAGTGGTTTGCTAACCCTTGACGAAGCAGGGATTGCCATTCCCTATCTGAATGTGGATTATGATTTCGGACCAGGGTCGGTAGTTCGTTTGTTCAACCAGACATTCGACTTTCAAAATATTGTGCTATCCGATATTGAGAATGAAACCCGTGCTACGCTGGACGGCACTATCAAGCATGCCTTTTTTGAGAACTGGAGCATGGACCTGGATCTTGATACCCGGAACGAAAGGTTCCTCATTCTCAACACCCCTTATGAAGAGGAAGTATTGTACTACGGCACCGGATTTGTTAACGGCACCGGCAGGATCTATGGCCCCACCAGTGCTTTGACGATAACCTTTGACGGTTCCACGGCCAGCGGCACCTCCTTAAAAATCCCCATCAGTGATGTAGCTTCAATAGGAGACTACAGCTTTATTAATTTTATAGAACGGGATCAAGTAATAGCAATAGAATCAGAACGTACCTTAAAGGATCTTGAAGGCCTGGAGCTACGTTTCGACCTGAATATCACTCCCGATGCGGAAGTTGAAATTGTGGTGGATCAGAAGAATGGCAGCTCTTTAAAAGGAACCGGGGAGGGGCTGATCTATATCGAGATCAATACGAACGGAAAATTCAATATGTTTGGAGATTTTGTGGTCGTAACCGGCCTTTACAATTACAAATTTGGGGGGGTGATCGACAAAACTTTCAGGGTAAGACCCGGTGGTACCATTAATTGGGAAGGGGAACCGCTGGAAGCCAGCTTGAATATGGAGGCTGTATATTCCCTGAATGCGAACCCTGCTCCCTTATTGGATAATTCGGGATATGCCAGGAGGATTCCAACAGACGTTGTTGTGGCGCTTACGGAGCAGTTGGAACACCCCAATATCGATTTCAAAATTGAATTCCCCGGCACCAGCTCCATTGTGAAGTCGGAATTGGAATACAAGCTGCAGGATCCTACTGTGGAGGAACAAAATGCCTTCTTTTTACTCGCCCAGGGGACTTTTGTAAATGAACAAACCGGGTTGAACCAGCAAGCGGTCACAGGTAACCTGATCCAAACCGCTTCCGGCCTCCTCAATCAGGTATTAGGGGGGGGGAATGAGAAGTTCGACTTTGGGGTATCTTATGAACAGGGGTACCAGGATCCCAAT
The DNA here is from genome assembly GCA_041743975.1 of Zeaxanthinibacter sp. Lineage (GTDB taxonomy): Bacteria > Bacteroidota > Bacteroidia > Flavobacteriales > Flavobacteriaceae > JTS-RE37. The sequence continues at coordinate 21,031 of JBGTLT010000010.1, forward strand.
ATTTCGACGCAGGACAGGATAGGGGTTACGGTCTCCACCCAGATTAGCGACCGGGTATTGTTCAATGGGAGGTTTGGTGTCCCGGTCGGTGGTGTAAGTGAAACAGTTGTGGCCGGGGATATGGAAGTACAGGTACTTCTCAACGAAGAAGGGACCCTCAGGGCAAAAGTATTCAACCGGGAAAATGAAATACAGCAATTCCTTGCAGACAGGCAGGGATACACCCAGGGGATAGGGCTTTCCTATGAGGTGGATTTTAATAGTTTCAGGGACCTGATGGGGAAAATTTTTACCCAGGAAAAAACTGAGCCAACCAAAACGACAACCACCAGCAATCCTGAAGCCGTCATGGGCAGGGACAGCCTGATACAGTTTTATCCCAAAAACAAGAAACCCAATTAATAGTTTTCTTACCCAAAAGAATACCTCAGTGCTTTTGCCCCGGGGCACATCTCTTCTGCAGGGGCTTGCATTTAGGGCAAAAAAGTAAGAAATTAGTAACGAAATCGTTTTCGCTGTACCATATTGGTAAATAAAGGGTTGGGCGGTTCCTTTTTCTCCAATAAGTTTACTAATTTCGCAATTCGATTTTTTTCCAATGACTTCTGAAATTAAGAAAATAGCTGTGCTCACCTCAGGAGGTGATTCCCCCGGAATGAATGCCGCCATACGATCAGTAGTACGTACCTGTGCGTACCTCAAAGTGGATTGTATGGCCATTTACAGGGGTTATGAAGGGATGATCGAAGGCGATTTTATACCGATGAACGCCAGGAGTGTGAATAATATTATCAACAAAGGCGGTACTATCCTGAAATCTGCCAGGTGCGATGAGTTCACGACACCGGAAGGTCGCAAAAAAGCCCACGGCCAGTTAGTGGCAGCCGGGATTGATGGCTTTGTGGTCATTGGCGGAGATGGAAGTATGAGGGGGGCCATGATTTTTAATGAAGAATACGGCTTTCCGGTCATCGGGATTCCCGGTACCATCGATAATGATATATTCGGCACACGCTATACGCTGGGGTTCGACACGGCTTTAAATACCGTAGTAGATGCCATCGATAAGATCCGTGATACCGCGAGTTCGCACAACCGGTTGTTTTTTGTGGAGGTCATGGGAAGGGATGTTGGACATATTGCGCTCAATGCAGGAGTTGGGGCAGGAGCGGAGGAGATCCTTATCCCGGAACAGAACCTGGGGCTGGAGCGATTGCTCGATTCCCTGAAACGAAGTAAAAAATCCGGGAAGTCATCCAGTATTGTTGTGGTGGCGGAAGGTGATAAAATAGGAAAGAACGTTTTTGAACTCAAGGAATATGTAGAAGAACACCTCCCAATATATGATGTACGCGTCTCCGTATTGGGGCACATGCAGCGCGGGGGAAGGCCTTCGGCCTATGACAGGGTTCTGGCGAGCAGGATGGGGGTAAAGGCGGTTGAGGCCCTGCTGGAGGGCAAGACCAGCCTGATGGTTGGTATCATGGACAATAAGATCTGCCTTACACCGATCATAGAAGCGATAACAGGGCACACAAAAATTGATGAAGAACTTTTAAGGGTTTCCGATATCATGACCATATAATAATAATTCTAAAAAGAGCACTAAAATGGCAAAATTAAAAATAGGAATTAACGGATTTGGAAGAATTGGCAGACTGGTTTTCAGGGAGACAATAAAGAGGGACGATGTGGAGGTAGTGGCCATCAATGACCTGCTGGAAGTGGACCACCTCGCTTACCTGCTGCAATATGATTCCGTACACGGAAGGTTTGACGGGACAGTCGAGGTAAAAGACGGACACCTGGTGGTTAACGGGAAAAAAGTACGTATTACAGCTGAAAAAGACCCCAAAAACCTGAAATGGGATGCAGCCGGTGCTGAAATAGTGGCCGAATGTACCGGAATTTTCACCACTATGGAGATGGCACAATACCATATTGACGGAGGCGCTAAAAAAGTAGTCATTTCCGCTCCTTCAAAGGATGCGCCCATGTTTGTAATGGGGGTAAACCATCAGGATGTTAAAGCGTCAGATAAAATCGTATCCAATGCTTCCTGTACCACCAATTGCCTGGCCCCGCTTGCAAAAATCATCGATGATGCCTACGGGATCGAAGAGGGCTTGATGACCACCGTACATGCTACCACGGCGACACAACTAACAGTAGATGGCCCGTCTAAAAAAGATTTTCGGGGCGGCAGGAGTGCAATGCAGAATATTATCCCGGCCTCCACCGGGGCTGCCAAGGCAGTAACAAAGGTAATCCCTTCCCTTGAGGGCAAGCTTACCGGAATGGCTTTCAGAGTTCCCACTACCGATGTATCTGTGGTTGACCTAACGGTTCGACTCCGGAAGGAAACGTCCTATGAAGATATAAAGAAGACCATCAAGGCTGCTTCTGAAGGTGAATTCAAAGGGATTATGGGGTATACCGAAGAGCTCGTTGTATCACAGGATTTTATTGGGGATACCCGCACGAGTATTTTTGATGCCGATGCGGGGATGGAATTGAATTCCAAATTCTTCAAACTGATTTCATGGTATGACAATGAAGCTGGGTATTCCAGCAAACTGGTTGACCTGGCGGTCCATATATCCAAACTCTAATCAGCGGGAAGCATCCCCAGGGGTATTTATAAAATTAGCATGGTAGTAATAGTTGACAGTGGTGCCACCAAAGCGGACTGGATAGCGCTTGATGATACCGGAAATCAGATTTTCCTCACCCAGACTTTGGGGCTAAGCCCGGAGGTATTGACAAGGGAAGTCATTGAGGATCGGATGGCCAATAATTTTGAATTATCTAAAAGCAGATCAAAAATCACCCGCCTTTATTTCTATGGTGCCGGATGCGGGACCAACCGGATGAAGAAATTCCTCAAAGAAATTTTTAAGGATTTCTTTCCCAAGGCCAAAATTGAAGTGAAGGAGGACACCTATGCTGCCATTTATTCAACCACCAGGATAGGACATCCGGGTATCGTCTGTATTTTAGGGACCGGTTCCAATTGCAGTTACTATGACGGCCACCAGCTTTTCCAAAAAGTGGTTTCCCTGGGTTATATCCCTATGGATGATGGCAGCGGGAACTTTTTCGGGCGCAAACTTATACGGGATTATTACTACCATAAGATGCCCCAGGACCTGGCCCATAAATTTTCAAAGGAATACAACCTGGATGCCGATGTTATCAAGGAAAACCTCTATAAAAGGCCGAATCCTAACACTTATTTGGCGACCTTTGCCAGATTCCTGGTTGAAAACAGAAACCATCCGTACAGCAAAGGTGTCATAGACAAAGGTTTCCAGCAGTTTGTGAACAATCATATCATGCAGTTTGAACTGGCCACC
>JBGTLT010000011.1:0-2765 GCA_041743975.1 Zeaxanthinibacter sp.
GTTGTCTTTTGCCTGAAACAAATGTTGTGAATATTCAGGGGAATTCGTTTAGCAGAATATCAGCATTTCATTACCATAAGGTTAAAGCCGGAATAAATGGTTAAAAATGGGCGAAAAGCAGCAATAAGCCAAAAACAGGAAGATGGACCTGTTGTCTTATGATCCTGCCACAGTCAGAGCCTTTAGTAACCGGACCGATTGGGTTTAAAATTGCGTTAAAAAGCGACAAAACTTTATCAGTAATTCTTATTTTTATTTTTTGCCTATAGTGGCTATTCATATTAAATCCCCCAGATAATGGCTTAAAAGACAATTTCTGCCTCTGTGGCAACAACTGCCGTTGAATCAGCCTCCAAAGAATCCAAAATCGAACAATCCAAAGGCACTGGCGAAATGAAAGCAGGCCGGGAAGAATTTTCTGTACCGGATACTGATGCCAAATACCCCTTAAAAAGGAAAGCCCGGAGGGTTCCCCACAGCGAGATGTTCCAAGACAGCGAATACATGCACGGGCAGCTTGACCGGTTGATATTTGCACTCGAAGCATTCCGGGAAGGGGATATATCCGTGCGTCTCTCCAAGGAGCGGAACGATAAATTCGCTGACCTGACCGAAGCCTACAACACCATGGTGGAAATGATCGGGGGGGTCAGTACGGAAGTCTCCAGGATCTCCCGTGTAGGAGGGATTGAGGGAAATCTTGATGCACGCGCGGAATTCAAGGCCGCCACAGGTCGAAGGCGGGATCCTGGCAGCCCATCAGAAGGGAGAACTGATCTCCCGAAAGGAAGTCATCTTTCCCGACTATGATGCGGCACCGGAAATTGCGATGTACTATGACCATATAATTTATGCGGCAGCCGTGGCTGACAACACCGTAAAAATTGAAAAACTCACCTACTACAGTGACGGTTTGAAGGTAGTGGCCTACCTGAGTTCTCCTGCCTCCATCCTGAATAAAAAATTCCCGGTCATCATCTTTAACCGGGGAAGCGGGGTTCGGAATGATATTTACTATGTACATGCACCCCTGTTTAAAAAGCTGGTTCATGAAGGCTTTATTGTACTGGCACCAGCGCTACGGGAAAGCGAAGGAGGAGAAGGCAAAGATCAGGTTGGGGGTGACGACCTCTATGATATTTTCAATGCGCTACCTTTATTGGGATCACTCGGAATTGCCGATACAACCAAAATCTGTATGCTGGGGGAATCCCGCGGCGGTATCATGACCTACCTGGCTATCAAAAACAAGTTTCCCATGAAGGCCGCCGCAGTAATCGGAGGTATAACCGACCTGTCCCAGTTTATCCGGGATTTTCCTTATGCATAAACTTTTTTAAGGAACTCTATCCCGAATACGAAGTACAAAAAGACCAGATCCTCCAAAGCAGGTCCGTCCTCTACTGGCCTGAAGCAATAGATGTCCCCCTTTTAATTCTAAACGGACAGGCAGACCCGCAGGTAAAACCCTACCATGCCCTGAACCTGGCCCTGAAGTTATCAGAATTGGGTAAAGAGTACCAGCTCATGATCCTGGAAGGCGGCAATCATTTATTGTCCGGCAAGCATATAGAAGCAAGGGACCAGGCTGTGATCAAATGGTTTAAGGATCACTTTGAAAACCTATAAAGCCTTCTTTTCCTAGACACGGATAACCCCTTCCTTCAGGGAATACAGTATGGCCAAGACATCCTTTTTTTCTTGGTCCACATATCCATTGGCACCCATGGCGCTGAGGATATCGTCCACAACTGCTAAAAACTCCTGTTCGGAGATATTCATCCCGGTATGGGTGGAAACCATATCCCGCCCTTTGTATTCCTGGGGCCCTCTCGCTCCGGCACAGAAAAAGTGGACCGTATGTTGTTTGATCGTCTGCAATAGCTGAGGCCGGTCTTTATAGGGAAGAAACCGTGGGCTCACCTGGGGGTTTGCCATGTGCAGGGTTACGGCGTCATCTACCAGTTTTGTTATGCCCTTTTCTGCTCCCAGCCGCTCATAAAGTGTAGGTGTCATATTGCTTATTTTTGTTGATTAAATCAAGATTAGTGCATTTTGGGTTGATGAATTTGTTCAATTCATCCAAATAAGTAGTCATTTTGATCAACCTGTCCTGGCTCTCCTGAAATACTATCTTGCATCCGATTCATTCGGTATGAGTTTAGAAAATTTATGTCCTTTAAATTTCGTTATTCTTGGACCTCCTCTTCGCTGAGTGAGATTGCTATTTTGCAATAATTCCAATTTTGGTGAGATTTCTACTATTCACAACAAATTTCAGAAAATAGTGCTCGATAGTACTACAAGTACAGAAGAAGTATTAATGTGTTATCCGTTAAGGCAAAATTTAAATGGTTCTTGAAAAGAAATTGAAATTTTATGACAGAACCCATTAATTTCTTACATATACGGCAACTCTTAATAAAAAATCCTAATTTAATAGGAAGAATATGAGATAATTAAATATACTTCCATTTTGCACCAACCAATTATTAAAATTATTTAGTACATGAAATTCAGCCATCTTAAGATATTGCACTTGGTTGTTGTGATACTTGGTTTTTCCTTGGCGAAAGCTCAAGTAATTTCTGGGACTGTATCTGATTCAAGTGGCCCGTTGCCAGGCGTAAATGTTGTGGTAATGGGAACTACTATTGGTACACAAACCGACTTCGACGGTAATTTTACCCTTAAGGATGTCCCTATTGGTGCTAAACTTTTTATAAGTTTTATCGGATATAAAACCCACGAGGTGGTTTTTAATG
>JBGTLT010000012.1:0-5109 GCA_041743975.1 Zeaxanthinibacter sp.
GGATGTTCAATTCATCCCAGACAAATGGGAAATCCAGGGAATAGTTTTTAATGGGGCCCTTGAACACAAAGGCATTGCTGATCTTCACAATCCTGCCCGTGTAGTTGTCACTGCTGACCCATTCACCGATTTCCATCATTGTTGTATAGATACTATCCACATCAATGACGTCCCCTTTTATACCATTGATCTCAATCCGGTCCCCGGGCTTGTACACCCGCACAAAGAAAATGTAAAAGGAACCGGCAATACTCAGGATCAATTCCTGGAGCGTGAACGCAAGGCCTGCGGTGAATAATCCTATGATCACTGAATAGTCGGTCATGTTCTTTACCGTGAACGAGATCAACACCAGGAAGGCGATAAGTACATAACCAACTACCTCAATCCCTTTTTGGGCCTTGTACCGGATCTGTGTATTGTCAATGCGAAGTTTGAGTTGTTTACGTGCAAAGGCTATGGATATTACAATGAATAAGATCCAAAATAAAAGTTTGCCCACCTTCAGGACTAAGGGGTCTTGAATAAATTCCTGGATTTTGTCCATAACTTGCTACATTGATTATCAATCAAAAAGGCCCTATGTCCGGGGTTCGTTAAATCCGACCTCAATAGGTTATTTTTGATTATTGAAGAAGTCCCGGACCAAGGCTTTGATCTGATTTTCCGTCATACTGTCGACCTTAACGACTTTAATAAGTTTTGCGGCGAGTTCCTTATGATTTTTCAGGAGTTCCTTTTTGAACCTGGCTTGGGTATCGGACGGTCCGAAAAGAGCTATCTTATCGGCATCCTTTATGGCATCAGCCAATTCAGTAAAATAAACCTTCATTTGGTGTTTTTCCCGTTCCAGGTAGGTGCGTTCATGATGTACGTCCTGGGTGCCCCCCCATTTTATCCTCGACCCTGATGCCCCTTTCCTATTGAAAATCTCAATTTCAGAGAAAATGGTTTCAAAACTTTCCTCCCCGTTGTCCAGGCCAACAATATGGGCTTTTTTGGTATCCATCCAAATTCCTGTATTTTTCATATCTGCTTACTTTTAAATGAACTGATTCCCCGGGATTTTGCCTCGGGGCACCTCTCCTCTGAAGAGGTCGAAACCGCCTAAGCGGTTTCGGGTGAGGTACAGAAGTTCTGTATTGCCACTTTCAATGCAATGCAAGGATAGGGGTAGTGGCATGGAAACCAATTTCCTTGACCAATGGTTTGGAAAATACGCTGCCAAAGAAAAAGTGTTTCCTGTTGATAAAGGCAATCATATCACTTTCCCTGCTTTTTACAAAAGTGCCGATTCCCTTAGCCAGTTCTATGTTGGATAGGGTATGGAAACTATGCTCTACCCCGGTCAACATTTCCTTCAGGAGTTTCATTTGGTTTTGCTGGTACTCATTCAGCTCGGATTCCTTTTTCACATGAAGGATCCGTATCGCCGCATGATGAATATTGGCAATTTCAATCAGGTAGTTCAGTTCCCTTTTCTTGAAAGCGGACTTAAAATCAGTTGGAAATACAATCTCTTTTGGTGGTGAAAAATGAACATCTTCAGGAACAGCCAAAATGGGGCATTCCCGTATCTTCTCCATAGCCATGACTGTATTGCTGCCAAAAATCACCCCTTTGGTACCTGAAGCTCCCTGGGTTCCCATTACCACAAGGTCAATATCCTTATCGGCAATGGTGGTTTTGATCGCTTCCGACAAAAAATTGAAGGTTGAAATGGTATTGTAGGTATGCCTGGGATTGGTGTGGTGTAAACGTAGTGTCACCAGCAATTCGGCAAATCCTTCTTCCGATTCAGCTTTTTCGGTTTCATAAGCCGCACTTCCCGGTTCAGGTAGGATCAGGCTTTCTGTAGTGTAGCTGGCTACGTGGAAAACATTTAATAAATAAAACTCACATTTTTGATCCTGGTAGAGGCTCAGTGCATACCTGGTGGCGTTCAGCGCATATTTTGAGAAATCTGTCGGAATCAATATTCTTTTGTTCATATTCCATATTTTTAGTACTGATGTAAATTTATAGGCCGTGTATGGCGCGAACAATGATAATTATCAGTCAGGGAGGGGAAGAATCAAAAAAGGGATATCGGAATAGATACTGATATCCAAAACTACAGGCTCCCTTATAATTTTTTCGAGGACCCCCCTTTTGTTATGAACCATTGCAAACATATCAATGTCCTGTTTTTCTAAAAAATCAAGGATAACTTTCGCTTTATGCGTACCCCCGGACATCCAATGAAAGCTGTGATTTACGCCATCCAGGCATATTTCCAGCAGTTTTTTATTCGACTGTTGTTCCGGGCTCAGGTCTTCCTTTTCATTAATATGCAATACCCTTATGGAAGCTGCGGTGAGGGATGCCAAATAAAGTAAGGGCGCGATAGTCCGTTTTGCACAGCCTTTTTTGAAATCTGTCACGAAGGCTATTTCCCCTGGGGTTTTATAATCCAATTCCCGTGGCACAGCCAGTACGGGACATGCCGTCAGGGTGTTGACTGCCTGGATGGTGTTCCCTCCCATAAAGAGCGCCTTTGCGCCCGTGCTCCCTTTATTTCCCATGACTACCAGGTCTATTCCCCGGTCCTTAATAACTCTGGCCATTATCCTGGAAAGGTTCCCCTTTTCAGATATCGTTTTAAACTGATGTTGCGGATTGTCGGTGTCTAATATGATCTTATGAAAGGTAGCTGCCAACTTTTCGCCGGATTCGACTTCCACATCCTTAAGCCTTTTGTTTGAACCGAATAATTTTACCTTCTTGCCGTGCAAGGGGGTGAGTTCGTCAAATACATGAAGGATATGAAAGGTGCAACTTTGGGAAGCCAGTAACCTGGTTGCATAAAACAGGGCACAATATGAATCATTGGAAAAATCGGTGGCCGCGAGGATATTCTTCATTGCGGTAGTGCTATAATTGTGGGATGACCATAAAAGGTACCAAAACGTGAAACCCTATTTTTTTGATGACGGGTTCAATGAACAGGCGTTCCAGAAATGTGTGTTTGTTCTGGGCCATAACCAGGAGGTTGATGCTTGTCCTGACCTGGAATCCGTTGATGGCGGAGATGATCTCAGTATCCGGCACCTCATGAAAAAGGGCCATTTCGCCCAACAGCTTTCTGAGCTGCTCCTGGTGTTTTTTTTGTACAATGCTCAGGTCCGGGTTTCTTCTCACGTGCAACACATTAACCCGGGATTTATGTTGTCTTGCGAGCATCAATAGCATCCCGAATTTTTCTTTTTGATATGCTATTTCGTAATCCGTGGGAAACAGGAGCTCACTGGGTACCTCGTAAGTGAAATGGGGCGGAACCGCCAGTACGGGACAGGATGCTTTTTTTATGACATGTACTGTATTGGTGCCAAACAGGATTTCCTTCGCAGCTGTTGCTCCTTTTGTGCCCATCACAATAAGATCAATGGATTCTGCCTCAACGGTTTCCATGATTTCATGGAGCAGCGTATTAAAGGCAGTATGGACTACAATAGAATGGTTGTCGTTTTTATACTGATTTTCCATACGACCCTTTAATTCTTCCAGTTGGGTCATAGAAGCCTCATGCAGCACGTCACCCAGGCCAATTTGCCCCGGGCTGCCAATGAGGTATTCTGTGTGGTATATAGCCGGTGTGTAGGTATGCAGGAGATAAAAGGCACATTGCACATCTTTAAAAAGGAGCTGTGCGTATTGAATAGCCTCAAAGGAGTTATCCGAAAAATCTGTGGGCAGCAATATTCGTTTCATGACTTTATCTTTACAATATACTGTAAAACTATAGGAGTGTCATGGTAAATACCATGATAATGGTCAGTTACCCGGATTAAGGAATTTTGTAATTTTCATTTTTGTAATTTAAAGATATGAAATCCCATAATTAAGGAAATACCAACCGACATAAACAATTAAAAATCAATATTTTGTGAATGTTTGTTTAGATGAAAAAAACTCAAATCCATAACAAAAAAGAACTTTTAGAATTCCGAAGAGCGCTAAGAAAAAATCTGACCCCGGCAGAGGCTTTTCTTTGGAAACAATTAAAGGGGAAACAGTTAGATGGAAAAAAGTTTGCCAGGCAACACAGTATCGGTAAATATATTGTTGATTTCTATCTGGCATCGGGGAAGTTCATCAAAACCCGACTGCAGCCGGGCATGATCAGAAAAGAACCGACCATTTAAAAAGTCAAGGGTTCACCGTAATTCGGTTCGAAAACAAAATGGTATTTAATAATTTATCATCTGATCTAATGGAAATAAAGGGGAATTTTAAGGAAAATATAAATAAAAACGAATAAATAGCTCCTCCCTTTTCCTAAGGGAGGTGACCCGATTTATCGGGTCGGAGGGATCAGGGAACACGTTTACAGCAGGAATCTCCCCTTTCTCTGCCATTGGCAGATTCATTCCCATCTTTAAAAAAAGAGGGGAGCTTGAAAAATATAAAAGCAGTAAGAAAGCTCATAGTGGGCATTAAAATAAAATGAACAATACCAACCGACATAAACAATTAAAAATTAATATTTTGTGAATATTTGTATAGATGAAAAGTAGCTTTTCCAAAATTATTTTCTCAGAAAGTCCTGTTCTTGTAGATTTTTACGCGGATTGGTGCGGGCCCTGTAAAGTGTTGGCACCAATTTTGGAACAGGTGAAGCAGGAATTGGGGGATTCGGTAAAAATCGTGAAGATCGATGTTGATAAAAACCAGTCCCTTGCTTCAAAATACCAGGTGCGTGGCGTCCCTACCATGCTGCTGTTTAAAAATGGAAAGCAACTTTGGCGTCAGTCGGGCGTACTCCAAAAAAATGATATTGTAGCTGTTATACAATCCCATCGCTAGGATGTCTTGCCGGTATTCACGTCCGATTCATGCAAAACCAGGAATGGGATAGTGATGTGGTAACTGATTTTTTCAACTGTTGGCCTGAATAAGATCCGTTGTAAAAAGTTGAGGTTTTTGGCCACCATGGCAATCATATCCACATCCCTGCTTTCGGTGAAGTTTTGTATGGCAGTTTCCAGATTTTTCCCTGTCACCTTATGAGAACTGTGTTCCAACCCCGAAAAATAATCGTCTAAAAATTCCTGGTTCTTCAGTTGGTCA
>JBGTLT010000013.1:0-11610 GCA_041743975.1 Zeaxanthinibacter sp.
ATCAAATCTTCCTGGGCGAGTAGTGAAATGCTGCCAAATAAAAGCAACCACAGGAAATGTAAAGGATGTTTGTTTGCTAGCAATGCTATAAATCCTATTTTTGTATTGATTTGGAGTATCCCAGCGGTTTTCGGGATCAGGAACCAAACTTACATATATTTTTTGTTCTGCTCGGCCCTCATTACGATAAATTTAACCATGGGAAACGCCTTGAAATATTACTATTGATATGCAAATGAAACGGCTTTTTTGGGCACTATTATTGGGTTTTACCGGTTTACTGTTCTCTTTTACGGAAAACAACCGGGCAAGTGAAGGAAATGACGAGTTTATTGTGGTCCTGGATGCCGGTCATGGTGGCCACGATCCCGGAAACCTTGGAAACGGATTTCTTGAGAAGAACATTGCACTCAATATTGTACTCAATGTAGGGGAGTTACTGCAGCAACATAAGAATATCAAGGTAGTGTACACCCGAAAGGATGATACCTTTGTCGACCTTTTTGTCAGAAGTGAGATTGCCAATAAATCGGACGCAGACCTGTTCCTTTCGGTGCACTGTGATTCCCACACTTCGGATGCCCATGGTGCCGGTACATTTGTTCTGGGGCTTCACGCCAACGAGCAAAATTTTGAGATCGCAAAAAAGGAAAACTCCGCCATCTACCTGGAAGATAATTACGAAACGCGCTATGCGGAATATGATATCAATTCCCCGGAATCAATCATAGGGCTTACAATCATGCAGGAAGAGTTTTTGGATCAAAGTATCATGCTGGCAAAGATGATGCAGGATAATTTTACGAACCGCTTAAAGAGGAATGACAGGAAGGTGAAGCAGGCCGGCTTTATCGTCCTGCACCAGACATTTATGCCAAGTGTGCTCGTGGAGACCGGGTTTTTAACAAACAAATCGGAAGGCCTATACCTGAATTCCAATAAAGGACAAGCTGAAATGGGGAAGGCTATTGCGGATGCCGTTATTGAATATAGGAATAACGTCAGTATACCGGATGCCGGGGTCAGTACACCGGCGGTGGCTATATTGGATAAGAGTGATCCAACGGTGGAAAATACCATGGCTTCTGAAAGTTCAGAGCCCGGTGAAGTGGCAGCTACCAGCAGCGGCGATACGTCAGGGATCCCTCCGGCCGGCGTACCCGATAACAAGGACCTGGCACTGATCCATACCGAAGACAAGGGGAGTTTAATGGTTGAAAATAAACCACAAGCGGATAAAGCCGAATCTCCTGCGGAGGTAGTAGTGACAGGAGAACCGGCAGGGGAATTAATCGAAACGGCTGCTGAGCCACCCCTGGAAACAGTAGAGCAAAAGGTTCCGGAACAACCCGGGGTAGATCTCCAACGGAATCCGGGGGAGACCCGGTCTGATAATACAACCCTTCCCAATCTCAGGAATAGCGCGCCAGGAGTATCCATAGAATTCAGGGTGCAATTGCTGGCCAGTACCCAGGATTTTCAACTGCGACCGGAGCAATTTAAAGGGTTGGGCAATCTTTCCAGGGAACCTGTCAGGAATTTGTTCCGGTATATGTATGGCAGCACGGCATCCTTTGAGGAAGCCAAACTCCTGGAGTCCAATGCCCACATAAAGGGATATACTACTGCCTATATCGTCGCCTACAGGGACGGGAAACGCATCTCTGTCCCGGAGGCCCTGAAATACGTATCTGAATAATTGCGCTCATCTAAAAATTATTTCTAATTTTGTTCGGAACCCAAAACATATCTATTTGAAACTATCCAGGGAAATTAAGACAGGGATTATAGTTATTGGAGGGATTCTCTTATTTATTCTTGGATTCAGCTTTCTGAAGTCCACCCCGCTCTTTGACAATAATAAAACTTTATACGCTGTCTACGAGAATGTAGGTGGTTTACAAACCGGAACCCAGGTATCTATTAACGGGTTTGCGGTGGGAACCGTAAATGACATCAGATTCCGTGATCAAAGCGGGAATCTGCTGGTAACCTTTTCCGTGGATAACAATTTTAATTTTTCAAGGAACAGCAAGGCAGAACTTTATGACACCGGAATTATAGGGGGTAAGGGTATTCAGATAAAACCGGTATTTGACGATGCCCCCCTGGTAAAATCCGGAGATACGCTGCCAAGCGATACCAAACCGGGGTTGACTGAATTAGTCCAGCAGCGCTTAACCCCGCTGCAACGAAAAGTGGAGGGTGCTGTTTCCCATGCAGATTCCCTGTTGATGAACTTCAACGCCATCCTGGATGATGATACCAAAAAAAACCTTCGGGAGGGAATTGAAGGCCTCAATAAAATGGTCTACAGTTTCCAGCAAAGTGCCAATTCCCTCAACACCCTGCTTGAAAGCAACAAAAGCCAACTGGATAGTTCCATCCGAAATATCAATACCATTACCAGCAACTTTTCCAAACTTTCAGATTCCATTGCGCAGGTTGGCCTTCCGGAAACCATGCAAAACCTCGATGAAACGATCACCAGCCTCAATTCACTTTTGGGCAGGATTGAAAAAGGAGAGGGATCCCTGGGCAAATTAATGCACAATGAAGAGTTGTACAACAACCTTTCCAATGCTTCCCAGGAACTGGACCTTTTATTGCAGGATTTCAGGCTGAATCCGAAACGGTATGTGAACGTATCTGTTTTTGGAAAAAAGCAAAAGGACTATACCCTTCCAGAGGAAGATCCAGCAGAAAAATTGGATGATCAATAAATGGAAATCCTTCCCAATATTATTTTTTTACTGATCCTGGCCTTTAGTATAGGATACTTTGTACGCAATGTTAACAGGTTGGTACGAAATATCAGATTGGGCCGTGAAGCGGACCTCAGCGATAACCCATCACAACGCTGGAAAAACATGGCGAGGATCGCATTGGGGCAGTCCGAAATGGTGGTAAGGCCTATTGCAGGGATCATGCATATCATTGTTTATATTGGGTTCATCATCATCAATATAGAAGTTCTGGAGATCATAATAGACGGCATCCTGGGTACCCACCGGGTATTCGCCCCCCTCGGTTTCCTGTACGATATGTTAATCGGCGGGTTCGAGGTGCTGGCACTCCTGGTAATATTGGCTGTTACCGTATTCTGGGTTCGGAGGAACATCTTGAAGCTCAGACGGTTTATTAAACCTGAAATGATAGGATGGCCAAAGTCTGATGCCAACCTGATACTCTATATTGAAGCAGCCCTGATGATACTGTTCTTAATAATGAACGGGGCGGACCATCAATTGCAATTACGGGAAGTGGCACACTATACCGAAGCCGGATTTTTTCCGGTCAGCGGACTGCTGGGACCTTTATTTGATGGAATGGCCATCAGTTCCCTTATTTTTATTGAACGCCTGGCCTGGTGGATGCACATCATGGGGATACTCTTCTTTCTAAATTACCTGTACTATTCCAAACACCTCCATATTTTGCTCGCCTTCCCGAACACGTATTACGGAAAACTGAGACCGAAAGGGCAGATGGAAAATTCTGATGCGGTAACACGGGAAGTCCGGTTGATGCTGGATCCCGCAGCGGATCCGTATGCAGCACCCCAGCAGGATGCGGCCCAACCTGATAAATTCGGAGCCTCCGATGTAATGGATCTGAAATGGGTACAATTGCTGAATGCGTATACCTGTACGGAATGCGGCCGGTGTACCAGTGAGTGTCCGGCCAATATTACCGGAAAAAAACTATCCCCCCGCAAAATTATGATGGACACCCGGGACCGCCTGGAAGAAGTAGGAAAAAATATAGATGCCAACAAAGGAAGCTTTGTCCCTGATGGGAAGCAGTTGCTGGATGATTATATCAGCAGGGAAGAACTCTGGGCCTGTACCACCTGCAATGCCTGTGTTGAGGCATGTCCTGTGAGCATAGACCCGTTATCTATTATCCTTGATATGCGGCAGTATCTCGTAATGGAACAATCTGCAGCGACCGCGGATCTGAATAATATGATGGGGAATATAGAAAATAACGGGGCGCCATGGCCTTTCAATCAAATGGACCGGCTCAACTGGCGCGACGATGTTTAATCAACGACTGACAAGATGAACAGCGATATTAAAGTACCCACTATGGCCGAGTTTTTTGCAGAAGGCAAGATGCCTGAAGTCTTGTTCTGGGTAGGCTGCGCCGGAAGTTTTGATGACCGGTCCAAAAGGATCACCAAAGCGTTTGTCAGGATACTGAACAAGGCGGGGGTTTCCTTTGCTGTACTGGGGACTGAAGAGAGTTGTACCGGGGACCCTGCCAAAAGGGCTGGCAATGAATTCCTGTTTCAGATGCAGGCTGCAGTGAACATAGGGATCCTGAATGGTTACGGGATACAGAAAGTGGTTACAGCATGCCCCCATTGTTTTAATACGATCAAAAACGAATACCCCGGACTTGGTGGAAATTATGAAGTCGTGCACCATACCCAGTTTCTGCAACAACTTTTGGCGGAAGGAAGGATGACCCTTGAAGGGGGTCGGTTCAAGGGGAAACGAATTACCTACCATGATTCCTGCTATCTGGGCAGGGCCAATAATATCTATGAAGCACCAAGGGAGCTGATCCGCAGACTGGATGCTGAACTGGTAGAAATGAAACGTTGCAAAAAACAAGGTTTGTGCTGTGGTGCCGGGGGCGCCCAGATGTTCAAAGAACCGGAAAAAGGGGATAAGGATATCAATATTGAACGGACGGAGGAGGCATTGGAAACCCATGCTGCCATAATTGCCGCGGCCTGTCCGTTCTGCAATACCATGCTCACAGACGGTATCAAGAACAAGGAACAGGAATCAGCCGTGGCCGTCATGGATATTGCCGAGTTGATAGCCCGTGCCCAGGACCTCTAAGGCGGTTTCGACCTCTCCGGAGGAGAGGTGCCCCGGGGAATTCTTTTTATTTAAAATGGAATTAACAATTGTCCACCGGAAGATTGAGTATCTTGCCTCCCTATAAAAAAAATAGATGCTTGTACCCTTTGAATCATTGCCCGAAACCTCCCGTGTCTGGATTTACCAGGGAAGCCGGGCTTTTTCCGCCACTGAATTGGCGGATGTAGAAAAAAAACTGGATAATTTTATCAGGGATTGGACCGCCCACGGAGCAGATCTTAAAGCATCTTACCAAATACGCTACAACAGGTTTATAGTACTTGCACTGGATCAGTCCCAAAACGCTGCATCGGGTTGCTCCATTGATGCCTCTGTAAGGTTTATCCTGGAATTGGAGAAGGAATACGGGATGGACCTTTTGGATAAAATGAATGTCTCTTACAAACAGGGGGAATTTGTTGCTTATAAGGCTTTGGCAGATTTTAAGGCAATGGCGAAGCAGAAGGCAGTTTCCCCGAATACTATTGTTTTCAATAATCTTGTTGCAAACAAATACGAATATGAAAGCCACTGGGAAATCCCCGCTTCGGATAGCTGGCATCATAAATTTATGTAAAAGGAACTTACCGAATATACCCGTGCCGTCCCTCCCGACGGCAATCCACAACACATCCCGCGACATCTGCTCGTTTCGATGAAATGCAATATTTTTTTCTGTTTTAAGTTAGTAGCTAAGACTAATCTTTTTATGCGAGGTTCCCTATTGCTTTTATTTTGTTTATTTGTGATTTCCCGGGTTTATCCCCAGGAAAATCCGTTGGTTGCAACTGATAGTCTTGGACAGCAGATTTGGGTAGAATCCCTGTATGAAACCATGACACCGGATGAGAAGATCGGGCAGCTTTTCATGGTCCTGATTTCATCCGATGCCACTGAGGCCGAAACCAGAAGGACAGACGCCCTTATAAAAGAAAACCAACTCGGGGGGATTATATTTTCCAAAGGCGGCCCTGGCCGGCAGGCCAGGCTCACCAACCTTTTTCAGGCGCAATCCAAAATACCGCTTTTGATCGGGATGGATGCCGAATGGGGACTGGCGATGCGACTCGATTCAACCTACGCCTTCCCCTGGAATATGACCCTGGGTGCCATACGCGATAGTACAGTGGTGGAAAAAGTAGGACGCCAGATCGGGAAGCATGCCAAAAGATTGGGCGTACACATCAACTTTGCCCCTGATATCGATATCAATACGAATCCCCTGAATCCCATTATAGGCAACAGGTCGTTTGGCGAGGACAGGCAAAATGTGGCACGAAACGGGATTGCCTTTATGAAAGGGATGCAGGGTATGGGTATCCTGGCAAGCGGTAAGCATTTTCCGGGCCATGGCGATACGGCAGTTGACTCCCATACGGCCCTCCCGGTTATAAATTTTAGCAGGGACCGGCTGGACAGCCTGGAGATGTATCCATTTAAACGTCTTATTCAGGAAGGTATAAGCAGTATAATGGTGGCCCATCTGAATGTTCCGGAACTGGATGGCAAAAAGGACATGCCCTCTTCCCTCTCGGAAAAAATCATAACTGGTATCCTTAAAGAGGAAATGCAGTTCAAAGGATTGGTATTTACCGATGCCCTTAACATGAGCGGGGTGTCCGACTTTGGGAAAAGGGGCGAGACAGAACTCCAGGCTTTTCTTGCCGGAAATGACATCCTGCTGATGCCCGGAAACCTGGAAGAGGCCCGGGATGCTTTATTGAAAGCATATGAAAAGGGGAATATCACCGAGGAACGCCTGGAACGCTCCGTAAAAAAAATATTGATGGCCAAATACAAGGCCGGCCTGAACGATTATACGCCAATTCCCCTTGCGAACCTTTATAAAGACCTGAATTCCATTGAAGACGGGCTTATTTATGAGGAAGCCATTGAGAATGCCATTACCGTGGTTAAAAACAACCTGAGCATCCTGGGGATCAAGAAACTGGAGAACAAAAAAATAGCCTATGTAAAATTCGGTGATTCAGACAATGATCCGTTTGTGGAAACTTTGAACAAGTATGCAGATGTCACCCAGGTAAACGGCAAGGATATCGCAACCCTTAATAAGAACCTGTCAGGGTACAACCTTGTTATCATCGGCCTTCACAAAAGTGACGAAAATCCATGGAAGTCCTATGCATTTACCGAAAATGAACTTTTTTGGCTGCAGGAAATAGCCAGGGCGCGCACCTCCAATCTTATCCTTACCGTTTTTACCAGCCCCTATGCGCTGCTGAGTGTTACAGATTTCAGCAATGTCGATGGGGTAGTGGTAGCCTATCAAAACAGTAAAATAGCGCAGGAAAAGACAGCTGAGCTCCTCTTTGGCGCCATACCGGCCAAAGGAATGCTTCCTGTAACAGCCAACCCGGATTTTACGGTGAATACCGGAATTGAACTGCCTTCTATGATGCGACTGGGCTATAGTAGTCCGGAGAGGGTAGGATTAAGCACATCCAAACTGGCACTTGTAGATCAGCTGGTGCAAAACGGGCTGGATTCCCTGATGTTCCCGGGGGCACAGGTGCTGATCGCCAGAAGGGGTAAAGTGGTCTATAACAAAGCTTTTGGTAAACCAACATATGACTCAGATGAGCAAATCAATACGGATCATATATACGACCTGGCCTCCCTGACCAAGATCCTTGCTACCCTGCCCCTTGTGATGAAAATGGAAGAAGAAGGAAAGATAGCCCTGAATGCTACATTTCAGGAATTGATCCCGGCCTATGCCAGTTCTGAATTAAAAGATGTAACAGTCCTGAATGCCCTGAGCCATTATGGCCGGTTGCCGGCATGGATTGCGTTTTATATAGACACCCTGAATAAAAACCATAGGCCTTCTCCTGAATTTTACAGTACCGAACCAATTGATGGATTCTCCATTAAGGTTACAGACAGGATGTACCTGGCAGATTCCTATACGGATTCGATATATAACCGGATAGGAAGGCAATCACTAAAATCCAACAGGTACCGGTACAGCGACGTTGCTTACTACGTCCTCAAGAAGTATATCGAAGATACCTATAAGCAGCGCCTGGACCTCCTTGCGGACAATTTTCTCTATAAACGCCTGGGGGCCAACACTATGAGTTATAATCCGCTGGATAAGTTCCCCCGGAACAGGATAGTCCCTACGGAAGAGGACACCTATTACAGGCACCAGACAGTCCAGGGTTATGTCCATGATATGGGGGCAGCCATGCAGGGCGGGGTTGGCGGCCATGCCGGGTTGTTCAGCAATGCGAATGACGTTGTTAAAATAATGCAGATGTACCTCCAGGGCGGATTTTACGGGGGGGAAAGGTTTTTGGATGAACGGACCGTTGAAAAATTTAACAAATGCTATTTTTGCCAGAAGGACGTGCGCAGGGGCGTTGGGTTTGACAAACCCCAGTTAGAGGAAAAGGGGCCAACCTGCGGATGTGTCTCCCAGAAAAGTTTTGGACATAGTGGTTTTACTGGCACCTATACATGGGCGGACCCCGAGGAAGAGATCGTGTATGTGTTTCTTTCCAATCGTACCTACCCAAGCGCAACAAATGGATTGCTGCTCAAATCGGCCCTCAGGACGAGGATTCAACAAGCTATTTATGATTCTATTATAAATTAGCCTTAAAAATTACCGTAATTTTACGTCCATGAAAATAGCAATCGTCTGTTACCCAACCTTTGGCGGCAGTGGCGTTGTAGCCACAGAACTGGGGATAGCGCTCTCAAACCGGGGTCATGAGGTTCACTTTGTAACCTACAGGCAACCCGTTCGGCTTGAATTGTTGAGCAATAAGATATATTTCCACGAAGTCCATGTGCCGGATTACCCATTGTTTCATTACCAGCCTTATGAATTAGCCTTATCCAGTAAATTGGTTGATACCGTAAAGTTTTTTGGGATAGAATTGTTGCATGTACACTATGCCATTCCCCATGCCTATGCCGGATACATGGCCAAAAAGATCCTTGAAGAGGAAGGTATCCGGATCCCTATGATTACCACCTTACATGGAACGGATATTACGCTGGTGGGGAACCATCCTTTTTACAAACCGGCCGTTACCTTCAGCATCAACAAATCAGATGTGGTAACATCGGTTTCCCGGAACCTGAAAGAAAGCACCCTCAAATTATTCAATATCGAAAAGGAAATTGAGGTGATCCCTAATTTTATCGATAAGAAAAAGTACAATACCAGCTTTAAGGATTGCCAGAGGAGCCTGATGGCGACGGATGATGAAAAGATAATTACCCATATCAGTAATTTCAGGGAAGTAAAACGGATTCCTGATGTAGTTGAAATCTTTTATCATATCCAGAAGGAACTCCCTGCCCGGCTGCTTATGGTAGGGGATGGCCCTGAAAAGGAAAAAGCAGAGTTGCATTGCGAACGCCTTGGAATTCAGGAGAAGGTTGTCTTTTTAGGGAATAGCAATGAGATTGACAGGATCTTATGCTTTTCGGACCTTTTTCTCTTACCTTCCCAAACCGAGAGCTTCGGATTAGCGGCCCTGGAGGCCATGATCAATAAGGTAGCCGTCATTTCAAGCAATGCAGGCGGGATCCCTGAAGTGAACAGGCAGGGTGTAAGCGGATTTCTCAGTGATGTGGGGGACATCCGGGACATGGTAAAAAATGCCCTCTATATTTTAGGAGATAACGAGGTCCTGGAAAACTTTAAAGAGAATGCATATAAAGTTGCCCTGGAATTTGATATACATAACATCCTCCCTTTATATGAGGCCGTGTATGAAAAAGCTTATAGGGCGAATTATAAAAATTCATATTAAAATGGCGATTAGGAACTTACTGACTTTTATTGTATTGCTATTTTTAAGTTGTAAGACCAATAAAAATTTGGATTCAACCGCTTCGGAAAATCCTTTACAGGAAAACGGGTTAAACCTGGTGCTTAGCGACAATTACGGGGGCACCGAGCTCCCCGAAATTGAGGTCATACGGGACCCGGAAACGTTGAAGAAATTCTTTTTTAGAATCAATAAAACGAGGAAGCCGGGACTTCCGGTACCCGAGATTGATTTTAGTTCCCGGACGGTGGTGATTTATAGTACCGGCCGTCTGCAGGGCAGTGGTGTCCCAACTCTTGCCATCAAACGGGTAACGGAAGATGAGATCCTTCTCGGCCTCCATTACCCGGAAGGACAGCCAGATGCTGCTACCGCAGTAGTATTGCCATTTGGCATGTATACACTACCGGTTACCGATAAGAAAATCATATTGGAAGCGTTGCGATAAACGAGGTAGGGTGGTTTATTCCTTATATCGATAATAGCTGCAGATAAGGGCTTTTGTAAGGATTAATCCTACATCCACTATAACTTTGTCAACAGATAAAACCTAAATCTGTATTCGATGAAGACCTACATACCCTGCATTGCTATTGTCCTTTTTTTTGTCAACCTTCAGCTCAGAGCACAGGAACCAACCCAATTGATCCCCAGGGATAGTATCATTGAAAGTTCATGGATACTGGGATTGGGGTATAACATTGTGGATGACTCCGGCGATGTATTTGACGGACTTTTCTCCATAAAGGAACAATGGAATGCAGTACCCTATCCATCAAGGTTGAGTATGGGCCGATATTTCAAAAGTGGGGTAGGCGTGGAGGCCATTGCTTCCTATAACCAATACGGAGAGGGGAAGGTAATAGATGGGAGGATTAATGACACCGATAAAAATTACTGGGGTATAGATGCCAGGCTCTCCTATGATCTCAATAGACTCCTGGGTGAAACCGGCTGGTTTGATCCGTATGTGGGGATAGGTGCAGGGTATACGGATGCCAATGAGCTGCCCCGGGGCACCTACAATGCCGTGATTGGTTTCAGAACCTGGTTCTCGGACAAGTGGGGCCTCGATTTTAATTCTTCCGGAAAATGGTCCTTTGGCACCACCGCTTCCAACCATATTCAGCATGCCGCCGGTGTAGTCTATAGGTTCGGCATTCAAAAAGGTGTTGGGAAAGAGGGGATTGAAAAACCAATAGAGGAAATGCCTCAAACCCAGGTGGACTCCCTGGCATCGGATACGCTGTCGACAGAATCCGACAGTGCCCTTGCGGAGCGCCTGGAGCGGGAAAAAGAAAGTGCCAGGCTGCAGCAGGAGGAAGCAGATCGGCTTTTGGCTGAAAGCGAAAGAAAACAAGGCATTCAGGATGCCATCAATGCTGTGGGCAAGGTATATTTTGAATTGAATTCCTCCTACCTGCGCCCGAATGCTAAAAAACAATTGGACCAACTGGCCGATATTTTGGAAGACAACCCTGCAGTAACCCTTAGGATAGTTGCCCATGCGGATTCAAGGGGAGCCAATAAATACAACCAATGGTTGTCTGAACGACGGGCACAACGGACCATGGACTACCTGGTAAACAAAGGGATAGCTACCGACAGGTTAGGGTACGAAGGGCAGGGGGAAGAGCAACTGACCAACCATTGCAAGGACAATGTACCGTGTACCGGGCTTGAACATAGTGCCAACAGGCGTACGGAATTCATCATCACCAAGTTTTGAGTACATAAGTCTCCGCTTTCCGGACTGTAGGTATCGCAGGCCTGCATCATTCACTTGACCTTTAATCTAAAAGAAAACCCCGGGGCAAAAGCCCCGGGGTTTTTAATTTCACATCACCTCTGGAGAGGCTGTAGCCATCTCCATCACAACACCGTACTGGTATAAACGGATAATCAAATAATAAAGCTCCCCT
>JBGTLT010000014.1:0-6593 GCA_041743975.1 Zeaxanthinibacter sp.
AAATACTTAAAATACTATTGATTAGAAAGTTATGTTTTTATGGGGGATTTTATGTCGAAGTCAGGAGGGTTTGAAATTTCACGATTCGGGGTTTTCTATCTACTACCCGAACCAACACCATTTCCTTTTTTTGACGGCGAACTAACAATATTAATTCATGGACGACGGCATAAACGTAGTTCACGTTTTGGATCCCTGCGAACCTAAATGTTAAAGCTATTGAACACAGTCCTTTCTCAAGTATAACATAAAAGCAGGACACGTAATAGGACACGTTCGTTGTCAAATTTGTACTGATTTGGCACGATTTGACAGTATTTCAAAAAATACAAAACCCTGTAAAACAATGATTTACAGGGTATAAAAACTTACAGTCGGGATGACAGGATTAGCTACGCTGATCCTGAAGTTGGGGGTAATTATATTTAAACTTTAAAAAATCTGTACATCATTTCCTTTTGACGGTCGTTTAAGTAAACCACTTTGTACAATAAAACTACCAACAGGCTTTTTAGTATTCACCAACAAGATGTCGATTCGGTCAAAATTGTCTATATTTAATTCCTATGAACACTATGAAATCCCCGGTCAAAAATGCAATAAGGGACTTCCCTGTTGTTTGCGTGGGCGGATCTGCTGGTGGTCTTGAAGCTTATATGCGCCTGCTCACAAATCTGCCTTCCAATATGGGAGTAGCAATAGTCATAGTCAATCACTTAAGAACCGTGGCCACCCGGCTGCATGAGATTCTGCCACTCTATACGGAAATGCCTGTTATGCTGATCGGTGAAAAAATGGTTGTCCGGCCCGACCACGTGTACATAATCCCGGAAAAGCGTGATTTACATGTTGAAAACGATGAATTCCGTTTAAAACCAATATCCAAGCCTAGAGGATGGCCGGACGTCATCACGGTATTTTTGTGCTCCCTTGCAAAACACTGGAAAGGTAAACTTATTGCCGTTATTGTCTCAGGTTATGACGGCGATGGGTCAGACGCCCTTTGTGCGATTAAGGACGTAGGGGGTACTACCATCGCACAAAGGCCCGGTACGGCCAAGCGCCCGGATATGCCCATTAGTGCAATTGAAAGTGGATGCGTCGATTTTGTGCTATCGCCCGAAGAAATCTCCAAAGTAATCTCTCAAATTGCTTTTAAGCTCCCCAAGAACGGTTAGATGTCCGATTGAAGGGCATTTATAGCCAACTATTGCAAAGCCGTGGCAGGTATCAAGAATATTTATTGGATATGCGTTCAGGTTTCGGACTAGATCTTAATAGAAGGACGACCATCTATCTGATGGAGGGGAATGCGGGTCTTTAGTCGGATAAATTTAACGGCCTCACAAGGGGATTTTGAAAATACCTTCTTCTTCGGGGCTAGCATATACGCCAGACCCACTACGTTTTTCCAGTTGAAATCCTTATTGGACCTCTTCCTTAAACAGGCACAATCTTTCTAATGGATGTTTAGGCCAATCTGAATTTTCTTCATTGTATCCATTACTGTTAAGGTTGTATCCGGTAAAATTCCAGACAACTACCAAGGGGCCGATAAATTCTGAAAGTTCATTCAATTTCAAGAAATAAGATCCGATTCCAAATCTGGGTCCATTCAACCAGCCTAAATCTGCTGACCTCCGGAACTATTCTTTAACGGGAAACGGACTCTATCGCCTTCTTTATTCCCTGAACCATTTTACCAAAACTTGTGGCTTTTGTGAGAAAATGAGCCGCGCCTAGTTGCACTGTTTCTTGGATGTCCTCTGGATTAATGGAAGTGGAATAAATAATTATAAGGATTTCTTTTAATCGGTTGGTTTTCTTCCGCAATCTCACGACTGCCTCCTCACAATCGTGTACGGCGACACAATCGTGTACGGCGACACAATTATGGGGAGGGTCGATTTCGTGTATGGCCTCACAAAAAAGGTCAGTATCATCCACGTCATCGTCCACAATCAGGAATTTTTGGTTGGTATCAATATTGTGAGGGAATTTCCTGCTCAAGATACAACTTATTGGTAGTTCCATCTCCAATGGAATAAAATCATTAAAAAGAGAACTGAATATCAACCAATAAAGAATTTAGAATATAATATTGCCTATCTTTTGCAGTAGTAAACAAAGCTTATGTGGTCCCATTGATTAGGCAACTTGTATATATCGAAGGTTATCAACCTAATCAAATTTAGCCAAATTGTGAGTATACATATCCAGGGATTACCCTTTATGTCCTTTAATAGCTGCCTGGTGGAAAATTCCTTTAAATCAATATAGGACAAGCCTGTATAGCAGGCGAAAAGAAAAATATCCTTTACCCTCTCATGCCCATTTGCAGTAAAGGTTTTTTCCCTCCAACAAATCCAGTTCCCGTTCTGTTAAATAACTTCTTTCGTTCTTGTCAAACTTCAATTTGAACTTTCTGAAAGGAGGCTTTTCCAACCATTCGAGTTTCACGGCCAGACTCACCATTTTACGAAGACGTTCCAAGTGTTTCATGGTTCCGTTATTGGTACAGGTCTTCCTTTTCTTCTTCGGCCGAAAATTTCTAATATATTGCTCAAAATCTACTATAAACCTGTAATTCAGTTGTTTAAGATATATATCAGGTTGTGATGTGGTTTCCCCGATGAACCTAAGCACGTATTTTTCGGTGGTATAATATTTCTTCATCGTACCAGGACTAAGCACTTTTAGCATCTTAACGTTATGATAATTAATAAGTTCCTTTAAAGTCTTGTGCTGATCGTCCTCACCTAAATAGCGCGACTTGACTGACTGTGAAGTGATAAAGCTGTGATCCTGGATCAATTGCTTGTGCGCATCCAATATTTGCCCGTAAACCTCGTCCAGGTAGTTGTTCAAAAGCTTTAAAGAATGGGTCAGCGGTTTGGCGCGGCAGCGGTAGGTGTCCCAATCTTTCACCGGAATGGATCTTTTTACACTGATTTTCGCCCGCTTTTTGTTAACGGTGATCCGGGCAAGGATGTAGGCATCATCCGGGTGGTTAAGCCGTCTTCGTATGTAAAAAATTACAGCTAAAGTACTGTCTGTACGCATCTTACAAAAGTTTTAGAAGGACTTATAACAGGCCTGTAAGCCCTTGAAATTCACACCTAAATCCTCTTAAAAATAGTTCAATTGTGGTATCAAATGTTACACCTGATTATACACCAGAAGGGTGTATTTAGATTAATTCATTTGAATATGTTAAAAACAAAAAACACTGAAAATCATACGATTAACAGTGTTTTGATATCACTTAAAAAGGTTAAGTCGGGATGACAGGATGATACCCAATCCCCACAATGTTTTATATATCAATCAGTTACAGGATATTAAATCAAACTGTTAGCCGAATTGTTGACGATGCTATTAATGAACTCAAAGTAAAATGCTTTACTTTCTGACAGTGTGAATTTACGTTTTGAAATCTCCTAAAACAAGTTTGATGATAATTAATTTTATGTATTTACAATTAAGTAAACATTTTGAAAGCATCTTTATATTCTATGTCTTGAGGTTCGCTCATAAAATGCAGAAGTATCAATTGTTTCTTATTGTAGAGCTTCTCATTGGAGATATGCTCCGTATCGCTTTTATTTATTTTAATTCCCGCTCATCTTTTCTGCAACCGACTTTTATAACAAAGTAATTTTCCTTTTTGTGCCAGCCAAAGAAAGTGAATTAGTCAACAACCATCATCTAAACATTCCATTCTCTAACAGGACATTTAATTGATTAAATATTGAAAGGGCAGAAATGGAAACACTAAACAACGAACCAATTTAACACAGCCAATTCCCAAGCTGAACTTTACATTTCCAAATTTTTCTCGTTAATAAGCTTTGCGCATATCAAAAATATAAGCCATGGTAATATGGTAAACTGTAATACAGGGGATAGCCCTATATCGACCAATGGCAACAAGGGCATTTCTTTTGCATAGGACCAATCACCTCTTATGGTATGAAAAACTTCAGCCAATATCGCACCGGAAAATCCCGCTAAGGCCAAAAGAAATACCTTCTTCGCACCCATACCCTTGATCCAGTACAGATCCTTATAGATCATACCAAAACCAAAAAGCAGTAGTAGTACCATCAACATATCGGGTATGGATGCCAATGCACAGAAGGAGATATGTTTCCAATCATATTCATACCCTTCGTACAATGGGCCCTGTGAAATCTCCCAAATGAGATTTAAAACCAAAGACGTAATGGCTATGGTAATTATGTACTTCCTATAGTTTTGCCTGTTCCCAGCCATTTTGGCAAAATGCAAATAACCCAAAATGACCAAAGTCAATGCCAGGACTGGGACAACAAAAATGCCGAGGCTTAATCCTTCCATTCTATTTTATCTCATGGTTGTTATTGAAACTTAAAAGCAGATATGCCATTATTATTCATTTAAAAACAGTTTATAATTACCCGAAAGGAAAGGGGTTAATCAACTGACCAATCAAAAAAAAGCCCCTTCCCCTAACATGCTTTTACTACTCGATTACCTTCGCGACTTTTCCACAGCTGAGCATTTGTGCTCCGTAATACTGCGGATATCGGCTACCGAGGATAACCAATAGGCACCGCTGCCCAAAGCCATTGGACAATAGTCCATATAGATTTTGCCCGATGATATATTTCCTGTCAGAAGGCCTTCCAGATCATTGCTGAGTACTGAAAAGGCCTATCGCTGCAGCTTTAGATCATCTGTAGCAGCAATTTTTTGTGATGCAGTCAAGGCGGCATCGGAACCTTCGACATCGGCCAAAACTTTGTTCATCATCTCCGCACTCTTTTGGGCATCTCCGGCATTTGAATCGACCAGGGCATTTTTTATATGTTCATACTGTACAAAGGCCCTGGCCAGGTTTTCCTTCTTGAATTCCGGCGCCATTTTCATTCCGTCCATCTTCTTTCCATCCATCTCCATTTTGCCCTTTTCATGCGTCTTTTTTTCCTCATCCTGAGCATTGGCAAAACAGAATATGAAGAAGAGCATTCCTGCCATACTAATTTTTAAATTTTTCATTTTCATTTTTTTATAAATCGTTTTTAATCAGTGTCAAATATTTTGTTATTTCCCTTTTTTCTGTTTCCGAGAGTTTTGCATCCCAGTGGATAAGGGCGTAGGAAGTAAGTGGCATTTCATCATCCTCAATCTGACTGATGATGGACTTTAATTTGCTGTTCTTCCTGCGCCGTGAAAGGTCTCCCCATATGTTAAAATTCAATTCTTCCTTACCATGCCCTATATGGTCCTCCAAAATCCAGGCGACCGGTTGGATTTTATTGTACCAGGGATATTGCGTATTGTTGCTGTGGCAGTCATAACAACTTACTTGTAACTTTATTTTTATCGTTTCAGGGGCGTTATTCACAATCATAAAATCCGTCTGGGGTACAGCATCGCTTTGATTGCGCGCTGTGGGCACAAATTGTATGCCCACGAACACAATCAGCAATACCAATCCTATGATCTTAAATGCCTTCACTTAATTGATCTGCTTTTGTACGCTGCCACAAGTCATCATTTTACTTCCATAATAAGGGTTCTTGATTTCCTTGTCTGCACTCAGCCATTGGGCTCCCTTATTATTATTGTACATCGGACAAAAATCCTGGTACAAGGTTTTTTCCGTTCCTGTGATAGCGATCAGATCGATGAAATCTTTGCTCAAAGCATCAAAGTGTTCCCGTTGATGGTCGATAGGGCTCTTGGCGATGTGTTCAGCATGTTCTTTGGCATCTTCGATGATGTCCTTTAACTCCTCCTGTTGTTTCGAAGTATAAGAACTGATATCAAAACTGTTGAAAGTAGAAACCATCATACCACCTGCTTTTGCAGCCCCATCCTTACTATCCGCAACCAAAGCATCTTTCAGTTCCAGATAATTGGCAACCAACAAGGTCGGTTTCGAGGTCATCTGTTTGCCATCCACCATCATGTCGTTTGACGAATTCATTGAGGCATCCTCATGCATTCCCGTCCCCTCATGTTCGTGCCCATCTTCACCTCCCATTTCGGTATGGTGGACATCTTCGTTATTATGTTCCTTATTGGTCTCCCTGCATGAGGTAGCCGTTAAGGTCACAAATGCCACTGCCAAAATTCCTGTTGAAATACTTAATTTTCTCATATCTGTATATTTTTGGATTTATATTTAATTGATTTTCTTTATGTTTTCAGAGTTCATTTTGTTTCAGTTACCTAGAGTTTTTCGATAACTTTTTCCAACTTTACGGTAATCTCTTCTGCGATTTTTTTCAATGTGTCATTTTCAACTGATTGCATGGAGGCCATAGGGTTTACTGCAGCAACCTCCACAGCATCTGGTCCGATTTCCTGTATAATTACATTACACGGGAGCATGGTACCTATCTTGTCCTCGGCCTCCAAAGCTTTGTGGGCATAGGGCGGATTACAAGCGCCTAATATTATGTATTTCTTGAAATCAATATCCAATTTCTTTTTCAATGTTTCCTTCACGTCGATTTCCGTCAAAATGCCAAAGCCTTCTTTTTTTAGTTCCTCTGTAACCTTATCAATTATCTGGTCATAATCACCCTTTAAGGTTTTGTTGA
>JBGTLT010000015.1:0-2642 GCA_041743975.1 Zeaxanthinibacter sp.
CCTTTGGTGTTGCGCTATCGCTTTTTTGACCCTTTGATTACCGTTCCCTAAAATGGGAAATAAGTGGGTTTCCTCCATTTCGAAATGGGGATGGATATGGTGTGCGAAAAACCAATCGGCATAACGTTTAATTCTTTCGACCCCCACTTCTTTCTTAAAACCGGTTCTTATTTTCCAGCACAACAAGAGACTGTGATGGTGGTCGCGACTTAACGGCTGTAAATTTTTGTTTCTTTTGATTGGCTTTTCCGTTTCCATTTTCAATTGTTTTTCTGACGGTCCATATGTTAAATCTTTATTAGGTTTTGTATAATGATGATCTGTTCAACAAATTATCATAATGAACTTGTATCCCTCTAAATAGTCCTATCTGCTATTCTTTATGTACCGCACCATGTTCCATAATATCATGCATTGTTTCAACGGTATGCGTATAATCAACATAAGCCTCCACAAACGCCCTGCCTTGCTTTGCTGAATTATCTTTTACTTTATTGAGTTGGGATACTTTTTGATATTTTTCACGAACTACCTTGTCCATATGGCCATTCAATTTCACCAAAAAATCATCGACATCTCCTTCTTTAATTGCATCATCGGTCATTTGAATAATCTGTTTGGTCGACCCGGCAGGCTTTAGTCCAGTGTAGGGTTCACCTTCGGTTTCACGATGAAGTCGTACAAGCGTTTCAAGGAAATGTTTTTTAACAATGGCATAAACCTCCTCGTCGCCCTTTTTGAGCTGATACGTCTTATTGAACAACGGGATGATTTCCTGTTCCTGTCCTTCTGCAATCCATTTCAGGACCAGATCAACATCATTTGTTTCAAGGGCTTTTATAGCATCCTTGATAACCGGTCCATCGTAAGCATCGCAATGGGCCGATGCCGAAAATGAACCGAATGCCATTAATAATGATACGAATATTATTGTAAGGGTCGTTTTTAAATTGCTTTTTCGGTTTTGAAGTTTCTTTGGACTTTCTGTTTTGAAATTAATTTCTTTTGTTCTCATGATTAATTCATTTTAATAATTATTAATAGGTAAGCAAGCATTTGCGATTATAACGGCTCTATTTTACGGGCAAGAGGTTCGGATTAAATATTCAGCTTCGATTCCAGTGCTTCTGCCTTCGGAAAAAGGATATTATTCTCTAAATGAATGTGACTGTGTAGGTCTTCTTCAAAGTCTTTGAGTAATGAGAACGTCACGCGGTAGGTGTTGCAAGCGTCCGTTGGCGGTTCGTAATCATTGCTGAGTTCTGCAATGAGGCCAAACCGTTCGCCCTCGTTCTCGTGCTCTTCCATCATCTTGGCTATAGGGTTCTTTACCGTGCCAAAATGTGGCCTGTCGAGTGGTTCGTTCCGGTGTTCCGCTTTGACCATTTTGCGTATCCAGGGGAAGAGTACCAATTCCTCTTTCTTCATGTGCACGGACAGTTCGCCGGCAGTTTTATTGAAATGTTCGGTAATATCGAACAGTTCGGGATGTTGCTTGCCGTGTACTTTACAAAGTTTGTTCAGATATTGTTTTAAAACGGGAGTACTTTCTTCTACATAGCGATGATGTCTTTTCTCGACATAATCGGCAAGCAGGTCCAATGGCCAAGATTTAAAATCAGTGGTATCATTACTGGTTTGTTTCTGTACTTCGTCTATTTCTTTTAGCAGCACATCAACATCAAGATTTTGTTTTTCTGCCACTTCCTGAATGCTCCGGTTGCCCTTACAGCAAAAATCTATATTATGATTCTTGAATACTTGTGCGGTCCGGTAATCTTTTGCGACCATTTGGCCAATTGTTCTTTCCAATGTTTTTTCCATGATATGAGTTATATAAAAATAATTTCAGATTCGATGGCCATAACAGCAATCGCTTTCAAATCTTTTTTAACGGTTAACGAATGTTCTTTCTTTGCGGGAATGATAAATGAATCCCCTTTTTTCAAAAAATGATCCTCATGGGGCATCTGTAAAAGGGCCTCTCCTTTTTGTATTACGATCAATGCTTCTTGGGTACTATGGTGCGGTGGCATTTTCATTCCGCTACTTCCTTCTATCAATAAAACTTTAAAGGTTTCACCTGAAGCCAAATGGACCAATTTCGGTTTATTCAATACTTCCATGATTTTTGTTTTTGTTTCTCCCCACTTTTACTTTTGTACCGAAATCTAGAGAAGATTTTACGTTGCCGGTATATTTTTTATAGTTCATCTATTAAGTTTATTCTTTTAATCGGACAATCTTATCCGATTTTAATACAAATTTTTTTATCGTCTCAGATATGTCAATTCCAGTTCCAGACCTGCCGTCATTTCATACAGCGTCGTATTTTCGAGCATTTGTTTTAGATCATTACGCATGCCCACGAATTTATCATGTACCGGGCGGGGCTTGTTAGCATTACATTTTTTAAGTCCGAGCCCACAACCATCATATATTCTATCGCCATCGATGATATTTACGATCTCACTCAGTTTTAGCGTATCAATTCGCTATCTATCGATTTCAAAACCGCCATAGGCACCTAATACGGAATGAATAATTTTTTTTTGGATAGAAGTTGTAAAATTTTTGCGGTAAAGGCTACGGGAGAATCGATTGCAGAGGCAATTTCCTTCAGGTTTACACGTCTGCCCCCT
>JBGTLT010000016.1:0-10872 GCA_041743975.1 Zeaxanthinibacter sp.
TTTGCGAAAATCCTCATCGAAATTAAGGGTTGACTTCAGATGCAGGAGTTTAGCCCAGGAATCAATGATAATTACATCGTGGTCCAAAATGCTATCCATTATCCGTTTTAAGGTCTGTTCCTTGTTTTCCCCATCCCTTTCCGATTCCACCGTAATGATCCGCTGGTTCTCAGGGGTAAAATACTGCACTTATTAAGTTCCTTCTAAGGAACAATTAAACAACTGATTGTTAGCAAAATATATTTCCGCTAGGATACGAAGATGGATTTTATCTAATTTTCACTAAATTTAAGTAAGAGAACGAACAGACATGAATTTTGTCAAAACATATGTGATTTTCTTGGGCTCTGTAGCTTTTATAATCATCAGCTGCTCCGATCGGATCGCAGAGACCAAGGATAACATCCGCATCGGATTTTCTCAATGTTTTAGCGATCATCCATGGAGAGATGCCATGAATCATTCCATGCGGATACAAGCTTCATTATATCCTGAGGTTGAACTAGAAATCTATGAAGCGCATAATGATATCCAGCGACAGATAGAACATGTTGAAAAGATGATTAATGATGGTGTGGATGTATTGATTATTTCTCCAATTGAAACGGATATGATCGTACCAGCACTTGAAAAAGCCTATGATTTAGGCATTCCGATCATTTTAATAGACCGTAAGATAAATTCTCAAAAGTACAGCAGTTATGTGGGTGGAGACAATCTGGAAGTAGGTAGAAATGCCGGGAACTATATTATTTCATCAACTTTGGATAAAGCCAATGTAATTGAATTAATGGGAGGTGATAAGTCTACCCCTGTAATGGAACGATCTAAAGGATTCAGGCAAATTGTTAGCCAGGCGCCGTCTATAGTATTGTTAAAAAGTCTTAAGGGGATAGAAACGGGAATTCCAAAGGAGCAGTTTTCGACAGTTCTGGATTCTTTAGGTCAAAATAATATTGATTACATCTATGCATTTAATGATCAGTTGGCATTGCAGGCATGGCAGGTTGCCCGTGAGAAAGGCCTTGAAAAACAAATTAAATTTATTGGTGTTGATGGACTAAACGGACCTAATGGCGGTATAGATCTTGTCCGTGAGGGAATCCTTGAAGCCACTATTTTATATCCCACAGGTGGTGCAGAAGCCATTGAGATGGCTATGGAAATAGTTGCCGGCAAGGAAGTTCCTAAGGATAATATTTTGAACACTACGGTGATTGATCTCAGGAACGCGGATATGATGAAAAATCAGTTTGACAAGATCAATAATCAACAATTAGATATCGAACAACAAATAGCTGCCTTGAGGATCCTGGAAGAACGATATTTTGCGCAAAACACCCTTATGAAGGTGACAATGGCCCTTTTGGCAATTATACTTAGTCTAACTTTCTATAGCATCTATTCTATTTTTGCCATACGGAAGAAAAACCGCCAGTTGCAGCTTACCAATAAAAAGGTGACCGTTCAAAGAAACCAGATCAAGAAGATTGCAGATGAGTTAAAGCAGACCTCAGAGGCCAAGTACAATTTCTTTACCGGAATCTCCCACGAATTTAAGACACCGATAACTTTAATCTTAAGCTCTTTAGAATCTATACGGGAGATGGCCAGGGCCAAAGGGTCCAGGATTGTCGAAGAGGTAGAATTAATAAACAATAATTCAAACCGGCTGCTCAGGCTCATTAATAATTTGCTTGACTTTAGGAAAGTTGAAGACCGGAAATTTAATTTAACGGTGTCCCACACCAATTTATTTGCATTTTCCAAATCTGTATATGAAGATTTTAAACACGAGGCCAAACGTAGAAATATCAGTTTTGAGATTAGTTGTAATAATAAGGATTTAGAGGTCTATCTGGATCGGAATTTAATGGACAAGGTATATTTTAACCTGCTGTCGAACGCATTTAAATTTACTCCGGATAATGGCAGGGTACACATTGTAATTCACGATGAAATTGATAAAAATACCGTAACGGTTAGTTTTAAGGATACCGGCATAGGCATCCCAAAAAAAGAATTAGCGAATATTTTTCAGCCTTTTTTTAAAGGTTCTAATAATAGGAAGAACAGTACGGGAATTGGATTACATTTAAGCAAGGAATTTGTGGAATTGCACAAGGGTACTCTGGTAGTAAGTTCGGTACATGGTACCGATTTCAGTATGACACTAAAGAAGGGCAATACCCATTTTGATGAGGATGAGATTATTCAGGAACCTGACTTGGTGGATGAAGCGGTTATTGAATTTAACCAGAATGCTTACGTGGAAGACGCCTATCGGATGGAGGAAATTATGGAGGATCAGGAACAGTATTGCATTCTAATTATTGAGGATAATCCGGATTTGTTATCCTTTCTTGAAAAGAAATTAAAGGTGGAGTTTGATATTAACCTATCAGATGGTACCGATGCTGTTGAAAAAGCCCTCGAAATAATCCCGGATATCATTATATGCGATTTGATTCTTCCTGATAAAAATGGTTTTGAGATTTGCGAAATTTTGAAAAAGGACCTGAGGACTTCTCATGTACCCATTATCGTGCTAACGGCGATGAACGATAAGCAATCCTATCTCCAGGGGCTTCAATCGGGTGCGGATCTTTATTTAACAAAGCCTTTTAGTTATTCTATATTGGTACAATCCATAAAATCCCTATTGTATAATAGGGAGAAATTGCGGTTTTATTATACGAACAACATCTATAAAATAGAACAAACAGATTCCTTTGGGAACCTTGAACAACAGTTTATCAATACTCTAAATACAATCATAAAAGAAAACCTGGATAATTCCGATTTTTCGGTTGAACAGCTGGCTGACACTTTGCATGTATCCAGGGTTCAGCTATACCGAAAGGTTAAGGCTATCCTGGGATTGAGTATAAGTGACTACATCAGTAATTTTCGTTTGGAAAAGGCCAAAACCATGTTGGAAATTACGTCCTTGAGTATTTCGGAGATCGCATATGGTAATGGTTTCTCGTCCCCCAATTATTTTTCTACCTCTTTTAAAAATAAATTTGGCAATTCCCCTGCGGCTTATCGAAAAGTCCATGGAATTGTATCTACTTCTTAAATTGTGGCCGTTCTTTTATTAATTTCCAAGTAACATTAATTGAACTTAGTGTAACATAACTGTAGATATATTCTTTGGCAAATAGGTTAAAAGATTTTTAAATACTTCAATATGAGCACTCTATGCCATTCTGATGATATATCTTAACAAGATCATAACAAATTGCAACATCAGTAGATAATCCTCCCTTTTTTTTCGAATACATTGGATTTCACTTCAGAATACTGTGAAAGCATGAAAAAAATATGGGTTTGGTCTATTACTGCGGCATTGGCAGGATTTCTGTTTGGTTTTGACACAGTAGTGATATCCGGTGCTGATAAAACCCTTCAATCCTTATGGGGATCTTCTGATGTCTTCCATGGGGTGGTGGTTATAGGAATGGCCCTTTGGGGAACTGTTGTAGGTGCCTTGCTGGGAGGTATCCCAACTAATAAAATAGGGCGCAAAAAAACGTTGGTCTGGATCGGTGCGCTCTATACGCTTTCTGCCATAGGATCGGCACTTTCAAATGATCCTTTAACTTTTGCCATTTTTCGTTTTGTAGGAGGGCTGGGTGTTGGAGCATCAACTATTGCGGCACCTGCCTATATCTCAGAAATTGCCCCTGCCAAAGATCGCGGTAAGTTAGTAGGCCTTTACCAGTTTAATATTGTATTTGGAATACTCATTGCTTTTTTTTCGAATTATCTGTTAAGTGGTATTGGTGAAAATGCCTGGCGTTGGATGGTGGGCGTTGAAGCCATTCCCGCGGTCATATATACAGTGTTTGCCGTAACAATTCCTAAAAGTCCCCGCTGGCTTCTCTCAAAAATGCGAGTAGATGAGGCCAAAGGCGTCCTACATATTATTAATCCGGAGTTGGATCCGGAGCATTTGATGCTCGAGATAAAAGCAGAAATGGAAACCAATGTACCCGGAGAAAATATTTTTCTCAAAAAATACCGTTTCCCCTTGATCCTGGCATTTTGTATTGCCTTTTTTAACCAGCTGTCCGGAATTAACGCCTTTCTCTATTACGCTCCCAGGATTTTGGAAGAAGCCGGTCTTGTTGCCAGTACCGCTTTATTGAGTAGTATCGGTATCGGGGTGACGAACATGATATTTACTTTATTAGGGATCTACCTGATAGACCGTATGGGACGTAAGCAGCTCATGTACATGGGCTCTGCAGGTTATATTGTTTCCCTCAGCCTGGTGGCCTGTGCCTTCTTCTTTAATTGGGAGGGGATGGCGGTTGCTATTTTCCTCTTCTTATTTATAGCGGCGCATGCAATAGGACAAGGTACCGTGATCTGGGTATTTATCTCGGAAATATTTCCCAATCATCTACGCGGGTACGGGCAGAGTTTCGGAAGCAGTGTCCACTGGATTTTAGCGGCGGTAGTACCATCGTTGATTCCAATTCTCTTTGCCACCATAGGTCCGGGTATAGTATTTACATTCTTTGCTTTTATGATGTTCCTGCAGTTGCTGTTTGTCATCTTCGTGATGCCGGAAACCAAGGGTGTAAGCCTGGAGGCATTGAGCAAATCTCTAACTACACCAATAAGGTCATTGTCAAAAAACATTTAGAACCAAGATACAATGAAAAAAACACTGTTAAAATTAACACCCTTATTACTGCTAACTGCACTTATCGGATGCCAAAATGCAGATAGGAAAAAAGATGTGGCAGATTCATCAGGTATGGAACAGGACACAATGTCCGAGGAGGAATTATACCGTCCCAACTTCCATTTTACCCCTAAAAAAGGATGGATGAATGATCCAAATGGAATGTTTTTTTACAATGAGTATTACCATCTGTATTACCAACACTATCCCGATGGCAATACGTGGGGTCCCATGCATTGGGGCCATGCCATCAGTACCGATATGGTAACATGGAAAGAACAACCCATTGCGCTCTATCCCGATGAATTGGGATATATCTTCTCGGGCAGTGCCGTAATAGATCATGATAATACTTCGGGTTTTGGGGTGAACGGTATTACCCCGGTCATAGCCATGTATACCTCACATGATTCCAAAAAAGAGGAAAGTGATCCTATTAATGTGGAAACACAGAGCATTGCCTATTCTCTGGACGAAGGAATTAGTTGGACGAAATACGAGGGTAACCCGGTTATTAAAAATCAGGGGATCAAGGATTTCAGAGACCCAAAAATTACCTGGGATACAGCTCGTTCGCAATGGGTAATGGTTTTGGCGGCGGGTCAGGTTACCCATTTCTATGGATCTGAAAATCTCAAGGACTGGAAATTACTCTCCACCTTTGGTGAAGATATTGGCAACCATGGTGGGGTATGGGAATGCCCCGATCTTTTTCCGATGCCTGTTGAAGGAACAGAGGAGGTTAAGTGGGTACATCTAGTAAGTATTAATCCTGGAGGCCTTAATGGTGGAAGTGCCACCCAATACTTTGTGGGCGATTTTGACGGCAAAACCTTTACGGTGGATGAAAATTTTGCCAAAGAAATGCAAACGGCCCATACTTTCTGGGTAGATTTCGGAAAAGACAATTATGCCGGGGTCACCTGGTCCGACATTCCTGAGACCGATGGCAGAAGATTGCTTATAGGATGGATGTCTAACTGGCAATATGCCAACGAAGTACCCACAGAAACCTGGCGCAGTGCCATGACGCTTCCCCGTGAATTAAAATTGATCTCTTCAGAAGGGTCATATAGACTCAGTAGTACCCCCGTAAAGGAATTGGAAGGATACAGAGGCGCCAAGTTTAAAAAAGACGGGGTAACCATTAAAAACGAGGAAAAGATTATTGACTCGAAAACGGTAGATCTGCGAAGGGCGGAAATCAATTTTCAATTTTCAGACCTGGAAGACACCGTCTATACTTTTGAACTTTCAAATAGCCGGGGTGATTTACTTTCCTTTGGTTACAACCATAGGGACCAATACTTCTTTATAGACCGCAGCGCGGCTGGTATCACCAATTTTTCCGGGGATTTCGGGGATAAGATTTCAAAGGCAACTAAGGGATATACTTCGGATAAACTAGAGGGGACCATCCTGCTCGATAAAACATCCATAGAGCTATTTTTCGACGATGGTAAAACCGTGATGACGGAAATATTTTTTCCAAAGGCACCTTTTGAGATCTTAACACTTAAAACGGAAAATCAGAAAGTTGTTCTTGACTATATAGAAATACATGAACTAAAATTCAACTAAATCAAGCTATCATGAAATTGAAATTCTTATTTTATCTATTGATTTTTGCCCCTTTTAGTCTTCTGGGCCAAGGGCAAATCACCGGTACGGTTACCTCATCGGATGATGGTATGCCGTTACCAGGCGCGACCGTAGTGGAAGTAGGCACAACAAATGGGGCCACTACGGATTTTGACGGGAATTACACCCTGGGTGATGTTGCTTCGGATGCTACATTGGCGTTCAGCTATATAGGATACCTCAAGGTAGAAATACCGGTAAACGGGCAATCCACAATTAGTATCGCCCTTCAACCCGATACACAGCAATTGGAAGAGGTAGTTCTGACGGGGTATGCCACAGAACGGAAGGCTGATCTGACCGGGGCCATAACGGTCGTTGAACTGGGGCCAGTGGAGGGGCAGAGCCGTAGTTCAGGTAATGCCATGCAGGCTTTACAAGGAAGGGTACCCGGACTTTTCGTGGAGAAATCGGGAGATCCTACAGGTACCAGTAGTCGTATTCTAATCAGAGGTGTTACCACTCTGGGAAACAATGATCCATTGTATGTCATTGATGGGGTGCCCACAGTGCGACAGGAAGTTTTTTCAAGTATTAATCCGAGTGCCATTGAATCGGTACAGGTGTTGAAAGACGCATCGGCATCTTCCATATACGGGGCAAGAGCGGGTAACGGAGTAATAATTGTCACTACAAAAAACAGTGCAAAGGCAGTTGATGGCGAAAAATTTAGCGTGAGCATCAATTCCAATGTCTCCCTTTTATCAGAAAAAAAACAGCGCTATGACATGCTCAATGCGTTGCAGAGAGGTGAAGCCTTATGGCAGGCCTCGGTAAATGACGGGGCCGATCCTTCCGGGGGTTATGGAGAGATCTATAATTTTGACTGGAATGGGGACTTTGATAATCCAGTACTTAATAATGTAAGTGTTCAACCTTTTGTTGGCGGAGATCCAAATGTGCCAGCTGGGGATACGGATTGGCAGGATTCAACGTATGAAGCCGGTTATGTCTTTAATAACGAAGTTACAGTATCCGGGGGGTCGGAAAATGCCTTTCATTTAATTAATTTAGGATATCTTAAGAATACAGGCGTTTTAAAGTATACGAATTACGACAGATATACGGCCAGACTCAATTCGAACTTCAACCTTTTGGATAATTCGATCAGGCTAGGGGTAAACACGCAGTTTTCCACTTCTGTTGAAACTTTAGCATCTCCGGACGTGGGAAGTGCACCAACGCCGGGCCTTGCCGTTACACTGGCCCCGACAATTCCCCTCAGGGATTCCAGCGGAGAGTTTGCCGGGCCAATAGGTGCCGGATATAGCGATCGGAATAACCCTGTCTTAATGCAATTCCTAAACCGATGGGATAATACCGAAAGAACTTCACTTTTTGGGAATATCTGGGGTGAATGGCAGATTTTAGACAATTTGGTATTTAGAACCAGTGTGGGTCTTGATTTCAATGATTTTAAAAGAAAGGATATAGAGACCAAAGTGGACAATGGGTTCGTGACCAGGGGAAATAACCGGCTTATAATTGATTCCAACAAGTTTACAAGCGTGGTATTTACCAATACCCTGAATTACAACCTGGAACTTGGTGACCATAGGATAGGAGTGCTGCTGGGTGCGGAATCTGTAAAGAACGACTTTGATGCGGTATTTGCTTCCGCAGATGGATTTGCCGTAGAAACAGAGCCCTATTTTGTACTCGGAGCCGCAACGGGGGCCAGAACCTCAAATGGCTCCTCCAGTGGAAGCAGGCTGCTTTCCCAATTTGGTAAAATAAACTATGCTTTCGCTAACAAATATCTGGCCTCTTTTACATTGAGAAGGGATGGCTCTTCCAGATTTGGTCCGGACAACAGGTACGGTATCTTCCCGGCAGGAACGCTGGGGTGGAGGATAAGCGGGGAAGAATTTTTGCAGAATAATGATGTAATCTCCAATTTAAAACTTAGGGCCGGCTATGGGGAAGTTGGTAACCAAAATATTGGGGATTTAGCAAGGTTTGGATTATTTGAATCCCGATATGGGGCCAACGAGGTACAATTTACGCCTGGCTTCTTTGAAATTTATTATAATGTAGGTACGGCCTATGACCTGGGGGGTAATAATGGCGGAACTTTGCCTTCCGGCTTTGTCTCCGTACAGGCTGCCAACCCGGCTTTGAAATGGGAAACCACAAAAGAACTTAACGTAGGGTTGGATTTTGGTTTATTCAATAATGACGTTTCGGGCTCCTTCGATTATTTCACCAGAAAAACCAGTGACATCCTTACTACCCCGCCAATAGCTTCAGTGATCGGTGAAGGGCAACAGCGGGTATTAAATGGCGCCACAACGGAAACCAAAGGATGGGAGCTCTCCGTTGCCTATTCAAAAACGTTAGAAAATGGGCTTTATTTTGGAATCTCAACTAATTTTGGTGCTTTCAAGGATGAGATAACCGATCTACCTGAGGAAGTAAGAGCAGCATTCCCGGGTACTGCAGAGAATTCCATTGTCGGGCAATCTCAGTTCGCCATATTTGGATGGCAAACAGATGGTTTATTCCAGAGTCAGGCAGATGTGGATGCTTCTGCAGACCAGGTTGCCGCCAGGCCGGGGGGACTTAAGTTTAAGGATATCAATAACGATGGTGTCATTGATGGGGATGATAGGGATTTTATTGGGAATACATTACCCGATCTCGAGTATGGCATCCGAATAGATCTGAAATTCAAGAACTTTGACTTCTCTGCTTTTGGCTCAGGAGTCACTGGACGAATAGGTCAGGATCCCTATATTTTCTGGAATAATTTTGTACAAGGCAGGGAAAATGCAGGTTTGGGTGTTCTCAATGCATGGACACCGAATAATACCAATACTGAAATTCCCTCATTGTCCCTCGCATTCAATGATCAGAGGACATCGGATTACCTCTTTAGGAACAACGCTTATTTTAAATTGAGAAATCTTCAAATAGGCTATTCCCTACCCAGGGAAGTTATCAGTAAATGGACCGGACTTACTCAATTCAGGATCTACATACAAGGGGAAAACCTATTTTGGATCACGCCTAAAGATTACATAGGATCAGATCCCGAACGCACAGATGTTAACAGAATACCCGTGCCTACCGTCTTTTCACTTGGGCTTAATCTAAATTTTTAAAAAATTGAATGTCATGAAAAATAATAATAAATATATTATCGGAATAATGGTAGTATTTCTACTGGCATCCTGTTCAACCGACTTCCTCGAATATACACCGGAAGGGGTATTATCCAATGAAAATGTGGCCACAGCCGACAATGCCGAAGCATTGGTTGTAGCGGCATATGCTGGGATCGCCAATGACGACATGATAGGCCCGTTAACCAATATGTGGGTGTATGGAAGTGTTCGCTCAGATGATGCCTACAAAGGAGGAGGTGGCCGAAGCGATGTCGATATTGTGGATTTCTACGAGCAATATAACTTAACCGTTGCCGCCCAGACCGATTGGATGGGCCCACGTACATGGACCAATTATTACAAGGCAATTTCACGTGCAAATTTTGCACTGTCAGTGATCAATGACATTCCGGATGCCGAATATGCAAATAAAACCCTTAGGCAGGCCGAGCTCCGATTTTTAAGAGCACATTCCCATTTTATTTTAAAACTACTTTTCAAAAAGATTCCGTATATCACTGAAGAACTAACACAGGATGAAATTGCCCTTGTTTCGAATGATGTGGATAATGAAGCGCTTTGGAATGAGATCGCTGAAGATTTTTTGTTTGCCTATGATAACCTCCCACAATCTCAGGATGAAGTGGGCAGGGCCGACCGAAATGCGGCAGCAGCATATCTGGCAAAATTAAGGCTGTTTCAGGCCTATGAACAAAATGAGCAACATCAGGTAACAGGAATCAATGCCGGACGCATGCAGGAAGTAATCGACTTTGCAGATGAGGTCACAGGTAGCCTGGAACCGGATTACGGGAATAACTTTTTGGATGGTTTTGATAACGGCCCCGAATCTATTTGGGCCGCCCAATTTTCAATCAATGATGGAACGGTGGTAAGCCGGGTGAGTTTTGTCACTGGACTCAATTCTCCACATGGTACC
The DNA here is from genome assembly GCA_041743975.1 of Zeaxanthinibacter sp. Classification (GTDB taxonomy): domain Bacteria; phylum Bacteroidota; class Bacteroidia; order Flavobacteriales; family Flavobacteriaceae; genus JTS-RE37. Next base: position 10,388 of record JBGTLT010000016.1, read on the forward strand.
GGTCTTTATGGTTGCTGTGGCTTCCATTTGGCAAGTCAGAATATGGTCAATGCCTTTCAGACTGATGCCAGTGGACTTCCCCTCCTGGATACTTTCAATACGAACGATATATTCAACACTGTGGAAGCTGATGGTACATCAATACCCGCTGCTGGGTTAACGATTGATCCCAGATTGGACCATACTGTCGGAATTCCCGGCAGGCCCTTCAAATACAGAAATACCGTAAATGCAGCCGGGGATATGATTTACAATTTTAGTTGGGCTCGCGATCCCGGAGTATATGGCTATTTCGGTAATATGAAGGAACAACAGGCTCCTGACTGTTCGTGCTACGTAAAGGAAGGACCCTTCGTGGGTACCTCTAAGAACGTAGATTTTATACGATACGCGGATGTGCTTCTTTTTAAAGCCGAAGCATTGATTCAGCTGGATCGATGGGACGAAGCGCTACCGATAATAAACCAGATACGCACAAGGGCAGC
>JBGTLT010000017.1:0-36160 GCA_041743975.1 Zeaxanthinibacter sp.
GGATCATAGTCCCAATGAATAAACCCTTTATATTCATGGCCGGGACGCATAGGGAAATTGAGGTTTGCACGGTCTATGGTTACCCATAATTTTTCGGTGCCCCATACATCGCTGAAGGCATGGTGTACCTTTTCCACCTGGCGGTTGTTCCACAAATGCTGGTGGTTATAGACTTCCACCATCCCTGTGCCGGTAAGTTCCTTCATCTTCATTTCCGCCCTCGGCGGTGCATACCAGGTCTCCGGGTCAGTGGGATTCTTTTCTTCAAACTCCCATAGAAAATCAGCTGTTGCACGTGCCTGCTCAGCTGGAACGGCATTCTTGATAACGATATACCCATTGTGTTGCCAGAACGCCCAGTCTTCCTCGCTTAGAACATGAAGTGCTTTTCGATTGGAGCGGTCATTGAGCCTGGTCTTGCTGCTGGTTGCGGTGGAGGGGTTCCCAGGGATTGCCTCATGTGCCTTGTTGGCCATTTCCGTTTTTGAATTTGTCTGTTCCATAGTATTGTGGTATAAAATTGTATTCATTTAAGATACTGTAAAACTAACCCTCAGCCTGCCGGATCTCAACCTTGATATTGACCAAATTTTGAAGTATATTGATTTATTATTATATTTTATGTGTAGAATAAAGCAATTTTGTTAAATTTATTGTTGAGATTACAGCTCGAATCCATATCGCCCGATGCGCAAAGTTCCTTCCGGCTATTGCACAACCCCAAACTAAACGACCTGTTTTACTGGCATTTCCATCCGGAATATGAACTGGTCTATATCGAAGGCGCAAGCGGGACCCGCCATGTAGGTGACCATATTGCAGCCTATCGGGACAGCGACCTTGTATTGATTGGCTCCAATATTCCCCACCTCAACTTTGATTTCGGGATACAGACCGACTATAATAAAGAAGTGTTGCAGATCAACCCCAATATTAAGAATACGCTCTTCGATGAGGTCCCGGAACTGGCGCCGGTATTCCAGCTTTTTGAACGGTCACAACACGGGATCGCCTTCACGGGTCGTACGAAAGCGGAAGTGGGGGCACGCATGAAAAAATTAGGGGGGCTGCCTCCGTTCCAACAATTCCTTGAAGTCCTGAATATCTTTGAAATCCTTTCCTCCAGCCCGGAAAACTACCTGCTGCATGAAAAGCCCGTGATCAACAAGTACAGCAAGAAGCAACAGGAACGCCTGCGTCGGGTATATGCCTATATAGACGAAAATTACCAGCAGAAGATCGAAATATCGGGGATAGCCAGCTTATGTAATTTGGGGAAGGAGGCTTTCTGCAGGTATTTTAAGAATGCAACCGGAAGCACGTTTATAAGCTTCCTTAACCAATATCGGATCAGTCAGGCCAAAAGGCTGCTCCTTGTGGGAAATACGGTAACGGAAACCTGCTATGAATGTGGCTTTGAAAGCCTGTCCTATTTCAACCGGACCTTCAAAAAGGTAACAGGGGAAAACCCTTCGGAATTCCGGAAAAAGATCAGCCGTATATAAGAAGGCCGGTAAGCCAGGTTCAAACTTAAGTCCAAGTTCAATGCTTCACTTGCGTTCAGCATGACAAAGATCAGGTACGAAGTACGAAGTAGTAAGTACGAGGTACGAGATACAAAATACGAAAGAACGGTCAACTCTATTCAGGCAAGCTCATACTGTTTACTGTTCACTGCTTACTGCCACTGCCTACTGCCACTGTATACTGCTAACTGCCCCTGCCAACTGTTTAAAAATAACCTTATATTTAGTGCTTCCATACAGATCGAAAAGCACACATGTCTAAAAAATTACGATACGCCGTATTGGGGGGCGGGAGTTGGGCGACCGCCATTGTTAAAATGCTCTCAGAAAACCTGGACCATATCAGCTGGTATATGCGCAATACCGAGGCAGTGGAATTTATAAAGGCCAGAAAGCACAATCCTAACTATCTCACCTCTGTGACGTTTAATACGAAGATCCTCCGGTTGACAGACGATATCAATACAGCCGTAAAGCAGGCTGATGTGCTGATCTTTGCCATTCCTTCGGCTTTCCTGGAGGTGGAACTCAGTAAACTTACGGTTCCCCTGAAGGAAAAATTAATTTTTTCGGCCATCAAAGGGATCGTACCCGAATCGGGTTTGATCGTCGGAGAGCATTTTCATGAGAAATATAACATCCCGTTTGAGAATATAGGGGTGATCACGGGCCCGTGCCATGCAGAAGAGGTAGCCCTGGAGCGGCTTTCCTACCTCACTATAGCTTGTATTGATACCACTAAGGCAGAAATGCTGGCGGAAAAGTTGCAGAGCGATTATATTAAAACCAATATTTCCAAAGATATCATAGGGACCGAATATGCCGCCATGCTCAAGAATATCTATGCTATCGCTGCGGGGATAGCACATGGACTGGGCTATGGGGACAACTTCCAGAGCGTACTCATGAGCAATGCCATCCGCGAAATGAAACGGTTCACCAAGAGGATCTATAAAATAGACCGCAATATCAATGATTCCGCCTACCTGGGAGACCTGCTGGTCACTGCCTATTCCTCTTTCAGCCGCAACAGGATGTTCGGGAATATGATCGGAAAGGGGTATACCGTCAAAAGCGCCATGCTTGAAATGAATATGGTGGCAGAAGGATATTATGCTATCAAAAGTGCCTATGAAATCAAAAATAAGTTCAGGAAAAAAGTTAAAACACCCATAATAGATGCAGTGTACGAAGTGCTTTACCTGAACAAGAATGCCAAAAGTACGTTCCGGGACCTGACGGACCTCCTCGATTAAATGGCCCAACATTTTGTTATATGGCGGCAAATGAATACATTAGAAAGTTGCTGCCTCTGCAGCCCTATGAGATAAAAAATGAGCCGAAAATACAGCCTTACTCTGCCGGTGCTGGCCATAGGCCTTCTGCTGGCAGCTTTTACCGGTGAAAACCGGCAAGACCCTGAGTTCGTTGCCTACTCAGAGAATATCGCGGGAAGCGAAGAAACCATCTCCCTGGTCCCGATACCCGGTGGGGAATTTAAAATGGGCAGCGATACGGGTGCAGCGGATGAGATGCCGGTACATGACGTGCAGGTGGGCGATTTCTGGATGGGGACCCATGAGGTTACCTGGGACTTGTATCAATTGTTTGCAGACCGGCATATCGATGAAGTCCTGGACACCAACAGGGGCAGTGAAGTACCAATAGATGTGGATGCAGTGGCTGCGGCCACTCCCCCTTATGCAGATATGAGCCAGGGGATGGGAAGGAAGGGATTCCCGGTAGTCAATATAACGGAGTATGCAGCCCTTACGTTTTGCAAGTGGCTCAGTGCCAAAACCGGCCGATTTTACCGGCTGCCAACGGAAGCTGAATGGGAATATGCGGCAAGGGCAGGCAGTAAAACTGCCTTCTCCTTTGGGGACGATACCACCCAACTTGTTTCATACGCCTGGTACAGGGGTAACAGTATGGAAAAATATCAAAAGGTAGGTCAAAAAAAACCGAATGCATACGGGTTATTCGATATGCATGGCAATGTGGCGGAATGGACCATGGACCAGTATGAGCCCGCAGCCTATGCCGATTTGGCAGGGAAGGTGACCCGGGATCCATGGATAAGGCCCACGGAATTATACCCCCGTGCGGTGCGGGGGGGCTCCTGGCAGGATGAGGCCAGAGACCTGAGGGTTTCTGCCCGGCAGGGCTCCAAAGCCGCATGGAAGAGAATTGATCCCCAGATCCCCAAAAGCCAGTGGTGGTTTACCAATGCCCCGCACGTTGGCTTCCGGATCGTAAGACCAAGGGTTACACCTACGCCCGAGGAAATTGAGCAGTATTGGTTAGAAGCGATAGACGATTACTAAAACAAAAAACAAATGAAAAAAACAGACAACAATGTGTCCCGGAGAAATTTTTGTAAGAACACTGCCCTGGTGGCAGGAGGAATGCTGACACTTCCACTGGATATCTCGGCATCGGCCCATGTCTTTGGGGATGACGCCATAAAGGTCGCCGTGATAGGTTGTGGTGGCCGGGGCACAGGAGCGGCCGTTCAGGCCCTCAGTACCAAGGAAAACGTAAAACTGGTGGCTATGGCCGATGCCTTCCAGGACCGGCTCGACAGTTGCTATGACATCCTTTCGAAGAAATTCGGTGATTCGGGCAAACTGATGGTGAAGGATGCCGATAAATATGTCGGCTTTGATGCCTATAAAAATGCTATTGACCAGGCCGATGTGGTTTTGCTGACCAGCACCCCGGGGTTCCGCCCCATGCATTTTGAATATGCGGTGAGCAAAAACAAGCATATCTTTATGGAAAAGCCGGTGGCGACCGATGCCCCGGGGATCCGGAAAGTGCTGGCCGCAGCCGAGATTGCCAAGCAAAAAAAGCTCAATGTGGTGGTGGGCCTGCAACGGCATTACCAGAAGAGCTACCTGGCATGCCTGGATCAGATCCGGGATGGTAAAATGGGGCAGATCGTCTCCGGGCAGGTTTATTGGAACAGCAATGGGGTATGGGTAAAGGAACGTGAGCCAGCGCAGACCGAAATGGAATACCAAATGCGAAACTGGTACTATTTCAACTGGCTGTGCGGGGACCATATCGTGGAACAGCACATCCATAATATTGACGTGGCCAACTGGTTTATAGGTGAATATCCTTTGCATGCCCAGGGTATGGGGGGACGGGAAGTTCGGACCGATAAAAAATTTGGACAGATCTTTGACCACCACTTTGTGGAATTTACCTACCCTTCAGGGGCAGTCATTGCCAGCCAGTGCCGGCACCAAGAAGGTTGTGTCACGAATGTTTCCGAAAGCTTCAGTGGAACCAAAGGGAAGATCTATACCGATTCTGACAATAAAGGGATCATCAAAGGCTACGACGGCAGTATCATCTTTGAACACCATGGCGCTGAAGACCCCAATCCATACCAGACGGAACACGATGTTCTGTTCGCCTCCATCAAGGCAGGCAATGTGATCAATGATGCGGAACACGCTGCCAAATCGAACATGTCTGCTATTTTAGGCAGGATGGCCACCTATTCCGGACAATTGATCACATTTGAGGATGCGCTTAACAAGGGAAGGGACATTATGCCAACTGAATACAGTTGGGATGCCAAACCCCCCGTACTTCCGGATGCGGATGGTAAATACCCCGTGCCTGTGCCCGGTGTGACCCAGGTTTTGGAATCTGATCAGACCTGATTCTTCATAAAATACAATGCAGCCCTGCAGCATCGTTCATCCTGCAGGGCTTTTTATATCAGATCCGCTCGAGCGAAAAACTGGAATGTTCCTTAATGGAGGCCAGTAAACTTTCCCTCCAGCTGGCCAATTGCTCTCCGGGAACCTTAAAAATAGTCCCGAATTCAGCCAGTACAGGTTCCATAAGGGGTTCAATGCTGCGGATATCAAAATATAAGCGGCCTGTGCGGCGGATAAAGAAATCCATTGGGTTTTGGACCATTTCGTAATCAACTCCGAAACGAAGTTCAGCAATAACCATGCGGATGGCATTATCAATACCCTTTACCCTGGCATAGTAGTCCAATATCATTTCTGTTTGTACGCCATAATTAGTTACCAGGTACCAGGCATCATATTCGGAAAACCCGTCCGATCTGATACGCTCACATACCTCTTCAATATACTTCTTAACGTGTTTGTGCTTTTTAAAGGCAGAACCGCATAAAGGAATTTTATCTGTAAAGCATTCGGGGAGTTCGGTCCCCCGTTCCTCCTCCATTTTCTTCGCGATGCGGGTGACAACCCTCTCCGCCATTTTACGGTATCCGGTAAGCTTGCCCCCGGCCATACTGATAAGTCCGGAATCTGAGGTAAAGATCTCGTCTTTCCTGGAAAGTTCGGAGGTGGATTTACCTTCCTCGTGGATAAGAGGCCTGAGCCCTGCCCAGGACGATTCAATGTCATCCATTTCCAGTTCGATCGACGGAAACATATGGTTTACAGCAGACAACAGGTAGAGCGCATCAGCCAGATCGATATCAACGTGGTCAATATTTTTAGTAAAATTGGTGTCCGTAGTGCCCACATAGGTTATTTTACCCCGGGGGATGGCGAATATCATGCGACCGTCCGGGACATCAAAATACACCGATTGCTTCACCGGTAGTTTGTGATGCGGGAAAACCAGGTGTATCCCTTTGGTAAGGTGGAGCCGTTTCCCTTTTTTGGAATGGTTCAGGCTGCGCACTTCATCCACCCATGGCCCTGTGGCGTTGATCACATAGTTGGAACGGAGCACAAATTCGGAATCACTGTTTTCATCCTTCACCGTTACCCCTGCGACCATCCCGTCTTCGTACACAAAATCCGTTACCCGCGCATAATTGAGGGCCAGCGCCCCGTATTGCAGGGAAGTTTTGATGTTTTCGAGGGTTAACCTGGCGTCATCGGTGCGATATTCCGCGTAATAGCCAGCCCCTTTGAGTTTCTTTTTGGGGAGGAGGGGCTCCAGTTTAAGCGCTTCCTTTTTTTCAAGCATCCGGCGTTTATCTTCCCCGGATACCTGGGCGAGGATATCATACACCTTCAGGCCAATGGAAGTTAACCACTTGCCATAGGAGCCGCCTTCAATTAGCGGCAACAGCATTTTTTCAGGCAATACGAGGTGTGGTGCCAGTTTATGGACGATGGCCCTTTCGGAACCCACCTCCTTTACCAGCCAAAAATCAAATTGTTTAAGGTACCGCAGTCCCCCATGAATCAGCTTGGTAGATTTGCTGCTGGTCCCGGAGGCAAAATCATCCTTTTCCACCAGGGCAACCTTCATCCCACGGGATGCCGCATCAAGGGCGATACCCGCCCCGGTGATACCGCCACCGATAATAACGAGGTCTAGTGGGCTTTTGACCATCTTACCAATGATCTCATTCCTTTTTAAATTGGAAAATTTAAGCTGCTTATTCATGGTGCCGGGTTGTAAAGCTCCGGTATATTCCGGGTGCCTTCAAAGATAAGGGTTTGCATTCCATCCTAAAAGGGGAATTTCGAAGTAGTATTAAATGTCCGGACAATGGCTATTGTATATACTCCTTTTCCAGAAAATACCCTACAATGGCCTCTTTCATCAAAATCGATTGTTCCCCTGCCTTTAGGGCAGGCAGTTCTTCCCGGATTCTGTAATGAGGCCACCCATCTTCATCAAAGTATTCAAACTCGTAATACCCGTAAGGTTCCAGAAGCCTGCAAATAGCGATATGCATCAGATTGAGCTTCTCGTCCTTTTTATATTTCCGGTGGTATTGCCCAAGCTCCTGAACGCCCACCAGGTATATGATGGCATCCAATTCTAGTGGGTCGCCATCTGAGAACTGTGCAGCAAGTTTGCGGACCAGTTCCTCCCACCTTTCCTTTAATTGTACATCCCTGGACATGGCATCTGATTTTAGGTTTCCGGGCTTACTCATAAAACATACGGTATACCCCTGCTTCCGAACCCCAAAGGTACAAATCTAATGTGCTATATTTGTTAAAACAGAAGTGATGGGTTTTTTGGATATCGTATTGGGGTTATTGCTCATCTATGGGTTGTATAAAGGGGTCAGAAATGGCCTGTTTGTAGAAATTGCCTCTATTATAGCGCTTATAGCCGGACTCTACGGTGCCATCCACTTTTCCTATATAGCCGGGGAATACCTATCCCGGAATATGGAATGGGATGAGCGGTATATTAACCTTACCGCTTTTATCATCACTTTTATTGTGATTGTGCTGGTCGTGCATTTGGCGGCAAGGTTCCTGACGAAAATAGCGGATTTTGCCATGCTTGGGTTGTTGAATAAAATAGCAGGAGGCATCTTTGGGATTTTAAAAGTGGCTGTAATCCTTGGGGCACTTCTCATATTTTTTGACCGTACCAATTCTTCATTTGGAATGGTCAAGGATGAAACCATAGAGGAATCCATACTGTATGAACCTATAAAGGAAATCGGGGCCTTCGTATTCAGCAGGGTGCTGAAAGAAGAATCGGTGCCGGGGCCCGGAAATAATTCCGGCCTTTAACAACTCATATCCGCAACTATTTTCCATTCCCCGTCAATCTTTTTGAACAGGATCATAAAAACACCATTGGCATCGCCTGCTTCCCGGTGAAGGTAATATTCCCCCATAACAACGTAAGAATTTCCCTCGATAGGTGAAATATCCCTGATCGTAAAGTTCAGGGTGCCGGTATGGGCCTGTGTTGGATACCGTTTCCTGTAATTATCCAGGGTATTCTTCCACCCGTAGGTGATGCCGCTGCTGCCAAAAAACGTAAGGGAATCATTCTTCCAGTAACCTTCCATAAATCCTTCGAGGTCCTGGGCAGACCATGCATTTTCCTGGGCTTTCATGACAGCCAGTATTTCCGCTTTATCGTTGTTGACTGAACCGGATCCCTGTGCCCGGCAAAAGGCTATCATCGCAAGGGAAACCCATATAACCAATGCTGTTTTTTTCATAATTTTATAATTTCATCCCACCCCGCAGGGTTTAGGTTCCATGGTACCTGGTAAAGATAATTCCTTTGTTGAAATGGGATAACGCAAAGCAACAAAAAATGGGAAGCATGCGGGGTATTCTCTTCAGCCGGGATCAAGGCCTTGCACATCCCCTGACCTATGTTGTATTTCATCGAATAATTGCCTGTTTTCATATCCGGTGCTCAAATTTTATATAATATTACATACTTGATTCCCCGGAATTGAGGAAACGAGAACCCTCCCACTTACTTCTCTACCTACTTAGCAGATAGAACATTGTATGAAAATAAGATTGCTTTATGCACTCTTGGTTTTATTTGTCTTAGTGGCGAACTCCTGTAGCAAAGAGCCCGTTGAAAGTACAAATATACCTGTTAGTGCGAACGCTGTTACCGTAGAACAGGAGCTTCTGGGGATGGTCAATGACCACCGGGCCTCTCTGGGATACAATGCACTGCAATACAGTGCGGTGGCATACGAATATGCCAATATCCACACAGACTACATGATTTCAAAAGGAACTATAAGCCATGACAATTTCAGCGCAAGGGCCTCGTCCCTTTCTTCCCGTACTGATGCGGAATATGTGGCTGAAAATCTTGCCAGGAATTACGATTCAGCAGCCGAAGCTTTTGCCAGCTGGCTGGAAAGTTCAACCCACCGTAAGACAATGGAAGGGGAATTCTCCCATACGGCCGTAAGTGTTAAGAAGGATGGTACAGGAAATTATTACTTCACCCAGTTGTTCTACCGCTAGCCTATTCCAAAAGATGATTTTGTTTTCTTAAATTTGACTGATGCATCCTGCTCAAATGTTCGACATTTTCAGTACCGAAAAAATTCCGGATATTTTTGTGCCGTATTATCGTACTGCCGGTTCGGGCGCTGCACGTACAAGGGATGCTTAACTTTTAAACCGTATTGCCATGAGTATACAACCCCCTTTTAACCTCAATAAATGGATCGCAGCAAACAGGGAATCGTTGAAACCCCCTGTGGGCAACAAAAATCTCTACAAGGACGCAGGGGATTACATTGTTATGGTCGTTGCAGGGCCCAATGCCCGGAAGGACTACCACTATAATGAAACGGAAGAACTCTTCTATCAGCTGGAAGGAAACATAGAAATCCATATTCAGGAAGACGGACGGAAAAAAACCATGAAGCTGGGTCCGGGGGATATGTACCTGCATCCTGCCAAAGTCCCGCACTCCCCGGTTCGGCATGCAGGATCCATTGGCCTGGTGATCGAAAGGAAACGCGCCGGGATGGAAGTGGATGACGGACTCCTTTGGTTCTGCGATAACTGCAACCACAAGCTCTACGAGGCATATTTCACGCTCCATGATATAGAAAAGGATTTCCTGGCCCATTTCAAACATTTTTATGGATCCCGGGAACTGCGTACCTGTGACAATTGCGGAACGGTCATGGCCACAGATGAACGGTTTGTTGCCCATGAATAAGTAAATTGTAGCCTTTTCCCTACAGACATTGTCGGGGTAATTGCGTATCTTGCGGCATGAAAGGTATGCAGCGCTTAAAGTACTTCAGTATCTTCATTTTTGGCCTGGTTACCTCCTTATATTTTTTCTTTTCAATTAATGGCAAGTACACCCAAAAGGATATTACCACCGTTGAAAATGCATCGGTACGGGCTAAACTGAGGATAGCTGAAGAAATCAGCAAGATCAATCTGGTGATTGAGTCCATGGGTTTCTTTTTTGAACATTCCAATGTAACCTCCCCGGTCCTTTTCGATCAATTCACCGATCCCTTTATGAGGGAATTATATGGCATCAAGGCTTTGAGTTGGGCACCGCGGGTTCCCGATTCAACCCGTATCCGGTATCTCAAAAGAGTAGGTCGGCAGTATGAGAATTTTACGAATATAAAAGAAGAGGCAGATAACAAACAATTAGTAATCGCAGATTCCGGAAGCACATATTATCCCATGACCTTCATTAACCCCCTGGGACCTCACGAGAAAATTATGGGGTACGACATGTATTCTGACAGTACCAGGCGTTCCGTGATCAACCGGGCCATCAGGACTGGTGCAATTTCATTTTCCCCTCCTGTGGAGCTGATCCGGCAGGCGGGGGGCGGAATTGGTTTCCTGGCAATGAAATCAGTAAATTATCCGGGATCATCCGACGGTAAAGGTATTGTTTTGTGTATCTACAGGATGGATCTCTTTATTGAAAAAACACTGGCATCAGAACTGAAAGTAATCGAAATAGGGATATATGATAAAGCAGCCGGCAATGCGTTATTATATTCCAATATTCAAGATGACCCTACATCCTCAGCCCAGGATAAAGCGGCAGTAACCATAATTGAAGCCGGGGACAGGAAGTGGAATATATCCTTTCTGCCCAAAAAAAAAATTACCGCTTTCCCACATGCTTTTGAATCCTACATTGTACTCCTATTGACCCTGGTCGCTACCTTCCTGCTGATCGCAGTTGTAAAAAAGAGGGATGATTACAATACCACGCTGGAGCAAAAGGTAGGCTGGCGCACTGTTGAACTGCAGGAATCCAATAAAATGAAGGAAAACCTGTTGAGGGAGATCCACCACCGGGTAAAAAACAATTTACAGATCACCTCCAGCCTGATGAATATGCAGAAACGAAAACTTACGAGCCAGGAAGCCATTACAGCCCTTGAAAACAGCCAGTCAAGGATCTCTGCAATCGCCCTGACCCATCAAAAGATTTATCAGGACAAGGACTCCAAGGCGGTTAATCTATCGGAATACCTGACAGACCTGATGGCATATCAGAAACGGATCGCCCCTTCGGTACAATACACCATCCAATGCCCGGATACCTCTATTGATCTGGACAGGGCCGTACCGCTGGCCCTGATCATTTCCGAATTGGTGACCAATGCATTAAAGCATGCCTATGACAATATGCTGGAAGACAATGAGTTAATTATAAAGGCCCGGGACCTGAAAGATGACATGATCCTCCTTACCATATCGGACAATGGCAGGGGGTTACCACCTGATTTCAACATCAAAAAAGCTGATGGGATCGGGTTTGAAATCATACATTCCCTTTGCAGACAGATCTCAGCTGAACTGTCTTATGAATCCTGTGAAAAGGGGACCGTTTTTAAGATTACCTTTAGCAATAGGGCAAAGCCCTTACAAAAACCGCTGCTAGCATAAAGCGAGTCCCTGGCCTGCCCAAGGTGGGGGCCGGGCCGGGATACCAAAAACTGTTAAGAAGAATGACCATTATAACGCATTTTCTGATTGGTTTAATTGCTGCGCTGCATTTATATTTTTTATGGTTAGAAATGTTTGCGTGGACCACCCGGGGCCGAAAGGTTTTTAAAAACTTCCCGCCGGAACTATTTGAGCCCACCCGATCCATGGCTGCAAACCAGGGGCTGTACAACGGATTCCTGGCTGCCGGATTGATCTGGACCTTTTTTATAGCGGATCCGGGATGGCGAAATGCCATTTCAATATTCTTTTTGAGCTGTATCGTTGTCGCCGGGGTATTTGGAAGTTTAACGGCTGATAAAAAGATCTTTTTTGTTCAGGCGCTTCCTGCCCTGATTGCCATAGTCCTGGTGATTTCCAGCGGATAATACCGTACCACCGGCCTCCTGCTACCATACCCCCATCCTATCAATTAAGGCATCCCTTTTTGAGTCCCCCCCAAAGTCCTGTTTTTCCTTAGGAAGGAGTATCTTTGCCAAAAATATAACAATTCACCTAAAAAAAGTAACCTTATGTCCGTAGTTGCAACCGATTTTGGAATAGATGAAGCCCTGGAAAAACTGGGGATTAAAGACATCAATGAAGGCTGTTCCACCGGCTCGGAAAATTTTGCCTCAGGGGAGGTGATTGCCTCCTATTCCCCGGTAGATGGTGCCCTGATTGGTAAGGTACAGACCACCACAAAGGAGGACTATGAAAAGGTAGTAGAGACAGCCCGAAAGGCATTTTTGGTATGGCGCACCAAACCCGCACCTCAGCGTGGGGAAATAGTCCGCCAATTCGGGGATAGGTTACGGGAACTCAAGGAACCACTTGGTAAATTGGTTTCCTATGAAATGGGGAAATCCTACCAGGAAGGCCTGGGGGAAGTACAGGAGATGATAGACATTTGTGATTTTGCCGTTGGCCTATCCAGGCAGTTGCACGGCCTTACAATGCATTCGGAAAGGCCCGGGCACCGCATGTATGAACAATACCACCCCCTTGGCGTGGTCGGCATTATCTCCGCTTTTAACTTTCCGGTAGCTGTATGGGCCTGGAATACGGCTCTTGCCTGGATTTGCGGGGATGTTTGCATCTGGAAGCCTTCTGAAAAAACCCCTATGTGCGGCGTGGCATGCCAGCATATTGCAGCCGGTGTGTTTAAGGCCAACGGGCTACCCGAGGGCATATCCTGCCTTATTAACGGGGATTATCATGTGGGCGAACTGATGACGCACGATCAAAGGGTCCCGTTGGTTTCAGCAACAGGTTCTATCCGGATGGGTAAAATTGTGGCACAGGCCGTAGCCGGGAGGTTAGGGAAATCCCTGCTGGAACTCGGTGGCAACAATGCCATCATTGTCACCCCGGATGCAGATATAAAAATGACGGTGATCGGGGCGGTTTTTGGCGCAGTGGGCACGGCCGGACAACGATGTACTTCCACCAGGCGGCTCATCATTCACGAGTCCATCTACGAGACGGTAAAGGAGGCCGTATGGGCAGCCTATAAACAATTGCGAATTGGCAATCCCCTGGATGAGAACAACCATGTAGGCCCACTGATAGACAAGGAGGCAGTTGCCCTGTATGGGAAAGCATTGGAACGGGTGGTTGAAGAAGGTGGTACCCTGCTTGTCCCGGGAGGTGTGCTTTCCGGTGAAGGTTATGAAAGTGGTTGCTATGTAAAACCCGCTATTGCAGAGGCTGAAAACTCATTTGAGATAGTGCAGCATGAAACGTTTGCGCCGGTGCTTTACCTCCTCAAATATTCCGGGGATGTTGAAAACGCGATCGCCATGCAAAACGGGGTGGTACAAGGCCTCTCTTCTGCCATTATGACGAACAACCTTCGGGAAGCGGAACGATTCCTGTCCGTAACGGGAAGTGATTGTGGCATTGCCAATGTCAATATCGGTACTTCCGGGGCGGAGATAGGAGGAGCTTTTGGAGGCGAAAAGGAAACAGGCGGAGGCCGGGAATCAGGCTCGGATGCCTGGAAAGTTTATATGAGGCGGCAAACCAATACCATAAATTATACTACCGAATTACCTCTTGCCCAGGGAATAAAATTTGATCTGTAGATCGATTCCGGGTTATGCCCCTTACTGGTGCACATAAAAAGTCCGCTGATTTAGCATGCGCTTGTCCGTTCCCCCAAAAAGACAAGCCTGATAAAACAGCGGCTTTCTAATTCTTATCAGCACATTACTTTGTGCTTAAACCACCATCATGGTCCGTACCCAGGTTTTAATTGGTTGGGCTGTACTTCGTGTACTTTCCAACTGCCCTGGAACAGTTTTTATAAACTCAGGATGATTACCATTCCGCAAATTTTTCTTATACGGATCAGCCTTGTTTTCATTGCCAGTGGTTCTTCGTATCAATCAGGACACTAAAAGTACACTTAAAAATCTTTGTGAGGTATAGAATTGTATCTGCCGACCTAAAATGTGTATCCCTGATACGTTTTCCTGTATAGTTGGCATCCCTTTAACATTACTTCCCGTCTTAAATCCCCCACCTTTGCAAAAAAAAACCCACCGTAATTGAACATGAAATCACGGTGGGTTTTTCCAAACTAACCAAACTAAACTAATTCAAACAATTTATTTTGGAATTAAACCCCCTTTCAGTGCCGGACCAATGCCGGGAGAAATTGGGTCTAAAATTATCTCTTTTTACAAATATCTGTCAAATGTGCCTGTTTCCTATACCAAAAAGTGTGAATGGGGGTAAATACTGTATCGTTTGCTTTTTTTAAAGTGTTAACCGTTGAATCGATTTGCTTCAGAAGCCATTTTATCCAATCCAAGTACCTGACAGGTAAGATATATAGCCCTTGTAAATACTGGTATTTAAGATAATTTTAATACATTGTTATCAGAAATAGACCCATGACAAAACCAATACCAACCTGCCCGGGATATTTAATACCATTTTGGCAATCACTTATTTTTATAGTAGCTATTACAGCGAATGTGCTGTTAAAAATAAAAAGGGAGCGTTTACCCTATCTTCTGTTTCAATGGTTACCGGAACCTACCGTGATGATCATTACAGGGCATGGGGTGGAAGTATCCCATTTCCAAACGATGACAAAGTATTTGACTGGCTGTCCGATACCAGGGTACTCCGTCCAGCCGGCGGATAAACGCGGTTCGGATCTTACCCTGCTTGCCGGCCTTTCCCGGTAAAGAACGGGTTAGGCCGGCAAGCAGGGCATACCTTGGGCATTCTGAAAGAGCCAGGACCCGCTGAAAAGCAAGTAACAACATTTCTAAATATGTACTTATGAATTTGGAAAGTATGAATACCTGGTGGTGGCTTATCCCTATTATAACTGGGGCAATTTGTGGTCTCCTGGGCTACCTGATAGGAAAAACCAGCGGCAGATCCAATGATGGCCCAGCCAATTTGAAATCCCTGCAGGAAAAGAACGCCCGATTGGAATCAGATCTGGTGGCTTGCCGCCATATGTTGTCCGGGTATTCCCAATCTGAGGACGGCCCTATAAGTTCGTTCGACAGGAAAGCGGCGAAGGCTGCTTTTGGAATGACCGTAAAACAGGACGACCTTAAAATTGTGGAGGGGATCGGGCCCAAGATTGAAGGGTTGTTCCATAATTTTGATATTAAAACCTGGAAGTCACTTTCGGAAGCTACTGTATCCAAATGCCAGGAAGTACTGGATTCCGGTGGTGACAGGTATAAAGTCCACGACCCTGCGTCCTGGCCACTACAGGCAAAATTATGTTATCGGAATAAATGGAAGGAGTTATACAAATGGCAGGAAGAACACAAAAGGGGGAAATTATAACCTTTATAGCATACCGTTGGCTTCAACCCACTTGAACTGGTAATTCTGTTCCGGAAACTTCATGCGCTCTGAAATTCGATGTAGCCGGTCCGGGAGCTTCATCAGGTAATCCCGGGCCCTCTCCGCCTCATCGGAAAGGCTTCTCAAGGCATCTATCTCCCAATAACCATTCAATTTGCGCAATATTTCAACATAATCTTCCGCGGTATAAACCCCCAATCTCTGGGCGCAGTTAGAGAAGATTTCAAAGGCCTGGCCTATTGCACCCCCCGATTCCCGAAGGAAGTGAGCGGGCATAACAATCTTTTTCTTCATCATATCGGCAAAAGCCAGGATCATCCCATTAGGATCATGATCCAGGATCGTCTTTACAAATTCCCGGTATGCCAGATGGTGACGCATTTCATCACCGGCGATAATGATGCACATTTTACTCAGCAGGCCATTTCCCTTTTTCTTCGCCATTTGCCCCACCCGTTTATGGGATATATTGGTGGCGAGTTCCTGAAATGTGGTATACACAAAATTTTTGTAAGGGTCCCTGTCTGTCCCGATATCAAAACCATCAGCAATCAGGTGCTGTGTGGTTATTTCCATTTCCCGCATGTTTACCCTGCCCGAGATATAAAGGTATTTATTCAACACATCACCATGCCGGTTTTCTTCGGCTGTCCAGGCCCGTACCCATTTAGACCAACCATTCTTGTTTTCGGAATGCTGGTTTATCCCTTCCACGTCCATCAGCCAGGATTCGTAAGTTGGCAATGCCTCTTCTGTAATTGTATCGGCCACCAGGGTAACCCAGAGATCATAACCCAGTTCCTTGGCCTCCTCCCTGATTTGCTTTACCTGGTCAAAAAAACCTTCGCCTTCGGAATCAGGCAAAAAATCCGTCGGTTGCCAGATCTCTTCCACAGGTATCAGAAAAGAATCCATAAATCCCTGGACCTTTGGCTCAATAGCCTGCATTACCTCTAATCTGATATTTTTTGAAGACATTTTTCTTTTTTACAAAGTTCGTGATTAATATACTGAAATTTTAACTCAAAAAGTGCAAAATTTTAGTTTCTTCCCGTTTCGTCAGGATATAACAGATGTACAGGGTCACTTTGCCAGATTTGTTTGGTATTTACATCGATAAGGGATAGCGGGCCTTTGAATGCAGCACCCGTATCTACATTCCAGACATTGGCCGCATTATGGGGCTTAGTTATTCCAATTCGGGTCACAGGTGTATGTCCGATATAGATCTCTTTATATCTTAACAGGCGTTTGGGATAGATGTTATCCGTCTCAGGGATGCGGGGGTTGAGTGACAGTGCCATTTCCCATAAGGTCCGGTCCCAATAGTAGGTAGTGGTCATATACTCATGTTCAATTCCGTTAAGATTGGTAAACCCAGCATGCAGAAAGAGACGGTTTTCTTCATCGAGGTAGTAGTTTTCCAGATCCCTGTAAAATTTTATATGTGCGTCCTTAGTTTCCCCGGAGGCCTTTGCATAAGACTTCATCGTAGACGCTCCCCCGTGCTGAAGCCACATGGGGTTGTCTTGTCCATTCAGCAGCCATTCGCAACACAATTCATCATGGTTGCCCCGCAGGAGGATACACTGATGGGAATTTTTAAAATCCCTTAGGAAATCAACCGTTTCCACGGCCTCACTCCAGCCATCCACATAATCCCCTAAAAAAATGATCAGGTCATCAGGGGTAACCCCACCCAGCTCCAGTACCTGGGTAAGAGCCTGGAGCCCTCCATGTATGTCGCCAATAACCAGCTGTCTGTTACTCATCAGGCAAAAATCGCGAATCCTACAATCAAAATCCTAATAAAACCCTCAAAAATAGTAATCCGGATGCCATTCCCAACGGTCTCAAAGCCATTTATTGGCAATCCGGGGCAACAGTCTCCGGTGCCAGAATCTCCTTCATGCGAAATTGCAATGCTGATTTTCCCTTATAATACGAACAGAACCGTGCAGATTTCTTACAAATGAGGAGGATTGGTTTAAGAACATCATTATTTTCAGTAACATTGTATATCACTACCAGGCCATTGCAGAAATAATACATGAAAAAAGTCTATTGTATAGGGGAATCATTGATAGATTTTGTTGCCGAAAACCAGGGAAACGACCTTCGTAAGGCAACAGTTTTTACCAAAAAAGCCGGGGGGGCGCCTGCCAATGTTGCCTGTGCCGTAGCCAAATTGGGGGGTAAAAGTGCTTTTGTAGGTTGCGTGGGGAAGGATCCTTTCGGGGACTTCCTGCTTCATACCCTGGACGAAACAGGGGTTGATACGAGCCTGGCGCAACGATCGGAAACCTTCACAACACTGGCCTTTGTGTCCATCGCCGGGGATGGGGAACGCGATTTTGTATTCGCCCGGGGGGCAGACAGGGAATTGCGGTATGACCCTTCGCTGCAATCCGATTCCAGTGGAAATATATTTCACTTTGGTGCCGCTACCTCATTTTTAGGCGGAGAACTGGAAGAAACTTATGGCAGATACTTTCAGGACGGGATCGACAGCAATTCTTTTATAAGTTTTGATCCTAACTTCCGGACAGATCTGTGGCTCAACAAAGAAAAGGTTTTTGTTGAAAAATGCCTTCCTTTTATCAAACGCTCCCACCTTTGCAAATTCAGCCTGGAAGAAGCGCAGTTGCTGTCGGGTAAAAAGGATATCAAAGAAGCATGCCAGGTTTTACATTCAGTGGGTGCCCGGATTATCACCGTTACACTGGGAGCTGAAGGGACCTATGTAAGCACGCCCACTGCCTCCAAAACCGTTCCGAGTATAAAGGTAAGTCCGGTTGATACCACAGGGGCAGGGGATGCCTTTATCGGCTGCCTGCTACAGCAGATCGCCGCCCTGAGACAAACGGAACAGGTTTACAATAAGGAGGGATTGTTACATGAAATGGTGCGGAAAGCGAACGCGGCAGGGGCTTTGACCACTACCCGGTTCGGGGCCATTGAAGCCCTGCCTGATAACGCTCAACTCCAGGCCTTCCTATGAACCAGGCAGCGATACATCGCGAAAGGGCGGGCAGCGAGCTGAAAGACCCTCAAACAGCAGACAGGAACTTTCTTTTTGGACTTCGCCTGGAGGCTAATACCAGCATTCTAAAGGAACTTTTCTTCACGCTCTACCCTACACATACCGGCGCGTTTACCCAATTAATGGACTTATTGCCCCGGCTATTCAGCAAACGGGGGCGGGACCTCCAGATCCAGGACTTGCAGCGGCTCAATGAGGGAAATTGGTACCAGTCCCAGGATATTGCAGGAATGCAACTCTATGTTGACCATTTTAACAAAGACCTGAAAGGCCTGGCTGAAAAACTTCCTTATCTGGAGAAACTGGGTATAAATTTTCTGCATTTGATGCCCATAACCACGCGGCCTAAAGGGGAAAATGACGGGGGTTATGCCGTGAACAGCTATACCCAGGTTGATAAACGCTTTGGAACAAAAAAGGATTTTTTGGATCTGACCAGGAAACTTCGGTCCAAAAACATTTACCTGATGCTCGATTTTGTGGTGAACCATACATCCGATGAATTCCCGTGGGCAAAAAAAGCAATCCAGGGTGACCCGGAATACCAGGCATATTATTATACGTATCCAGACAGGACTACCCCGGATGCCTTTGAAACTTCCCTTCCGGAGGTATTCCCTCAAACCTCCCCCGGGAACTTTAAATATCAACCGGATATGGAGAAATGGGTAATGACCGTATTCAATGAATACCAGTGGGACCTCAATTATACCAATCCTCAGGTATATATAGCGATGCTGGAAAACCTTATGGAACTGGTCAATATGGGAGTGGATATGGTCCGGTTTGATGCACTGGCATTCCTATGGAAACAAATAGGCACCAACTCCCAGAACCTGCCTGAAGCACACACCCTGATCTCATTGTTCCGAATGTGCCTTCAGGTAATGGCCCCCGGTGTCATCCTGCTTGCCGAGGCCATCGTAGCCCCCCGGGATATTGTGGCCTACTTCGGGGAAGGTATCCGGAAAGGGAATGAATGCGAAGTGGCCTATAATGCCAGTTTAATGGCACTGCTCTGGAATTCCATCGCTACCACAAAAACCGCGTTACTATATAAAACCCTGGAAAATATCCCGGTGAAACCAGCAGAGGCTACCTGGGTCAACTATATCCGCTGCCATGATGATATCGGGTTAGGCTATGAGGACCGATATATTTATGAAGTGGGCTGGAACCCCCGGGAACACCGTAAATTCCTGATGGAATATTATAGCCAGCATTTGGAATGGTCACCTGCGAAAGGGTATATTTTTATGTTTGATCCCAAAACCGGAGATGGCCGGATCACCGGCAGTGCCGCATCCCTCCTGGGCATTGAAAAGGCGTTGCAGTCCAAAGATAAGGCCCTGCTGCAGGAGTCGGTGGACAAAGTCATACTGATGCATGGGATCATCTTTTCCTACGGAGGTATCCCGATGGTGTACGGTGGCGATGAACTGGGGACCTTGAATGATTATAGCTACTTAGGGGATCCAGGCAAAAAAAATGACAACCGATGGGTCAACCGGCCGGCACATGATTGGTCGGTAGTAGATTCCCTGGACAGGAAGCGCAATTACCAGGCAAGGATCTTCCGAACCCTGCAACACCTGATCCAGGCCCGTAAAGAGACACCCGTTTTTGCAGACCACTCCAATTTTGTTATGCACCATCCCGGCAACCCGCATGTATTGGCCTACGAGCGGTCAGGCAGTAAAAGGGAAGGGGTCCTGGTCCTCTGTAATTTTGATAAGGTTCCGCAGGTGATACAGGCAGATTGGGTGGCACAATTGGGGTACTTTGATAAAGATACCCTGAGGGACACCGTTTCGGGCAAACATATCCGTTTACAGAGTGGCCTGCTGGAACTCCCACCCTACCGAATCATGTGGCTTGTAAAGTCCTAGCTGTACCGTACTTTGCGCAATATCCGCAAGGATTCCTTCAGGGTCTGATAACTGGTTATATCAATTTTCTTCAGCAGCGGGCGGGCATGGTCGAGTTGGTCCTTGGCTTCTTCAAAACCATTCAGATAGGAAATCAGGTAGGTAGCGGGAAGGTTCCGCAAATCTGCCCAGTCAGCGGCGGTTAATTTCAAACCCTTTTCGATTTTGGCAAGCAGGGCATTGTTTGCATTATAAATGTGGTGAAGCGTCTTTTTATCAAATTGAGGGGGTTCAAAGATCAGTTCACTTTGAATATGATAGGTACCATTATCAGAAAATGTGATGATCACCTTCTCCAGGGGATAATAGTTCTGTTGTTTCCCCAAACCCAATTGCACAAATTCAATAATGGTAAAAGAATCCTCATCGAAATGGATGGTGATCTCATCCAGGGTAGAGTAGAATAACTTTACCTGCTCATTGATCAGCTCGATATCCACCCTCGAAAAATAGATCTCATTCTTTACTTTCTTCCTGTGGCCTGCCCAGCATATGACAAATTGCTCTTTAAAGACCTTGTAACTGCTGGTGAGGTCCTTGTGGCGATGGTTTAAAAAATCAACAACCCCATCCAGGGTTAGTTCAATGTTGTTGCGGGCATGATGTTCAATGGTTGCGACTGTTCCCGAATTGATATCCTTTAATTGGATGTCGAATACCTTGGGCATACTGATGCTGCCTTCCCTGAAGAAAACGGCGCCACCATAGTACTTCCAGATATTTTTACGAAGGGAGCATATCCTGCCGTTGGATCGGATAGTCACCAATCCCACCACCTTGCCCTCCGGCAAATGGGGAAAAGGTATATTTTCGTAGGCGATAAGGGGTGGATTGTCCAGGTATGCATTTACCAGGTTCTGGATTTTACTGTCATCAAAAAAATCGACACCCACTATTTTGTTATCTTCATCCTCCACACCGATGACGATAAACGAGTGGTTTTTGGGATTGCTGTTGGCAAGGGCACAAACATGTTTCAAAAATTTGGCTTTGCCCTCCTTATCGCCTATACTAATAAACCGTTTTTTGTCATAAAAGCTGTTCTCATCATTATGGGCCAGCAGGTTTTTGACGAGAAGTCGCTTATTGATCATATACCGCAGCTACTACTAAAAATTCAAGAGACATTCTATCAGAAAATCAGCTTATTTCGCACTGTGTACAAAGATACTGATAATACCCTGTATACCACATCCCACCTTCCATCCCGGGGATAGGTAATGAAAAATGTTAATGGGATACGCTAAAACCAATGTATCCGGCAGACAGTAACGTGTTGTTCCGTACAGTGCATCGCCCGGGTACTGCAATTGCGGACAGCGGAGCTTTAGCGAGTACTCCTGCCAACGTTATCCGGGGGATTTGGGGAGGCTGTTATACTCTGTTCCTCCCCAGGAGGTAAATGGTCAGCACCCCCCCTGCTATAAGCAGGTGCTACAAATCTTTTTTAACCAGGGTTGAACTGGCCTGTGCCGTGGGCATGACAACCAGGTCAGCTATATTTACATGGTACGGCCTTGAAACCACAAAATGGATGATTTCGGCGATATCTTCGGGAAGGAGCGGCTGGAATCCCCTGTAAACTGCCCGTGCCCTTTCTGCATCACCTTTAAACCGTACCTGGCTGAATTCCGTTTCAACCAAACCAGGATTAACAGCACCTACCCGGATGCCATGCTCATTTAAATCCAAACGCATGGCCTGGTTGATCGCATCCACTGCATGTTTACTGGCGCAGTATACATTTCCTTTAGGATATACTTCCTTCCCAGCCGTTGACCCGATATTGATGATATGACCGGTTCCCCGGGAAACCATCCCGGGGATGATTGCTTTGGAGACATACAATAAACCCTTTACATTGATGTCGATCATAGCATCCCAGTCATCTGTGCTGCCGTTATCAATAGTATCCATCCCATGGGCATTCCCGGCATTGTTCAATAGGATATCTATCGCAGCAAAGTTTTCCGGGAGGGAGTCAATGGACTCCATCACGCCATTTTTATCCCGTACATCAAATACCAGCGTATGTACCCGTACCTGCTGCCCCAATTCCTCTGACAGCTGCTCCAGGCGATCCTGCCTCCTCCCGCATAAAATAAGGTCGATTCCTTCCCTGGCAAATACCCGGGCGGTTGCCATGCCAATACCACTTGTCGATCCTGTGATCAGGGCCGTAAGTTGCTTCCTGAGAGCCGGGTAGGCCGTCTTTCCTGATGTTGTAGTCATCCCATTGTTCTGTATTAAGGAACTTTGTGTCCCTGGGCCGCCGCCATCAGGGTAAACCAATCCTCCAGCTCCAGTTGAATGTCCGAAGCCTGAACTGCCTTATCCATCCTCAGCGGTTCCGTGGTTCCAACCACCGGATATACCCCTGCAGGATGCCTGAACAGCCAGGCCAGTAACAGCTGATCAGCCGTTGCGTCATATTTGTTTTCCAGGGGGGGCATTACGGCCTTTATCCTCCTTACCTGCTCCGTATCTTCCCTAAAATAGCTTCCCAACGGGCTCCAGCACATCGCCATCCTTTTGTGGGCTATGCAGTCATCCAGGGTGCCATCATACATAACGGCATCCGAAGTGAGGGAAAATTCTACCTGGTTACAGGATACCGGGAGGAATGTTTCCAGCATAGCGATTTGCGCAGGAGTGAAATTCGATACGCCAAATCTCCGGATCTTGCCCTCCTTTTTCAGTTTTGAAATGGCACCGGCAATTGCCTCCGGATGCATTAGCGGGCTGGGCCGGTGCAGCAGGAAGAGATCCAGGTAATCCGTTTTTAGATTCCTCAGGGATTCCTCCGCAGACCAGGTGATATATTCCGGGGAATAATCGTAATGTTTAATGGTATTCTCCCTCGCTTCACAGACATACTGTATCCCGCATTTACTGATGAGTTGTATGTCTCCCCGGTCTATTTTGGTATCGGCAAGTGCCTGGCCAAATCCGGCTTCATTTGTATACCCGCCGTAGATATCCGCATGGTCAAAAGTAGTGATCCCTATCCCCAGGCAATAGCTGATAAGTTCGGATTGTTGCTTTGGGTTGAAGTCTTTTCCCCAGCTTCCCCAGGTCATTGTACCGGCTATAATTTTTGAATACATTATCGGAATATTAGAAAGCATGTGAATTTATAAATAAATACCTTAAAAACTTCATAAAACTTGGGGGGTTCGGGCATTATTTAACCAATCATTAACAGCCACTGTATAAATTAATTTTCAATTTGCGCCCATCAATTAAACCAACCTATTGAAACAGATTTACTAAAAAACAAATATGGAAAATAATGCTGCCGTAGATATAAGCGCGGTGAACGAGAAAATTGCCCAGGAAAGCGCTTTTATAGACCTGCTAATGATGGAGATGAACAAAGCGATTGTTGGTCAGAAACACATGCTTGAACGTCTCCTGATAGGGCTTCTCGGCCAGGGGCATATTTTGCTGGAAGGGGTTCCCGGACTCGCCAAAACCCTTGCCATCAATACACTTGCCAATGCCGTACATGGAAGTTTCAGCCGTATCCAATTCACTCCCGACCTGTTGCCCGCCGATGTTGTAGGCACCATGATCTACAATATGAAGGCCAATGAGTTCTCCATCAAGAAGGGGCCTATTTTTGCAAACTTCGTCCTGGCAGACGAAATTAATCGCGCCCCAGCCAAGGTTCAATCGGCACTGCTGGAAGCCATGCAGGAACGCCAGGTGACAATTGGGGACGAAACTTTTAAGCTGCAGCCACCCTTTCTCGTGATGGCCACCATGAACCCCATTGAGCAGGAAGGGACCTATCCCCTGCCGGAAGCCCAGGTAGACCGTTTCATGTTGAAGACCGTGATCGATTACCCAAAGATGAATGAAGAACAACAGATCATCCGGCAGAACCTGAAAGGTGGCCATGAACTGATTTCACCCGTTGTCACAATCAACCAGATCCTCAATGCACAAAAAGCAGCACGGGAGGTTTATATGGACGAAAAAATTGAAAAATACATCCTCGATCTGATATTTGCCACCCGATACCCTGAAAAATACGACCTGGGCGAACTGAAGTCGCTCATCAGTTTTGGTGCCTCTCCAAGGGGCAGTATCAACCTGGCCAGTGCTGCAAAATGTTATGCCTTTATCAAACGACGTGGCTATGTGGTCCCCGAAGATGTTCGTGCTGTAATCCACGATGTGCTCCGGCATAGGGTGGGTATCACTTACGAGGCTGAAGCGGAAAATATTACTTCGGTAGAAATCATCAACCGCATCGTCAACGAGATAGAGGTACCATAACCGTTCAATGTTTCCGTTCAGCGCTCATCATTGAACTCCTGGACACAACTTTAAGCCTTGAACACCAATGGACACTAAAGAGTTACTTAAGAAAGTTCGTAAAATTGAGATAAAGACACGACGTCTTTCCGATCATATCTTTGGTGGGGAGTACCACTCTACCTTCAAAGGGAGGGGCATGACGTTCAGTGAAGTAAGGCAATATCAATATGGGGATGAGGTACGTACCATAGACTGGAATGTAACCGCCCGGTACAATGAACCCTATGTAAAGGTCTTTGAAGAGGAACGGGAATTGACCATGATGTTGCTGGTGGATGTCAGCGGGTCCGAGCTCTTTGGGACGGTTAACCAGTTTAAAAAGGATATCATCACCGAAATTTCGGCTACCCTTGCATTTTCAGCCATGCAGAACAATGACAAAGTAGGATTGATCCTTTTTTCAGACGTGGTGGAACTTTTTATCCCGCCTAAAAAAGGCAAAAGCCATGTGCTCAGGATTATCCGGGAATTGTTGGAATTTGCCCCGGGCAGCAGGAAGACGGATCTGGCCGAAGCCCTGAAGTACCTTTCCAATGTTATGAAAAAGAAGGCGATCGTATTTGTGTTGTCAGATTTTATTACGGACGACTACGAACACACCCTCAAGATCACCGGCAACAAACACGATGTAACCGGGATCAGGGTCTATGACCACAGGGAAGAGCAAATACCCAATCTGGGGATGGTACAAATGCTGGACGTGGAAACCGGCAGGTTGCAATTGGTAAACACCCAGTCCAAAAAAGCAAGGCAGGCGTATGAAGCATACCACGGTAGCCGTGTGGCGTATTTCAGGGAGACCTTTTCCAAATCAGGTTGCGGCACCCTGAATTGCAGGGTAGATGAAAGCTATGTCAAAAAGTTATTGGGCTATTTTAAAAAAAGAGGATAAGCTGGCATGAAGGTAGTATTGGGAATGATCAGGGCCGGGCGCTGGAAAAGGAAGAACGTTTTCTTCCATTGCCTGCTATTCCTTACACTAAGCTGTGGGTTTGCTCAGGAAAGCCCTGCACTGTATTCCGAAGTGGATACCACGCAGATCAAGATAGGAGAGCAAATTAAGTTCAAGGTTACGGTTGAAACGGATTCCTCAGCCCATGTCATCTTCCCCGAAGGACAGACCTTTTCGCCTTTGGAGACCGTAGAAGCCTTCAAAACGGATACTACCCGGAATAAGGACAGGATCACCCTTCAAAAAATATATGCCCTTACCCAATTTGATTCAGGCTCCTATATCTTGCCAATACAGCGGATTGAAATCAACGGAAAGGGATATTTTACAGATTCTGTACAGATCGACGTAGCCACTGTACCGGTTGATACGCTTACCCAGCATATGTATGATATCAAGCCCCTTATCCCGGTTGATAAATCGCAGGCTGATCTCTGGATAACCATTATGTGGGTTGTTTTGGGATTGTTGTTAGTGGGAGGATTGGCCTACTGGTTCCTTTACAGAAAAAAACCGCTGACCCCCGAGGAAAAAGAGGCACTATTACCACCTTATGACCGGGCCCTGATGGAACTGAGGCGGCTCGAGAATTCCAGGTATCTCATCCAGGAAGAGTACAAGAAATACTATTCTGAACTCACGGATATTGTCCGTTCCTACCTCGAGGAAGAAGTACATGTCTCCGCCCTTGAAAGCACCACGGACCAACTGATTGAAAAGCTTGAACTCCTGAAGGATGCAGGGGAACTAAACCTGGAAGAAGATACCATCCTTCAGTTCAAAAAAATCCTCGAAACCGCGGATCTGGTAAAGTTTGCGCGCTCCAAGCCGGCATCCTCGGTGGCGGAAAGCGACCGGAAATCCCTGGAATTGATCGTAATCAAAACCAAAGAAGCCCTGCCGGAGCCGAAGGAGGAGGAACTGATGCAACAAGAGGCATACCGGGTGGAAATAGCCCGAAAAAAACAAAGGCGAAAAGTGTACCTGGTAGCCGCATCCCTGCTGGGTTTCCTGATTTTTTCCTCAGCGATGGCCGTGGCCTATTTTGGGTTTACCTATGTTAAAGACAGTGTATTGGGAAATCCTACCAAGACACTGCTTGAAGGGGAATGGATCAGCAGTTCATACGGATACCCCCCCATCAACCTGGAAACGCCACAGGTACTGTTACGGGAGGAAACACCGATATCTCCTGCAATTGCAGGAAAGATAAAAGAATCACAATCTTTTAGGTATACCAGTCCGGAAGGGCTATTTTCCGTGGATGTCACTTCCACCACATTTACCCAGCCCGAAGAGCCGAAGTATGATGAAGTTCTGGATGGATTATTGAAACAATTTGAACAAAAAGGTGCCCGGAATATCATTACCAAGCAGGAGGAGTTTACCACCATCGGGGGTGTCAAGGGGATAAAGGTATATGGGAGCGGAAATTTTTCGGTCCCTGATTCAAACGAACTGGTCAAAGGGCAGTATGCCATTCTGCTCTTCGGGGGCAACGGTTTTCAGCAGCTGGTTGTTGTTGCCTGGATGGATGGGGACACCTATTCACAGGAAATAGCAGCCCGTATCTTAAGGTCTGTAGATGTAAAAACGCAGGTATAATGTTTGATAATATAGAATTTGCAAACCCACAATTCTTTTGGTTGCTTCTACTGCTTCCACTGGCTTTGCTATGGTATTATTTCAAACGAAAAGAGGATACCCCGGCCTTAAAAATGTCATCCATCAGCGGATTTTCAACAGACCAGTTCCTGCCGAAACTTAAACCGCTGCTTTTTGTCTTCCGGTTAATAGCCTTAACTGCAATCATTGTAGCGATGGCCAGGCCGCAGACGGAGGATATTTCCACGCGGACAAAGACCACAGAAGGCATTGATATTGTGATAGCAATAGATGTTTCCTCCAGTATGCTTGCCCGGGACCTGAAACCAAACAGGCTTTCGGCCTTGAAGGAAGTTGCGGCCGATTTTATACGGAAACGCCCCAGCGACAGGATCGGACTCGTTGCCTATGCAGGGGAAAGCTTTACCAAAACACCAATTACAAGTGATAAATCCATTGTCCTGAATGCGCTGCGTGAAATTACCTATGGCCAGCTGAACGATGGCACCGCCATTGGGATGGGCCTGGCTACAGCAGTAAACAGGTTAAAGGAAAGCAAGGCTATCAGCAAGGTCATCATATTGCTAACGGACGGTGTTAATAACTCGGGGTTTATTGAACCTAAAACCGCTGCAGACCTTGCGGTGGAATACAATATTAAAACTTATACGATTGGAATTGGAACGAACGGGAATGCCCTGTCACCCATTGCCTACAATGCCGATGGGTCTTTTCGATATGGTATGCGACAAGTGGAGATAGATGAAGGGCTGTTGAAGGATATAGCAGCAGTTACCGGTGGCCAGTATTTCCGGGCAACTGACAATGAAAAGCTGGAGGCCATTTATGATGAGATCAATAAATTGGAAAAAACGGAAGTCGAAGAGTTCAAATATTACAAATACGAAGAAAAATTCCGGCCCTGGGTGATTTTGGCAGGTGCTTTGCTATTATTGGAATGGGTGTTCCGCAATTCCCTGTTCAGAAGTTTTATTTAAGGGGATGGCACCCG
Source organism: Zeaxanthinibacter sp. (assembly GCA_041743975.1). Classification (GTDB taxonomy): domain Bacteria; phylum Bacteroidota; class Bacteroidia; order Flavobacteriales; family Flavobacteriaceae; genus JTS-RE37. The sequence continues at coordinate 28,417 of JBGTLT010000017.1, forward strand.
GGGTTGAAATCCTGAATACGCCATATTGAAAAAAAAACATGATTCAGTTAGACGAAAAATCTTATTTCTACCTGCTCCTCATTATTCCGGTAATGGTAGTGATTTTTATTGCCGTACAGATCTGGAAAAAGCGGACTCAAAGGAAATTCAGTGACCCGGCACTGCTAAAACGCCTTTCCCCGGACAAATCTACCTTTAAGGCAACCCTAAAATTGATCCTGTTACTGCTCGGCTTGTCATTTCTTGTCCTGGGACTGGTCAACCCTAAAATGGGCACCAAACTGGAAACGATCAAACGGGAAGGGGTTGACATAGTCTTTGCGGTGGACGTTTCCAAAAGTATGCTGGCAGAGGATATAGCCCCGAACAGGCTTGAAAAGGCCAAACGACTGGTATCCGAGATCATAAATGAATTGGCTAGTGACCGCATTGGGATTATTGCCTATGCAGGGCAGGCATATCCCCAGCTACCGATCACCACGGATTACGGAGCTGCAAAAATGTTTCTGCAAAGCATGAATACCGATATGCTTTCCTCCCAGGGGACAGCGATCGATGCAGCCATTGAGCTGGCTTCAACCTACTATGATGATGAAGAACAGACCAACCGCGTTCTGTTCATTGTTTCAGACGGGGAAGACCATTCAGCCGGTTCTACACCGGATGCCGTTGACCTGGCAACAGCGGAAGGCATCCGGATTTTTACGATAGGGGTGGGTTCAGTGAAAGGGGGGCCTATTCCCATTAAACGCAACGGGGTGGTGGAAAGCCTTAAAAAGGATACGCAGGGGGAAGTTGTCATCACTAAACTCAACGAAGTAGTTTTGCAGGAAATTGCGGATAATGGCAATGGGGAGTATATTAACGGTACCAATACCGAAAAGGCGGTTGAAACCATTAAGGAAGAATTGAACCAGATGGATAAAAAGCAATTTGAAGCAAAACAATTCGCAGAATACAAGGACCAGTTCCAATGGTTTTTGGGAATCGGACTTTTATTTCTGCTCCTGGATGTATTTCTGCTGGACCGTAAAACCAAATGGCTTAAAAAACTGAATCTGTTTAACGAAAAAGAAATTGACTGAAATGAAAAAGGTATTGGTTATAGTTCTTTTGACGAGCTTAGCTACCTACGCTCAGGAAAATGAAAAAGAGAAGGCAAATGCAGTCAAAGCCTCCACTGAACTTACCTGGGAAGCCAATCAGCAACTGGCGGAGAATGATTTTGTGGGGGGGGAGGCAGATTACAGAAGGGCCATAGCCAAGAGCGGAGAAAACGCTATAGCACCCTATAACCTTGGGACTGCATATTACGATAAAGAAAGTTACGGGGAGGCCTTTGGACGTTTTAAGGAGGCAGGGGAACTGGCTACGGAAAAAATGGAAAAGCACAAGGCCTACCATAATATGGGGAATGTATTTATGAAGAAAAAGGAATATGACAAAGCGGTAGAAGCCTATAAGGAAGCTTTGCGCAACAACCCCACCGATGAGGAAACACGATATAATCTTGCACTGGCCAAGGAAATGTTAGAAAAACAACAAAACGAGCAAAAGAACGACGATAAAAAGGAAGACAAAAAAGACCAGAAGGAAGAAAACAAGGACAAAGACAACAAGGAGGAAAACAAGGGGGACCAGCAGAAGGACGAAAATAAGGAGGAGGGTGATGAAGGGGACCAGCAGAAAGAGGATAACAAGGAAGGTGAAGGGGACGAAAAACAGGAAAAGGACCAACAACCCCAGCAAGGTGACAAACCGGAGGAACGCCCTCAGCCAAGACCCAATCAATTGTCACCCCAACAAATAAAGAACCTGCTGGAGGCCATGCAGAATGAAGAGAAAAAAGTTCAGGAAAAGCTGGACGCCAGAAAGGTTAAAGGTGAAAAAGTGAAAAATGAAAAAGACTGGTGATACAAAAAACAGCTAAATATTTATTTTCATCGTTTATACTGCTGATGCTGCCCCTTTGTGCCACGCCGCAAAACCAGGATGAAATTACCTTTGAAATGAAACTGAGCAAAAACAAGCTTGGGATCAATGAAAGGCTGCGGGTCGATTTTGAAATGAACCGGGATGGGGATAATTTTTCCCCCCCTTCCTTTGATGGTTTCCAGGTAATCATGGGGCCTTCCCAATCAATCAGTTCCTCCTGGATCAACGGGGTTCGAAGCTATTCCAAAACGTATTCCTATACCCTTGCCCCGACAGCCAGGGGCAAGTTTACAATTTCCCAGGCTACCATTGTAATTAGAGGAGAAACCTATAAGACCCTCCCAGGGGAAGTAGAAATCACGGCCGCTGTGGACAAGCCCAGCGACCAGATGAGCGTTGATGACATTGCGGATGAGAACCTGCACCTGGTTGCAGAGGTATCCAAGTCCGATCCCTACCTTAACGAGGCCATCAGCGTGGTGTATAAATTATATGTAAGTCCGTCTATCAACGTATCCAATTTCAGGCCACTGGATAATCCCACCTACAATAATTTTTGGAGCCAGGATATGCCATTCAGCAAATACAACATTCAAAACGGTATGTATGACGGAAAATCCTATCGCTATGTTGTGTTGAAAAGAGTGGTCCTCTATCCTCAAAAAAGCGGCAAGCTCGAAATAGAACCCTTATCGCTCGATGTTACCCTGGATGTTCCTACGGATCGACGTGATTTCTTTGGAGGAAGGATTTATACCCAAACCAATAAAACCGTTTCGGCAGGGCAGCGGATCATTACCGTCAGACCCCTTCCGGATGAGGGCAAACCAGCAGATTTCAAAGGTGCCGTAGGAAATTTCGATTTTTCGGTAACCACCTCAAAAACCCAATTAAATGCTACTGAATCCCTTCAGGCCATGGTTGAGATAAAAGGAAAAGGCAATCTGAAATTGTTTCAGTTGCCCGAACCCACACTCCCCGGCTCCCTGGAAGTCTACGACCCGGAATTCAAGGAAAATGTACGCACCAACCTGTCGGGAATGGAGGGGAGCGTGAGCAACAGCTATACCATTGTGCCTTCTGCCAAAGGGAAATATCCGATCCCAAAGGTTTCCTTTAGTTTTTTCAACCCGGAAACCGGCAACTACAGTACCCTGACATCCAATGAGATTATGATCAATGTAATGGGGGGGACTGCAATAGCAGAAGGATCCGGGGCAGGCAGCCTGGCAGGCAATAAACAGCTGGTCACCGGAGCCGGAAACCTTTTCCATTTTATCAAACTGGAGCCCGGGCTATCCCCCACAGGAACAGCTTATTTCTTTGGTTCAACCAGTTTTTATCTCTGGCTGTTATTACCGGTGTTACTGATACCCCTGGCCATCATATTCGGAAAAAGGAGGGAAGCTATCGCGAGCGATGTAATGGGCAATAAAGTGAAAAGGGCCAATAGGCTGGCCAGAAAATACCTTTCAAAAGCACGAAAGGAATTGGGCAACAAGGAAGCTTTTTACATCGCGCTTGAAAAGGCGTTGCACAATTACTTAAAAGCCAGGCTGAAAATTGAAACTACTGAATTCAGCAAAGACAAGATTTCAGATTTGTTATTGCAAAGGGAAGTGGACCCTGCCACGTCCGAAGGGTTTATAAGCTTGCTGAAAAACTGTGAAATGGCACGTTACAGCCCGTTTTCAGAAGTACAAATGCAACAGGATTACGACCAGGCCAGCGAGGTGATAGCCTCTATGGACAAACAGCTGTAATACAGTTTTAATTAACACTTTTATAATGAAAACAGTAAAAAAGGCTCTCTTCATATTCATCCTCTGGTCTGCGGCACTTGTAAATGCCCAGGAAGAAGCTCTCTTCAAGTCGGCCTCCGAGGCTTATAATGAAGGGGATTATAACAAAGCCGTTGAGAATTATATGGAGATCCTGGAGAAGGGCAGGCATTCTGCCGCCTTGTATTATAACCTAGGCAATGCGTATTATAAACTGGACAAAATAGCCCCCAGCATCTACTACTATGAAAAAGCTTTGTTGTTAACACCCAATGATCCGGAAATAAGGGAAAACCTGGCTTTCGCCCAGAATATGACATTGGATGCCATTGATAAAGTACCGGAAACCGGATTCATAAGGCTTTATAACAATGCCCGGGAATGGATGTCTTTTGATCAGTGGTCCTATACTGCCATTGTGTTTATGATCCTTTTTGTGCTCAGCTATATGGCATTCTATTTTTTAAGATATACCACCCAGAAACGCATGGCCTTTATCAGCAGCATTGCAGCCTTATTCCTGGCCCTCCTCGCTTTGGTCATCGCCTTTACGCTTTATTCCGACTTCCGTTCCCAGGATCCTGCCATTGTTTTTTCAGCAGAGGCAGTGGTGCGGTCTGAACCAAATGCCCGCAGTTCCCAGGCGTTCCTGCTACATGAAGGCACTAAGGTTGAGGTCGTGGATAAATTGAATGACTATAGAAAAATCAGCTTGCCCGATGGCAAAACAGGATGGCTCCCGGCAACGGATATTAAACTGTTGAAAGATTTTTAATGTTTCATTAACAAATAAAAAGCACAAGTCTGCTATTTTTGTGAATATCGAATCAGCTAAAATGTCGAAGTCCCTTATACTCACCCTTATGTTATCCCTTTGGATCAGTGCCCTGGTTGCACCTGCGGTGATTACGCTTATGCAAAAGGGGGATCAGAACGGCCTTATGATAACTCTCAACGAAGAGGAGCAGCAGGAGAGTGTCAAGCATACCAAAGGGGAAAAACAACTTGTCGTTAGCCAGATCTTCGGGATTTCAAAATGGGCCTACCGGCAAAAAGCGCTTATTCCCGATAGCAATATGATCCTGACATCACTGAATACCGCCGAGATCATCCTTCCGCCTCCGGAATTTATTTCGTAATCCCTAATATTCTTAAAATTAGTATAGTTCAGACCAACCTGTCACGGATACAGTATGGACGTCCATGGATTAAACACAATGCAGGCATTACTGTCATAGGAGATGCGGGTTTTACAGGCCTCTGCATACATTAAGTAAAACACTCCATTTAAAATAAAAATATGGACCTGAATAAAGTTTTTGAAAATAACCACGAATGGATCCAGAACAAGTTAAAATCCGATGCCCATTTTTTTGATTCCCTGGGTAAGGGCCAGAATCCCGAGCTGCTCTATATAGGGTGCTCAGACAGCAGGGTAACAGCGGAAGATCTCATGGGGCTGGGGCCGGGGGAAGTCTTTGTACACCGAAACATAGCGAATATGGTGATCAGCATCGACCTCAATGTGATGTCTGTGGTGGATTACGCAGTAGGCTACTTACAGGTTAATCACATTGTCGTTTGCGGCCATTTTGCCTGCGGGGGAGTAAAAGCAGCCATGCAGTCTGCGGACCTTGGAATCCTGAATCCCTGGTTGAGAAACATACGGGACGTATACCGGATCCACAGAAGGGAGCTGAATGCCATAGAAGATGAGGAAAAGAAGTATGACCGGCTGGTGGAACTCAATGTACAGGAACAGTGTATCAACCTGATCAAAACCGCTGCCGTACAGAAGGCATACCGGGACCGCGGCTTGCTCGTCCACGGATGGGTATTTGATGTTCACAGCGGGAAGCTGGTAGATCTCAAAATAGATTTCGAAGGTATCCTGAAGGATATTATGGAAATTTATCATCTCGATTAATAGCCGGGAAGATGCTATGCCGCTGATGCAGGTATTTTATATAGCTTCTTCCAGCAGTGTAACCCCGGTGTTCCTGGCCATAAACCAGTATCGTAGATCCGTTAGATAAAAACCTAAATAACACATTCATGAATTTCACATTTAAACATATCAAAGGGGACCTTTTTGGCGGTATTACTGCAGGAATAGTGGCCCTCCCCCTGGCACTTGCCTTCGGGGTAAGTTCCGGACTGGGTCCCAGCGCCGGATTGTACGGTGCCATTTTTATCGGCTTTTTCGCATCCTTATTTGGGGGCACAAATACCCAGATCTCCGGGCCTACCGCCCCTATGACCGCAGTGAGCATGGTAGTGGTAGCAGGCATTATCGCCCTGTATGAAGGGGATGTGGCTAAGGCCCTCCCGGCCATCCTCACGGTCTTCCTATTGTCAGGGATCATGCAGGTTGGGCTGGGGCTAATTGGCGTTGGGAAATACATAAAATATATCCCCTATCCGGTTGTGTCTGGTTTTATGACGGCTATTGGTGTGATAATCCTATTAACCCAGATCCTCCCCGTGTTGGGATACTATCCTAAGGATGACAGCGCATATGTCGCATCCTTTAAACCCCAGGCAGAGGAAATAATGCTTGAAAATATCCTGAAAGAAGAAGCAGGGGAAGGAATCCTGGTTCTGGAACACTTTGAGGAGACCATATTAAGAGCGGAAAAGATATCGGAGGCTGACATCCTGAAAGAATCCAGGACCCTTGCCGCTTCTGAAGCATCAGGAGTATTAGGCGCCATAAAATCCCTCCCCCGGGCGGTACAGCAGATCAGCTGGCTGGAAGTGATCCTTGCCCTGGCCACCATCCTTATCATCTATGGTTTTAAAAAGGTTACCTCGGCTATTCCCAGTACGCTGGTAGCCTTGTTGATAGTGTCCGGCATTTCGTATGGATTTGGCCTGGATTATAAGGCCATTGAGGAGATCCCACAGGGGCTTCCGATACCCAACTTCGAAATTCTGACCCAATTCAGTTTAGCCTCTGTGACACCCTTTATCTTTGCAGCGATGACCCTGGCATTGCTGGGTTCAATAGATTCCCTGCTGACCTCTGTGGTAGCGGATAACATGACCAAGACTAAACACAATCCCAATAAAGAATTGGTAGGACAGGGCATTGGAAATAGTATTGCAGCCATATTTGGAGGCATTCCCGGGGCAGGGGCCACTATACGCACCGTCGTAAACATCAAATCCGGGGGGAAAACAAGGTTATCCGGCATGGTTGCAGGGCTTCTCCTCCTGGTTATCCTTTTGGCGCTGGGTCCTGTTGCTTCCCAAATCCCGGCTGCCGTACTCGCGGGGATACTTGTCACCGTAGGGATCGGGGTTATGGACTATAAAGGGCTGAAAGCGATCCCCAACCTCCCAAAGGACATGTCCATAGGGCCATTGAAACTAAGCTCAGAGGTAGTAGTAATGCTGGTTGTGATGCTGTTGTCCACATTTTGGAACCTGGTTTATGCTGTGGGTATCGGGCTCATACTCGCCTCCCTTTTGTTTATGAAAAAAATAGGGGACCTTACAGCGCAGCGCTCCGATGTAAAAACACTGAAGCGGGAAAAGGCATGGGCAGATGAACATGGATTCCCCGAAAGTTTGAAAGATGAAGTCTATATCAAGCATATCAAAGGGCCGCTATTTTTTGGAACAACAAGTGATTTTCAATCCCTTGCCGAACAGATCCCGGAAGCAGCCAGGTATGTCATCATCAGGCTTGGCAGGATGGCATATATGGACCAGTCCGGCCTGTACGCCATGGAAGATGTGCTTCAGGGATTACGGAAAAAGAACATTACGGTCCTTTTGACCAAAGTGCTGGATCAACCCCGTTATATGATGGAAAATATTGACATTATCCCTGATATGGTACCACTAGAGCATATTTTTGAAACCTTTGATGAATGCATTGCATGGATAAAAAGTGAGGTAAACATGGCGCCTCAGGAAGTTTCGTTATGATCCGTATTTGGTGTCGGTAAAAGTTGGGGTTCGGGAGATGAGAGATAACTGGTTTTTCTGCAGGTAACGGATAATTGTTTTAAATTTGCTTT
>JBGTLT010000018.1:0-1725 GCA_041743975.1 Zeaxanthinibacter sp.
CGTACTCCAAAAAAATGATATTGTAGCTGTTATACAATCCCATCGCTAGGATGTCTTGCCGGTATTCACGTCCGATTCATGCAAAACCAGGAATGGGATCGTGATGTGGTAACTGATTTTTTCCACTGTTGGCCTGAATAAGATCCGTTGTAAAAAATTGAGGTTTTTGGCCACCATGGCAATCATATCCACCTCCCTGCTTTCGGTGAAGTTTTGTATGGCAGTTTCCAGATTTTTCCCTGTCACCTTATGAAAACTGTGTTCCAACCCCGAAAAATAATCGTCTAAAAATTCCTGGTTCTTCAGTTGGTCACGGCTGAGTTCTTCCCCGGTTTGGGAGATATAAAGGAAGCGTACAACAGCCTTGTTCATCAAAGCAACCTCTTTCAGGACCTCCAGTACTTTTATATTATAACTCAGGTGATAATCAGTCGGGAACAAAATTTCCTTTGGCCTGGTGTATTTGGTATTTTCGGGGACCGCCAGTACGGGGCATTTCACCTTCGTTATCACATTTCCGGTATTGCTTCCTATGGAGACTGCCTTCAGGCCACTGGCGCCCTTGGTGCCCATAATGATGAGGTCAATTTTTTTTTCGATTACTTCCTTACGGATCCGGTCTGTAAAAAAATCATAAAACGCCAGGGTGTGGAATTCATGTTTGGGGTTGAGGGGCATTCGCGAAATCTTTTGCAGCAATTCGGAAAGCCTTTCATTGCTTTCCTTCAGTATGGTCTCTTCCAGGATCCCGGGAGAAATGTACCGTGCCGCCTCTCCACCGGAATATTCCGAAATCGGGTTAATATGCAACAGGTAAAAGGTGCATTTTACTTTTTTGAACAGGTGCAGGCCATATTCTATGGCATTCCAGGAATTAGCAGAGAAATCAGTGGGGATCAGTATTTTTTTCATTACCTTATTTTTTCAGGATAATATTAATGGCTACGGTACAACTTTAAAATGACAATTATCATATGGCAACCGCACCCACTGATCTATTTTTGTAAAAACAAGCCTTATGGAATCAAAGAACACGGAATCCGGGCAGCTTACGGATCTGACAATAGAGGATTTGAACAGTGCCGTCCAGAAATGGGAATCGGACCTCCGGTTTTATAAAGATGACCTTATATTCATACAGCATATTATGGATCATTATATATCAGTTATCCTGTTACATGAAAATCTGGATGAGATCAGGGAGAGTACCATGCGCCTGGAGGATTTGAAATACCGTTGTGACGGCTTGCTGAAGAACATCGCCTCCCTAAGGAGAAAAATGGGGGATTCTTTTCAGGAGGATGTGAACAATGCATTGCTAACGGGATATTCCAAATTGAAAGTGCGAATAAAAGGTTTTAAATCAGATTTTAAAGCCTTGAAGGTGGAAATATTCAGTATCGCTGACAACGCAATTGAAATTGGAAAAAGGGAAAAAAAGGACCTTGATGCAACGGATCCGAATTGAGCCTGGATCCTGGTTCCTTATTTTTCCCTTTCAAGCCATGCCAGTGCCCCAGGCCCCAGTACCGCATCAGAACTTGTATATTCTGAAAGCAGTACTTTTATTTTACCCTTGTAGGCATTGAACAGGTGATTTTCCATACTGATCCGTACAGGGTCCAGGAGGATATCTTCAGCCTTGCTTAACCCACCCGAGAGAATGAAAGCTTCAGGATCTACATGGGCTGCAGTGTCTGCCATTTTACACCCCAGTATTTCCCC
>JBGTLT010000019.1:0-16355 GCA_041743975.1 Zeaxanthinibacter sp.
GATTTCAAGTGTATTTTTCAATCTTAATTCTGCTGAAACCAATGAAGAAATTCAGCAGATCGCCCAGGAAGTTTCCCCTTTGTTATCGGGATTCAGCAATGACATCATGCTCAATGAAACATTGTTCCGGCGGGTAAAGCAGGTCTATCAGGATATGGAAACCGCAGATTACTCTGTGGAACAAAAAACCCTCCTTGAGAAGAAGTACCAGGCCTTTAACAGGAATGGGGCAAATCTGCCTGCAGCTGAAAAAAAACGGCTGCGTGAAATAGACGCGGAGCTCTCGGGGCTAAAACTTAAGTTCGGTGAAAACGTATTGGCCGAAACGAACAATTATGAAATGTACCTTACTGATGCCAGGGACATCGAGGGCCTGCCGGAAGGCGAACAGGAGGCTGCAGCACAGATGGCATCGTCCAGGGGAAAATCGGGTTGGGTTATTACACTCGATACTCCCAGCTACCTACCTTTTATGAAATATGCCAAAAACAGGGCATTGCGCAAGGAGTTATCCCTGGCCTACGGAAGCCGGGGATATCACGGAAACAACAACGATAACCAAAACATCATACTGCAAATCACACGATTGCGACATGAGCGGGCCAACCTACTGGGATACAGAACCCACGCGCACTTCGTATTGGAGGAAAGAATGGCGGAAAATCCCGAAAAGGTCCATGAATTTATGGATGAGTTGTTGGAAAAGGCAAAACCGGCGGCAATACGCGAATTTACTGAACTGGAAGAATTTGCTAAGGAACTGGATGGTTTAGACCGACTGGAAAAATGGGATGGTTCCTTTTATTCCGAAAAATTAAAACAGAAATTGTTCGACTTGGATGATGAGGCATTAAAGCCCTATTTTGAGCTTGAAAATGTGGTGCAGGGTGCTTTTAAAGTTGCCCGGAAGTTATTCGGATTGCATTTTGAAGAAGTATTCGATATCGATACGTACCACCAGGATGTAAAAACGTATAGGGTAACAGATGCGGACAACAATTTCATATCCCTTTTTTATGCCGATTTCCACCCCCGAAAAGGCAAACGCGGTGGTGCCTGGATGACTTCGTACAAGTCCCAGTACCAGCTCAATGGCGAAAATATACGGCCACACGTCTCCAATGTTTGCAATTTCACCAAACCTACGGAGAGCAAACCTTCCTTGCTGACCTTCAACGAGATAACCACCCTCTTCCATGAATTTGGCCACGGGTTGCACGGCATGTTGGCCAATTCTACCTTCCCCAGCCTCTCCGGAACATCCGTATATTGGGATTTTGTAGAACTCCCCAGCCAGATCATGGAGAACTGGTGTTATGAAAAAGAGGCACTTGAACTCTTTGCTGCCCATTACAAAACGGGCGAAATCATTCCGATGGAACTTATCCGTAAAATCAAGGATTCTGCAACATTCCAGGAAGGGATGGCCACCATGAGGCAACTGAGTTTCGCTACCCTGGATATGTCATTTCACGGGGCAGACCCCAGCGGTATTACGGATGTCAAATTACATGAAACACAGGCCTTTGAAGGGACACAATTGTATCCTGAAACAGCAGGGACCTGTATGAGCACTGCCTTCTCCCATATTTTTCAGGGCGGTTATTCCTCAGGCTATTATAGTTATAAATGGGCTGAGGTACTCGATGCAGATGCTTTTGCCTACTTTAAAGAAGCAGGGATATTCAATAAAGAAGTAGCTGCAAAATTCAGGGAGCATATATTATCCAGGGGGGGGACGGAACATCCTATGGAGTTATACAAACGGTTCAGGGGGAGTGAGCCAAAAATAGAACCGCTTCTGGAACGGGCAGGGCTTATGGCGGTTTCGACCTCTCCGGAGGAGAGTGGAAATCCGAAACACCGGGGGTAAAGCCCCGAGGAATTCATTTGATTAAAGAAACCTGAAACTGTTGGTGTCATTGGTTAGCCGGCGGCAGGGAACTATAACCCCCCAGGAGATCAACCGCGGTATATCCCAGTGAATCGAGCATCGCGGCAGCTTTTGCGCTACGGCCACCTTTCTGGCAATATACATAGATTGTCTTGCGCTTATCAAATTCGTTGGCCCGTGCCTTAAAATCCGCATCGAGCCAATTGATATTCACGGCACCATCCAGATGCCCCCCGGCGTACTCCGCGGGTGTTCGTACATCTATCAACAACATATCTGTGGTATCTAACTTTGAAAGTGCTGTGATGGGTATTGACTTCCTTTGGGTACATCCCAGCAGGCAGACCAGTAAAATTGCACCTACCACTATATTTTTCATAGAGCCGGGGATTGGGCTCAAAGTTAAAAATATTTACAAAAATTGATATACTTTTGAACGTAATTAAAGTAGATATGATGGGGTATAAACTACAACCCGATAATTGGGTAGACCTCCATGCCGATTACCTTTTCAATTATGCGATAGCCCGGGTGAGCGACGAAGAAATTGCCAGGGACCTCGTACAGGATACTTTTTTTGCCGGCTTGAAATCCGCTGCCAATTATAAGGGAACCGCTGCTGAAAGGACATGGCTGATCGCTATACTGAAACGAAAGGTGATTGATCACTACCGAAAAATCAACTCCGTAAAAGGTAAGGCAGAAGTTCGCATGAATTATAGTGCCGGCAGTGATGCGGAAGGGGATTGGCTGGAAGAACAGGTGGCAGACCCTGCCAGTGTTCAGGAAAACCATGCTATTGAGAATGCCGAGCTGGGCCTGGCCATAGAAGAGTGTATCTCCATGCTCCCTGCAAAACAAGCCCTGGTATTTAAAATGAAAACAGTGCAGGGTATCAGTACAGAAGATATCTGTAAAGAACTGGGAATTAATCCGTCTAACCTTTGGGTGATGGTCCACCGGGCACGTACGACCCTTATGTTATGTTTAAACGAAAAATGGTTTAAGTAATGATTACTTGCGAAGAAGCTGCAATAATTTGCAATAAAGCACAATACCGGGAAGCTACCCTTTGGGAAAGTATCAAACTTCGGATCCATTTACTGATATGTAAAGTATGTGCCTCCTATGCCAAAAAAAATGCAAAGCTTACCACCTTGTGCCAAAAAGCCAGTTTAAGAGGATTTTCAGAAGATGAAAAAATGAAGATCAAGGATCGGCTCAGGAACAGCTAGGTATAAAACCAATCCAGGATACAAACCCCAAACCACCAAAAAATCGGTACCGCTTCTACCCAAAAAGAGGCAAAATATTTTGTCCCCTCCCTTTTTGTATAATATAACACGATTAGTAGCAACAACAACAATAGTACTTTGCTGAGGATTTCCACTATGGACGCATCCCGCTTTAAATAGGTCAGGCCAAAGAACAGAAGGGAAGCAATGTACCCAATATTTATGGTAGTGATAATCCCGAACCGCTGGGGCAAGGTCCTCAGCCCGGCATGGTCTAACTTGAGGTCTCGTATCTCAAAAGGGATCAACAACACGATCACGAGGATAAACCTTTGCAGGGCCTCTATCCCAATATCCCAGGTTAAGCGGGCCGAAACGCTTATTACGGGCAAAACCACCGTAGTGCCGGCCCAGATAAGGGAAACCAATGTTATTTTAAGCAGACCCAGGCTTCTCAATTCCCGGAAATTCGGAAAAACCGGCATGGCATAGCCCCCGGTAAGGATCATCAGCAGGCCAGTCGCAATCCAGGTTTCCAGGGATAGAAAATACCCGTGGTAAAGCGCGATAGCCAAGGCAGCAAAACTAAATAACTGTATTCCCCTGTGATAGGAATTGGTCATCAACAGGTATTTTTCTGCCTCCACCCCGTATTTTATAAAATTGTAGGTGCTTATGGTCGAAAAAAAAATGAAATAGGAGAGGTGATCAAATTCAGGGAGTTTAATAAAATAAGCGGTGATATGCAAAAGGGAAAATACCGCAAGGGCTACATGAATACTCGCATCCAGGTAGAATTCAAAGATCCGGACAGGCCACTTCATAATTTGAAAACGGGTAACATGTTAATAACCCTGCTAACTGGTGAAAACTTTACTTTCCTACGCTTTTAAATTACCCATTTTACGATAATTAATCCCTAATTTTGTGCACCTTAATTTAAGAATTTAAGCGCACTATGAGGACAGACGTGTTTGCATCACGGCATATCGGTATTCGCGAGGAAGATCTTCCTCATATGTTCAAAACGGTTGCAGTGGATAATCTGGAGCAACTGATCTATGAGACCATTCCCGACGATATCCGTTTGCCGAAGCCCCTTGAGTTGAAAAAGGCCATGAGTGAGCACGGTTTTCTGGCCCATATCCAGGAACTGGCAAAGAAGAACAAGGTATTTAAAACCTATATAGGTTTGGGTTACCATGAAGGATTAACACCTTCTGTTATAAAGCGGAACATCCTGGAAAACCCGGGATGGTACACGGCTTATACGCCCTATCAGGCTGAAATAGCTCAAGGCCGGCTTGAAGCACTGCTCAATTTCCAGACGATGGTTTGCGACCTTACGGGAATGGAACTGGCCAATGCTTCCCTGCTGGATGAAAGTACCGCAGCCGCTGAGGCCATGACTATGCTTTACGAACTCAGGAGCCGGGAAAAGAAGCAAAACGGTGCAGTGAAATTCTTTGTTTCCGAGGAGGTACTGCCGCAAACCGTTTCTTTGTTGAGGACACGCTCCACTCCCCTGGGGATAGAGCTGGTCATTGGCAACCCGGAGCAAATGGATATGGGTGGCGGTTTTTACGGGATTATGCTTCAATACCCCGGCAAATACGGGGAAGTCAGGGATTATACAGATCTTGTTCGTAAAGTGAAGGAAAATGACATTAAAGTAGCCGTTGCCGCCGATATCCTGAGCCTTGTTTTACTTACCCCTCCCGGGGAATGGGGGGCCGATGTGGTAGTTGGCACAACGCAACGCTTCGGTATACCGCTTGGATATGGTGGCCCGCACGCTGCATTTTTTGCAACAAGGGAAGACTATAAAAGGAGTATCCCCGGACGGATAATCGGCCTTACCAGGGACTCGGATGGCAAACCCGCCTTACGGATGGCTCTGCAAACCAGGGAACAACATATAAAAAGGGATAAGGCTACCAGTAATATATGCACCGCTCAGGTATTACTTGCTGTGATGGCGGGAGCCTACGCAGTTTACCATGGCCCGGAAGGTCTCAAATACATCGCAGGACAGGTCCATCAAAAAGCAATCCAACTCACACAAAACCTGGAGAATCTCGGTATTAAACAGCTGAATGAATCCTTCTTTGATACGGTGTGCTTCCGGGTGGAAGATACAACAACGCTCCGGGAAATTGCAGAAGGGAAAAGGATAAACCTCTACTATATAGACGGGCAGACCGTATCGGTGGCACTCAATGAAGCCACCACATCGGAAGATGTGGGCCTGATCACGGAATGTTTTGCAGAAGCCACAGGCCGGCAGGGGACAGAGACCGGGAACAATCAACATGCCGCTCCAATACCTGTTTCGCTGAGGAGGAATTCTCCATTTTTGCAACACCCGGTTTTTAATACGTATCATTCGGAGACCAGCCTTATGCGCTATCTGAAGAAACTGGAGAAAAAAGACCTGGCGTTAAACCATAGCATGATATCCCTGGGTTCCTGTACTATGAAATTGAACGCTGCATCCGAAATGCTCCCTTTGAGTATGCCGGAATGGGGCAATATCCATCCATTTGTTCCCGTACAACAGGCTGCCGGGTACCAGTTCATCCTTAAGGAACTGGAAAAGGACCTGTCCGTAATTACGGGTTTTGCCGGTACTTCCCTGCAGCCCAATTCAGGGGCACAAGGTGAATACGCCGGCCTGATGACAATCCGGGCCTACCATGAGAGCCGGGGTGAAGGGCACCGCAATGTGTGTATTATACCGGCATCAGCACATGGGACCAACCCGGCATCCGCAGTAATGGCAGGAATGAAAGTAGTAGTCTCAAAAACCGATGAAAAAGGGAATATTGACGTAGCCGATCTGGAAGAAAAAGTTCAGATGCACGGAGACAACCTCGCGGCTTTGATGGTCACATACCCATCCACCCATGGAGTCTTTGAATCATCCATTAAACATATTTCCCGACTTATACACCAGCATGGTGGGCAAGTATATATGGATGGGGCGAATATGAACGCACAGGTAGGATTAACAAATCCCGCCACAATCGGGGCAGACGTATGCCATCTAAACCTGCACAAAACCTTTGCCATACCCCACGGCGGCGGTGGCCCCGGGGTAGGGCCCATCTGCGTGGCTCCGCAACTTGTTCCGTTTCTACCGGGAAACCCGCTGATCCAAACCGGGGGCGGGCAGGCAATAACCGCTATCTCCGCTGCACCCTGGGGCAGTGCGCTTGTATGCCTGATATCGTATGGGTACATTAAGATGTTGGGGGCAGACGGACTTACACGTTCCACGGAAATCGCCATCCTGAATGCTAATTATATAAAGCACCGGTTAACCGGCAAATACGAAACCTTGTATTCCGGTGAAAAAGGCAGGGTGGCACATGAAATGATAATTGATTGCAGGCCCTTCAAACAAAAAGGAATAGAAGTATCAGATATTGCCAAACGCCTGATGGACTATGGATTTCATGCGCCAACGGTATCCTTCCCGGTTGCCGGTACCTTAATGATAGAACCTACTGAAAGTGAAGGCCTGGAAGAATTGGACAGGTTTTGTGATGCCATGATCGCCATCCGTGGAGAAATAGACCGCGTTTCAGGAGACCTGCAGGGCAACATGCTTAAAAATGCCCCCCATACCCTCGAAATGGTAACGACAGATCAGTGGGAATACACCTATAGCAGGCAGGAAGCCGCCTTTCCCCTGCCCTATGTTTCGGAAAATAAATTTTGGCCCAGTGTCCGCCGCGTAGACGATGCGTATGGAGATCGTAATTTAATGTGCACCTGTGCCCCTATTGAAGCATATGTTGAAATGGAATAGTGCCAAATACCCGTAATACATGCGGTTTTGCTGCTCCATACCCGCATAGGGACCCTGAAAGGGATATAGAATAAACCGGTGGACATCGTATTTTTCAGGTCCTCTATAGGGTACGGCACCTGGTTATTTAGTTAAATTGTAATAAATTTAAGCAACACAAATTCAATGAATATAGGAATTACGGGAACAGGGTGTTATATCCCGTCAGTCATTACAACCAACAGTGATTTTGAAAATACTCATTTTCTCGATGCAGAAGGCTCGGTATTCGCGCATTCCAACCAGGTTATAATAGAAAAGTTCCAGGCCATTACAGGGATCCAGGAAAGGCGCTATGCTTCGAAAGAACTCAATACTTCAGACATGGGTTTTATGGCAGCCCAAAATGCCATTGAAGATTCCCAGGTGGACCCTGAAACCCTGGATTACATAATATTTGCCCATAATTTCGGGGATATTTCCTTTGGAAAATCCCAGGGTGATACTGTGCCAAGCCTCGCTACGCGGGTCAAGCACCTTCTTAAGATCAGGAATCCGCGCTGCGTCGCATATGATATGTTATTCGGCTGTCCGGGGTGGATAGAAGGGGTTATACAGGCCAAGGCGTACATCAGGAGTGGAATGGCCAAAAAATGCCTTGTAATTGGAGCAGAAACCCTGTCCAGGGTAATCGATCCGCATGACAGGGATTCTATGATCTATTCCGATGGAGCAGGTGCCGCTATCATAGAAGGTACAGACAAGGGCGGGGATATCCTGTCGCATACCTCAGCTACCCATGCCAATGGGGAGGCCTACTATCTTTTTTTTGGTAATTCTTTTGATAAAACCGCGAAAGCAGACCAGCGATATATAAAGATGTATGGCAGGAAAATATATGAATTTGCCATAACCCATGTTCCCGTAGCCATGAAGGACTGCCTGGACAAGAGTGGTGTTGGCATTGAATCTGTAAAGAAAATTTTCATTCACCAGGCAAATGAAAAAATGGACGAGGCAATCGTAAAGCGTTTTTACGGTTTGTTTGGTTTGAACATGCCCGATGGGATCATGCCAATGAACATCGATAAGATGGGAAATAGTTCGGTGGCCACTGTGCCAACCTTATTTCATATGGTGAAGCATGGGAAAATAGAGAATCAAAGCATACAAAAGGGAGATGTTGTTATATTTGCAAGTGTAGGGGCAGGAATGAATATAAATGCCTTCGTCTACAGATGTTGACCCTATGTATGAAAAGACATTCCCAGGCAAGCGGTTCAGGCATACTCTGGAATTCCTTAAAAAGCATATCACTCCCGCGGAATCAATCCTGGATCTCGGAGTAGAGAACCCACTGTCTGACCTTATGAAGGCCGAGGGTTACAGGGTGGAAAATACCAAAGGTGAAGACCTGGATCTGGACCTTACCCCCATAATTCAATCCACCGCAACAGTTGCCACAGCTTTTGAGATATGTGAACATCTCGTTTCCCCTTTCCCCCTTCTTCGGGGATTGAAAACAGAAAAGTTGGTGGCCAGTATCCCTTTGAGGCTATGGTTCTCCCCTGCCTACCGAAACAAAAATGACCCCTGGGACAGGCATTATCACGAATTTGAAGACTGGCAATTTGATTGGTTGCTGGAAAAGGCAGGATGGCAGATAAAGGACAGGGCAAGGTGGACGAATCCCGTACGGAAAATAGGTCTCCGACCCCTGCTGAGAAAATTTACGCCGAGGTATTATATTGTATATGCAGAAAGGACCATCTCAGATGATTTCCCTGGAAATGCAACGTACAATCAGGCTGATACCCAATAAACATACCGGTTAAATGATGACTTTTACAGTTTTTACAGATTTTCATAAAGCCTATGTCAACCTGAAAAATCACGGTGTGTTCTCCTTCTTCCTTTTTAGAAAGCCGGCCCCTGAAAGATGAAATATTATATCATCATACCTGCCCATAATGAAGAAGCATTCCTGGAACTCACTTTGCAGTCCGTTTTAAACCAGACACTACTTCCACAAAAAGTGATTGTAGTGAACGACAATTCCACAGACATGACGGAATCCATACTTGATGAATTTGAACGCGTCAACCCCCTGGTCTGTAAAGTGAGCATTACTTCTTCCGCACTCCATATGCCAGGTTCAAAAGTGGTGAATGCCTTCAATCATGGGCTGTCGTTACTGGATTCCGGGTATGATATTTTGGTAAAACTCGATGCAGATATTATCCTTCCTGAAGATTACTTTGAAAAAATAGCCCATATATTCAAAACATATGAAAAAGTTGGTATTGCCGGAGGTTTTGCCTATGAGCAGGAACCCGATGGAGAGTGGAAACTGAATCATCCAATGGATAACGACCACGTCCGGGGAGCCTTCAAAGCATACTCCAAAATCTGTTTTGAGGCAATTGGCGGCCTGAAGCAGGCAATGGGCTGGGACACCATGGATGAACTCCTGGCCAGGTACCATGGTTTTGATATCGTAACCGACCCGTCGCTTAAAGTAAGGCACCTGCGGCCAATAGGGCAAGCCTACAACAAGAAGGCGAAGCTGTTACAGGGCAAAGCAATGTACACCATGAGATATGGCTTCTGGATCACCTTCATAGCTTCTCTAAAAATGGCCTTGAAACAACAAAAGCCGGCAGCATTCCTGCATAACCTGAAGGGTTATCTAAATGCCCGCCGTGAGAATACGGCCTTCCAGGTTTCGCAGGATGAAGGTCTGTTTATCCGCAGGCTTCGCTGGAAAAATATAAAATCCAGGTTATTCTAAGGCTGCATCCACAGGTTTCCCGGTAGAACCATTGGGAAAAGAAATCCCTAAAAGCACCGCTATCGTAGGAGCAATATCCGGGATCTCGGTACGGGAAACAGTGCTACCCTGGGATATCCCCTTTCCATAGAAAAGTAACGGCACATGAGTGTCATAAATTTGAGGGGATCCATGGGTTGTCCCGGTTGCCATATAATCCGTAACGCCGGGTTTGAGAACATAGAAAATATCCCCGGACCGCTTCTGGTTGAATCCATTTTGTAAGATATACGGGATACCTAATGAGTACTGTGTATTCTGCATCTGATAGGCCGTGTATACCCGGTCTATAAATTCATTATCCAGCAGCTCCTGTGCCAGGGTTTCCTGAACGTCCCTCTCACTAAGGTCAAGATTTCGGATCACTTGATGGTCCAGGTAGAGTTGATTATTGGATGCCCCCCTGATCAATTCAGTTGTACCATATTGGTAATTGACGAACTCGCGTAGTTTTGACATTATCTCAGCGGACTGAAAATAGCCCACCGGGACCTTTTGGTCGATAAGGTAGGCAGGGACATCGGCTACGCCGTGATCTGATGTCAGGAAAACGGTATAGTCTCCGGCACCTACCTCTTTATCAAGTGCACTCAGGAGCTTTTCAATTTCCAGATCAAGGCGCAGGTAGGTATCTTCTATCTCTTTGGAATTTACCCCGAACTTGTGTCCAACATAGTCTGTACTGGAATAACTGATCGCTAAAAAATCAGGGATGCCATCAGCTCCAAGATCCTCACCTTCCATTGCTGCAATCGCGAAGTCTGTTGTAATGCTGTTGCCATATGGCGTACCCTTGATCATTTCATACCCGCCGTTGGTATTCCACAATCCTGGAACATCATGCGGGAATACCGGTGCAGTTTCCCCACTGAACAATCCTTCATACTTGTTGTCATCCGGGCCACTTTCGGTATATTCTGACATATCCTTCAGGGTGGTCCATGGCTTCCTGTACTTGTCAACCCCCCGGGCGGAATTGAATTTGACAACCCATTTTGGCAGTTGTTCCATGTAGTAGGAACTCGAGATCCAGTTGCCTTCACTGCCTCCGGCAAACCAATAGGCTGCATTGGCCGTATGGCCTCCCGGAATAACCGCCCCGCGATCCTTGATCGCAACGGAGATCACCTTCCCGCGCATCTGGGTATGCAATCTCAATTGGTCTGTAAGGGTGGTAACATTCATTCGGGAAGGGGACATTTTACCGGCCTCTGTATTGGTGCCCACAGAGGCAAAAGTATCATCGGAAACACAATACACGTCTTTTCCAAGATCCTTGTCGAACCAGTTGTTCCCTATGATACCATGGGCTGCCGGACTTGTACCGGTATACACGGAGGCATGCCCCGGAGCAGTGGAAGTTGGCGCATAATTAAAGTGGTTGTTTTTACAATTGAAGCCTTCCCGGACAAGCCGTTTAAAACCGTTTTCCCCGTATTGTCCCCAAAAACGGGTGAGGTAATCATACCGCATCTGGTCTACCACTATGCCTACCACTAATTTCGGGGTGGTAAAAGGTTGTTGGGCCTTTTCCATATTGGATTTCTCCCTCACCTTTGTCTGGGAATGGGCACTTAAAAGCCCTGCACCGAAGAGCAATACCAGGACCAACACGAAAAACTTTTTTCGCACCATGCTTACATTTATGAAGGGCTAAAAATACTTAAATAAAACCTTTAAAAATTTAATTCAAGATCAAATGATGGTTAATATTGCTATTTTTACGCTCATAAGTAGATTGAACTTACATGAACTACCTGGCTTCTATTGGCAGCTACGCGATAATGATTCGCGAGGTTTTTAAAAAACCTACCAAGTGGCCGATAATGAAAACCCTGATCTTAAAGGAAATAGATGAATTGATCTATGGTTCCATGGGGATAGTGATCTTTATTTCATTTTTTATAGGAGGGGTGGTAGCCATACAAACCGCACTCAACCTCACCAATCCTTTGATCCCTAAAAACCTGATCGGATTTGCCACCAGGCAATCGGTCATCCTGGAATTCGCCCCCACCTTTACTTCCATCATTATGGCAGGGAAGGTTGGCTCTTATATTACCTCCAGTATCGGGACAATGAGGGTAACGGAACAAATTGACGCTTTGGAGATCATGGGGGTCAACTCCCTCAATTATTTGGTATTTCCCAAGATCATCGCCATGTTATTCTATCCTTTTGTGGTTTCCATTGCCATGTATGTGGGTATTTTCGGTGGATGGATGGCGGCCGTATTCGGAGGGCATACCTCCAGCGCCGATTTTGTGGAAGGGCTGCAACTCGACTTTATTCCCTTCCATGTGACCTACTCGCTTATAAAATCCCTGGTATTTGCACTGGTGATTGCAACAGTGCCATCCTTTCATGGGTATTATATGAAAGGAGGTGCCCTCGAAGTAGGTAAAGCCAGTACCACGGCATTTGTCTGGACCAGTGTGGTCATTATAGTTATGAACGGTATCCTAACACAACTCTTACTGGGCTGATGATAGAAGTTGAAAATTTACATAAATCCTTCGGGGATGCCCATGTTCTCAAGGGCATTACCACCTCTTTTGAAAAGGGCAAAACAAATCTGATCATCGGTCAGAGCGGGTCCGGAAAAACAGTTTTTATAAAATGCCTTCTGGGCCTCATTACACCGGATGAAGGTAGTATAAGTTATGAGGGCAGAAAATATTCCAATCTCTCGGATGATGAGAAACGGGACCTTAGGCAGGAAATGGGGATGGTTTTTCAGGGGAGTGCCCTCTTTGATTCCAAAACCGTGGCAGGAAATGTGATGTTTCCGTTAGATATGTTCACTAAAAAATCCAAATCTGAGATGCAGGACAGGGTTGATTTTGTCCTGAAAAGGGTAAACCTGATAGACGCTCATGACAAATACCCTGCGGAGATATCAGGAGGGATGCAAAAAAGGGTGGCTATTGCCAGGGCCATCGTAATGAACCCAAAATTTCTCTTTTGTGATGAGCCTAACTCAGGCCTGGATCCGAAGACTGCCATCCTGATTGACAACCTTATACTGGAAATCACCCAGGAATATAACATTACTACGGTCATCAATACGCATGATATGAATTCGGTAATGGAAATCGGGGAAAAGATCGTCTTTCTCAAAGACGGCATCAAGGAATGGGAAGGCACCAATAAGGAAATTTTCAAAACCGATAATGCCGCAGTGACCGATTTTGTGTATTCATCCGACCTTTTCAAAAAAGTGAGGCAGATGTATATTGAGGAACGGAACTAAAGCTTCCTGTCTTTAATCTGTGCCTTCTTGTTCTGATCCTTAATTTCAGTTTATCGGCTCTTCCCGGTAGCGACATTGTCCTCTATTAACATCTCTGCCCATAGCTATTCATACCGGCTGCCATATTTTTGTTTAACCTCCTCCAGCAGTGTTTTGATGTCCTGTTCCCTGGCTTTGGGCATGATCAACAGAACATCTTCCTTATCCACGATGATATAATCATTTATCCCCTCCAGGACCACCAGCTTACCTTCCGGAGTCCTGATCATATTCCCTTCGGAATCCTTGCCCAGTATCCTTGCATTGACCAGTGCATTGGCATGGTCATCCTTGTCCAGTTTATCGTAGAGGGATCCCCAAGTACCCAGGTCGTTCCAATCAAAGGTTGCGGGCAGCACGTGGATAGCAGAGGATCGTTCCAGAATGGCATAGTCTATAGAAACATTGGGTGCTTTAGGATAGTTTTCCTTAATAAAAGCTGCTTCCGCCCCCGTATTATAAACGGGGATACCTGAGCAGAATAGCGTAAACTGTTCTTCCTGTAACTGCTGGAAAGCGGCTGTTATACTCCTGACGCTCCATATAAAAATCCCGGCGTTCCAAAGAAAATTTCCGCTGGCTACAAATTCACGGGCCGTATTGAAATCCGGTTTCTCCCGGAACTGTTTTACTTTTTTCAGGCCTTCACCCGAATCCTTGATGAACTCGATATACCCAAAGCCCGTATTGGGAAATGCAGGCGTAATGCCCAAGGTACATAAAACATCTTCCGTTTCACATTTGGCAAAACACTTGTTGACATCATTTGCAAATGCCTTTTCATCTTCTATCCAGTGATCACTGGGGGCTACGATCATCAGCGCATCCGGGTTTTTCTTTTGAATTTTAAGGGCAGCGTACAGAATACAGGGGGCCGTATTTCGCATGGCAGGTTCCAGGATAACCTGGTCGCTCGTTATCATAGGGAGCTGCGCCAGGACAAGGTCATTGTAGGCTTCGTTCGTCAGGATTAAAATATTCCCGGTTGGAATAAAGCTGTTGAGCCTCCTGAAGGTTTGCTGCAGGAGGGAAGCCCCGGTCCCCAGCATGTCATGAAACTGCTTTGGATAGCTTTTTGTGCTGACAGGCCAGAACCTTGATCCCACACCCCCGGCCATTATGATGGCATATTTGTTATTGTCCATTGGGAATTATTCACTTATAATTTCTGCTTCAGCATTGGGCTGAAAAAGGTACAACCTACCGGTGTTCACCTCCGTACATTCATACCGCTTGACCCTTTTAGGGCCTTTCTTAAATAACTTGCCATTATAAATCCGAAACACACTTCCGGAGGGAATCTGGAATACATACGTTTTATCCGGATTCTTGTCGTACTCTTTCAAAGCAAGTGACAAATAGGTATCCGTACAGCTGCTTGCCTTGGGGTTCCTGAAATGGCGGGCAACCGGTGGCAACAGCTTGTTGGGAAAAATTTCAGGGCGGATAAAAGGCAACATGAGGGCCTGAAAGGTTATCTTCCATTCCCTGCCATGCGGTTTAATCCGCTTACCATGTTTTTCAAAGGCCACCAGATGTGCAATTTCGTGTACCAGTGTAATCAGGAACTGGTACTTGTTTGGTGTGGCATTCACAGTGATCTGGTGCCCGCCATCCGGCATTTTTCTGTAATCCCCATGCCGGGTAACCCTTTCACTCACTACCTTCAGATGTACCCCATGGTTCATTATTAATTCAAAACAGGGGTGTACTGCACGTTCTGGCAGGTATTTTATTAAAACAGTGTTCATCACAACAAAAATAGGATTAATCCTTTCTAACAGGCCATAAGAAAAATTATTATTCCACTTTCTGTTGACTAAGTCCTGGTACATCGCGAATTGTGCTACCCCTCGCACCGGGATATGGTTACTAAAGAATTTCTTGAAACCAACCATCCCCGAGGCCCGCCCGGCTGAAGCCATTCGGGCAAGTCTGCCCGGATGATGCCGTTCCTGGTTGTTTCGTTTTATTTGGGCAAGCAAAGACAATGAAAAACAATCCCCGGTATCTGAAATTTTCAGCCATTAATCCTGCTCGGTTTCTGCAGCGCCAGGAACCCCCTTGTTCCGGGGAGGGGTTTAGCGTCCCAACAAATGGGAGACAAATCCGAATGGAGAATCATTCGAGAATCCATCATAGCGTGTGCTCACCCCTTTCGGGTAAGCAAAGAAAATGAAAAAACATACCTCCCGGATTTGGCATTTTTAATCATTAATCCTGCTCGGTTTCTGCAGCGCCAGGAACTACCTTGTTCCGGGCAGGGGTTTAACGCCCCAACAAATGGGAGATAATTCGAATGAAGAATCATTCGAGAACCTGATCGAGCGGACCCGCCCGGTTGAAACCATTCGGGCAAGCCCCAAGCAATTCTTGATTAAAATAATTCTCAGGGGGTACCGCTGGATACCTGCAACAGTTTACCATTGTAGAATTTATGGCCCGTCAATGCAAAACTGAGGATATAGTTTGCCATTTCCATCGCGGTTACCGTGGCTTTATATCCCGGAAAGGCCTCCTCCAGCATTTCTGTTTGCACGGCCCCTAAAGCCAACACATTGAATGCCGGGCCTGTCTCCTTGAATTCTTCCGCCCAAAGCTCTGTCAGGCCTATCACTGCGGCTTTGCTGGAACTGTATGCCGCCAGTCCGGGGAACTTAACACTTCCCTGTACCCCTCCCATGGAGCTGATAGTTACAACATGGCCTCCGCGATGCATTCTGGGCAGCACCGTCCTGGTAATTTCGGCAACACCAAAGACATTGACCCGGTATACCATTTCAAATTCTTCCGGGGTGGTTTGCAAAAAGGGTTTGTTTACCAAATTCCCCGCATTGTTGACAAGGATGTCCACCGACTCGTCTTTTTCTTCCAAATGATGGTACAGCCTTCGCATATCTTCCTTTTTACAGATATCAAATGGGAAGGAATGGATATTTGGGTGGTTCAGGCTTTGTATTGGCTGGTCATTCCTCGACAGGGCCAAAACCCGATGTCCCCTGGCCGCAAATAATTGGGTCAGCTCATATCCGATTCCCCTGCTCGATCCTGTAATTATAACGTTGGCCATTAGTTGAATTTAATTTCCTGTGTTGGGGAGTTGACTATACCCTCTATAACAGGTATTATACTGTTGACTACCCGGGTCAGATGTTCGTAGTCCATCTCACCAGCCTCGTCCCCCGGTTTATGGTAGTACTTAAAATTAGTGAAATCGAAGGAACAGAATGTATGGGAGGGAACATTAAATATTTGATGGAAGGGATAGTTATCAGACCTTTGAAACAAATTGAAATTCCGTGAGGTTGGCA
>JBGTLT010000020.1:0-21216 GCA_041743975.1 Zeaxanthinibacter sp.
TGTACACTACAATGCGAACCGCAACGAACAGGCACTGGCCAGTTTCAAGACTGTGGTGCGGGACTATCCGAGCACCCAGGAAGCCGTTCAGGCAGTGGCGACTTCAAAATTGATCTATGTGGATATGGGCCGTGTTAACGAGTATGCGGAGTGGGTAAAAGGACTCGATTTTGTAGAGGTGACCGATGTGGAACTGGACCATGCCACCTATGAATCGGCCGATAAGCAAAACATGGAGGGTAAAAAGGACGCGGCCATTAAAGGCTTTGAAAACTACATTCGTGAAATCCCAAATGGTATGCACGCCCTAGACGCCAATTTTAAACTGGCCCAATTGTATTTTGGAATGGGCAATAAGGATAAAGCATTGCCCCATTACAAATTTGTGGCAGACAGGGGCGCAAGTGAATATGCCGAGCAATCCCTTACCAGGGTATGTGAGATCTATATTGGCAAGCAGGACTATAATGCCGCCCTGCCCTTCTTGGAACGACTCGAAGCCACAGCAGATATCCCTCAAAACAGGACCTTTGCACAATCCAACCTGATGAAGGGTTATTTCGGGCTAAAAAATTATGACCAGACACTGGCCTATGCCGAAAAAGTGCTCAATACACCCAGTATTGATAACCGGATCAGGAGTGATGCCCACATCATGATCGCGAGATCAGCCATTGAGACCGCTGATGAAACCCGGGCAGAACAGGCCTATAAGGAAGTGCTGAAGATCGCTACCGGGGAAACCGCCGCGGAAGCCCTTTACTATGATGCATACTTTAAAAACAAAGCCGGTGATTATGCTGCTTCCAATACATCAGTTCAAAAATTGGCCAAAGATTATTCCGCCTATAAAACTTGGGGTGGCCAGGGGTTGGTGCTGATGGCCAAAAATTTCTATGCCCTTGGGGACGCGTACCAGGCGACCTATATCCTGGAAAGCGTCAGTGCCAATTTTAAGCAGTTCCCTGATATCATTTCAGAAGCAGCGGCTGAGCTTGCGAGCATCAAGGCCCGGGAAGCACAGAGCAATTCTTCTGTTGATCCGGAGGGAAACTAGCTAAAGATTTCGGGACACCAGCAGAGCATTATGGAAAAATTTACAGAACACATACGCACTATATGAAGATCAAGATAACATGTATCGCCCTGATGGCATTCGGGTATATTGCCCTTGCCCAGGACCCCAACGATATTGGCACAGAAACGGTAACGGTAGTAAGACCTTATTCCCCTACCATTTCGGACGCGTTTAAAATTAAATCCCTTCCTACATTGAATGACTCCATAGTCCTTCAGAAAAAAAACATCGAATACAGTATATTTTCAGTGCCGGTTGCTTCAACCTTTACCCCGGCAAAGGGTAAGGCCTCAACAGTGGAAAAAGTAAAACCTGAGAAAATATTCAATTCATATGCTTCTGTAGGACTGGGGAATTACAACAATGCCCTGGTCGACTTTTATACCAGCAGGGATATTGACCGGGGCGATGAGCGTCTGGATTTCGGGTTGAACCATATTTCATCCCGGGGTGAACTTGAATCAACGCCGCTTTCTGCGCATTTCTACAATACAAAACTGGATGCCTCTTATTCCAAAAGGGACAGGGATCTGGACTGGGGAGCCAACCTGGGGCTGCAGCACCAACTCTATAATTGGTACGGCTTGCCCGAAACTGCAACGGTTGATCCGGCAATCCTTGTGATCGACGAAGAACAGAATTATTTTAACGCGGAGGCAGGAGCCCATATCAACCTGGAAGATTCATTTTTTAAAAGGGGTGAAATCCTGGTAAGAAGGTTCTGGGACGCGGTTTCCTCAGGGGAGAACAGGGCTGTGGTGCAACCAACCTTTGAACTCCCGGTCACTGATGAGGTGTTCACAGTAAAATTAAAATTTGATTATGTAGGGGGCAACTTTATGAATGCCAACTTGAATAATACGGTCAATTCCCCTGAGATCAATTACAACCAGATGCAGGTAGGGATCAATCCTAACCTGCAATTACTCCGGGACAACCTCACCCTCAACCTGGGTGCCAACCTGGTCTACGGATTGGATGTGGAAAATAAAGACAATAATTTTTATATCTACCCCACTGTCACAGCGTCTTACAGGTTGCTGGATGATGTGGCCATTGCCTATGCGGGTGTGGAGGGCAAGCTACGGCAGAATTCATATTTTGATTATGTAGGGGAGAACCCCTATGTATCCCCAACCCTGAATATACTTCCAACAGATCAGCAGTATGATGCCTATGTTGGCCTTAAAGGCCAGTTGCTGCCAAACCTCAGCTATAATTTGAAAGGTTCCTATATGGCGGAAAACAGGAAGCCGCTTTTTAAACTGAATCCCCAAAATGATTTCCGCTCCGATGAGAAAGGATATTATTACGGCAATTCCTTCGAGGTATTCTATGACGATATCAAGACCCTTGGACTATTCGGGGAGCTGCATGTGGATGTAAACCGGAATTTTAATTTTGGTGTCAATGCCGAGGTATATGATTACAATACCGAAACCGGTAACCCGGCCTGGAACTTGCCCAACCTGAAAGGGTCTCTGTTTATGGACTATCAGATTGGCAAGAAATGGTATATGGGGGCTAACCTCTTCTATATAGGCGAACGCGAGGATCTGAGCACACAGGCAGTCCAAAATGTACCCCCTTCCTCTTTTCCGGCGGCCCTCGTGACGCTGGACGGCTATTTTGATGCGAATGCCCATCTGGGATACCGGATCAATGAGCAGCTTTCCATATTCGCCAAGGGCAGCAACCTCGCCAACAACCAATACCAGCGATGGGCCAATTTCGGGGTGCAGGGGTTACAGGTTCTGGGTGGGGTGACCTATAAATTCGATTTTTAATTATTAATAATCGGAATAAGGGGTAGGATATAAGAGCATGATGTCTGCATGGGATACATTGTTCCGGTATTTTTCCATAGCGCTCAACTCCTTCCATTCAGGGGAATCAAAAAAAGCTTTCCAGTGTGCATCCCGGCTTTCCATATCTGCAAACGCGGTCATATACATCAGGTTGGGCATGTGGCTCCCGGCAAGAACATCCGCATAGAAGACAGCATTGAAACCCAACCGGTCAAAAAGCTTGATCTCCCCCCCGGCATTGAACATGTCCACTTTACTGCTGTAGAAATGTTCATTGGGTGACTCGTAACTCCTTACCTCATAGACACGTGCCGTACGGTCCCCTTCCAGTTGCGGGATTTTCAGCATGGGCATGTCCGTAAAGGCGCGCATTAAAATAGTTTCTACCCTGGCATAAGGCGGGTGGTCATGCGGGGCTGAAAGATGATCCTCTGCGGCATCCTGATATATGTTATCCGCCATCAGGTTGGTTTCCATGTCCGCAAATTGAGACAGTTCAGTGAATGGTATCAATACAAATATCCTGCTGGCAGCCGTTTCGGTATCCCGGTGAAATTTAAACACCCCGACCTGTACAATATCCTGTCTTTTCAATGCCGGGAGATAGGCATCCTTCAAATAGGAATCCAACCCTTTTTCCTGGGATATGGAATCGAAGGAATATATTTTGAGTGCATAGAATTCCCGGGCTTCACCCTGTGAAAAAATCAGGGCACCGGGGAACCATAGCAGTATCAGGAATATTTTTTTGAAGAAGAATTGTTTCATGGGTACAGGGTTTGGAAGAATATCAAACATAAGCAAGTTACCCTATATATCCTAATCCTTTATGCTCCCTGTCCCGGTGATGCAGGATACAGGCACCCCGGCATTTCTGAAACGCTTCAGGTTCCAAACCCTGAACCGGACCTTTCACTGCCAGCCACACTTCATTGAGGTTTAATCAAAAGAATTCCCCGGGGCTTTTGCCCTTGGGCACCTCTCCACAGGAGAGGTCGAAACCGCTTAGGCGGTTTCGGGTGAGGAGAAATTCCCTATTTTAGAGATTGTTATTGATCCCATACGGGCTGTGAAAAGAGTGGTCAGATATTTAAAAATCCTCAGTATTGCTTTGCTTCCGGGCATTGGCAGTTCCCAGAACCTCATTTTAAATCCAAGTTTAGAGGATTTTGAGCAATGTCCGACACGGCTTGGCAGTTTCAACACCGATGTAGCGGAATGGTCCTCCCCCACACAGGGATCTACCGATTATTTTAATGGGTGCAGCACGTCCATGGGGACCCCGGAAAATTTCAACGGCTCACAACCGGCTGATTTTGGGCAGGGTTATGCAGGGCTCTATATGTATGCCCCGGACGATTACAGGGAATACGTACAGGCGAAACTGAGGCAGACGCTTATAAAGGGAGAGACCTATGAGCTTTCATTTTATATAAGCCTGGCCGAGAGTTCTGATTATGCCGTAAAGGAGTTCGAAGCGCTGTTTGCGGAGAAACTGGTTAGCACCCCCATCAAAAAAGTACTTTCAAAAATGCACCTCTATAAGGACAAAGTGAACGCATATCACTTCGTAACGATCAGCTATTCCGATTTCTACAGGGATACGCAGGACTGGATCCCTGTAAGTACCCTATTCGAAGCAAACGGAACGGAAAATTTTCTGATCATCGGCAATTTTAAAGACAATGACCGAACGCATAAATTTAAAACCAACAGGGATTCCAAAAGGGGGGCCTATTACTACCTGGACATGATAGCGCTGCAACCTGCTCATAGCGGGGTTGTGCAAACAGGACCCGGCAGCGTGGACATTCGTGATTCCGTCCCGGAATATGAACTGGATAAGCTGCATACCTTTAAGAGTGTGCTGTTCAATTTTGATAACTTCGAGCTACTGCATACCGCACAATCCGGGATACAGGAAGTTTATGATTACCTGAAGGCGAACCCAGCACACTACATCACCCTCAGCGGCCACACAGACATAACCGGGAACGAAGCCTATAATATGGCGCTTTCCACCCGACGCTGCTTGGCAGTTGCAGAGTACATGATAGGGCTTGGCCTCTCCCCGGAAAGGATAAGCTGGCAGGGTTATGGAGGCACCCGGCCAGTGGCTGATAATGATACGGAACAGGGCAGGAAATTGAACCGCCGGGTGGAATACCAGATATCCCTTTCGGGGGGTAGATAGTAAATCTTTCGATAGCATATCAATAATAATCTACGTACTTTGTAAAAAAAACAGACCACCTGAATGGATGTAAAATTAGCCGTGCTTATTGATGGGGACAATATCCCTTCGGCCTACGTAAAGGAAATGATGGAGGAACTCGCCAAATATGGGAATCCTACCATCAAACGGATCTATGGCGACTGGACCAATCCCCGCCTTGGAAAATGGAAGAACGTACTTTTGGAAAACGCCATAACGCCTATACAGCAATATGGGTATACAGCCGGTAAGAATGCAACGGATTCCGCTATGATCATAGATGCAATGGACATCCTCTATACGGGTGATGTAAACGGATTTTGCCTGGTTTCAAGCGACAGTGATTTTACCCGCCTGGCAACCAGGTTGCGGGAAGCCGGGATGCACGTTTATGGTATAGGGGAGAAAAAAACGCCCAATCCGTTCATAGTGGCATGTGATAAATTTATTTATATAGAGATCCTTAAAAACCAGGCCTCGGGATCAACTGCCGAAACCACAGCCCAGACCCCTAGTAACAGGAGTAGCATTGACAAGATCACGGATAAGGAGATCCGGCTGATCTCCACTACAATTGGTGACCTGGCCGATGAGGATGGCTGGGCATTCCTGGGCGACGTTGGGAGCCTTCTGCAAAAGAAACAACCCAATTTTGATTCCCGGAATTACGGGTTTCAGAAACTTACCCCCCTGATCAGTTCCATCAGTAATTTTGAAATAGAGAGAAGGGAAGATTCCAAGGGCAGGAAAAAGCTGATTTACGTAAAAATCAACGAAAAAAGAAAGAAGGGCAGCAAAAAACAGGGAACCTGAGATCTCACACCCAGTTCATATGCACGCACGTCTACTTATAATTAAGCCTGCCAGACTGATACCCATCCTCCTGGCCATTCCTTTTTTGTTCTTCACTTCCTGCGGGGAAAGAACGAAAACATCCGGTGCCACGCCTGCTCAACATGCCGGATTGGATAGTCTTTTCCAGGAATATTACCAGTTTAAAAAACGCATCAACCCACTGGAAGCAACCAAAGCGGGTGACAGCATATACAATGATCAACTGGCCAACTATATCTCGGATGATTACCAACAAGACCTTATTGCAAATTACACCCATTTTTTGGAGGAACTGAAGCGTTTCAGGAACTCTGAAATCACCGCCACCCAAGGCCTGAGCAAAGCGGTAATGGAATGGGATTGCAACATAAAAAGGGAAGGGCTTACCAACAACCTGGTAACAATCGCATCGCCCATGTACGACCTGCCCACCTTTGAACTCATGCCCTTGTTGCAGATACAAAGCCTTCACCTGTACTTTTCCCAAGTGGCAGCGGGTAACAGTGTGCAGCCTTTCCGGACCCCGAAGGATTACGAAAACTGGCTCAACAGGGTGGATGCCTACCTTCCCTTCCTGGATACTTGTATGCTAAAAATGAAAGAGGGCATGGCAAAGGGAGTCGTATTGCCAAAGGTCCTTATTTTAAAGATGCTCCCGCAACTGGAAAGTTTTGAAGCACGGGAACCGGAAGACCATATCTTTTATCAACCTGTCCGGAATATGCCCGAAAATTTTTCACCTGAGGTTAAACAAAGACTTAGCAGGGCGTACAGTGATATGCTGGTACAAAAGCTGATTCCCAAATACAGGGAATTATCAGGTTTTTTAAAGGACACCTATCTTCCGGCCGGCAGGGAAACATCGGGAATCGGTGCATTGCCCCATGGCCCGGAAACCTATCAATACCTTATCCGCTTGCATACCACCACCAATATGACAGCAGATGAGATCCATAATCTGGGAAAAAGTGAAGTGAACAGGATACGGGGTGAAATGGAAAAAGCCATGTCCGAAACCGGGTACAAAGGCGATTTAAAAGAATTTTTAATATCTGCAAGAGAGCGAAAAGAACTCATGCCCTATACCGAACCCGCGCAGGTGATACAAAGTTTTTATACAATCAGGGACCGTCTACAGCCCAGGCTGAAGGAAGTTTTTAGCAGCAATCCCCGGGCTTCTTTTGAAGTAAGGCGAACAGAAGCCTATCGGGAATCATCGGCAAGTGCTGAATATGTGCCGGGCACAAAAGATGCTTCCAGGCCAGGGACTTTTTATGTTCCCATCCCGGATGTACGAACCTACAACAGGATTTCGGATGAGGCGCTATTTTTGCACGAAGCGGTTCCCGGGCACCATTATCAGCTTTCATTGCAACAGGAGAACAAGGATCTTCCGGAATTCCTGCACCCTGAAAGTATGGGAGTGTTTGTAGAAGGTTGGGCCCTTTATGCTGAGTCGTTGGGCAAGGAGATGGGACTATACGGGGATCCCTATCAGTATTTTGGGATGCTGAGCATGGAAATGCACCGGGCCATCCGCCTGGTCGTTGACACCGGCCTTCATGCCAAAGGGTGGACCAGGGAAGAGGCCATACGCTATTCGCTCGAAAACGAAGCGGAATCTGAAGCGGATATCATTGTGGAAATAGAGCGGTATATGGCAACCCCCGGGCAGGCTTTGTCCTATAAAGTGGGACAATTAAAGATCCGTGGGTTGCGCAATAAGGCCGAAGCGGAACTGGGGAAATTATTTGATATCCGGGAGTTCCATGATCAGGTATTGAATACCGGAAGCCTGCCGCTACTGCTGCTGGAAGAAAAGATTGAAAGTTGGATTGCCGGCAGGAAGGCCGGATAATACTGTAGTAAAGTGCCTATTCCACAAACTGTAATATTTGTTTATATTTATCCATTAATTAAAAATTAATTGAAATGAAAGAGCTGATGATATTACTCGCCGCCACAGGCAGTTTGATGATATCCGGAATTGCGGACCTATCCTTTCTTCCCGCTGAGGGCCATCCGGTATCCATTTCGATTTTTAAGAAAAACAAATTGACCGGTACCTGGGATTATACGGTGCAGGATGTCCCTCCCGAATACAGCTCCGGGGTGCTCCACATCCTTAAGGAAGGCAGGTCGTACAAGGTTAGCGTTGAACTAACAGAAGGTACCCTGAACGCTGCCGATGTAAAGACAAAAAGGAATACGATCAACTTTCACCTGATGATCAATGGGCAACGGGTTGATGTGGCCCTGATGGTGGAAGGAGATACGATATCCGGTGAAAGCACTTCACCCGATGGGGTATTCAAATTACAGGGGACCAGGAGGATGGTTTCAAAGTGATTTCAAAAACAGTTCCCTTGTAACCCCGGGAAAATCAACAAACCCTACCCTCCGGTCGCTTCTCCCGATCGAATTAATCGCAAATAACCGCAAAATGAAAAACTTGCTGATCCTAAGCGTTATGGCGCTTTTTGGCTGTGATCTTGCCAAAGAAAATGTTGATTTGATCGTCCTGAATGCCACTGTCTACACTGTGGATAAGGACTTCAGCAAGGCAGCCGCATTTGCAGTGCACGACGGGAAGTTTATAGCGGTTGGAAGCGGGTCTGATATCTCTCAAAAATACAGTTCAGAAAATATCGTGGATGCAGACGGAAAAACCATTATTCCCGGGATTATTGATGCGCATTGCCACTTTTACGGCCTTGGGCTCAACAGGCAAACGGTAGACCTTGTAGGCACTAAAAGTTATGAGGAAGTTTTGGAAAGGGTTGCCAACTTCTATAAGGAGCATCCCGGGAGTTTCATTTTGGGGCGGGGATGGGACCAGAACGACTGGGAAGTAAAGGAGTTTCCCACCAAAAAGGAACTCGATGAGCTGTATCCTGATATGCCTGTTGCACTTCGCAGGGTGGATGGGCATGCATTACTGGTCAACCAGAAAGTGCTGGACCTGGCCGGGATTGATGGCACTACCCGGGTGACAGGAGGCGAGATTGTCAGAAAAGGGGGCGAAATTACCGGGGTCCTTATTGACAGTCCCATGCAAATGGTGGCAGATATCATGCCGGAACCTGACAGGCAGTCCCGGATACTGGCCTTGAAGGATGCAGAAAAGATATGTTTTGATAATGGCATCACAACAGTCAATGATGCCGGTCTGGACCGGCAAACCATAGAATTGATTGATAGCCTGCAACAAGCGGCCTACCTGAAGATCCGCATCTATGCCATGATTAGCAATACCCCTGAAAATCTGGAATATTACCTGGATAGGGGAGTTCTGAAAACCAATAAGCTGAATGTACGGTCCGTAAAAGTATACGGAGATGGTGCGTTGGGCTCCCGCGGGGCCGCATTAAAACAGCCATATTCAGATGAAGCAGGCCATTATGGCGCCATGATCACCCCGGCAGCGGAAATGGAAAGCCTTGCCAGGCGGATCGCTGCATCCGACTACCAGATGAACACCCATGCCATAGGGGACTCTGCCAATGTAGTGGTCCTCCGGGCATACCAAAAGGCACTTGCAGGTAAAACTGACCGGCGGTGGAAGGTGGAACATGCGCAGGTGATCTCCCCTGAAGATGTTGATTTTTTTGACGACAATATCATTCCTTCCATACAGCCAACACATGCCACCAGTGATATGTATTGGGCGAAAGACCGACTCGGGGAACAACGGATAAAAGGCGCATACGCATTCCGGACCCTGCTCGACAAAGCCGGGAAGGTAGCATTGGGAACTGATTTCCCGGTGGAGCAGGTTAGCCCGTTCCTTACATTTTACGCAGTGGTAACCCGCAAGGATTTGGAGGGGTATCCGGAAGGCGGATTCATGATGCAGCAGGCGCTGACCCGTGAGGAGGCCTTAAAGGGGATGACGATATGGGCAGCTTATTCTAATTTTGAAGAGGCTGAAAAGGGAAGCATCGAGGTTGGCAAATTCGCGGATTTTGTGGTGCTAAGTGACGATATCATGACGATTCCCGATGCCGCTCTCCCAACGGTCCGTGCAGACCTGGTATACCTTGATGGTAAAGTTGCGGAATAATATCAGACTGAGGCTTCACTATCCATCATGCATGATTTTTTTGATTCGATGGCGGTGGTTGGCAGGGTGGTGATATTGCAAGGGGAGGTCGTACCGAATTCGAGGCACAAAAAAACCGAGGCAGTGGCCCCGGTTTCATTCATCCAATTTTCTGGATACGTTTTACATGCTATCAAACATCACCGGTACAGATACCCGTGTTGTCCCCCATCCCATGACCAGGTCTGCTCCGCCATCTCCCTCTTTGAAGGCAATGGAAAAGGCTTCCAGGGATTCACCCCCGGTGCTGGCCGTAGCGTTTACACGGGCTACGTCGGCAGATTCATCATAGCTGAAGGCACCCCATTGGTTCAGTTTGCTATTAAGGATAAGGGTCCATTTCTTCTCTCCAGGGATGGTGAACAAGGAGTAGGTTCCCGCTTTGACATCCGTTCCGCCAACTTTGGCGTCTTTATAAAATGTAATTTCTACCGCTTCATTGGCGCCCGTTCTCCATACCTTGCCGGCAGGAGCCAATTCGGAAAGAGATCGACCTTTTAATTGCGGGCGGCTATACAGTACCCGTACCATTTTCTCCGCAACCTTATAACTGGAGGGATAGGCCACGATATCTGCCGGACTCTTATCAAGTCCACCAAATTCCTGGGCTGTAGCAGCTGTGGTAAATACCATGGCTAAAGCCAGAGCAGCAAGTGTAAATAATTTTTTCATAATAGTGTTTGTTTTTTGTGCAGTTAAATCTAATAGCTTTTTAAATGAACTCTTAATAAAAAGTCGTTAAAATTTCCCAGGCTTACAAAATAGCGGGTTGCAATCCATTAAATATCCTAATTGGTTACGTAATACAATAATAATCAGATATTATATATCAATATGAAATCAATAACTGCAAATATGTATTTTAATTGATAGTTTGGTTGCACCTTTGCCTTCTAATTGATATAAAAATTCAGGTATGTGTGGAATAGTATGTGCATTTGAGGTGAAGGAAAGCACGGAGGCATTACGTCCCCGGTTATTGGAGATGTCAAAGAAAGTTAGGCACCGGGGCCCCGACTGGAATGGGATCTATGCAGATGACAAGGCCATTTTGGCACATGAAAGGCTTGCGATCGTGGATCCTGCTTCGGGCAAACAGCCTTTATTCAGCGAGGATAAAAAACTGGTGCTTGCGGCCAACGGTGAGATCTATAACCACCGCGAGCTCCGGAAGCAATTTGAAGGTTCCTATAAATTCAGTACTCAATCAGATTGTGAGGTTATTTTGGCGTTGTATAAGCAGAAAGGGGTTCATTTCCTGGATGAGTTGAACGGGATTTTTGGTTTCGCACTCTATGATGCTGAAAAGAATGAATATTTTATAGCGCGTGACCATATGGGGATAATCCCGCTCTACATAGGCTGGGATAAGAAGGGCACCTTCTATGTTGCCTCTGAATTAAAAGCACTGGAAGGAACCTGCACCCGGATTGAACTTTTCCCTCCGGGGCACTATTTCCATAGCAGCGATGGCGAGTTCAGAAAATGGTATACCCGGGACTGGATGGAATACGATGCGGTAAAAGACAATGAAACCAGTATTGCTGATATCAGAAATGCCCTGGACGCGGCGGTACACAGGCAATTAATGTCTGATGTCCCCTATGGGGTGTTGTTATCTGGGGGGCTTGATTCCTCGGTAACTTCGGCCCTTGCCAAAAAATATTCACAGAAAAGGATAGAAACGGATGACACCAAGGAAGCCTGGTGGCCGCAGCTGCATTCCTTTTCAGTTGGCCTAGAGGGCTCCCCGGATCTGGCTGCAGCCCGGAAAGTGGCAGATCATATCGGGACGGTGCACCACGAGATTAAATTTACGATACAGGAAGGTCTAGATGCCATCCGGGATGTGATCTATAACCTGGAAACCTATGACATAACCACTATCAGGGCCTCCACTCCGATGTACCTGATGGCCCGGGTCATCAAATCAATGGGGATCAAAATGGTATTATCGGGGGAAGGCGCAGATGAACTGTTCGGCGGTTACCTCTATTTCCATAAGGCACCAAACGCCCGGGAATTCCATGAAGAGACCGTACGCAAACTGAATAAACTGCATATGTATGATTGCCTTCGTGCCAACAAGTCGCTCGCGGCCTGGGGGATTGAAGGCAGGGTGCCATTTTTGGATAAGGAATTTATCGATGTAGCCATGCGCATCAATCCAAATGATAAAATGATCAATGGGGAACGCATGGAAAAATGGGTGGTCCGCAAGGCATTTGAAGATATGCTTCCCCCCAGTGTGGCATGGCGGCAGAAGGAACAATTTTCTGACGGTGTGGGATACAGCTGGATCGATACCCTGAAGGTAATGGTGAATGAGGAGGTGAGCAATGAGCAACTGTCGAATGCCAGATTCAGGTTTCCGATACAGACACCAACTTCCAAGGAGGAATATTATTACCGTTCCATTTTTGAGGGGCATTTCCCTTCGGATGCCGCCGCACTCTCTGTCCCACAGGAACCCTCCGTTGCCTGTAGCACAAAAATCGCACTGGAATGGGACGAAGCCTTTAAGAACATGAACGACCCCTCGGGCCGGGCGGTTGCCAACGTACATGATGATGCTTATATCAAATAGCTAAAAAGTGCCGAAGTAAATTCGCATAGGCAGATTTATATATTTAAACCGGGAAGTCCCGCCATCTGGCGGGATTTTTCATTTATGTCCGTGCTATGTAATGTCCCGCCTCCCTGCCGTGATGGGCATGGGTTGGATAATAACCGGGAATCCGGGTTGGATGAATTGTAAATAATGCAACCCGAAAAGATGTCCTTCACGCGTTGTAATTTGGTATTCAGGCAGCTTTGAGATAAGAACTTAAAGCGGCATTCACCGGTATAAAAAATTGCCGCCGTTTTTCCCGGGATTTATCACACTGATTTACCACAATTATTTGTTGATAACTTAGAGGGTTAATCTTCTGTAAAACCCCATATTCCATGGGTATTGCTTATATTTGCACGGTTGTGAAATGCACAATTGCAAAGACCTAATTTTATATGAGCGAAGAAGTAAAAAAAGATAATTATTCTGCCGATAGTATTCAGGCCCTGGAAGGCATAGAACATGTAAGGATGCGACCTTCCATGTATATTGGAGATATTGGTGTCAGGGGACTGCACCATCTGCTGTATGAAGTGGTTGATAACTCCATTGATGAAGCAATGGGAGGTCATTGTGATACCATCAATGTGGTCATAAACGAAGATAATTCCATCACCACCAGTGATAACGGCCGGGGAATTCCGGTTGACCTCCACAAAAAGGAAGGGGTATCAGCCCTGGAAGTGGTCATGACCAAGATCGGAGCCGGTGGAAAATTTGACAAGGATTCCTACAAGGTATCCGGGGGGCTCCACGGAGTAGGGGTATCGGTTGTAAATGCCCTTTCGGATCATCTGAAGGCCACCGTATACCGCGATGGGAAGGTCTGGGAGCAGGAATATGAGAGAGGCAAGGCCATGTATCCCGTTAAAAGCGTAGGGGAGACCACTGAGCGCGGCACCATGGTAACATTCCATCCTGATGAAACGATTTTTACACAGACCATAGAAT
Source organism: Zeaxanthinibacter sp. (assembly GCA_041743975.1). GTDB lineage: Bacteria > Bacteroidota > Bacteroidia > Flavobacteriales > Flavobacteriaceae > JTS-RE37. The sequence goes on from JBGTLT010000020.1 coordinate 13,603, forward strand.
ACAGTTACGAAACACTGCAATACCGGATGCGGGAACTTTCCTTTCTCAATAAAGGGGTTACCATCAGTATAACAGATAAACGTCAAAAGGATGATAAGGGGGAATATGTGTCCGATACATTTTACTCGGATGAAGGCTTAAAGGAATTTATCAAATTCCTGGATGGCAACAGGGAGTCCCTGATCAAAAATGTCATTGCGATGGAGGGGGAGAAAAGCGATATCCCTGTAGAGGTCGCCATGATCTACAATACAAGCTATACGGAGAACCTGCATTCGTACGTCAATAATATCAATACCCATGAAGGGGGTACCCACCTTGCGGGGTTCCGCAGGGGGCTTACCACTACCCTTAAAAAATATGCGGATGCCTCCGGGATGCTGGATAAACTAAAATTTGAGGTTCAGGGCGATGATTTCCGGGAAGGCCTCACCGCAATAATTTCCGTTAAGGTAGCGGAACCGCAGTTTGAAGGCCAGACGAAGACGAAATTAGGCAACAGGGAGGTTTCAGCAGCTGTTTCCCAGGCAGTCTCCGAAATGTTGACCAATTACCTTGAGGAACATCCTGATGATGCCAAAGTGATTGTGCAAAAAGTGATACTGGCCGCACAGGCCCGGCATGCCGCCACCAAAGCACGGGAAATGGTACAACGGAAATCGGTAATGAGTATCGGGGGCCTCCCCGGCAAATTAGCCGATTGCTCTGAACAGGACCCTACCAAATGCGAATTGTTCCTGGTGGAGGGAGATTCGGCGGGTGGAACTGCAAAAATGGGCCGGGAACGAAGCTTTCAGGCCATCCTTCCGTTACGGGGGAAGATATTGAATGTTGAAAAGGCCATGCAGCATAAGGTTTTTGAAAACGAAGAGATAAGGAATATCTACACTGCCCTGGGGGTTACCATCGGGACTGATGATGACAGTAAGGCCCTGAACCTCGAAAAGCTGAGATATTACAAAGTGGTCATCATGTGTGATGCCGATGTCGATGGGAGCCATATTGAAACCCTCATACTTACTTTTTTCTTCAGATATATGCGGGAATTGATCGAAGGTGGCCATGTATATATCGCCACACCACCGCTATACCTCGTTAAAAAGGGAAATAAAAAGCGATATGCCTGGTCCGACAAGGAGCGGGACGAAATTGTGGAAAGTTATAGCGGTGGTGTCAGCATTCAGCGCTATAAGGGACTTGGGGAGATGAACGCAGACCAGCTTGCTGATACTACCATGAAACCTGAATTCAGGACTTTGCGGCAGATCACCATTGACAATGCCACAGAGGCAGACCGGATCTTTTCCATGCTGATGGGGGATGAAGTCCCTCCCCGAAGGGAATTCATTGAGAAGAATGCCGTCTATGCGAACATTGATGCATAGGAAACCATACTTACACAACAAAAACTCGCATCCCTGGTGCGGGTTTTTTAGTTTTAAGCCAAATTTTTACTATAAAATGGGCCCGGGGCAATCCCTGATGACAATACGGATGATCCCGGGCAAATTGCACCAGCCTGCCGGCAAGGCAGGTCTGATCCTTAAAAACAAATAACTATCACAGATGAAAAACATTCTTAGGCTTTCAGCAATACTCTATTCCGGTTTGGCGATCGGGCAGTCCAATGTAAACGAATTACTGGCTGCCGGTATAGCCGATGCAGAGCGATTTACCAATGCCTACATTTCCCCGGTTTCAGAGGGCGCCATCTTCAGTATGGGCGGCAGCTGGTACAATACCGCCGTTGCAAAACCACTGGGGGGCTTTGAGGTTTCCATAATCGGGAATATGGCCTATTTTAAAAACAAAGAGGACAAAAAGACCTTTCAGCTCAATACCGCAGATTATGACAACCTTCAATTTGTAGATGGCAGTACCTCAAAAACGGTAGCCAGTGCCCTTGGCGATATCCAGGGTATCCGGGTATTTGTCGAGGATGAGAATGGCCTGCTGCGGGAAGAATTTGAATTGCCCACCGGCCTGGCTTCAGAGGATATCAATTTTATCCCTTCCGGTTACCTGCAGGCCAGTGTAGGCCTCATAAAGGGAACAGAACTAAAGGCACGGTTCCTTCCGAAGATCAATACGGATGAAGTTTCTTTAGGTCTCTATGGGCTGGGCATCCAACACGAGTTTACAAAGCATTTACCGGCAGACAAAATATTGCCGGTTGCCATTTCTGCGGTGATAGGATATACGCATTTGAACGGCACGTATGATTTTACCAATACCAATATCATCGCTGGGGAAAACCAGCGAATCGACACGAAGATCAATACCTGGATATTTCAGGCCGTGGTCTCCACCAGGCTGCCTGTGATTAATTTTTACGGCGGACTGGGGTATCTCACGGGTACCTCCAACACCGATATCCTGGGCACGTACCAGGTGCAGGGCGGACCTTTTCAGGAAACCTATACAGACCCTTTTTCAATTAATACCGATGCCTCCGGGATAGTGGCCAATGTGGGTACAAAACTGAAACTTGGTTTTTTCCGCTTACATGCGGATTATTCCCTTGGTGAATTCAATACCCTTTCCCTTGGTGTGAACTTTGGCTTAAGGTAACGCCCCTGGGGAAAAGTACCCTGGGGTTCAGATTGACAACAGCACCTGTTTCATCTCGTTATTGATCAGAAGAATTATTTCGGGCTTTGCCCCGGGGCATCTCCCCTCTGGAGAGGTCGAAACCGCCTGAGCTGTTTCTGGAGAGGCGTACGGCACTTTCGGGCGTGCCTTGGGGATAGTTGGCATCAAGAAAATCATTATTTTCATGTAGCTTGCTTCCCCTTCCTTCCATATCAAGTGCCTTGAAATGTGATTCAATCCTGTCCTGAAAGGAGGGGGTATATAAAAACAGCCTTCCGGAAGAAAGGCTGTTTTATAACTATATGGAAAAATCAAAGGGGGACTAATCTTTGGTCGCAAGCACCTCGCCATTGACGGCCTCCAGCATAATACCTTCAGAGGACTCCTTCATGCTCACTAACACAGGCTGCATATCGGTTCCGGGATAGGAAATGGTATAAACGCCATCAACCTGTTCCCATCTAAAATCTGTCTTGAAATCGAGGGTTGAACTGGTATACTTGTGGTAGCGCCCCAGGTATGCGTCGTTAAAAATCCATTCCTGGCGTACCGTTTGCTGCTTGCTTTCAAGACGGGTTTCAAAATCCAGTTTAACCCAGATCCCGATAACAGGATCATTATTTTCCGGGATTCTGGAACAATTGCTGGCAATAATTATGGCTATAATTGCCATAAATGAAAAGACCTTTTTCATCAGAGTAGGTTAGTGATTGGGTACTACTATAACGATATAGTATGCTGCCTATTGCTAAAATTCGATGTATGACATCCTATATCCCTGATCTTCGACCAACTGCTTTAATTTTTAACATTTAACGGGAAAAATCTTTCAAATTTACCCCTGAATAACTAAGGGAATAATTATAGGGAATCTCACAGCCTTCTGTCTGTCTTATTCTAAAAAATTCCTATTTTTGGCAGACTTCCCTCATCGGGTTGAAGGTTATATAAAACGAATTAAAAAAAACTAGGATGAAAGTTACTGTTGTTGGTGCAGGTGCCGTTGGTGCCAGTTGTGCGGAATATATCGCCATAAAGAATTTTGCAGCGCACGTAGTGCTGTTAGACATAAAAGAAGGTTATGCGGAAGGCAAGGCCATGGACCTGATGCAAACCGCCTCGCTGAATGGCTTTGACACAAAAATAACGGGGACTACAGGGGATTATTCCCTTACAGCCAAGAGTGATATTGCTGTGATCACCTCAGGTATACCAAGGAAACCCGGGATGACCCGGGAGGAACTTATAGGGATCAACGCAGGCATCGTTAAGGATGTTGCTGCCAACCTGGTGGCCCATTCCCCGGATATTATCCTGATCGTTGTGAGCAATCCGATGGATACCATGACCTACCTCGTGCATAAAGCAACCGGGCTTCCCAAAAATAAAATTATTGGCATGGGAGGTGCATTGGACAGTGCCCGTTTCAAGTATCGGCTCGCCGAGGCCCTGGATGCCCCTCAGTCTGATATAGATGGAATGGTAATAGGAGGCCACAGCGACACCGGGATGGTTCCCCTCACAAGGCATGCAACCCGCAATAGCATCAAGGTCTCCGAGTTCCTCTCAGACGAAAGGCTGGCGCAGGTGACAGAAGACACCAAGGTGGGCGGGGCTACGCTTACAAAATTGCTCGGGACCAGTGCATGGTATGCCCCGGGAGCAGCAGTTTCTTCCCTGGTACAGGCCATAGCATGCAACCAGCGGAAATTATTCCCTTGTTCCGTCCTGCTGAATGGGGAATACGGACTTTCCGATATATGCATTGGCGTTCCGGTTATCCTCGGCAGGAACGGTATTGAAAAAATCATTGAACTGGAACTGGATGAAGCTGAAAAAAATAAAATGACGGAAAGTGCTGATGGGGTGAACAAGACCAATGCCCTTTTGCAGGTCTGAGGGATTATAAGCTATCCAATATTTACAACCGCAGGCAGGTGCCCTCCTGATCTTGGCAGAACACTTCCGGAACGCCCTGACCAAGAAGCAGGGAATGCTGCCGTACATATGTTTTTACAGGGAATTCCGCCATCACAGCGGGCCTTCTGAATCTGCTTTATTTGAATAATACTTGCTGAGACCGGGTATGAATGTACCTGAGGCCTGTATTAATAGCACAAATAAATTGTCAGTTCCTGCCGGATATAATATATTTGCACGCTGTTTGCAAATACCAGCACAAAATCCAATTAACTCATGCAGAATAAAGGACTTATAAAGCTTTTTGCACTCCTTTTCGGGATTGTTAGTATCTACCAATTGTCTTATACTTTTATTACCAGCAAGATCGAGAATGAGGCAGAGGCATATGCAGCCAAAAATGTCCCTTCCGATGTGGATAATTATGTAGCTCAGCGTGAGATAGTTGAGGCGCAATATCTTGATTCGATCGAGAAAATGCCCATACTCGGGTATACATCCTATGAGGACGCCAAGAAAAAGGAACTCAATAAAGGGCTCGACCTAAAAGGGGGTATCAACGTTACCTTGCAAATTTCCGTTAAGGATATCCTGAAAGGTTTGGCAGCCAACACCAAAAACCCAGTCTTCAACAAAGCATTGGCGGATGCTGATGTGGCCTCCACGAGCAGTGATGATACCTATCTCGACTTATTCTTTGAAGCATTTGAAAAGATTAAGGGGGATACAAAATTAGCGTCACCGGATATCTTTGCAAACAAGACACTCAGTGATGAGGTCAATTTTCAGATGACGGATGAGGAAGTCAAGCCTATTATCCGCCGTAAAATAGACGAGTCTATAGTTTCTGCTTTTGAGGTGCTCCGGGAGCGTATAGATGGCTTTGGGGTTACGCAGCCCAATATCCAGCGTGAAGGGAATTCCGGCCGTATACTGGTAGAATTGCCAGGTGCACGTGATATTGCCAGGGCACAAGACTTGCTCTCAAGCACTGCGCAACTAGAGTTCTGGGAAACCTATGAACCCGGAAACCAAAGCCTGATCAACTTCCTTATCCAGGCCAATGACAAGCTCAAGACCCTGGTGGAAGATACCCAGGAGACGCCCGTAAAGGAAGAATCAGAGATCGATTCGTTGCTTTCCGATGTTACAAAGGATTCCCTGGACCTGTCAACCGAAAAAAACCCATTATTCGACATATTACAACTTAACGGCCCTGGTTATGCCATCGGGGTTGCCGCTATAAAGGATACAGCCACCATAGGTTCATACCTGAGGATGCCTGAGATCCGCAGGTTATTACCGGCTGATGTACAATTTACCAAATTTCTGTGGGAACGCCCCTCCAAGGATTCTGAGGTTGCAGGCCTGTACGCCCTGAAATCGAATCGGGAGAATGAACCCCGGATCAGCGGTGATGTCGTTAGTGATGCACGGGATCAGTTTGATCAGTTCAGCAGGCCGGCAGTTGGCATGGATATGAACGTCAGGGGTGCCAAACTATGGGAGAAACTCACCAGTGAGGCAAACCTTAACAATACCGGTATTGCCATTGTTTTGGATAATAAGGTTTATACTGCACCAGGGGTTTCCCAGGTAGGGGGTATCTCTGGTGGGAGTTCGGAAATAACCGGAACATTCACCATCAATGAGACCAAGGATATTGCCAACGTCCTAAGGGCTGGGAAACTCCCTGCCTCTGCGGAAATTATTGATTCCTTCGTTGTAGGACCCTCCCTTGGGCAGGAGGCTATAGACAGCGGATTTATGTCATTCCTGATCGCCATGTTCATCGTATTGATATGGATGGTCTTTTATTACGGAAAGGCGGGGATATTTGCGGATATCGCACTTATCTTCAACATTGTGCTCATTTTTGGGGTCCTTGCCAGCCTCGGGGCTGTCCTTACACTACCCGGGATTGCAGGTATCGTCCTTACAATCGGGATGTCTGTGGATGCCAACGTGCTCATCTTTGAGCGTATAAAGGAAGAACTGGCCAAAGGGAAAGGCAAAGGCCAGGCTATTGAAGACGGGTTCAACAATGCCCTTTCGTCCATCCTGGATGCCAATATCACTACAGGGCTTACAGCATTGATCCTTCTCGTTTTTGGTTCCGGCCCTATAAAGGGGTTTGCGACTACACTTATCATCGGTATCCTGACCTCCCTGTTCACCGCCATTTTTGTCACCAGGCTGTTGGTTGATTGGTATCTTTCCGGTAAAAGCAGGAGGCTTGATTTTACAACTGCCCTCACCAAGAACCTGTTCCGGAATTCCAATATCAATTTCCTTAGAAAACGAAAGATCGCCTATATTTTCTCTACAGTTCTGGTATCAATCGGTTTATTCTCCCTGTTGACGCAGGGTCTGGACCAGGGTGTGGATTTTGTAGGGGGCCGCAATTACCAGATTCGTTTTGTAGACCCGGTTAACCCTTCAGAAATAGCCAGTGAATTAACGACTGTTTTGGGAAGCGCAAGCGCAAAGACCTTTGGAGAAGCTAATCAGATCATGGTGACTACCAAATACAAAGTGGATGTACAGGGTACACAGGTAGATGATGAGATCCTGGGAATACTCTTTACTTCCTTGCAAAAATATTTGCCGGACGGTACAAAGTATGAAGACTTTGTCCCCGGTAGCACCAATACCGATGTCGGGGTCCTGAAATACCGAAAGGTAGGTCCAACCATTGCAGATGACATTAAAAAGAATGCGCTATGGGCCGTCATAGGTTCCCTTGCCATGGTTTTCCTTTATATCCTGCTCCGTTTCAGGAAATGGCAATTCTCCCTTGGAGCAGTGGCAGCCGTTTTCCACGATGTTCTGATTGTACTGGGGATCTTTTCTTTAACGAGCAAGATAATGCCGTTTAGCATGGAGATTGACCAGGCATTCATTGCCGCTATTCTGACGGTAATCGGGTACTCCCTCAATGATACCGTGGTGGTATTCGACCGTATCCGGGAAATCTGGAATGAAAGGGGGATGAAAGCCGGTGAAAATATTAACCAGGCACTGAACAGTACCCTAAGCAGGACGCTGAATACTTCCATGACCACCATTGTAGTGCTGCTGACTATCTTTATTTTCGGTGGG
>JBGTLT010000021.1:0-5853 GCA_041743975.1 Zeaxanthinibacter sp.
TATATGGATAAGTCCTACGGAATATGTTACTAGTGATCCTTCACTGAAGATTAATTATAAAGGACCAATGGCGATAGTTGGAAGCCAAGCGATCGGTCTTAAATGGATCTTATTGGGTTTGCGTTTACCACCAAACGTCAGGATAGAAAAGATCACCATTTGTTACCAGATCATATCGCAAAACCAGAACCAGCTTCTGAAAAATTTCATTTCTAAGATGCAGCTTATTGAGACGGGTGCTCCTGACCAAGTACAGATAATTCACGAGATAAACACCGACCTGAATAGCACAAGCCCGGTATGCTTCCCTATTGAAGTGGGAGGGATGGTTCCTACGCCCGGCAGGGCTATGAGCTTAGCACTACAATTAAATTTCCAACAAATCGTCGGTACTATCAGGCTTGGAGCCGTAGGTGTTGAGTACATTGACTTGTGTGCGAACCACCGCCTCTTGAGCGATTTTGGGCCTTACGCTACAATTCCGGATGCTGAGCAAACCTTTCAGAAAGCCCTTGACACCCTGATGGCTGAGGATGGCGGCGTACTCTGCATTCCGCGTGACGCACCGAAGGGCTTCTATCCGCGCCATACGGAACAACAATCCCGAGATAATAAACCGGCAGTCACCGTTTTCGACTATCGGCTTGGATTTGAACAGGTCTATGTTCCGTCAATGGGTACCCTGAATTCGGAGGGCACGGCTTGGGGATCCTGCCTGATCGAACGCGACCTGGTGGAAAATATCGGCTGGCAGGGCCTCCATTCGACGGAGTATATCCAGTCCCGTTATCTTGGCGGCGCTTCCTCCTATCTCCAGCCGCTGCACAAAATGATTCTGGCCGGATCGAACCGCAAAATCTATGTTGGCTCCCACCGCGGTCTTTTCATCGGACAGACCCTAAACATTGCCGGGGTGGCGGGATTTGGAGAGCCTAGCGAGCCGGTTACGGTGAAGGAACTTGGTCTGGATGATAACGGGCCTTATTTCGTGGCAGACTTGCTACTCGACCATCCGGCAATGGCTTATGTCTACAACAAGAACGTGGTCAATGGGCTCACTATCGAGGATACATCGAACTGCGACAACCAGTCAGAGTCCCTGATTGTGCATCGAAAAACTTATGGGAACGGAGATACATTCGGTATCTCGGCACACCTTACCTACCAGGGAGACATTATGTCGGCTGGCGGCGACGAGGGTGGAGTTGGAATCAGTTCACAAATAATGCAGGACCTTGATTGCTTTTGGGGGGAGGTAGAATCTTGGAATCCTCAGACCCGGGAACTGATTTACAAGCCCGGAATATCGGCACCGCAAAAATTGGGTACCTCACGTCCTGTGATCAACATGAACCAGCAAAAATGGATTCAATCCGGAAAAGTTAGGGTAACGCGGCCTGGAAATGATGATAGTAAAATCATAGGCATACCCGGGGTCGGTTGGAATCAATCCATAGTAGGTCGTTTCATTGCTATGAATGACCCGTCAGAATACTATGGTGCAACCGATGGATCGAATCCTTTTGTTCACCGTTGGTGGCATATCACCGGCCTCGAAGATGCCGATAATGGATTGAAGCATCTCTTTGTGGAAAGAACTTGGTGGGATACAATTGGTAAGGCAGGTCCGTCACTCTTCAGGGATTCAAACTATTCAACAGAACAACCTGTTCATAATGTAGATCTGGATTACATTATTGCGCCCGGTGCATGGGTGAGCGATGTGCGGCGTGCAGTCACCGGTAATACGCCGGGCCATACCGGGCAGTCTACGCAAGAGGATGAGCGCACCCTGGTGCTAGCTCCCTTGCCACCAATGGATCCTTTTTTTGATTTCGAGGTAGACGACCCGATCACTAATCCGCCAGGAGCTGACCCCTGGCTTCCCACAGGGTTCCGGGCTCGTCAATTAAACTATTTCCCGGGATCAATGAAAGGAGCATCATTCCTGGGTGAGAACCTGGGCAAGGTGCAGATAGAGGCCGGATTGGTTGTTGCCGGTCCCGGAGTTGATTCAACCTTAGAAGAGGCGAAGGCCAATCAAAAAGACGGCTTGGTTCCTTTCGACTACGGTGTTTATATTTTAGCCGCCACCAGGACCGGCATCTTATTTCGCGGGCCAGTACAAGACGTAGCCATCGATTTCTGGCAAACGCATGGCAACGAAAAGAAGATCCGTTGGATGCACCAGGGAGGGGGAGTCGGCCATTCTACCCTGCACGTTCTTCCCATCAATGGGAATTTCATCTTCACCGGCGGCGGTATTGTCATCGGCGGCGATATTGATTATCAAGACAACAGCTCTATCAAACTAAGGGGGCTTTCCGGGTCCGACAAGGCGGCAAATAATCTGAGGGGCTTCAACATACTTATCGATGCAGGATTAATAGATGCCCAGATAACTTTTCCAACTCCGGAAGTTGATGCTAATTACGCCATCATGGTCGCGTGCAACTGGCATACGAACAAGGCGATCACTAATAAGGCAGAAGGTGGTTTCAAGGTAATATTTGATAAGGCTGCTCCTGCAGGTGGGGGAACGCTGGATTGGGTATTGGTGCGATAAATAATTTTTTTCGGTTATCCCAAATTGGCGCACAAGCTTATACTGTAGAAAAGAACTTGGAACAGGAATTTAAAAACCAAGCATTTCGATTATGCAGATAAAATTTAACTGTTTTGCTCCAACTCATGCAAATCGGAAGAATTGGAGGATAATTTTGATTAAGTATACTGCAACACCATCGTAATTCAACAAGAAGGAATTAATATTTGTTCTGGTGATCTGCATGAACATTAGACTTAGCCTCCTCTTGCCTCGGTTGGTGTTGTCATCAACCGAAACTTTTACAAGCGCCTTTGCAGGTGACAACACCTGCAAAGGCAGGGGAAAACTTGAATTTACTATCTGGTCAAAGTCGGGATATGTAATAGGCTTTTCCCTTCCTATTCTCAGTATAGGGTCCAGTGTTTCATGCAATGGATCCAGGAAGCAGATAAAATGGAGCGCGTCAAAAAGTGTGGGAGATTCACGCTGCTTCCAGAATGGTATCAGGATCCTTCATTGGTCTAATTGCCCTAAAATCCGGATACATCTTTCGAAAAACATCTTCCCATTCGTTGTTCAATACTTTTGTGCGGACTTGAAGCAACAAATGCGCGCCTTTTCTGGTCCATTGCATGGACTGTTTTTTAGAAAACCGTTTGGCAATTACATAATTGACTGTAGATTCTACAAAACCCGTCGAAATAACTTCGCCATAATGGTACCGCTCACCGTAATTGACAATAAAATTCTGGTTGTTTCTAATGTACTTGTAGAAATCAATTACATATATCTGGAACGATTTAATCTTTTCATATTTTTTATTTTGCGCTTTATCTTCCAAGTGATCAGTAATGTAGTCATCAAGGTCTTCACATTTTTCTATGGCCCTTACAGCATTACCGTGCCATAAATTCCATTTAATACGGGTTAATAAATGCCACAAAGCTTTCCCTCTTTTTTCATCTACTTTGACCAAACCTAATGTACACTGGCTGAGAACTGTCAGTTTCATGGTAATATGAAACCAATCCAGAATATGGGTAGATTCCGCATTAAGATAAGTTTGCGGATTACGTAAATTATCAGCACCATCAGAAAAGAATTCAAGCTGTTGATGGGGTTGCATCCCCTGTGATCTTAGATGGTCATAAAATCTACGTTTGGATTTTAAATCATATGATCCGACAAAACCAAAGCATTTGGCAGGTCTTTCAGCTGGGAGGGACTTACCGCCGATTACTTCAAATATGTTTTTCTTATCTTTCCAGTCCCGGACATAACCCCCGTCAATCCCAACGACCATTGTTCTTTCCGGCCTCGGTAATTGCTGCCTGTGGTTAATACTGCCGCAATCGTACATCCATTGCTCTTCTCCAAGTTCTTGCTCCTGGACTGAGGCCAAATCATATAGATGGTTCTGAATAGTTGTCGCGTTAATCGTTTCCGCGACTGGCAGCACTTCTTTCAATAAATTCGCGGTCTTCTCAAACGGGATTAAACAAGCCCATTTGGTTTCAAGAAACAACAGTTCGGGGGTAGTATGGTTTGGAAGCAATTCATTCAAAGGGCTGAACGTTTTCTTGTCTTCGCCGTAATACCTTGGGCTTTCAAAGGTGATATCACCAAAAAGTGTCTTAAGTTTAACTGTATAGCTTCCTTTTTTACGAAGCCTTTGTAACCCCTTGCTTTTGATAAAAGCACCCAGTTGTTTTTCAACAATGGATTGCTACGGGTTTTTCAATATCTGTTTTGATTCACAAAGGTTCATACCGATACTTTCAAAAGTATTAAATGACTTATCAAAAATGAAAACTTCGTCCGTGTAAACGGCATCATTTTCACCAGGTTCACATACTAACTGGAGTTTGAATTTCATGATCATTAAAGGTTATCAGGAAATGTAATTTTTGACTTTTCGTACCGTATTGATAGAGGTATCACAAATTTTAGCGGTTTTACGCGCACTGATACCAAAGCGTAGATTCCGTACCACCGAGGGATACTTTTTTAGAAAGGCCTCTTTATCTTCGGTCGAGCCATCAGGCCGTCCTAAATGTTTACCTTTTCGGCGCGCTTCATCCATTCCTGAAAGGATACGTTCCCGTAATGTCTCACGTTCTAACCGCGCAAATTCGGCCAGAAGTGTGAACATAAATTGGGCAATAGGATTTCTCCTGCCATTTTTTAAAGTTTCAATTCCAAAGTTTTGTACATAAACACTTATTTGAAGTTTGGTCAATTCCTCTAATACATTTAAAACTTCAACCGTCGAGCGCCCTAAACGCGACACTTCCTGAACCAGGACCTTATTGATTTCATTGTTACGCGCCATGGTCATTAACTCTCGCAAACCATCACGCTCTCGGTTATACTTTGCCCCGCTCACCTTCTCAGCTATTTCCGCCACAATCCGTAGGCTCTGGGTTTGAGCTACCACTCGTAAGTCTTCTATTTGCCGTTGATAGTCCTGTTCTCTTTTCGATACCCTGACGAAAATCACTCCCTTTTCCATCATACCAAGTTACCAAACTATTATCAAAATAACCACTAGGTTTTCTTGATACAGAAAGCCGAACACTTATTCATCAAAATATGCATCGTAACTGCCCAATGTTTTCCAGAAGATGCAGTCACCCTTTTTTTGATACAGTTTGGCTATAGCCTGGTTTACTTTTTTCTTGTCGAATACTTCACTACGGTGCTTGCCATACCACCAAGGTGCTTCATCCAGGGCTAAGTCCGGAATCTTTCCATTTTCAATACTCTCCATTATGCTTGATAAAGTTTCCTGGAGCCAGCTGAATTGACCTATCAAAGCATCCTGATAAGCATAGAGTCCGCCAACATCTTCCGGAGGGCATGCCCTTTGTCCCGCTGTACAAACCGGATGTTGGTATCCTGGATTAGCGTTCTCAACTTTCTCGACACGGACTTCGTGTTTCCAGTAATCGCCAAAGTCATAAACATATGAAAATTTATCGCCGGCCTTTAAACCCAAATCTTGTATGTAAATCTCACAGGGATTATCCCGGTAATAGCCACCGCCGACATAAGAAATTCCATAATCAACCCCCCAGATATGAAAAACGTGAAGATGCTGGTTCTCCCAACCCATCATCATCTGTAACAAATGATGGAGCGCTGCAAGGTGTGTATGGCCATCAATGATAAAACGCCGGTAAATCATTGGCGAAATATTAAGAATATGTGCCTTCAAATGATATACGGCACTTCTTGGGTCACCGATAATTGGCTGGGCAACATTTTTTGTTTTCATGGCAAGACTTTCAAATCCTTCTCAAGGT
>JBGTLT010000022.1:0-3548 GCA_041743975.1 Zeaxanthinibacter sp.
GCTACATCCCGAAGTGAAAAGGTTGCTTTGGGGCGGTAAATTTTGGACAAGCGGATATTATGTGAATACAGTCGGACAGTACGCAAATGAAGAGGTAATAAAGAAGTACCTCCAAAACCAGGGAAAATCCGAATATAAAGAAATACATAAGAATCAATTACGTTTGTTTTGATACCTCGATGGCTCTGCCTCGGGGTAGATCATTGATATAAATCCGGTTACCATAACCGCTTGCTTCTATCAGGAATGCCCGGATCAGGGCAATCATTTGTTATTCAATTATTTCAACCAATTCCAGGGTTTCAATCAACGCATCATCCTCAAATTTTTCTTCCTTAATGAATCCTATTCCGGGGGCGTAATATTTTTTCTCATAAACTCCAGGTTCTAAAAGTGTATAATCCTTTGTAACAATGCAATCCTCATATGTCCCCATTGCAATTGTAACGGTCACACCAACCTCAAGTACCTCTGCCTGGTCTTCGGCTTCCCCTTCCAGGAATTCCTGATAATAAGTATCGCCCACTTCCGGGTTTGCAGGGAACCAATAGCCGGGAACTGCTCCATCTACCCCTGCCTCCCATGAACCCTCATCGTCCTGGAAGTTCCCTTCATCGTCATAGTTTTTTACAGCCTCACCAAAATACCATAGGTTGCCGGAATCGTCCTCTGCGAGCCAGTCGTCTGTATCTTCTATAAGGATGGCATCCTTAAAGACGATATCATGGTGAATGATACAGTCAATACCCATGACAGTACGGGTCTCAGCCCGCCTTTCAATCCGTATTTCCTCTTCTGGAGGCATGTCTGCTTCCCCGCCTTCATACACGTAGATTTGACCGGCGTCAGGGCCATAAAAAGGATTGCCGATATCGGTAGGCGCTGAAAACACAGCCTCTTCAAAATCCGGAACCTGATCTGGGATAGCAGCAGGTCCTTCTTCATCATTACTACAGCTCAGCAGGATTGCCCCTGTACTTATAATTGCGATTTTAGAAAATTTCATGATTTTTGGAATTAGGGTTATACCATTAGAAGTTTGCCGGCAAGGCCTTCCATATTTCAAAATAACAATTCAACAACTTGATATGGAATCAATTAACTCGATCCATTGAGTATTCATGGGGCCTTTCGCAGGATATCGATCCCTAAAATTAATAGGAAATAAGAGATGTGATGTATGCTACAACCTGAATTTCTGACTCATTCAATCCGGGGACCGATCCGGTTAGTGAGACTGCCACTTTAAGGTTTTTTGAGTAAGCTTCTCTGATTGGGATCCAAGTCAAAATAGGGAGTACCCAACCCATAAGTCCCCTGGTGAGATGTTCCAGGGATATAAAACAGCTATCCCTCATTGGAATGAATGGGTAGCGCGGTTCATTCCCCAATATTATTCTGCAACAGGAAAATGCCATTTTTATTGGCAATTACGATGTCGGGTTTCAGATCCTTGTTGAGGTCTTCTACCACAATATTGAGTCCAGCCCCCGAATCATCATCTATAATGTATTCCCTGAAATAGGGCTTTTCCCCCGGGGTAAACGAAAGATAGAACAAATAGGGGGTATCCCCATCCCCGGCATCCTGGCCGTTATGCGCCAGGTACCTTTTGCCTGTGATATACTCTTCCCGTCCGTCACCATTGAGATCTGCCATAATGGATGCATGTGTTTGGGCTGTTATTTCACTGATCAGGCTGGTGGTAAAGGATTGCCCGTCCTGTTGCCGGTGCCACCAAACCCCCAGGGCGTGTGCGGAGGCACTTACCACGTCATTCATCCCATCGCCGTCTACATCAAGGACCTGCATGTGTGAACAGGGCTCTCCCAGATCTGCCGTATGAAAGCGCCAGTCCCCCGAGGTTTTATCCTTTTTGCCTTCAAACCAGCCTTCCCGTATAACCACATCCTTCATGCTGTCATTGTTTATATCACCATATCCTATACCATGGGAATACTGTTCCGTACCGGCGACATTCTCCCCGCTCAGCGGATACCGTTTCCATGTTGTCTCCCCAGGTACCAGCGGAGCCTGTAACCACACAATCTGCCGTTTATCCACATCACCACACAATATATCGAGCCTGCCGTCACCATCTATATCAACAAACCCCGGGGATTCATTGGAAATGCCAAGGGAGTCGGCAATAACATGCCTGGTCCAGGGACCTGCATCTTTTTTCGGATTTTCATACCAGAAACCAGCGGTTCCCGGGTAGCCAACAATAATTACATCCTCCCACCCATCAAGGTTTACATCCATCCCCAGGTTCAGGAAAGACTCACTGTATTCCTCTCTGGGGTTGAACGTCCGGCCCGGGGCAATTTCATGGCGTACCCACTCGGGCGCTTCAAACCAATATAGCCCTGCAATGATATCCAACTGTCCGTCCTTATTGAGATCTGCAACCGCAACACCCTCTGATATAAAATCTCTGGTGATGGTTATTTTTGTAAAATCCTTCAATTTTGGGTGCTGTGCCGGGGTAAGCTGGGGATACAGACAAAAAATCACGGGTGCTACAAGAATTCCAAATGCCTTACAAAGCTTTGTTTTTATATATTCCATAGTAGTTTAATTGATGCGGGTTTCCATTTCAGCCTCAGCCCCCCCCAGGATCTTACGGATCAGGAATTGATTACCCCTGTTTCCGGGCAGGTCGCTTTGGGCCAGCCTGTCGTTCAAACCCTTAAGTAATTTTTGTGTTGTCCGGGTATCCATAGTTCCTATCCTTTGGATCATATAAGTTAAGATCCGCGGAAATTTTGATTTCTCAGCCATTTTCAGGGCCCGTTCTGCATCCAGGGATGCAAGCGGTTCGGCAGCATACCACAGCATCAAGGGAAGATTGTGGTCTGCGATGTCTTCGTTTTTTTGAAGCAGTATTTCCAGGACCTTCCAGTGTTTTGCCGGTTCCAGTCGAATTATTCCCGAGGCCAGATACAGCCTCACGAGGGGGGAGGTGTCTGTTTTTGCCAGGGCTTCAAAACGATCTAGGGTGGCAGGGGAAACACTTTTTGGTTCCGTCAGCAATTGGATGGCCCAACTTCGTATATAGGGATCGGAATTCCCCAATAACTCCCTCAGATCTGCTTCCGGTAGGCCTTCCGTAACATGAAGGGTCCAAAGCGCCCTGAGTTTTCGCCTTACATCCGGGTTGTTTACCAGAATAGACCGCAATGCCCGATGGACTTCCTGATTGGGCCCCCGCTCCTGCAAAATGGTCCTCGCCTGCCTCACATACCATTCATTTGGATGCAATTGGTAATTGACCAGGTCCAGGTCCGATGCTTTGGAGAGATCTTCCTGAACCCATTTGTCATTTTTATGGGTGATCTTAAATATCCTTCCCAGCGTTTTGTCATGAACATCCGGGTTAGGGCTATGGCATTGGTTCTTGTCATACCAGTCTATAGCAAATACGGATCCTGCAGGCCCATATTTAAAATTGAGCCATTGGGACCAGGAATCATTCATTACCACGAAATCGCTGCCATGGGTGGCGACATAGCCGGATCCTTCCCGTTTCAATTGATCCGTATTGA
>JBGTLT010000023.1:0-7192 GCA_041743975.1 Zeaxanthinibacter sp.
TTCCACTTTCAGGCTGAGCGCCCGCCTGTTCAAGTCGGGCAGGCCCGCCCATGCCTAGCGGCACGTTCAAGACGGCAAGCAGTCGAAGCCATGGCCCTAGAGTGTCAGGCTGGCAATTGCCATCACAACACCATACTGGTATATAAACTGGTAAACAAATACTAAAGCTCCCCTCTTTTTTTAAAGAGGGGAATGACTCTGCCAAAGGCAGAGAAAGGGGAGATTCCTCCTGTAAACGCGTTCCCTAATCCCTCCGACCCGATAAATCGGGCCACCTCCCTTAAGAAAAGGGAGGAGCTATTTATTCGTTTATATTTATATTTTCAGTAAAATTCCACTTTCAGGCTGAGCGCCCGCCTGTTCAAGTCGGGCAGGCCCGCCCATGCCTAGCGGCACGTTCAAGACGGCAAGCAGTCGAAGCCATGGCCCTAGAGTGTCAGGCTGAGCGCCTGCCCGAACGTAACAATCATGGCAGTTGCGTGTCAGGCTGAGCGTAGTCGAAGCCATCTCCATCACAACACCATACTGGTATATAAACGGATAAGCAAATACTAAAGCTCCCCTCTTTTTTTAAAGAGGGGAATGAATCTGCCAAAGGCAGAGAAAGGGGAGATTCCTCCTGTAAACGCGTACCCTAATCCCTCCGACCCGATAAATCGGGCCACCTCCCTTAGGAAAAGGGAGGAGCTATTTATTCGTTTATATTTTCATTAAAATTCCCATTCAATGCCCAGTGAGCCCATGCCTAACGGCATATTCAGGCTCGTCCGAATGGGGCTTCAGCCGGGCAGGCAGGTAGCGAAAGATCCGGGTCAACAGAACAGCGTACGGTATTTGGTCGATAATGCCAGCCAGATCAACGATTATTGGAGGTGCCTTTTTTATCATGGCCTAAATCGTCATACATTTAGCCCTTAAATCTTCCCCCCTTTTTTATTAAACGCAATTCAATACTTAGATAACATGGCTGTTCGTTACCGGGATGCTATTCAAAGCTCTATTTTACCTCTGATTCAATTGCTATTGATTTTTGGCCTGACATCAGCCAATGCGCAAATCAATTTTGGCCAGAGCAACCTCAATATGAATGGTAATGGTGCCCTGGAAGGGGTTACTTCCCTTACCTTCGGACCAGATGGCAGGCTATACGTTGCCGAATATCCGGGCACCATCAAAGTAATGACCGTTCAAAGGATTGGCCTGAATAATTATGTGGTAACGGCAATGGAAACCCTCAATGGTGTTAAAAATATTGTGAACCACAATGACGATGGGGTCACGAACGGTGCAGAAACAAACCGGGAGACTATCGGACTGGCGGTTGCGGGTACCGCATCCAATCCGGTAATTTATATCAGCTCCAGTGATTTCAGGATTGGGGCCGGAACAGGCGGGGGCAATGGGGATGTTAACCTTGATACAAACTCCGGTATACTAACCCGATTTTCCTGGAATGGATCGGGTTGGGCAGTTGTGGACCTTGTAAGGGGGCTTCCCCGCTCAGAGGAGAACCATGCAACCAACGGCCTGGAATTTGTGACCGTCAACGGTACCAACTACCTCCTTGTTGCACAGGGGGGGCATACCAATGGAGGAGCTCCTTCCACTAATTTTGTTTATACCTGCGAATATGCCCTTTCGGCTGCCATACTATCCGTTAACCTGGATATGCTTAATACGCTGCCTGAAAAAACCGATAGCAATGGACGGAAGTACCTTTATGACCTCCCCACGCTTGATGATCCAACCCGAGCCAATGTCAATGGCGTGACAGATCCCAACAACCCCGGTTATACCGGCGTGGATGTCAATGACCCATTTGGTGGAAATGATGGCCTTAACCAGGCCATAGTAGTACCTGGAGGGCCTGTTCAGATATTTTCTCCCGGGTACCGGAACTCCTATGACCTGGTGGTAACCCAACAGGGTGCGGTCTTTGTTACGGACAATGGTGCCAATGGGGGTTGGGGTGGATTCCCTGTGAATGAAGGCACTGCCAATGTGACAAATAACTATGATCCCTCTGAACCGGGTAGTCAGTCCGCAACGCCGGACGGGGAGTTCATCAACAATAGAGACCACCTCCAGCTGATCACTACAAACATACAGACCTATACCTTCGGAAGTTACTATGGCGGCCATCCCAACCCAACACGTGCGAATCCTTCCGGGGCCGGACTTTATACCGATAATGGCAGTAATGGCGGGGTTTTCAGGGATAAAATATATGATCCCAACGGCTCCACGCCCGGTTCAACCACCAATCCCAATATTGGACTGCCTGCAAACTGGTCCACTGTCGTAACTTCGGGCAACCCGGTTGAAGGGGACTGGCGGGGCCCGGGGATTGCCAACCCGGAAGGGCCCGATGATAACCCGGTTACCATTTGGGGGACCAATACCAATGGGATAGATGAATATACTGCCTCCAATTTTGGCGGTACCATGAAAGGCAACCTCATTGCAGGGGTACATAACGGGGTATTGAGAAGGGTAGAGCTGAATACAGATGGCAGCCTTAACCAGCTTACAACAAGCTTTGCTTCAGGCTTGGGGGGAAATGCCCTTGGAGTAACCTGCAATAGTGATTCTGATCCCTTTCCGGGGACTATCTGGGCCGGGACGCTGAACGGTAATATCATCGTACTGGAACCGGCCGACCTTGTTAATTGCCTGGCCCCCGGACAACCAGGTTATAACCCCAACGCTGATTATGACAGTGATGGATACACCAACAAAGACGAGGCGGATAACGGGACCGATCCCTGTAACGGAGGTTCACAACCTGAGGATTTCGATAAATCGGCGGGAGCACCTTTTGTTTCAAACCTTACTGATACCGATGATGATAATGACGGGATTTTGGACCAGAATGACCCGTTTCAGTTAGGGGACCCGACAAAAACCGGAAGTGATGCTTTCAGCATTCCGGTACTCAACGGACTTTTTAATGACCAGCAGGGACTGGGCGGAATCTTTGGTTTAGGTATGACCGGGCTGATGAACAACGGAAGCCCTAATCCAAACTGGCTCCAATGGATTGACAGAAGAGGGGAGGGACCAAACCCGGATGATGTCCTGGGTGGCGCTCCGGGGCTGATGACATCCCATATGACCTCGGGTACCGCCAACGGTACACTGAACACCCAGGAAAAAGGATATCAGTATGGGGTGAAGGTGAATCAAACCTCGGGACCCTTTACTGTTGCAGGCAGAATGATAAACTTTAACGGGCCCTTGAGGCTCTATGGCAATACGGCTGCAACCGGTGGGGAATTGGGATACTTCATTGGGGACGGAACCCAGCAAAACTTTATAAAATTTGTAATCAACACGAACGGACTTAGTTTGCTCCAGGAGATCAATGATGTCCCCGGTGCCGCGATCAATATCCCTCTTGCAATCAATGCACGGCCTCAGAGTACATTGGATTTCTATTTTGTAGTGGATCCTGCAACCGGCCAAATGGATTTGGAGTATGCCATAGACGGGGCCGCGCGAATCCTGGCAGGCAAACTAACTGCCCAGGGCCCTATACTTACTGCACTTCAACAAAATTCATCGGACCTGGCGGTTGGATTTATAGGGACTTCCAATAGCAACGGGGTGGAACTTGAAGGAACCTGGGATTACCTCAATGTTACCGGAGCTCCGGTTTCAGCCGATGTGATCCGGATCAATGCCGGGGGCACGCTGGTAAATGCATCGGACACCGGAAGTAACTGGCAGGCAAACAATGCCAACGGATCCTATGCAGGCAACGGGTTTTCAGTGAATACGGGAAGGATTTATAACGGCAACCTTATCTATGCGAATCGTCACATCTCGATCCCTTCCACCATTGATCAGAATACCTATACTGCATTGTTTGCACAAGAGCGGTATGATGTTCCGGCCGGGGCAGAGATGAAATTCTCCATTCCGCTGCCAAATGGCAATTATGAGGCCCGCCTTTTTATGGGTGACGGATTCAGCGGTACGAGCCAGATCGGAGCCAGGGTTTTCGATATATTGATGGAAGGAATCCCGGTCCGTAATAATTTGGATCTCATAGCTGAATTTGGCTACCAGGCAGGGGGCATGCTGTCTTTTCCAGTATCCCTGACAGACGGCATTCTGGAAATTGAATTTCTTCATGAAACAGAAAATCCAATTATCAACGCTATTGAGATAGTCCAGGCCGGGGTGGCCCAGAATCCAATAACAGTCAACCCTATTGCAAACCAGGCCCATTATCCTGATGAAGCCCTGGATGGTAGCCTTGGGGTTGTTGCTTCCGGGGGTGACGGTAACCTCGCCTTTAGTATTTCAGGACAGCCACAAGGGGTTTTTATCGAACCTACCAATGGCCAGATCGGGGGTACGATCTCTTCATCCGCAATGCAGGACAGCCCATATAGCGTTACCGTTACGGTGGATGACACCGATGGTGTCCATACCGATGCGGTAACTATAAATTTTACATGGACTATCCTGGGTGGCTGGAATGAAAAAAATGAGAATGAAACCTATACCGCACGGCATGAAAATTCATTTGTTCAGGCTGGGGATAAATTCTATTTAATGGGAGGTCGCGAAAGTGCGAGGACAATCGACGTCTATAATTACACCAACAATAGTTGGACATCACTTGTCAATTCGGCACCACTGGAATTCAATCATTTTCAGGCCACGGAATACCAGGGGCTGATTTGGGTGATCGGAGCCTTTCAGAACAATGCCTACCCCACTGAATTACCGGCAGAGTACATCTGGGCTTTTGATCCTGTTAAAAATACCTGGATCCAAGGCCCACAGATCCCGGCAGGCCGGAGGCGCGGGGCAGCCGGACTCGTGATCTACAACGATAAGTTCTACATTGCTGGGGGGAATACAGCAGGACATAACGGAGGTTATGTAGCCTGGTTCGATGAGTTTGACCCTGCAACCGGTATATGGAACACACTGGTAAACGCCCCGCGTGCAAGGGACCATTTTGCAGCTGTTGTAATTGGTACTAAGTTATATCTTGCAGGCGGTCGGCTCTCCGGGGGAACAGGGGGAGTATTTGCCCCAACAATACCTCAGGTTGATGTTTATGATTTTAACACCAGCAGTTGGAGTACCCTTCCGGCCGGACAAAATATACCCACTCAGCGTGCGGGGGCCTCTGCCGTAAATTTCAATAACCGGCTGGTGGTTATAGGCGGGGAGGTCAGCAGCCAGACCACCGCATTGAAGACAACAGAGGAATATGACCCGGTTGCACAATCATGGCGGCAATTGTCCGACTTGAATTTTGGGAGGCATGGTACACAGGCCATCGTTTCCGGTACCGGTATTTTCATATTGGGAGGATCCCCCAACAGGGGTGGCGGGAATCAGAAGAATATGGAATACCTGGGAGATGATGTCCCGGTGGGCATACCGGGTATTTCGAGTACAGTGTCTGCACCTTCAACCGCCCAAATCACAAATGGCACTCCTAAAACGATTGATCTGGCCATATCAAATGGCAATTTGGGGGTCATGGTTACCAACATGGTCATACAGGGTCCGGATGCTGTGGATTTTAATATTGTATCCGGTAAATTAACCAACCAATTGCTTTCTCCCAATTCCATTCACCCTTTTTCTGTAGGCTATACTGGATCCACTGCAGGTAAAACCGCAACCCTGAAAGTGACTTACGGCGCCACGGATGAATTTAATATTCAGCTGACCGGGACACTGGACAATACTCCAGGTGGCGTGAGCAGCCTCACACTGATCAATGCCAACAGTGATATTGACCTGTATGCAATTGAGGAAGGAATGCTTATTACAACAACCAGCATCCAGAACATAGCATTGAATATAAGGGCGAATACCAATCCCCAGACCGTCGGAAGCGTTTTCTTATCCCTGTCTGGTCCGGTTAACAGAACAATCACAGAAAATGTAGCTCCCTATGCCCTGTTTGGAGACAGCAACGGTAATTATGCCGGATCACTGTTCCCTGTCGGCAGTTATACCATTACAGCGACCGCCTATAGTTCTCCAAATCGGAATGGAACTGTGTTAGGTTCATTATCAAGGGCTTTTGAAGTTATTGAACCCGGGGGTGGAAACCAGCCACCGCTGGCCGTTGCCACAGCAAACCCCCTTTCAGGAACCGCGCCATTAACCGTCAACTTTACAGGAAGCAACTCGCAGGATGATCAGGGGATAGTTAGTTATTCCTGGGATTTTAAGGACAGTTCCACTTCCGGTGTTTCAAATCCTGTGCATACATTCAACAATCCCGGTACTTATATTGTATCCCTGCAGGTTACCGATGGGGGAGGGCTTTCAGACACGGCTACCCAAACAATAACCGTCAATACCCCGAGCACATCGGTTGTTACCGGTTTTACCCTAGTGAACAGTGGCAATGATACAGATTTATTGGCACTCTCCAATGGAATGCAAATCAATGGAGCCACCGTTCAGGGCCTGCAGCTCAATATCAGGGCAAACACCAATCCACAGGTTGTAGGCAGTACGTATATAACCCTTTCCGGCCCTCTTAACCGCACAAGGATCGAGAATACTGCTCCGTATGCACTTTTGGGGGATAATGGGGGCAACTATGCCGGCGTTTCTTTTCCGGCAGGAAACTATACCCTGAACACCATAGCATACAGCGGAGCCAACCGAGGCGGCACCATATTGGGCTCCTTACAAATCGAGTTTTCCATAGGCAACCTAAACGCTGCAAAAGGCTTGACAGGCCTGGGAGAGGTTGATGCAATTCCGGGTTCTAAAGGCGTCATCCCGGAACCTATACTTGCTAAGGTATCCAGGATTCAAATTTATCCCAATCCGGCACGGGACCAGATACATATCACGCATCCTGATCCGTCCGGAGTTTTAACCGAAATAAGCCTTTTTGACCTTTCCGGTAAATTGGTGCAGCTATTCAAAACACAGGATGGAATGATCACTGAGGAGCTTTATCAGTTTGACCTGAACGAACATGAGAATGGAGTCTACCTGTTGCATATCCTCACTGATAACAACCATCGGTATGTGCTGCCATTGGTATTAAAGAGATGACAAATGCCCGGCTCAATAAAACACCTCAATGGTGCGCTGGATAACCGGTATCAGCTGTTCTACCAGCTTTTTGGGAAGTGTAATTTCTTTCAGTGCTTCAAGTTGCTGGATGTTGTGTACATCAGAGGCGACAAAA
>JBGTLT010000024.1:0-2304 GCA_041743975.1 Zeaxanthinibacter sp.
GATTATCTCCCGAATTCCTCATCCATCACGACTCTCGTAAGACAATTATCAACTTTAAACTTTAAACCCTTGTACTTAAAATTTGCATGGAGATATTTTAGTGCAAAAAAATCAACCAATGCCATCAACATCATTGCCTGGGTAAGCATGGTGGCTATCGTTTTTATTACGGCTTCATTCATCGTTTTACTCAGCGTTTTTAATGGTTTTGAAGGATTGGTGAAATCGTTGTATTCAACTTTTTATACCGATTTGAAGATTTCTCCTGCGCAGGGAAAAGTTTTGACATTTACACCGGAGCAATTGGAAAAACTGAGCGGTGTAGAGGGGATCAAAAATTATTCTCTGGTTGTCGAAGAGAAAACACTGCTACAAAATGGTGATGTACAAACCATCGTTTATTTAAAAGGGGTAGATGACCGTTACAAAAATGTAACCTCGGTGGCATCTAAAATAATTCGCGGAAAATTTGATTTAGGCACCGCTGATCAACCTGGAATAGTATTGGGTAGCGGAATTGAAAATGCCATGGGGGTACAGTCCGACATATTTATTTTTCCGGTTACTGCTTATTTATTTAAACGACGTTCCTCTGATGAATTTAAAAACGGCTCTGAAAATATTAACGCAACAGATCCATATCAATCCTTTTCTGCAGAAAACATGGCTACTACTGGTACCTTTTTTATTCAACAGGATATTGATAATAAGTATGCTTTAACGAATGTTGACTTCATGAAGAGAATGCTTGGCATGAAAGAGCACGAATATGGAGGTTTGGAAATTGCGTTGACCAATCCCGATGAGGCGAATAAAATAAAAAATCAACTCAAAAAGCTTTTTGGTAATTCTTACCTCATTGAAACAAAGTATGAACAAAACAAAAGTCTCTATAGTGTAATGACTTTAGAAAAATGGGCGATCTATGGAATCGCAACACTAATGTTAGTAGTCGCCTCTTTTACAATGATCGGTGCACTCACCATGCTGGTGCTTGAAAAGCAGAAAGATATTCAAGTGCTCAAGGCGATGGGCGCAACCAATCGACTGATTCAAAAAATATTTTTAAGCGAAGGAATATTATTGGCGTCTTTAGGAACCGTTGCCGGAATGGCACTGGCTTTGATTATTTGCTGGGCTCAGGTACAGTTTAAACTTATTGCCATAGAAGGGGGAACATTCCTAATAGATTACTATCCAGTAAAAATGGTGCCGGCTGATTTTTTATTGCTTGCAGTGACCGTTGCGATTGTAGCAGTAGCAGCTTCCTGGTTTCCTGCGCGCAAGGCGGCAATACAACCGATCGAGTTAAAAACTTGAATTGCCTCATGGGTTGCATTCATCTACGTGTACCGATCTGCTACCCGATCGGTAAATAGTGAATTAATAATCTTCCAATGTGGCAGTTAATTGAGTCAGTGCTTTTGCCAATTGCTCATCACTCGGGGCAATTCCATGCCATTCGTGGCTTCCTTCCATAAAATCAACACCTTTACCCATAACCGTTTTCATTAGTATCATTATTGGTTTGCCTTTCCCCACAAATGTTTTGGCTTTTTCCAAAGCGGCCACAACCTCTTCCATATCATTGCCATTTTCTAAAAGGAGTACTTCCCATCCGAATGCAAGAAATTTTGCAGACAGATCCCCAAGGCTCATCACTTTAGCGGTAGGCCCATCTATTTGCTGTCCATTCCAGTCTACTGTTGAAATAAGATGATCGACTTTGTGATGGGCCGCAAACAAGGTTGCTTCCCATATCTGGCCCTCCTGTAATTCTCCATCACCATGCAAAGAGTAAACAACGTTGTTGTCTCCATTCAATCGTTTGGTTAACGCAGTGCCGATGGCCACGCTCATACCCTGGCCCAAAGAACCAGAGGCAATCCGAACGCCCGGAAGATCTTCATGCGTAGTTGGATGACCTTGTAACCGGGAATCAATTTTTCTAAAGGTTGATAATTCTTTTATGTCAAAATAACCGGCTCTTGCCAATGTAGAATAGAAAACCGGGGAGATATGGCCATTGGATAGAAAAAACAAATCTTCCCCTTTCCCATCCATATTAAAGCTCGGGTTGTGTTGCATTACTTTGAAGTACAATGCCGTAAAATATTCTGTACTTCCCAGGGAGCCGCCTGGGTGGCCGCTGGCACATCCATGAACCATGCGTACAATATCTCTTCTGATTTGAGTGGCTATGTTTTTTAGTTCCGTCATAAAAGTGTTGAGATTTGAAAATGGGCGTAAAACTACAGAATTCTATCTGAGGGTAATGAATCCTTAAACTTTTGTTTATAATTT
>JBGTLT010000025.1:0-6100 GCA_041743975.1 Zeaxanthinibacter sp.
GATAATGTAGAAACCTCACAGAAAAGAAGGGAAATAGGTAAATACCTCCTCCCGCCTGATACCCGGAAAGGTTATAAGCATCACCGGGGCACACTCTCCATGCCGAGCAGTGAATTAGACAATCCCCATATGCTGGCGTCACCTTATGAGTTCTTTATTGTCGTTACCAGTCCGGGATCCTACCATCTGGATGGCGGTTATACCTCCTTTGGAAAGGTCATTGAAGGTATGGATGTTGTGGATCTGATCAACAAACAACCCGTTGATGATGGCGATTGGCCCAGTGAAAATATATATATCCTCAAGGCGGAGGTGGTAGAGTGACCCCCTCCTCCACTCCTTTCATTATACATCAGGTCGCGGGATTTCATTCTCCTCATGAGGAGGTTTAACGAATAGTTCCATATTAAATGCTGAGTTCAGGAGCGGTAGATGCTGGGCAGGGCGATCTTAAATTTTACCGCCAGCAACCGCACCCCAATCACCATTAAAATAGCAATCACATAGGCGTATTCGTTGCTCAGGGGGAGCAGCCGCAATACAAAATAACCTGCACCTCCAATCATACAAGCGGTTGCATAGATCTCCCTCCGAAAAATAACCGGAATCTCATTACAGAGGATGTCCCGGATCACCCCCCCGAAAGTAGCGGTAAGGATCCCCAGGGCAATACAGATTACAGGCAGGAGCCCGGCGTTGAGCCCTTTTTCAATACCTACCATTGTATATAACCCGATGCCGATCGTATCAAACAAAAACAGGGAGGTTCGCAGATATTTTAGCTTATTCCTTAAAAGGACTGCCAGTACCACCGTTCCCAGGATGGTCCAGACATAGATCAGGTCGCGCATCCAGACCACCGGCGTATCCCCGATAAGGAGATCGCGTAAGGTACCCCCGCCAACCGCGGTAGCGAACGCGATGATGAATACCCCAAACAGGTCGAGTTTTTTATCCATTGCCACCAGGACCCCGGAAATGGCAAAAGCGATGGTACCTAAAATGTCGATTACAAAATAAAACATCTCTTATAGTTTTTGGGTATAAAAATAATAGTCCTTCAAAACCGTGTCCAGGTAAGGTTCATCATACAATTCTGAGCCCGACGCCAGGATGCTTTCTACCTTACTCCGGAGCGCTTTCATGGTTTTATAGTCATTGCTGTTTTTTGCGATCCGGAAAGTATCTTTGATCAGCCTTACATCCCGGTCCGTTAGCAGCGTTACGTTGGTGAACAGGGGCACATAGTTCTCGGACAGGTCTTCCAGTATGGTGTGGGTAACCCTTGCAGGGTTCTTAGTGCTTATCACTACGGTCCCGGCAGCCGCATCACCCAATCGCTGCCGCTTATCGGAAAACAAAATGGCCAGTAACCCGATGGACCCCAGGAACAACCATATATCAACCAGGCGCAACATCCAACGAACCAGGTAGTTGCTCCAGTGGGCAGGGGACCCGTCAACCATCACTACCCGCATTTTTAAAAGTAATTTCCCTACTGTACGCCCATTGAACAGGAGGTGCATGAACAAGCTATAACACATGGCCGGCAGGAGAATAAGACTCATCAATCCTCGCTGGGTCCAGGTATCATCATATATATACCCAATGGCCTGCCCGATATATTGGACCAGTGTGGCATAGAGGTATAAAATAAAGCCGTCGATCAAAAAAGCCACAATACGTTCGCCAACCCCCACTATTTTATAATCTAAAAAGACATTTTGCGTTGTATTGATTTGAAGGTTGGACATATTAGCCTAATTTTAAATTGTAATCAATTTACCTGCATGCGCGAAGCCGCTTTTGTTAAGCAAAATAAAGAAAAATGGATAGCATTTGAAAAAGCTATTACCCTCAAATCCGCGATTAGTCCGGATGACCTCGCCAATGGTTATATCCACCTTACCAACGATCTGGCTTATGCACAGACCTATTACGCGGAAAGCAAAACTTTATTGTACCTGAATACCCTGGCTTCCATGGCCCACCAGAAGATTTACAGGAATAAACGGGAGGACCGCAACCGATTCCTGGACTTTTGGGCCCGGGAATTCCCTTTGTTCTTCAAACAATACCACAAGACCCTGGGAGTGGCATTCCTCATCTTCTTGTTTGCTGCGGCTATCGGAAGTATTTCCGCCCTCCATGACAGTACCTTCCTAAGGTTGATTCTGGGGGATGCCTATGTAAACGAAACGCTGAATAATATTGCAGAAGGCGATCCTACTGCAATATACAAAGGCGGCAGTGAGATCGGTTCCTTTTTGGGCATCACCATCAATAATATCAGGGTAGCCATGCTGGCTTTTGCTTTTGGGGTCATCACCAGTATAGGAACGGCCTATATCCTCTTCAGCAATGGTGTGATGCTGGGTGCTTTTATTACCTTTTTTTATACCCGTGATGTTTTTTTCGAAGCCAATAAGCAGATATGGCTTCACGGCACTATCGAGATTTCGGTCATCATAATTGCGGGGTGCGCCGGACTGATCATGGGCAATAGTATCTTGTTTCCGGGAACATATTCCAGGAGGGTATCGTTTATGAAAGGCGCCAGGGACGGGTTAAAAGTGGTCATCAGTACCATCCCCTTTTTTATCCTTGCCGGATTTATCGAAGGGTTTATTACCCGCTATTCTGAAATGCCTGCCGCGCTATCCTTTACAATTATTGGCGCATCCCTGGCATTGATCCTTTTCTACTATATTGCCTACCCTATCATACTACATAAAATTGAGGCTGCCCAAAATGGAAGAAAACTATCTGGAACTTAAGGTAAATCGTGATTTCGGCGAGATTATCGCGGTTTATTTTGATTTTCTGAAACAGAATATCAAAAGATTTACCAACATATTCCTGGGCTATAACGGCTTGTTCCTTGTGCTCCTGCTCGTTATCAGTTACCTGCTGGTTTCCGGTTTTATAGGGATGATCACTGTTGCCGATAATATCATCCCGGGAGGACCCGAAATAGCAGACGACACCTATCTGATTTATCTGGGTTTAGGGGGGATTTTATTTTTCCTTGTCTTTATTGCCGTTGCCATCCTGAACTACAGCCTCGCAGGCGCCTACATGATCCGCTATGAGCAATACAAAGGAAATACATTCGTCAAAAGGGAGGTCTGGGATATTATCAGGACCAGATTGGGGAGTATTATGTTGTTTATCGTCCTGCTGATCATAATCTATGTGGGTGTATCCATACTTGGTGTTGTACTGATGTTGATCCCCTTACTCGGTTTCCTGGCATATTATATAGTGTTATTTTATGTACTGGCCTGGTTTGGGGTTTCTTTTTTTTGCATGCTCGAAGAGGATAAGGGAATAACAGAAGCCTTTGGGGAAGGCTGGTCCCTGGTATATAAAAATTTCTGGAAGGCAGTTGGCGTAAACTTTATATTGGGATTGCTGAACGGTATCCTGGTTTTCATTATTATGGTCATCCCGGGTGTGATTGTTGGGATCTATACCTTTCATGTAGTAGAAAGCGGTGTTGATGTTAATACCGGGGTCATCCCTACCATTATTTACACCCTGGGCACCTGTATGTTTCTGATCATTATGGTGTACAGCCAATGCCTGTCACAGTTCGTTAACGGTATTTTGTACTTTGCCTTACACGAGAAGGCATACAATACCAATACCCGAAGCAAAATCGATCAAATAGGCAATCCGGAAAAGTGATCAGACAAATTTCCACTACGGGCTTTAAGCCTTTTACGATACCACGAATAGCCGGGGACGTCCGGGATTCCATTGTTGTAAAAGTAGATAGCAGCGGGATTTTGCCCACCCGTGAGTTCGAAGGCCCCCTTGACATCAAATATCCCGGTGACGAGTTCCAGTATTCGCGCAGGGACGGGGACCCTCAAAACCTGGTGGAACGATTTCTGAATTGGTTCTTTCAGCTCCTCCTGGATACCTTTGGAATAGATCTCCCGCCGGGAACCTCAGAATTCCTGGAACACCTCATCTATATACTCATGGCACTCCTGACGATCTACATGATCCTCAAATTCTTTGTGGGTGAAAACCTGGCGGCAGTCTTTACTACAAAAAACGGGGAAGGCACACCCATTTTCCTGGAAGAGGACCAACTTGAAAATATAGACCTCACGGACCTTATTGCCGAAGCGCTAAAGCAAAAGGATTACAGGCTGGCAATCAGATACCATTATCTCAATGCGTTAAAAGCACTTTCCCGGCAGGGGATAATTGAATGGCATCACGAAAAAACCAACAGGGACTATCAGCGTGAAATTAAACTGCCTGCCCTGCAGCTGCCATTCCAGCATATTTCATACCTGTACGATTATATATGGTATGGGGAACAACCAATAGATGAATCGGGGTATGCGGCCGCTGCAGAAAAATTTGATTCCCTGACAAACAAAATGAGGCATCCCTGATGGATAAACGCGCCAAACTCATACTGGGCATCTTCATTGCCGTACTACTGGGGATCATCTTCATTGAAATTGCACGTCCCACACCGCTTAACTGGAATCCTTCCTATACCTCCTATCACAAGATTCCATTTGGGTGTTATGTAACATATGCAGAACTGCGTACATTATTTCCGGTATCCTCCATTGAAAGCAGGGATGAAACTCCATATACCGTGCTTTCGGACCGGGATACACTGCAACCATTTAACTATATATTTATCAATTCAGCCCTGGATTTTGATGAACAGGAGACCCACCAGTTACTGCGGTTTGTAGAACAGGGGAACAGTGCATTCATGGCTTCAACCTACTTTGGTTATTACTTATCAGACACCCTCAGGATCCAAGTACAATCAGAGTATGCCTTCACACCGGATACCATACGGGTCAGCCTTACCAATTTGAAATTTTCAGATGTGGATTTCAAGCTTGAACGTGGGAGCAACCAGGCCCGGTTTAGCAGTTTGGATACCCTGCAGACCACCATTCTGGGTTATCTGCACCGTCCTGAAGACGATGGTGGGGAACCCGGGCAACCTATCAGGAAAGAACCAAATTTTATAAAGGTATCCTTTGGAAAGGGCAATTTTTACCTCAACACTGCCCCAGAGGCCTTCACCAACTATTATTTGCTCAACGGCAATCAGGATTATACCGCTCATACCCTTTCGTATTTAGACGAGCGGGCAATCCTATGGGATGACTATTTAAAAATGGGACGGGTGGTGATCGATTCACCTATGCGTTTCGTCCTGAACCAGGCTTCACTGAAATGGGCCTATTATCTTTGTCTTGCCGGGGTTCTTATTTTTGTCTTCTTCAGGGCTAAAAGGGAACAGCGCATAATCCCGGTTATCGCCCCCATGATAAATTCATCGGTGGAATTCGCCAGGACGATGGGGAATCTGTACCTTCAGCACCGCGATTATACCGATCTTATTGCCAAAAAATCCAACTATTTTCTTGAGTATATCCGCAGTCGATATCATCTAAATACCGATAGCATCCAGGAGCACCTGATCAGGGACCTGTCCCTGAAATCCGGAAAACCCGTAAAAGAAACACAGGAATTATTAGATTACATCAATTATCTACGACATAAGGATTCCCATACAGAAAAGGAATTGATGGAACTGAATCAGAAAATAACATCATTTAAAAAATAAGAATGGAAGAAAACAAACAGCAGAAGGCAGAATCGCAGGATTTACCGGAGAAAAGGAAGGACCTTTTGGAATTCCGAAACCGGATTGATCTGGACCAGCTGCAAAGTGCTGTCGCCAGCATAAAGGAAGAATTGGGAAAGGTAATCATCGGGCAGGAAGTTATGATAGAATTACTGATCATTTCTATCCTCGCCAACGGGCATTCATTGATTGAAGGGGTTCCCGGGGTTGCTAAAACGGTAACGGCCAAGTTGCTTGCCAAAACAATGGATGTAGCCTTCAGCAGGATACAGTTTACCCCGGACCTCATGCCAAGCGATATCCTGGGAACTTCCGTTTTCAATGTTAAGAGCACTGAATTTGAGTTTAAAAAAGGTCCTATTTTCTCGAACATTATCCTCATTGACGAGATCAACCGGGCCCCCGCCAAGACGCAGGCCGCCCTGTGTGAAGCCATGGCGGAGCGGCAGATCACCATGG
>JBGTLT010000026.1:0-4660 GCA_041743975.1 Zeaxanthinibacter sp.
CTGATGTCTACATAGACAATGCCATGTATCTGGTACTCCCTGTATATGTTGCCAGGCACGGGAATAATTCGGAATGCCCCATCCTCCCAGCAATAAATGATCCGGTCCGTAAAGAAAAGGACCCTGTTTCCTTCGGGGAAAATCTGCCAGATATTCCCCTTAAGTTCGTATCCGGCAGGGACCCTGTGATTAAGGGATTTGTATTGCAGAAAACCCAGCGAATCAGCTTCCAGGTACCCCAGTTCCCTGTCGGCCCCGATCCACTTCCGGTTATTGTCATCCACCACAACGGTCCGCACCGCCTGTAAACCGGGGGCACTGATCAGGCGCCAGGATGAGCCGTCAAATTCCAGGATCCCCATGCCATTCCCGGAATAGATATACCCGTTTTGGTCCTGGGTGATAAACCAATTCTGGTGATGTGCATCATACACCTCATGCGTATAGTTCTCTATAGGAAAGAACCCTGTTTCCCCGGGAATGAATTGCGCATTCAGTGGGTGACATACAAACCACAGCAACCCCAGTGCCAGGTAAATCAGGTCCCCCGGGCCGGGCTCCCTGCATTTCTTTGGTATTCTTTGTATAGGTACTGCCCCCATGTCTTTCCTGGTATTTATATCGGTAAAATGCAAGGAGGAACTTGCCGGCCCCCTTGAAACAGAATTACCCAGGGAAGCCATAGGCGACTAGTAAGATACCGAATTTTCCGTAACGTATTCCCCATGGTAAGAATAACACATAGCAGATAAATTATCTAACAGAAGGGTTCCAAATAAGAATAGCATATTCCCCTCAGCCATCAATCGTACCCCGGCGGTTCAACTTTAGTAGTTAAACGCATCAATTGACCGCTTATAATATCCACCCCATTTTGCAAAAAGTTCATACCATAGATTATGTCATATCCGGCCTCCTGCATATCTTTCTGAAGGGAATAACCGCAGCTGCTACAACGCATTTCGAGGGAGATTTTATGTACCTTAGAGTACCTAACCCTTGATAATGCCCGTAAGTCCTAAAATCAGGATTCAGTTGTACCAGGTATTGATCATCACCTTTTTCTGGGTGGTATGCGGGGCTTTCCTGGCCCTGTATAAATGCGTGACCTATGACCCCTCCACGGGCGACTTTGTTTTTATGGTACCGCAGGGCCTGCCTCTTTCACAATTTGTCCTCATCAATCTTGTTGGCCCGGCCATAGGCGGCCTGTTTGGGGGCAGCATCCTTACCCTCTATCTCAATGAGCGCCTTAGAAATGCACGCTATGGGGCCTTCCTTGCGGTCAATATTGCCTTCTTTTTCGTGTTTATATTGACGCTGAACAGCCTGGTTTCTTATTTTTTCTATTACCGGCAGGAAATAGCTTCCAGCAGCGAACCATTTTCGTTGGCAGTGGATCTGTTGCTGATGGACCCGTATGCCATCCGCAATATTGCCACCTGGATGCTTATTGTCCTGGTCTCCCTGCTCGGGCTCAAGGTGTATGAAAAATATGGGCCCGGTACCTTCCTGTCCCTGTTGATGGGGCGCTACCATATTGCCAATGAAGTGGCGCGCGTGGTCCTCTTTGTGGATATCAGCGATTCTACCGGAATCGCCGAAAAGTTGGGCCATATCCGTTTCTTCGATATTGTACGTGATTTTTTCAGCGATATCACGGATCCAATCCTGAACTCCAAGGGGGTCATCTACCAGCATGTAGGCGATGAGGTGATTGTCACCTGGTCCCCGAAACGGGCATTCGGCAACAGTGCACATGCCCTTGAGTGCTATTTCAGGATCCGGGATGAGATGGCCAGGCGGGAACCTTATTACCGGCAGCGGTATGGGTTGGCCCTTAACTTCAAGGCGGCCCTGCATACCGGGCAGGTGGTGGCAGGGGAAATGGGTGTCGTGAAGCGGGAGATTGTTTATTCGGGGGACATCCTTAATACAACGGCGCGGATGCTGGAGCAGTGCAATGTATACGGGGAACCTTTCATTATATCGGGGGAAATTGCAGAACAGATTTCCGAACCTGTGCAGAAACGGTATGAATTCCGGACTTTGGGCAACCTTACCTTACGGGGCAAGTTAACACCGGTGTCCCTCTACGGGGTGGGGAAAGCGGGAGAAGGCGCCTGAATGGCCAAACGGGCTGGTGCGGATAGGCTGAAGGCAATAGGTTAATGTCGGTTTGGGGAAGGGACATTAAATTTTCGAGCAAGTTCACGATGCTGTTCGGGGTCAACCCTATCACATAATTACCATGAAAATGTACTGCACATCTGCCCCCTCCTCTTAATTTTTGATATAAAGTGCCTTGTTACTATTGTGAAACCCACTACAGCTTGTTTTCATCGATAGAATATGTTATTCAATGCATTCTTTCATTATATGGTATTTGGAATCCTCCTGTCCCCTGTACCGGAAAGTTTGCTGCTGTTCTATTTGCTCGTCGTTAACATAAATACTTGAAATTAAGCACTGCTGATACTACCAGGATTATAAAAATAAAGAGGGAAAGAATGAAAAAAATCAGGTTGCTCCGGCTACCACCAATACGTTCCTTTAGGAGATAGTCGATTTTGATCCTAACATTGGCCAGGGCTCTTCCCGCTTTCTGAATGAATTTTTCCATTGGAATCCTGAGTTATACCTAATAAATATAACCAAAAGGAAAAGGTGAAATAATGGGAAGTTATTTTAGCAATAGCCCGTATTAATTTTTAAATAATTATTGGAAATTATAGTGCTTTGCTGAAAATAATTGAATAAGTGATTTCTGGTCGGATAATTTAGTTCTATAAAACCTTCGTGGCTGTTGCAGAACTCCTATAAATATCATTTTTTGCTTTTACCAATGTGCGGAAATCCGTAAATTAATAAAGACATGAAAGGCAGAAAGGATTAAACCGAAAAACTCTTCCTCAGCTTCCAGTTGTCGAACCGGATTCCAAAGATATATTGGTCTACGTACGCCGTTTAATCCTCAATTGCCTGGATGACCATCTTTTCAAATCCTCCCAAAATTTCGTCCCATTTGGGATTGTTGTACGCATTGGTCAATAGTATCAATACCATATCATTCTGGGGGTCGATCCTGAAATAAGTTTGCCAATATCCGTTCCATCCCCATTGACCTACATTTATACCATCCGCATTTTCTGTCAATCGAACTTCACCACCGTATCCAAATCCTAGTCCCTCACCCAACCTCAACGTATCGATTTGATTCGCAAGCATTCTGTCGACGGTCGATGTCTTTAGAATTTGTGCCTCTCCCAGTGTTCCTTTGTTGAGAATGGCGCTGGCAAATTTTAAGTAATCGCTCGCCGTTCCAACCAAACCGGCCCCGCCCGCAAAGTAGGTTTTTGCCCCCGAGATGGCATAATCGGTAACAAACGAATCCGGTAAGTTTTCGTCCACGTTCGGTGTAAGCCATACATCCACTAGCCTATCGGTCTTTTCTTCCGATAAATAAAATCCGGTGTCATGCATACCAAGTGGCTGAAAGATGTTTTCTTCGAGATACTCATTCAGAGGCATCCCTGAGACCTTCTCTATGACGTATCCCAAAACATCGATGTTAGTTCCATACGTCCACGCCTCCCCTGGTTGGTGCATGAGCGGAGCTTTGGCCTGCTTTGGGATATTGGTCTCGAGGGTGCGTGCATCCTTCGTCCAGGCTTCCACAAAATCATACTGGGGATAGATGGCTCCCGCTACTGGATGGAAAACGGCATACGGGATACCTGAAGTGTGGGTTAACAGGTGGTGCACTGTAATCTCTCGTTCGATAGGAACGGAAGAGAACGACGAATCCTTTTCGTTGAAAGTCTCCAATACCTCAACGTCTAAAAACTCCGGGATGAATTTCGATAACGGGTCATCGGTCGACAGTTTGCCTTGCTCGATCAATTGCATTACAGCGGTTGATGTTATCGGCTTGGACATGGAAGCAAAACGAAAGATGTTGTCTAAGGACATTTCTTCAGTCTTCTCCCGATCACTGAATCCAAAGGCCCTCTGGTAAATGATTTTGTCCTCCCTCGCTATCAGGGCCACTGCTCCGGAAATCAATGCCGAATCGATCGCCCACTGAACATGCGCCTCGATCTGATCTATTTCTTCCTGATCCAGGCCGTATTCCAACGGGTCTGCTGTCAAAAGTACAGGTTTAGAATCTTCGGAATCTGAACGGGACGCACAGGAAAAAATAAGTGCTATAATAAGAAGGGTAATAACGGGTTTCATGTATGTTGATTTATGCTAAAATGAAATTAGGAATAAATAAGGTGCCAAATTCGCAATAGCCTAAAAAGGATGAAAATGCCCAATAAAAGGGTATAAAATCCGGAATTCTCTGAGAGAAGGAGGCCTCCACATAGGTATACTGACTGGCTCCCAAGGTTCCCACAAAAACTTCTACCGGTGTTATTTCTCCGGTTTGCTCATCAATAATATGAAGCTTTTTGCCCGCATAATCAATAAAGAGTTTATCTCCGGCTTTATAAACCCCTGGCATATACCATTCAGACTTCTGTCGCAATTTGCTGTAATGTTAACAGAAACGACTGTACATGACTCCTTCCGGATATTTTAGATGATACTCCTGCCACAGGATATACCGGGTCACCCCCACACGCTTCAACTCCTTTTCCACGTAAGGAAAAAA
>JBGTLT010000027.1:0-36576 GCA_041743975.1 Zeaxanthinibacter sp.
ATAAACCACAATTATAAATGGAACACACGCAACCAAAAACCGGAAAGTATGCACTGAATTATGGCCTCCTGCTTGGCGGCGCGGTCGTCATTTTTAATTTTATGCTCTTTTCCATGGATTTGCATTATGAACAGGGATTTGCCATTCAGGCAGTAGGAATAATCCTGGCAACCGCGGCTATCGTTCTGTGCATCTACCAGTACAAAAAGGCAAACCAGGGTTTCCTCACAATTTCCGAGGCCTTAAAACTCGGCGCTGGGGTAACGCTTATCGGCGGTATCATAGGCCTTATTTACTTTTTTGTCCTTTCTAATTTAATCGAACCTGATTTTATGGACAAGATGTATGAAATTGGCAGAGAGCAGGCTAAGGAAGCCAATCCGCAGCTAACGGAAGATCAGATTGACCAGGGGATCGAAATGCAGAAGAAATTTGCATGGATGGCGTATCCGGTAATCCTGATTGTCAACATTATCATTGGCCTTGTAATAGGCCTGATTGCAGGCCTGATCATGAAGAAGGCGAAACCTGCCTATTAAAAGCGAATGTTGTACTTTTGAAAGGAATTATCCATAGTAATCTATGAATCTATCCATTGTAATTCCTTTGCTTAACGAAGAAGAATCGCTTAAAGAATTACATGACTGGATTGTAATCGTTATGCAATCCAATCAATTTTTATATGAGATCCTATTCATTGATGATGGCAGTACCGATGGATCCTGGCAAACAATCTCCGGGCTCTCGGCACAAAACCCGCATGTAAAAGGTATTCGTTTTCAAAAAAACTATGGGAAATCCCAGGCGCTCCATGCTGGTTTTAAAGCCGCAGAAGGCGATGTGGTAATTACCATGGATGCAGACCTGCAGGACAACCCGGAGGAAATCCCCGAATTGTACAGGCTCATCCAAAGAGAAAAATATGACCTTGTTTCGGGTTGGAAAAAGAAACGGTATGACTCGGTAATCACCAAAAACATCCCGTCCAAATTGTTCAACTGGGCAGCGCGAAAAACCTCAGGCGTAAAACTCCATGATTTCAATTGCGGGTTAAAAGCCCTGAGAAAAGAAGTAGTTAAAACAATAGAAGTATCCGGGGAAATGCATCGGTATATTCCGGTATTGGCCAAAAGCGCCGGGTTTTCAAAGATCAGCGAAAAAGTGGTACAGCACCGGGCCAGAAAATACGGTAAAACAAAGTTTGGTATGGAACGATTTATCAACGGATTTCTGGATCTGATCACCATCTGGTTCGTCTCCACCTTTGGAAAACGCCCCATGCACCTTTTTGGTGCCCTGGGGGTGTTGATGTTCCTTATTGGGTCAGGCTTTGCACTATATCTGGGAATCGATAAATTATTCATTCACCCTTACGGCAGATTGCTGACGGATCGCCCACAATTCTTTGTTTCACTTACATCGATGATCATTGGCACCCAATTCTTTTTGGCGGGATTCCTGGGTGAAATCCTTATCCGTAATAAGAAAAATGAAACCCGGTATACCATAGCCGAAGAAATAAACCTATCGAAAGCCGAAAACCAATATTCTTCGTAATTTTGCGCCTGTAATCCCAAGTGCTTTATAATAATGGATGATATCTTAGCAACGGCCAAAACCTGGCTTTCCGATTTTTTTGATGCAGGTGTTCAACAAGAAGTAAAACAACTGATCGATAAGGACCCGGAAGGGTTGCGGGACCGTTTCTATAAAAACCTTGAATTTGGCACAGGGGGTATGCGGGGTATCATGGGAGTTGGCACCAACAGGATCAACAAATACACCCTCGGTAAAAGCACCCAGGGGATCAGCAATTACCTTAAGAAAACCTACCCGGAAACTTCCCTTAGTGTGGTCATCGCCTATGACTGCCGGCATAACAGCAACACCCTTGCCCGAACAGTAGCGGAGGTATTTTCTGCCAATGGGATCAGGGTACATCTTTTTTCAGCATTGCGGACCACCCCCGAACTTTCCTTTGCGGTACGGTACATCAATTGCCATGCCGGGATCGTGTTGACCGCCTCTCACAACCCCCCTGAATATAATGGATATAAGGTATACTGGACAGACGGGGGGCAGATTGTCCCACCGGAGGATGGTGATATCATTGCAGAGATCAACGGGCTGAACTATGAGGATATTCAATTTGATGCTGTGGATTCCCTTATCCGGTTGATCGATCGGGATGTGGATGAGGCATTTATAGAAGCCAGCGTTGCCAATGGAAACTTTAATGCGAAAGGAAAGGATAGTTTCAAGATCGTATTTACTTCCCTCCATGGTACTTCCATCACTGCTATTCCTGAAGTACTGAAAAGGGCAGGATACCGAAATGTTTCCATCATTGAAGAACAGGCCGAACCGGACGGTGATTTTCCCACGGTTAAGTCGCCTAACCCGGAAGAACCGGAAGCTTTGTCCATAGCATTACAAAAGGCTTCGGAGATCGATGCCGATATGGTGATCGGTACGGATCCTGACGGCGACCGCCTCGGCATTGCCGTCCGGAACCTGGATGGGGAAATGGAACTTCTCAACGGCAATCAGACCATGATATTAATGACACGGTTCCTGCTGGACCAACGCCGGCGGGTGGGCCTTAAGGGGAATGAATTCATAGCCACAACTATTGTATCTACCCCCATGATGGGGGAATTGGCGGCTGCTTATGAGGTGGACTGTAAAACGGCCCTGACTGGTTTCAAATGGATTGCGAAGATGATAAAGGATTATCCCCGGCAGGATTTTGTGGGTGGTGGGGAAGAAAGTTATGGATATATGGTGGGCGATTTTGTCAGAGATAAGGATGCCGTGACCGCAACCCTGCTGGCCTGTGAAATTGGGGCAGATGCAAAAGCGCGTGGAAATTCCTTTTTCAGCCAACTCCTCCAATGCTATGTGGATTATGGGTTTTATAAGGAAAAATTGGTTTCCCTTACCAAAAAAGGCATGAGCGGAGCTGAGGAAATACATCAAATGATGATAGATTTTAAAGACAATCCGGTAACTTCCCTTGACGGATCCAAAGTGGTGACCATAGATGACTACAATACCTCCACTTCCCGGAATTTAAAAACCGGAGAAGTAACCCCTATATCCCTCCCGAAATCCAATGTGTTGATCTATACCACGGAAGAAGGCACCCGAATGGCTGCAAGGCCCAGCGGTACCGAACCCAAAATTAAATTTTACTTCAGCATCAAAGCCCCGTTACGGCATGCGAACGACTATAATAAGGTAGACCGGGAACTGGATGCAAGATTAGACAGGATGGTGAGCGAACTCAAATTGGATTGATGGAGTATTTCAAAAAGATCCTTCGCTTTGCCAGGCCTTACAGGAAATACGGTTTTCTCAATATTTTTTTCAACATTTTATATGCACTTTTCAGCGCCCTTTCCTTTGCCGCACTGATCCCAATGCTCGAAGTGCTTTTCGACAAGACCAAAAAAGTAACCGAAGCACCCCGGTACCAGGGACTGGGAACGTTAAAGGAATATTACCTGGATTACATGAATTATTATATCGGACAGCTGTCGGATGAAAATCCCATGAGTGGCCTCGTCCTTGTGATCGGATTGGTGCTCGTGCTGTTCCTGCTCAAGAATGTGTTCAATTACCTGGCGATGTATTTCATTACCTTCCTTCGCAACGGGGTATTAAAGGATATCCGAAACCGAATGTACCGGAAGATCACCGATCTGCCCATCGCTTATTACTCGGAAAAACGAAAGGGTGATGTCATCGCGAGGATTACCTCCGATGTATTGGAGATCCAGCATTCCTTCCTATCCATCCTGGAGCTGATCGTGCGGGAACCCCTGACCATCCTGTTTACTATAATTATCATGTTCCTGATCAGTGTAAAGCTGACCATCTTCGTGTTTATTTTTATCCCCGTAGCCGGAATGATCATATCGTGGATTGGTAAATCCCTGAAAAGGCAATCCGGCAGGGTACAACGCGAACAAGGCGAATTCCTTTCCATTGTAGAAGAAACACTGGGTGGCCTGAGGGTCATTAAGGCATTCAATGCTGAATCCAGGTTCTACAAAACCTTTCAGGCATCTACTACTCGTTTCTATAGGTTTTCCAATAAACTCCTGAACCGCCAGAACCTCGCTTCGCCCACAGGGGAATTCCTCGGGATACTGGTGATCGGTGTTTTATTATGGTTCGGAGGTAAAATGGTTTTGATTGACGGCACCCTCGATGCCCCATCATTTATTGCCTACATGGGCCTGGCCTATAACATCCTGACCCCCGCTAAATCCATTAGCAAAGCTTCCTATGGGGTAAAAAAAGGGAACGCCGCGGCAGAGCGGGTTCTGGAGATACTTGAAACCGAAAATCCCATTACTGATAGCGAGCAGGCAGTGGAGAAGGAATCCTTTGATCAAGAAATACGGATTGAAAATATTTCCTTTAAGTATGAAGATGAGTATGTCCTTAAAAATTTTACACTGCAAGTACCAAAAGGTGAAACGGTGGCCCTGGTGGGACAATCCGGTAGCGGTAAAAGTACCATTGCCAACCTGCTGACCCGTTTTTATGATGTCAGCGCGGGAGAGATAAAAATCGATGGTATCGCCATTCAGGATATCACCACAAAATCCCTCCGAAACCTGATGGGATTGGTGACCCAGGATTCCATATTATTCAATGATACGGTCCAGAACAACATCTCGATTGGGAGGGAAAATGCAACCCCTGAAGAAATCGTGGCAGCTGCCAAAATTGCAAATGCGCATGATTTTATAACAGCCCTCCCCAATGGCTACCATACCAACATCGGGGATAGCGGGAATAAACTGAGCGGAGGGCAGAAACAGCGATTGTCCATAGCCCGTGCAGTCCTGAAGAACCCGCCCATCATGATTTTGGACGAGGCGACCTCTGCACTCGACACAGAGAGTGAACGGCTCGTCCAGGATGCGCTAGAAAAGATGATGCGCAACCGAACATCAGTGGTCATTGCCCATCGTTTGTCCACTATCCAGAATGCGCATACCATCGTGGTTTTACAAAAAGGGGAGATAGTGGAGCAGGGTTCCCATGAAACACTCCTGGAAAGGGATGGTGTTTACAGGAAATTGGTGGATATGCAGTCATTGGCATAGGAATGCCATCGATTTAATAAAAAGTTACCCCGGGATACCATACATTTTATATCTTAAACCTTTAGTACTCCTTGTATACAATTTAAACCTTTGTTCCATTCCAAAGTCTAACCTTAATACTTGTGTTCACAGTGATAGCCGAAGACACCTTAGTTGAACAATTAAAACAAAAGCCAAGCCGGGCAAAGGCCTTTGAGGTGCTGGTAGACACATACAAGGAGCGGCTATACTGGCATGTGAGGAGGATATTGCTCAACCATGATGATACCGATGACGTGTTGCAGAATACGTTTATAAAAATTTACCGGAATATCGATAGTTTTAAAGGTGACAGTAAATTATACTCCTGGATGTATCGTATCGCAACGAATGAAGCGCTGAGTTTTATAAAATCCAAGTCCAAAAAACTGGGTGTTCCCAATGATGAACTCTATGAAAGAATGGCCAATAACCTAAGGGAAGACGTTTATTTTGACGGGGATGAGATCCAACTAAAACTACAGCAGGCCATCGCTTCCCTCCCGGAAAAACAAAAACTCGTATTCAATATGCGGTATTTTGAAGAACTGAAGTACGAGGAGATCTCTGAGATCCTGAAGACCTCTGTTGGGGGTCTGAAGGCATCCTATCACCTGGCTGCCAAAAAAATAGAAGCGTTTCTGAAAGGCGGATAGGCGGCAGGATGGTTTTGGTAAAAACATCAGTTGAGAAAATACCGCTGTATCACAGCTCCCCGAGCTGCATACAGACACTTTTAAAATATAAGTAACAACCCCATTAAACCTTTTACAATATTGGGAGTCAAATATGTACCATGAAGGATTTCAATAAAACCAACAGTTTTAAAACCCCTGAAGGATACCTGGAAGCGTTCACCGGGAAACTCATGGATAAAATCGCCATAGGGGAATCCCGTATAACCAAAGATCAGCCCTTTAAGGTTCCGGTTGGATACTTTGAAGGTTTCAATGACAACATAGCCCGGGAAACCACAGCGAAACAAATCAAAGTGATTCCCCTCAACCCCTACCGAAGGTATCTGCTGGTAGCTGCTTCTGTTGCCGCCATTATAATCCTGGTTTCGGTAACTATCGGGGTAGACCGTACGGTTGATAGCCCGGCACAAATGACCTTTGACGATCTGGCAGGATCAGATATTGAAAATTACTTTGAGATCAATGACCTGGATCTTACCACCTATGAAATTGCTGAAATGATCCCGGTCGATGAACTGGAAGTAGGGGATCTTTTGGACAACCCCTTTAAAGAAAATACTGTCGTTGATTACCTGAATGAAAATATTGAAGAATTTGAAGATTTAAACCTAGACAACAATGAATAGATTCCTAATGATCCCTTTACTGGCAAGTATGTTGTTCAGCATCCAGATTTATGGACAGCATAAGCCCGACCGTGACAAAATAAAAGCGCTTAAAGTAGCCTTCTTTACCGAACACCTTGATCTGACTTCCAAAGAAGCGGAAGCATTCTGGCCCCTTTACAATAAATATGACGATGAACGGAACGTCCTCCGGGAACGGGAACACAATGAGATCCGCTATAAATTGAAGGAAATGAATGGATTATCAGAAAAGGAAGCTGTTACGTTGCTGAATACCTACCTGGAGATGGAAGAAGAGGAGGAAGAATTGGACAGGGCTTTTCTGAAAAACCTTAGTAAGGTGATTACCGCCAAAAAGACCCTGCTCCTGTTGCGGACCGAAGATGATTTTAAACGGCAACTGATCAGGCAATACCGTAGCAGGGGAGGCAGCCCACGATAGCCAGGGGGTTATGTGCATTGGTTTTGCCGCACTTTCTGATTATCTGAAAGTCAGTTTGGCAATACGGTTCCTGCCCGCTGCGTAGGCCACTGAGTCGTTGAGGAACCGGAGCGTATAGAACGACTCACCTGAAAGTTCCACCCAGTGCTGCCCCATGTCCCTGGAATAGGAAATAC
The DNA here is from genome assembly GCA_041743975.1 of Zeaxanthinibacter sp. Lineage (GTDB taxonomy): Bacteria > Bacteroidota > Bacteroidia > Flavobacteriales > Flavobacteriaceae > JTS-RE37. The sequence continues at coordinate 7,084 of JBGTLT010000027.1, forward strand.
CGTTAAACCCCACAGCCACTATCCCCTCGCCCTGTGTATCCGGGACAAACTGAATACAACTCCTGTATCCTGGTTCTTCCCCATCCGCCACCAATTCCCAGGTTTTTCCGCCATTCTTTGTGATAGCCTTATTGGCCTGGTTATTTTCCGGATCGGTATAATCCCCTCCCATGGCTATCCCCAGTAATGCATCATTGAAATCCAGGGAATAAATCCCTCGGGTAGGCTTATCACCCAGGACAGAGGTTGGAAAAATCTCCCAGGTTTTGCCCTTATCGCCCGAATAATAAACCCGTGCAGCAGTTGTTGCAATCCAGGTATGCTCCCCGAAGATAGCAATGTTGGTATTGCTCGCCGCAAAAGCACCCTCCCCTGCAAGGGCCTCGGGAAGTCCGGAACACGGGAGTTTATGCCACTGTTGCCCCCCATCCCTGGTAATTAGTACCGAAAGGCATCCATCCATGCTGTCCCCGACAGCGATCCCCTCCAGGTCATTCCAGAATTTCATGGCATCATAGAATACAAGCGAATCACTTTCCTGGTAGACCAATTGCATGGTTCCGCTGTCACCGGTCTTATAAAGCAAGGCAGGATCCCCTGAAGAAAGCATGAAGAAATCCGTTGCCGTATGGGCCACCGCCCTGAATTCCGGTACATGGCCATCCTGTTGAATCACATTGGTCCGTATTTTTCCGGTGGCGAGTTCCACCGAGCCAAAAACCCCTTTGTTTGCTGCAAAAGCAAGGGAACCAGGCATCAGTTCGATGGCCCGGATACTGAGGGAATCCTCCAAAATAGGTATTATGGTTACCATGGTAAAACCCACATCCTTTGAATCAGGGGCACAGGAAAGTAGCATGCCAATCAATATCAAAGCAATCTGGTTTCGCATCACCATAAATTTCCCCAAAAGTAAAGGGATTGGTTGCAAAAGCAATACCTTTGCTGCCTTAATTTTCAGGATGCGTTTACACAGAAATCTGGTTTTTGCAGTAATTGATGGGCTCCACCTCATCTTTAATGAAGGGGAATATGCGGATAAGGTGGTTGAGAAATTACTGAAACGCGATAAAAGGTGGGGTTCCAGGGATCGGGGATTCATAGCTGAGACCACCTATGACCTGGTCCGCTGGAAAAGGTTATATGAAGAGATTGCAGAGGTCAAGCCGCCGTATAGCAGGGCCAACCTGTTTCGTATTTTCGCCGTTTGGGCCGTCTTAAGGGGCATCACCTTGCCTGAATGGAAACAAATAGAACTCACCCCGGAAAGAAAGATCAAGGGAAGGTTTGATGAACTTTCAAAGATAAGGAAGTATCGGGAATCCATCCCTGACTGGATGGATGAAACAGGCCTGAAAGCCCTGGGCGAAAAATCATGGACAAGGGAATTAGCAGCCCTGAACCAGCAGGCGGAAGTTGTCCTGAGGGCAAACAGGTTAAAACTGACCCGCGAACAATTGGCAGAACAGCTAAGGGTTGAAGCTATTGCAACAGAACCGTTAAAAGGGTATCCCGATGCACTGAAACTAAAGGAACGTTCAAACGTTTTTACCACCGAAGCCTTTAAAATGGGGTATTTTGAAGTGCAGGACGCCTCCTCCCAACTGGTAGCCCCATTTACGGATATACAATCCGGCCAAAGGGTGGTCGATTGTTGTGCAGGCGCCGGGGGAAAAACACTGCACCTGGCGGCTTTGATGGAAAACAAAGGACAACTTATTGCCCTCGATATCTATTCCGGAAAACTAAAGGAACTGAAACGTAGGGCCAGGAGGGGCGGGGCACATAATATTGAACCTCGTGTCATTGATAGCTCCAAGGTTATCAAAAAGCTCGCAGCATCAGCAGACCGGGTCCTCATCGATGCGCCTTGTTCGGGCCTGGGGGTCCTGCGCAGAAACCCGGATGCCAAATGGAAATTGCAGCCCGAATTCCTTGAAAAAGTTATTGGAACGCAGCAGGAAATATTGAGAAACTACAGCAAAATAGTTAAACCGGGGGGTAAACTGGTGTATGCCACCTGCTCCATACTCCCGCAGGAGAATGAAGCCCAGGTAAAATCATTCCTGGCTGCCGATGAGGGCAAGGAATTCAAGTTGGAGGAAGAAAGGCGGATTTCCCCCGCCCGGACCGGTTTCGATGGGTTCTATATGGCACGGCTTGTTCGTTCGTAAGGGACCGTAACGGACTTTCCGTCCGGTTACCCCTATAATTAAAGCTATGTAATTATCAACAATCCGGTAACAGACTGTTAACTATTCTTCCGGAAGGTATTGCTTAAAAAAGCGTAAATTTGTGCTTTCTAAATACTAACAATTTCAGTTGCCAATGATCCATTTTTTCGGGGACGCCAGCAAAAAAATATTCGCCGTGCAGGCCCAGGGTGAATTCTCAAAACAAGACACGGAAAAACTCTCCTGGGTGTTCGGCAACCTACCGAAACTCAATGTGGCGTCTATCGACGCCTTTTTTGTTGGCCCGCGGGCTTCCATGGTAACCCCATGGAGCACCAATGCAACAGAAATTACCCAGAACATGGGAGTTCAGGGGATAATCCGTATAGAAGAATACAACAGGGTAAGCGATGACTTTACGTCATATGACCCCATGCTCTCCCAAAAATACAAGGGAATCGGGCAAATGGTTTTCACTGTACAAATGGAACCGGAACCTATCCTTGAAATAGCGGATATAGCTGCCTACAACCAAAATGAGGGGCTGTCCCTAAGCGATGAGGAAGTGAGGTACCTGGTGGGCATGGCGGGTAAAATGGGCCGGAACTTAACGGATTCTGAGGTATTTGGATTTAGTCAGGTTAACTCAGAACACTGCCGGCATAAAATATTCAATGGAACCTTCATCATTGATAATACAGAAAAAGGCCCTTCCCTTTTCCAGCTGATCAGGAAAACTTCCCAGGTCCACCCCAATGAAATTGTTTCGGCCTATAAGGACAATGTGGCATTTCTAAAAGGCCCCGTAGTGATACAGTTTGCACCCGGGCGAGGGGATGTGCCCGACTTCTATAGGGAGTCACCCTTTGAGTCGGTCATTTCACTCAAAGCCGAAACCCATAATTTCCCGACCACCGTGGAGCCATTCAATGGAGCTGCCACAGGTTCCGGGGGGGAGATACGGGACCGGCTGGCAGGTGGCAAAGGTTCCCTGCCCCTTGCCGGTACCGCAGTCTATATGACCGCCTACCCCCGACTCGACAAAGGCCGGCCCTGGGAATTTGGAATGCCGGAAAGGGAGTGGCTGTACCAAACACCCCTCGATATTTTGATCAAAGCCTCCAATGGTGCTTCCGATTTTGGCAATAAATTCGGGCAGCCCCTCATAGCCGGTTCCGTGCTGACCTTTGAACACCTGGAGGGTGACAGAAGGCTGGCATATGACAAGGTCATTATGCAGGCGGGGGGCATAGGCTACGGGAAAGCAGAGCAGGCCCTTAAAGACCGGCCAAAACCCGGTGACAGCATCGTGGTCCTGGGAGGCGATAACTATCGTATTGGAATGGGCGGGGCGGCTGTATCGAGTGCTGATACAGGGGAATTCAGCGCAGCCATAGAACTGAATGCCGTGCAGCGTTCCAATCCCGAAATGCAGAAACGGGCCGCAAATGCCATCAGGGCCATGGTGGAAAGCGAGGAAAATCCTATCGTATCCATTCATGACCATGGGGCCGGCGGTCACCTGAATTGCCTGTCCGAACTGGTAGAGGAAACAGGTGGCAGGATAGACCTGGACCAATTACCGGTGGGTGATCCAACCTTGTCTGCCAAGGAAATAATCGGGAATGAGTCACAGGAACGCATAGGACTTGTTATAGGTCGCAAAGACATTTCTTTCCTCCAGCGCGTAGCGGCAAGGGAAAGGTCCCCTATGTATACGGTGGGAGAAGTTACAGGAGACCAGCGCTTTACCTTCTGTTCGATGAAGAACGGGGCTAAGCCTATGGATATGAGCCTGAACGACCTGTTCGGCAGTTCCCCTAAAACCATACTGACAGATCGCACCCTGGTTAGGAATTACGAGGCACCTTCTTATTCATTTGAACATTTACACGATTACCTTGAACAGGTTTTGCAACTCGAAGCCGTAGCCTGTAAAGATTGGCTGACCAATAAGGTAGACCGCTGTGTGGGTGGTCGCGTAGCCAAACAACAGTGTGCAGGACCCCTTCAGTTACCGCTCAACAATTGTGGGGTAATGGCGCTCGACTTCCGCGGGAAGGCAGGGATTGCGACCTCCATAGGCCACTCCCCTGTCTCAGGCCTGATAGACCCCGGGGCAGGAAGCCGCAATAGCATTGCCGAAGCCCTGACGAACATCATATGGGCCCCTCTGGAAAAGGGCCTGGAATCGGTATCCCTTTCAGCCAATTGGATGTGGCCCTGTAAAAATGATGGGGAAGATGCAAGGTTGTACGATGCAGTACAGGCCGTATCCGATTTTGCCATCGCATTGGGCATCAATGTACCCACCGGAAAGGACTCCCTTTCCATGAAACAAAAATATGCAGACGGGGAGGTACTGTCACCCGGTACTGTCATCATTTCCGCAGCAGCCCATTGTACGGATATTACCAACGTCATAGAACCGGTATTCCAGAAGGATGGCGGTCCCGTATACTATATCAACCTTTCCAGCGGAGGGTACGAAACCGGAGGGTCCTCCTTCTCCCAGGTTCTTAATAAAATAGGGGACAGAACCCCCACGGTAGCGGATGCTGATCTGGTACGGAAGGTTTTCAATACCATACAGGAATGCATAAATAATGGGCTGGTCCTTGCCGGCCATGATATTAGTTCCGGCGGACTTGTCACGACCCTGCTTGAAATGTGCTTCGCGGACAATGGCCTTGGGGCGGACCTGGACCTCAGCGGTTTAGAGGAAGCGGATACTATCAAACTGCTGTTTTCCGAAAATGCCGGGATTGTATTCCAGGCCAGGGATGCAGGCATCGAAGCGCTTCTTTCGGCAGCTTCCCTGCCCTGGATCAGGATTGGCGAAGTATGGGAGCAACCGGTGCTCCGTATCGGAAACCAGGGGGTTGAAATGGGCCTTCAGGTTGCCTCGCTACGGGATACCTGGTATAAAACCTCCTATTTGCTGGATGACCGCCAAACCGCAGCCGGCCTGGCCAAAGCCCGGTATACCAATTACAAAGCACAACCCCTTGAATACCGGTTCCCTGATAATTTCACCGGGCTATTACCGGTAGTTCCAAACCATCTGGACAAAGGGGGGATGATCCGTCCCAAAGCGGCAATCCTCCGGGAGAAAGGGAGCAATTCTGAACGGGAGATGGCGAATGCAATGTACCTTGCCGGATTTGATGTTAAGGATGTCCACATGACAGACCTTATCTCGGGAAGGGAGACCCTTGAAGACATCCATTTCATGGGGGCTGTCGGAGGGTTTTCCAATTCAGATGTGCTGGGCAGTGCCAAAGGATGGGCAGGGGCCTTTAAATACAATGAAAAAGCCAATACAGCCCTAAAACGATTTTTCTCCCGCCCGGATACGCTTTCTGTGGGTATTTGCAACGGCTGCCAGTTGTTCATGGAACTGGAACTCATCAACCCGGACCATGAAATACACGGCAAACTTACCTACAATGATTCCCATAAACATGAAAGTAATTTTACTTCCGTAAAGGTGCAACCCAATAATTCCGTAATGCTGTCTACACTGGCCGGTTCGGTACTCGGTGTGTGGATCTCCCATGGGGAAGGTAAATTTTTGCTGCCCCAGCAAGAGGACCAGTACGATATTGTGGCCAAATATGGCTATGAGGCCTATCCGGCCAACCCTAACGGAAGCGACTATAATGTAGCCATGCTGTGTGACAAAAGCGGGAGGCACCTGGTTACCATGCCACATATTGAACGTTCCACCTTCCCCTGGAACTGGGCCTACTATCCTGTAAACAGAAAAGACCACGCCTCCCCATGGCTGGAGGCATTTGTGAATGCCCGGAGATGGATCGACCAAAAAACAGCGGCCAACCAATAGGACGGCACAGGAAGTCATGCTATCGGCACGGGCACTGAGATGCCGTATGACCACACCCGCTTCCTGATGTTTCAGTTACCAGGCAGGACCTGGTGAAATTTCAGGCAGCCGCAGGCCACCATATCAATTTGTGGGATGGGCCTTTTGATGCACAAACCGGACAATGCCGAAAATATATTTTTGGGATTTTATTATCCGGTATTCTTTTGCTACTTTTCAAATTCCTTACTCACTTGATACATGCATAACATCTCCCGTTTATTCGACTTTCCCCGCCATCAACTCGAAAACTTCCCTTTGGAGAAAGCGCTGGTCACCAAGAAGGACGGGAAATGGACGGCCATATCAACCCGGGAGTATGTAGAACAGGCGAATGCAGTGAGCCGGGGACTATTAAAACTGGGGGTGGTTCCGAATGATAAAATTGCCGTCATCTCCCTGACCAACAGGACCGAATGGCATGTTATGGATATTGGGATCCTTCAGCTGGGCTCCCAGAATGTGCCGATCTATCCCACGATCTCCGATGATGATTATGCCTATATACTCAACCACTCCGGCGCGAGCTATTGCTTTGTATCCTGCGGGGAGGTCTTACAGAAAATCAACGCAATACGGGCTGAAGTGCCCGGACTGAAGGAAGTCTATTCCTTTGACACCCTGCCGGGCTGTAAAAACTGGTCTGAATTACTCGAATCAGGTGCTGATACTGCGGACCAGGAAAAAGTGGAATCCTTTATGGCAGCTGTCAATACCGGAGACCTTGCCACCATAATTTACACCTCAGGTACTACAGGAAGGCCCAAAGGGGTTATGTTGTCCCATCAGAATATTGTGTCCAATGTACTTTCCAGTGAGAAACGCGTTCCCTTTGAAATAGGAGGCAGCGCCCTGAGTTTCCTCCCTATCTGCCATATTTTTGAACGCATGATCACCTACTTATACCAGTACTGCGGCATCAGTATTTATTTCGCTGAGGGACTGGATAAAATCAGTGACAACCTGAAGGAAGTCAAACCCAATGTAATGACGGTGGTACCAAGATTACTGGAAAAGGTATATGAAAGGATCATCGCCAAAGGAACGGAGTTACCTGGACTGAAGAAGAAACTGTTCTTTTGGGCAGTTGGACTGGGCTTGAAATTTGAACCCTATGGGGCCAATGGCTGGGGGTATGAATTACAATTGGGCCTGGCCAGAAAATTGATCTTTAAAAAATGGAAGGAGGGGCTCGGTGGTAACCTCGATACGTTGGTCTCCGGGAGTGCGGCCTTACAACCCCGGCTAAGCCGGATCTTTGGGGCGGCAGGCATCCCGGTGATGGAAGGTTATGGCCTTACGGAGACTTCCCCTGTCATTTCCGTAAACGACCAACGCAACGGAGGCTGGCGTATCGGTACCGTTGGACGTGTTATTGACGGTGTTGTAGTAAAGATAGCCCCGGACGGGGAGATATTGTGCAAAGGCCCCAATGTAATGATAGGCTATTACAAGGACCCCGAGAAAACCGCCGAAGTATTAAACAACAATTATTTCCATACAGGTGATATCGGGGAAATTGATGCCGATGGGTTTTTAAAAATTACGGATCGGAAAAAGGAAATGTTCAAAACGTCCGGGGGAAAATATGTAGCCCCGCAGTTACTGGAGAACATGTTAAAGCAATCGCGGTTCATCGATCAGGTCATGGTTGTGGGGGATGGGGAAAAAATGCCGGCAGCACTGATACAGCCAAATTTTGAATTTGTTGGCAGTTGGGCCCAAAAACACGGGATCACATTAAGCAGTCCTTCAGACATGGTGCGCAGTGAAAAAGTGATAGCGAGGATCCAGGAAGAGGTTGATGCAGCCAACGAAACCTTTGCAAAATGGGAAAAAATTAAACAATTCAGGCTTACCCCGGATGTGTGGAATACGGATAACGGCCACCTGACCCCGACCATGAAATTGAAAAGGAAAATCATTAAGGATAAGTACAAAGGATTATATGACGATATTTACGGTCATACCTCCGGTTAACCCGTACCCTACCGCACTCAGACCATCAGAAAAGATACAGCGGGAAGCGTGCCATTCCAGTTGCCAGGCAACATAAAATTACCTGAACCACAGGAGGGAACCTATCGGATCCAAGCCTCCGTATTTCACCGATTTTAGCTACATATATTATGCATGCATAATATATTATTGTATATTTGATTCCATGAAAGAGATAACAATAGATTATGTCCTGCGTGCAACCTGGCAGGCCGTAGCCCGAATGTATAACGAAGAGGCCAAGAAGTTTGGTTCCACCATGGCTGTAGGGTTTACCTTATTGAGTATAGACCCCAAGACGGGTACGCCCTCAACCGCGCTGGGGCCTAAAATGGGAATGGAAGCGACCAGCCTTTCCCGCATCCTGAAGAGCATGGAGGAGAAAGGGCTTATAAAACGCAAACCCAACCCAAATGATGGCCGGGGTGTGTTGATACACCTGACCGATTTCGGTCTTGAAAAGAGAAAGGATTCCAAGGATGCCGTACTTCAATTCAATGAAACGGTACGGGCGAGTGTCCCGGCCGAAAAATTGTTATGTTTTTTTGAAGTCATGGACACCATAGACCAGATTATTGCAGAAAAGAAGATCTTCATCAATAACACCTCAATAGATTAATCCATGAACAAGCACATCACCAAAGTTGCCGTCATCGGTTCCGGAATTATGGGTAGCGGCATTGCATGCCATTTTGCAAATATCGGAGTAGAAGTTCTGCTGCTCGATATTGTCCCGAGGGAACTAACTGAAAAGGAAATGGCAAGGGGATTGTCGCTGAAAGATGAAAGTGTCAGGAACAGGATCGTCAATGAGTCCCTTGCAACAGCATTAAAATCAAAACCCTCCCCTATCTACCATCCTGATTTTGCCAAACGGATCACCACGGGCAACCTGGAAGATGATATCGCGAATGTTGCCCATGCCGATTGGATCATTGAAGTGGTGGTAGAACGGCTCGATATCAAACGGCAGGTATTTGAAAAACTTGAAAAACACCGGAGGAAAGGAACCATTATATCCTCCAATACCTCCGGAATACCCATAAAATTTATGAGTGAAGGCCGGAGTGACGATTTTCGTCAACACTTTTGTGGCACCCACTTTTTCAATCCGGCCAGGTACCTGAAATTGTTTGAAATAATCCCGGGGCCCGAAACCTTGCCGGAGGTTCTGGACTTCCTGAACCGTTATGGAGAGCAGTTTTTGGGAAAGACATCGGTGGTAGCCAAGGACACCCCTGCATTTATCGGTAACCGGATAGGTATTTTCAGTATCCAAAGCCTCTTCCACATGGTAAAGGAACTTGGCTTGACCGTAGAGGATGTGGATAAGCTTACCGGCCCTGTTATTGGTCGTCCTAAATCGGCCACTTTCCGCACTGTGGATGTGGTTGGGTTGGATACCCTTGCCCATGTCGCCAATGGCATCTATGAAAATTGTCAGGCCGATGAACGGCATGATCTCTTTCAACTCCCCGATTTTATCAACACCATGGTCACCAATAAATGGCTGGGCAGCAAAACAAGCCAGGGCTTTTACAAGAAAGTTACCGGAAAAGACGACCAAAGCGAAATACTCACGCTGGACCTGGACACCATGGACTACCGGGCCAAAAAAAGCGCCCGGTTCGCTACGCTGGAACAGACCAAAAGCGTTGATACTGTAATTGATCGATTTCCCATATTGGTTAATGGAAAGGACAAAGCAGGTGAATTTTATCGCAAAAGTTTTGGAGCATTGTTTGCATACGTATCGCAACGGATACCCGAAATTTCGGACGACCTGTACAAGATAGATGATGCCATGAAGGCAGGTTTCGGGTGGGAACACGGCCCTTTCCAGATATGGGATGCCATTGGCCTGGAACAGGGACTGGCACTGATAGAAGAAGAGGGCCTGCAGGTTGCCAACTGGGTTAAGGATATGAAAGCAGCCGGGGTGGATTCTTTCTATACCGTTAAGGATGGAGCAAACTTTTATTATGACATCCCTGCAAAAAGTATGGAGAAGGTGCCCGGGCAGGACGCCTTTATCATATTGGACAATATCCGGAAATCAAGCGCGGTCTACAGTAACAGCGATGTGGTTGTGGAGGACCTTGGGGATGGCATCCTGAATGTGGAATTCCAGTCGAAAATGAATACAATCGGTTCTGATGTCCTTACCGGGCTCAATAAGGCCATTGACCTGGCCGAAAAGGATTTTCAGGGATTGGTCGTCGGGAACCAGGCAGCCAATTTTTCCGTGGGGGCCAATATTGGAATGATCTTTATGCTTGCCGTGGAACAGGAATATGATGAATTAAGCCTGGCAGTAAAACGGTTTCAGGATACCATGATGCGCATGCGTTACTCCGCCATTCCAACGGTGGCCGCACCCCATGGCATGTGTCTTGGAGGGGGCTGTGAATTATCAATGCATGCCGATAAAGTCGTAGCGGCAGCGGAAACTTATATTGGACTTGTAGAATTCGGGGTAGGGATCATACCCGGAGGTGGCGGATCCAAGGAGATGGCCCTCAGGGCTGCGGATACCTTCCATAAGAACGATGTGGAACTCAATGTGTTGCAGGATTATTTCCTGACTATCGGAATGGCGAAGGTATCCACATCCGCTTATGAGGCATTTGATTTGGGGATACTTCAAAAAGGAAAGGACATTGTTGTGGTGAACCGGGACCGGCAGATCGCAACTGCCAAGGCGCATGCCCTGCTGATGGCCGAAAACGGATATACCCAACCTATCAGGCGAAAAGATATTAAAGTCCTGGGGAAACAGGCACTGGGAATGTTCCTCGTCGGTACAGACTCCATGGAGGCGGGCCATTATATCTCTGAACACGACAAGAAAATAGCCAATAAACTGGCATATGTAATGTCGGGAGGTGACCTTTCCGAAGCAAGTTATGTAAGCGAACAATACCTGCTCGACCTGGAACGCGAGGCGTTGTTATCCCTGGCGACTGAACGAAAGACCCTGGAACGCATCCAGCACATGCTGAAAACGGGAAAACCGCTACGAAACTAACAGCAAACTATCTGTACAGAATATTGTTTACTGATTACAGCTCACTTAATACATCGCACTAAAATGAAAACAGCCTATATAGTAAAAGCATACAGGACAGCCGTTGGCAAAGCACCCCGCGGTTTGTTCAGGTTTAAGAGGCCCGACGAACTGGCCGCTGAAACAATCGAATACATGATCAATGAGGTTCCGCAGTTGGATAAGAAACGCATTGATGATGTCATCGTTGGAAATGCCATGCCAGAGGCTGAACAGGGACTCAATATGGCCCGGTTGATCTCCCTTATGGGATTGGAAATCAACGATGTCCCGGGAGTAACAGTAAACAGATACTGTGCCTCCGGAATTGAAACCATCGGTATCGCCACGGCTAAGATCCAGGCAGGGATGGCAGACTGCATCATAGCCGGAGGTGCGGAAAGCATGAGTTATATCCCCATGGGAGGCTATAAGCCCACGCCCGATTATGCAACCGCCAAGGCCGGGCATGAGGATTACTATTGGGGTATGGGCCTTACGGCCGAAGCAGTGGCCGAACAATTTAAGGTATCGCGTGAAGACCAGGATGAATTTGCTTACAACAGTCATATGAAAGCTTTGAAGGCACAGACCGAAAACCGGTTCCGGGAACAAATCATCCCAATAGACATAGCACATACCTTTGTCAATGATTCGGGGAAAAAAGAAACCAAAAAATACACCGTGGAAAAGGATGAAGGGCCACGGGCCGATACCACCCTGGAGGCATTGTCCAAACTGAGGCCCGTGTTTGCAGCCAACGGCAGTGTAACAGCCGGAAATTCCTCACAAATGAGTGACGGGGCGGCATTTGTGCTTGTGATGGGCGAGGACATGGTCAAAGAATTGAACCTGGTACCCATTGCCAGGTTGGTCAATTATGCCGCGGCTGGGGTTGAACCCCGGATAATGGGTATTGGGCCGGTCAAAGCTATTCCCAAGGCATTAAAGCAAGCCGGGTTACAACAACAGGACATAGCGTTGATAGAGCTGAATGAAGCCTTTGCTTCCCAATCGATTGCTGTCATCCGGGAATTGGGGCTGGACAATGATATTGTAAATGTCAACGGCGGGGCTATTGCATTGGGTCACCCGCTGGGATGTACCGGGGCAAAACTCTCTGTACAGCTGTTCGATGAAATGCGGAAGCGAAAAATGAAAGGGAAGTATGGGATGGTTACTATGTGCGTAGGAACCGGACAAGGCGCTGCAGGGATCTTTGAATTCCTGAATTAGGCCGGGTCTCACAGTGTTTCAGGTGCTGCAACCATATAAATCAGAAAATAGTTAAACAGAAATACTAACAGTATCAGGAGATGCGGACAATCTAAGGGATTGCCCTCTACGGTAATCCTGATCAAATAAAACAAATACCATGAGTTCAGAAACAACAACTACCGATAGCCTGTTACGGGGAGGCCAATTCATTGTAAAGGAAACCGGGTGTGAAGATGTCTTTACACTGGAAGACCTTTCGGAAGAACAGGAAATGATGCGCGCCAGTACCAAGGAATTCGTAGACCGTGAATTGTGGGCACACTGGGAACGGTTTGAGAAAAAGGATTATGCCTATACGGAACAATGCATGCGGAAAGCCGGGGATCTTGGTTTGCTGAGTATTGCTGTACCGGAAGCCTATGGCGGAATGGGCATGGGATTTGTTTCAACCATGCTGGTATGCGACTATATCTCCGGGGCTACCGGGTCATTCAGTACGGCCTTCGGTGCACATACCGGCATCGGCACTATGCCGATCACCTTGTATGGGACAGAAGAACAGAAGAAAAAATATGTCCCCAGACTTGCTACCGGGGAATGGTTCGGGGCCTATTGCCTTACAGAACCGGGTGCAGGTTCTGACGCCAATTCCGGCAAAACCAAAGCTGTCCTTTCGGAGGATGGAAAGCATTACAAAATCACCGGTCAGAAAATGTGGATATCCAATGCTGGTTTCTGTAATATGTTTATTGTTTTCGCCCGTATTGAAGATGATAAATACATTACCGGGTTTATTGTGGAAAATGATCCTGAAAATGGGATCAGCATGGGTGAAGAAGAAAAAAAACTGGGAATACACTCCTCGTCTACACGACAGGTTTTTTTCAGTGATACAAAAGTTCCTGTGGAGAACATGCTTTCGGAACGTGGCAATGGGTTCAAGATCGCCATGAATGCATTGAACATCGGACGGATCAAACTGGCTGCTGCTTGTCTTGAAGCGCAGCGCAGGGTAATCAATGAAGCCGTCAAATATGCAAATGAACGTATTCAGTTTAAGACGCCTATTATAAATTTCGATGCGGTAAAGGCAAAAATTGCCAAAATGACAACAAATGCCTATGCGGGGGATTCTGCCTGCTACCGGGCTGCCAAAAACATTGAGGACAGGATTGCCATGCGGGTGTCTGAAGGCAATTCGCACCAGGAAGCGGAACTGAAAGGTGTTGAGGAATATGCCATTGAATGTTCCCTGTTAAAAGTGGCTGTTTCAGAAGATGCTCAGGAAACCACCGATGAGGGGATACAGATATTCGGGGGGATGGGTTTCAGTGCAGATGCCCCAATGGAAAAGGCCTGGCGTGATGCCCGCATTGCGAGGATTTATGAAGGTACCAACGAAATTAACCGGATGCTCGCCGTGGGCATGCTCATTAAAAAAGCGATGAAAGGCCATGTAGACCTGCTTGGTCCGGCCACGGCTGTAGGGGAAGAATTAATGGGCATCCCATCTTTTGAAGCACCGGATTTTACGGCTTTGTTTGCGGAGGAAAAGGATATGGTTGCCCGGTTAAAAAAGGTTTTCCTGATGGTCACCGGCCGTGCGGTACAGAAATTCGGACCAGACCTCGACAAACACCAGCAATTGATGATGGCTGCATCCGATATCCTGATTGAGGTGTACATGGCAGAATCCACAATCCTTCGAACTGAGAAAAACGCCAAACGCTTTGGGGAAGCGGCACAGGCAGCCCAAATAGCCATGTCGAGATTGTATTTGTACGATGCTGTTGATACCGTCATCAGGAAAGGAAAGGAAGCGATTGTATCCTTTTCAGAAGGTGATGAACAACGCATGATGCTCATGGGACTCAAGCGATTTACAAAATATACGAATCAACCCAATGTGGCAGCACTCCGCATCCTGATAGCGGATAAAGTGGCAGCCGATAACGGATATACATTTGACTAATTCAAATCCGCTTTTGCAGAGACAGAAGTTGAAACCGCCCAAAAAAGGGGTGGTTTTTTTATAACTCCTCTTGCTTGCCCCCAAAGCAAATACCTGCTAAATTTACCTGATGAGCAACACACTTTTAAAGGCAGCCTATTCCCCTCAGGCTTTCAGGGAAAAAGGCCATATATTGATTGAGGAGCTGGCAAACCATCTGGATGCCACCCTTTCCGGCAAGTCCGTACACGTGCTGCATTACAGCCCCCCGGAAGAAGAACACGCCTTTTGGAAGGAATTCCTTAAAAATGGCACAGCGGAAGCCCTCAATCAGCATATCATCGCTCATTCAACCCATGTTCACCATCCCAGGTGTACAGGGCATCAGGTATGCCCGCCGGTGCCGCTGTCCTCACTGGCAGGCCTGGTTAGTGCCTTACTGAACAATGGCATGGCCATCTATGAAATGGGGATGGCCTCCACAGCTATGGAACGGATCGTTACGGATTTCCTCTGCAGCACCGTTGGATACAATATGGATTCCAGGGGATTTCTAACTTCCGGGGGTACCCTTGCCAACCTAACCGCACTGTTATCAGCCAGGAAGGCCAAGGTTTCCCACGATATATGGACTAATGGCCATATGGGGAAATTAGGGATCATGGTGAGTGAAGAAGCCCACTATTGTGTGGACCGCGCAGCACGCATAATGGGATTGGGGGAAGATGGTATCATAAAAGTCCCGGTTGATGCGGCCTTTACCATGGACGTATCCTTGCTGAATCCTTATCTGGAGAAGGCAAAAGCCGCCGGGATCACCATATTTGCCGTGATAGGGAGCGCGCCAACCACCGCTACGGGTATATATGACAACCTGGAAGCCATCGCGTCCTTCTGCAACAAACATAACCTCTGGTTCCATGTGGATGGTGCCCATGGGGGGGCGGCTATATTTTCACCAAAATACCGACATACGGTGTTCGGAATTGAAAAAGCCGATTCCGTGGTCATAGACGGGCATAAGATGATGATGTTGCCTACCATTACCACTGCCCTCCTTTACCGGAACGGAAATGATTCGCATGCCACCTTCTCCCAGAATGCGGACTATCTATTGGTACAATCCGATGATGAAGATTGGTATAACCTCGCAAAACGGACCTTTGAATGCACCAAGACCATGATGAGCATCCAATGGTTTACCCTGATGAAACAATATGGTGCCCAACTATTTGATGAATACCTCACCACAACCTATGACCTGGGGATACAATTTGCGGGGATGATACAAAAACACCCTGCAATGGAACTGGCAGTTATACCAATGTCCAATATAGTTTGTTTCCGGTATACAGTCCCCAACCTGGACGACCTGTCATTGAATGCCCTGAATGCGGCCATCCGCAAAAAACTCCTGGAGGATGGCACGTATTATATCGTTCAGACCAAACTCAAGGGTATCCAGTATCTCCGAACTACCATCATGAATCCGTTTACAACGCTTGCCCATTTAACAGAACTCCTGAATGCAATTGAACAGACGGGGGAAGCGCTCCTGGCCCGGTCATGAATTAACTGGCCCGGATGCAGAGGTGATCCATGATATTTTGTACATTTAGAAGGATAGCCAACCTCCACCTTATGAATATAAAGAATCATTTAACCATCCTCTCCTTATCGGGATGTTATCTGTTAATGGGCCAATCCACAAGTCAGGAAGTTTACCTTATGGATATGGTGATCCGTGACGGAACGCCCAAATTATCCGATCCCATCAACATATCGGAGAATGAAGGGTATGACAACCAGCCTTCTTTTTATGACGATCAGACAGTATTGTTTACTGCTACCAGAAACGGGCAAACAGATATCCGACAGTACAACATTGTTGATGGCAACCGGAAGTGGTTAACGGATACCCCGGACCCGGATGGTTCGGAATATTCTCCTTTACGGATCCCGGGGGAAACGGCCTTTTCCGCCATCCGGGGCAGCCAGCAATTTGTTTATAAATATGAAATGCCTTCCGGACAATCCGGGGTAGTGCTCAAAGACCTGAAAGTAGGGTACCATACCTGGTTTACTGATGACATCCTTGTGACAACCGTCCTCGTGGATAACCGAATGGACCTGGTGGTATCCAATTTAAAGGCTGATACCAAACAGACAGTTCAGAATAATGTGGGAAGGTCCCTGCACCCAATTCCAGGGACAGACCAGGTAAGTTTTATCAATAAAGCCGATAGTATTCCGGAATTATGGTCCCTCAAACCTCTCACAGGCGAAACAGAAAAAATAGCAGCGATGCCGGGCATTGGGGAAGATATCTGTTGGTTGCCGAATGGGATCGTCCTCACCGCCCGGGACAACTTACTCCTCCAATTGAATCCGGGGAAAGATAGTTCCTGGCAACTGGTTAAGACCTTTATGGATAACGATATCCACAAGATTACTCGGCTAGCCGTTAACCCCGGGGCAACCAAATTGGCCATGGTGGCCGAAGTATCCGCTGAGATCCTCGTGCAGCGACAATTAGGGGCTATAAATAACCGGGATATGGAATCCTTCCTTGCCCAGTACGCTGACAACATACAATTTATCGAATATCCGG
Organism: Zeaxanthinibacter sp.; assembly: GCA_041743975.1. Taxonomy (GTDB): domain Bacteria; phylum Bacteroidota; class Bacteroidia; order Flavobacteriales; family Flavobacteriaceae; genus JTS-RE37. The sequence goes on from JBGTLT010000027.1 coordinate 23,968, forward strand.
ACCAGGTTGTCTTTGAAGGGAAGGAGGCCATGCGATCTCATTACCAACCTTTTTTTGATTCCATCCCTGATTTGCACTGCGACAGCAAAAACCAAATCAGTACAGGCAACAAGGTCATTGCTGAGGAGTTTTGCCTGGCCAACGGAAATAAGGTTAGGGAAGTTACTATTTATGAGGTGGAAAACGGAAAGATTTCAAAGGTAATCTTCCTTTAACAGGACAGGGTCTTGAAACCTAAAAAACACATCCTTCCGGTCATCATACTTTCCCAGTTTGCCTGCACCACCTTATGGTTTGCGGGGAATGCCGTTGTGGACGACCTGGCTGTAAAAACGGGTTTTGGCAGTGAAATTGTGGGTTATATACTCTCCTTCGTGCAATTTGGCTTTATTGCAGGCACCCTCACCTTCGCATTGCTGATGATCGCGGATCGGTTCTCACCCTCCAGGGTATTCCTTGTTTGTGCAGTGCTGGCTGCCTTATGTAACCTGGTCCTGCTTTTACCCAGTTCTTCTAAAGTATTGCTGTTGTCCGCAAGGTTCGGCACCGGTTTTTTTATGGCCGGGATCTACCCGGTGGGGATGAAGATTGCGGCCGACTATTATGAGAAAGGCCTGGGCAAAGCCCTGGGTTATCTTGTTGGTGCGCTGGTGTTCGGGAAGTCTTTTCCCTATCTTTTAAAGGGGATTTACTTTGGTGAAGGATATATTTGGGTCATCATAACAGCTTCCCTTATGGCGCTGCTTGGCGGTATGCTGCTATGGCTGGCTGTCCCGGATGGCCCCTTTCGCAGGCCCAGCTTAGGGTTCCATTTAAGGTCCGGGCCTTACCTTTTTAAGCTTGCTGGCTTCCGGAAGGCGGCATTCGGTTATTTTGGCCATATGTGGGAACTTTATGCCTTTTGGGGCTTTATACCTTTTGCTTTACACGCTTTCAACAGGATGGCGGGCCAAAATTTACCAGTAGCAGCATGGGCCTTTGCCATCATTGCCTGCGGTGGTGTTTCCTGTATCCTGGGTGGTTATCTCTCCCTTCGAAAGGGCAGCAGGCGGGTGGCTTTCCTGGCTTTGTTGCTTTCGGGACTGTGTTGCCTGGTATCGCCCCTCGCATTTTACCTATCCCCCGTGTTTTTTCTGTTCTTCTTTTGCAGCTGGGGAATGGCTGTGGTCGCAGATTCCCCGCAATTTTCATCCCTGGTAGCCGCTGCAGCGCCCCCCGACCTGCGTGGGACCGGTTTTACACTGGTAAACTGCATCGGTTTTGCAATCAGTATCATAAGTATCGAGTTATTGTCCACTTTATCCCATTTACTTTCCCCGAACCTGATTTTTCTGGTCCTGGCTATTGGTCCGATCCTGGGACTTTGGCAATTATCAAAAAAATAATTTCCAGTATTTTTAATACATTGTAAACACAATACGGAAAGGTTTATGGATACCCAAAAAAAGTATTTTGAAATTTCCCCATAACAGCAACAGGGTTGAGGACTTCAGTGACGGGGTTTTTGCGTTTGCTGCAACCCTGATGGCCGTGTTGATTGATATGGATGAAACCATGGTCTCACTGGCGTACAATGGCAGTGTATTTATTACCTTCGGGGTCAGTTTCTTTGTGCTGGCCGCCTTGTGGTGGCTGCATTACAATTATTTCCGGAGGACAAAATATATGGACAATGGGATCCTGGCCCTCAACTGCATTTTGTTTTTCGTAATACTGTATTATGTCTTCCCATTAAAATCATTGGTAAACTCCCTCCAGGGAAAAGAAATTATTTCGCTGGAAGCGCTTGCATCACTTTTTCAGCTTTATAGCCTCGGATTCGTGCTCATTTTCCTGTGCCTGGCACTCATGTATTTCAGGGCTTACAAAAAAACCAGGGACGCCGAGCAGGGATTGGAATTGTATTTTTACGCCCGGCATTTCGGCATATACGTCCTGGTCGCAATTAGTTCCATTTTACTGGCGAAATTCCAGGTGGGCATACACTATGGCGTACCGGGAATAATTTATGCGATATTAGGACCATTGTGTTACCTTCATGGCGTATATTTTAATAAAAAATATAAATCAGCAATTGAATGAAAATACTTACCCTAATCCCTCTCCTGCTTTGTGCTGTAGCTACCTTTTCACAAACAGACCCCCGGATTTATGAAATTATCCATGCCGTTTCAGCGGAGCGCCTGGAAGCTGATGTTACGAGGTTATCAGAATTTGGCACGAGGCATACGTTGAGTGATACGGTTTCGGATACAAGGGGGATTGGTGCGGCAAGGCGCTGGATCAAAAGCGAGTTTGAGAAAACATCCGGGCAATGTAACGATTGCCTGCAGGTGTTTTATCAGAAAGACCTGATAAAGAAAGGGGAAAATAACCGGATTGTCAACGATGTGTGGGTGGTAAATGTAGTGGCCGTACAGCGAGGCACGAAGTACCCCAACAGGTATATAATAATGAGTGGGGATATTGATTCCCGGGTAAGTGACCCCGCTGATTTCACCTCGGATTCCCCTGGGGCAAATGATAATGCGAGTGGAATGGCAGGGACCCTGGAAGCAGCCCGGGTGCTTTCAAAGTACCAGTTTGATTCCAGCATTGTCTATGTTGGGCTATCGGGGGAAGAGCAGGGATTGTTTGGGGGAAAGGGCCTCGCGGCTTATGCTAAGGAGAAGGGTTGGGATATCATTGGAATATTCAACAATGATATGATCGGGAACATCAGTGGACTGGATGGCATGGTGAGCAATTCGGATTTCAGGATCTTCTCGGAACCGATCACCCCCACGGAGACGGAAGAACAACGGAATGCCAGGAGGTTTTATGGTGGGGAGGTGGATGGGATATCCCGGCAACTCGCCCGCTATGTTTACAACACCACTAATACCTATATGCCACAGATGAATCCCATGATGATCTACAGGCTGGACCGTTTTGGGAGAGGCGGTCACCACAGGCCCTTTAATGATGCTGGGTTTGCCGGTATTCGCATTATGGAAGCACATGAAAATTATACCCAGCAACACCAGGATATCCGCACCGAAAATGGTATCCGCTATGGAGATGTCCTGGAGCATGTAAATTTTGAATATGCTAAAAGGATGACCTCTGTCAATGCCATTAACCTGGCCTCCCTGGCCTGGGCGCCACCGGCACCAAAGGAAGTACTTATCGGGGGGATTGTGGAACCCGCCGTAAAACTCAAATGGAGTGCTGCAGATGGCGCAATGGGTTATAAGATCTACTGGCGCGATACCACCTCTCCTACCTGGGATCACAGCCGATATGTGGGTTCTGTAACAGATCAGCAATTGGAAGGCATCGTCATCGATAACTTCTTCTTTGGGGTGGCGTCTGTTGGCGCCAATGGCCATGAAAGTGTAGTTGTATTCCCCAATGGTATCTTCAGAGAAAAAAATTGAAATGAAACGCGGCCTTCTCCCTTATATTGTATCTTCATTCGTGTTGACATTGCTTTGCTGGTCCTGTACCAAAAAGTATCGGTCAGATACGGAGGCTCTTGGTTTGCCCGACATGAATGCCTTATTTGAACAGTATGAAACCATGGACAGCCTGGGGACCTATGCGGAATTTGCGGACGATCTCCAGGAAGCCAATAAAACCCTCCGGTCTTCTGAATTATATGTGGAAGCCGCAATGCTATACGTCCGCGCCGGAATGGATGAAACCGCTATCGAATTATTACACAAGGCTATAGACAGGGGTATGTCCAACCCCAGGATATTGTCAAAATTCCCCGGTCTGCAGGGTGATCCCGGGTCCGAATCCCGGAAGCGCCTGGAAACGCGGCTTGATTCTATCTTGTTGCAACTACGGGAAGTCTCCCATTTTACCATTGAAACGGAATCGATGACCCAATTCTGGAAATATTTTAACAGGGCCCTGAAGGATTCGGCAAATGCAAAGGCCATTTTGCGTGATTTTGTGATGCAAGGCCCACGGGAACTCCGGGATTATTATGTGGTCCGGTACCTCAACCTTGAAAATATGTACGGCCAGATGATCAATGCGTCCCCCGAATATTATTCCTACCTGGAAAAACAATTCAACCCTGATTCATTGAAAGCGATACAGACCAGGACCAAAGTCTGGATGGAAAATTTCAGGGAAATATATCCTCAGGCTGTCTTCCCTAAAGTATTTATAGTACCCGGAATCCTCAACAGCGGCGGTACCACAACTGAAATGGGCTTATTCGTGGGGGGTGATATGTATGGGCGATCAGATCATATGCCAACTGAGGGTTTAAATGAATGGCAAAAAAGTGTTATAATGGAGTTCTCAGACCTGCCGGCCCTCACCTTGCACGAATTGATGCACTTCGAACAAAATTACAAGGATACCGTCAACACAGATAATGTGCTTCGGGCTATCCTGTCTGAAGGCGTATGCGATTTCCTTGTAGAACTGTCTTCGGGCAAACCCTTACAAAATACCAATCTGGCCTACATGGAAGACCCGGCCAACCGCCAATGGATCCTGAAGGACCTGAAGCACGACCTGTTCAGGCACGACAATTCAAAATGGCTTTATAACGGGGGGGATATAGAAGACAGGCCTCATGACCTGGGCTATACCCTGGGCTACCTCATATCCAAATCATACTATACCAGGCAGGAGGACAAAAGAAAGGCGGTTTATGAACTCCTGAATTCGGACAACCTTGTGGCAATTCTCCAGGGAAGTGATTTCCAGGATCTGGTGGAAGAAACACAGTGATGCCCACCCAGGAAACCTGTTTTTTTTCTTTAGTAGTACAGGATGTTTAAAGGGAATTAGATATTAAAATAAACAAATGAAATTGAATCAAAAACATTTTTTGGCGGTGGTGTACCTCCTTGGATGTGCCGCATACGGCCAACGTCAATTTACGGAACAGGATACACTCCGGGGAAGTATCACCCCTGAACGGGAATGGTGGGACCTTACCTATTATGATCTTGATGTGACCATTGATCCGGAAGAAAAATTAATTTCCGGGAGCAATGCCATCCATTACAGGGTTCTGGAAGATCAGCAGGTACTACAGGTAGACCTGCAGGCCCCGCTAACCATAGATGCCGTAACCCAGGATGGTAAAACATTGGAGGTGGAACACAAGGGCAATGCACATTTTGTTCACCTATTGAAACCACAGCGAACCGGAGACGTAAATGTGCTGCTCATCAAATACTCGGGCCATCCGAAAAAAGCGGATAACGCCCCCTGGGATGGGGGCTTTTCCTGGAAAAAGGACAAAAACGGCAACCCCTTTATAGCCACTTCCTGCCAGGGACTGGGAGCAAGTATTTGGTGGCCTAACAAAGACCACATGTACGATGAAGTAGATAGTATGGCAATCCATGTTACCGCCCCGAAAACCCTGGTCAGTGTTGCAAATGGTAAACTTCGGAAGATTACGGAAAACACCACAACGAAGACCTATCATTGGTTTGTCAGCAACCCAATCAATAATTATGGGGTAAATGTGAATATCGGCGATTATGTGCATTTCGGTGAGAAATACCAGGGGGAGAAGGGGGTCCTGGACATGGATTATTATGTTTTAAGATACAACCTGGATAAAGCCCGGGAACAATTCAGGCAGGCCCCTATGATGATGAAGGCATTTGAACACTGGTTCGGCCCTTACCCATTCTATGAGGATAGCTTTAAAATTGTTGAAGTACCCTATCTGGGTATGGAACACCAAAGCTCCGTTACCTATGGCAACAAGTTCGGGAATGGTTACCTGGGAAGAGACCTGTCCCGTAGCGGATGGGGGCTGAAATTCGACTATATCCTGGTGCATGAATCCGGGCATGAGTGGTTCGCCAACAACATCACGTATAAGGATATTGCCGATATGTGGATACACGAGAGTTTTACGGCCTATTCTGAAAGTATCTATCTGGATTATTATTTCGGGACAGAAGCTGCAGATGCCTATATTATCGGTACTCGCGACAATATCAGGAACGACCAGCCCATCATTGGCCCCTATGGTGTAAACCAGGAGGGTTCCGGGGACATGTATTACAAAGGGGCCAATATGATACATACACTCCGGCAACTGGTTAATGATGATGAAAAATGGCGAGAAGTATTACGGGGGATGAACCTTGAATTTTACCACCAGACAGTCAGTTCAAGCGAGATCGAATCCTTCCTTACCAAAGAGACCGGGATGGACCTGGAGCCTTTTTTCGAACAATATTTGAGGACAACAAATATCCCTGAACTGACCTATGAGGTCGATGGTCCCAATATTACGTACCGCTATACCAATATAGTACCCGGTTTCAGGATGCCCGTCCGTGTTTTTATCGGCGCGGAAGCACATTGGTTATACCCCTCCGGAAATTGGAAAACCGAAGTATTGCCCGGGGCCGGATCATCCCTTGAGGTTGATCCCAATTTTTATATCAACGGAAATCGTAAATAGCAGTGAAACGTGCCGTAATCAAACGATACCAAATGCCCTTTCTTCCCGCTTACCTGCCTCCCTGTACACCCGTCAAAAAAAAAAGTTATGGCAAAACGAGAAGCCAGGGCTCCCTTTATTGCATTGACCCAGTATAAATTACATAAAAGAAATACCATATGAAATCCGACTTGTCAAAAATATTCCCCGTATTGGTTTTGTTGGTTGTGCTGAACCTTCATGGGCAAGACAGTATACGCCCTGTTAGCATTGACAACCTGATCCGGTTGCAGTCCGTAAGTGAGCCGGAAGTGAGCCCGGATGGGAAATGGGTGGCCTATACAGTCTCCGAACCCGACCTGAAGAAAGACAAAATAATCAAACGGGTATATATTGTACCAACCGCCGGTGGTTCTAGTATTTCGATCACTTCCAGGGATTATTCAGCCAGTCAGCCCAAATGGAGTTCAGATAATCAATACTTATCCTTTCTTGCGGCTAAGGGGGAAGATGCCAAAACCCAGGTTTGGGCCTCCAACCGACTGGGCGGCGATGCCCAACAGCTCACCACCATTCCCCAGGGCATCAGCGGGCATTCCTGGTCTCCAATAGACAACCGCCTTTTATTGCTTATTACGGATCCCAAACCTGAAGAATTGACGAAAGATAAGGAAGATGATAAAAAAGCACGGCCTTTTGTGATAGACAGGCTTCAGTTTAAACAGGATTATGTAGGTTATCTGGATCGGTACCGGACCCATTTATATATTTTGAACAAGGGGGATTCAACTGCCGTACAATTAACCTCAGGGGATTATGATGATTCGGATCCGGTGTGGAGCCCGGATGGCAAAGCCGTTGCTTTTGTAAGCAACCGCTCTGATAACCCGGATGGGAATTCCAATACAGATATCTGGATTGTATCTGCGAACCCTGCCAGTCAAGGCCAGACCCCGAAGCAATTGACTTTCAATCCAAATGAAGATGAATCCCCTGCCTGGAGTCCGGATGGCAGGCAGCTGGCCTATAAAACGGTTACAGACGGGGATGCCATATGGTATGCTACCCAGCAACTGGCATCCATCCCAGCCGCCGGCGGGAAAGCCTCCCTCCTTACGGCAGCCCTGGACAGGAATATCAGCAGGCCCCGGTATTCCCAGGATGGGAAACAGATCTATTTCCTGTTGGAGGATAGCGGAGCGCAGGTTCTTGCCTCCATAGAACCCGACGGCAAAAATATCCGGAAAGTTCTGGAGGGCAATTTCAGCATAGGCGACTACCAGGTATTCAAATCCAGGATTTTACCGTTGATAAGTTACCCGAACAGGCCGGGCAATTTATATCTTCTTGAAAACAACAGCCTGAAGGAATTAACCGCTGTGAATGATCAACTATTGGCCAATCGCAGGAAGCCGGAGGTGGAAAAAATTCATTTTAAAAGTGCAGATGGCACTCCCATTGAGGGTTTTATAGTGAAACCGATTGATTTTACAGCTACCAAAAAGTATCCGACAATCTTATGGATTCATGGCGGGCCTGCCAGCCAATATGATTTTTCCTTTGATATAGAACCGCAGTTATTCGCGGCCAACGGATATGTTACCCTGCTCATCAACCCAAGGGGATCAACAGGGTATGGGCAGGCATTTTCACAAGCCCTTTTCGCCGATTGGGGGACCCTTGACTACCAGGATATCATGGCAGGCGTGGATTATGCCATTGGTGCCGGTTATACTGACGCCGCTAAACTGGGAGTGGGGGGATGGTCTTATGGAGGCATCCTGACCAACTATGTGATCACCAAAACACCCAGGTTTAAAGCTGCGATCTCCGGGGCCAGTGAAGCACTGTACCGGTCTAATTACGGCCATGACCATTACCAGCTCACATGGGAAAAAGAATTGGGGCTGCCCTGGGAAAATGCGGAAGCCTGGGAAAGGATATCCCCATTCAACCAGGTTGCGAATATTACCACTCCCACCCTATGGATGGGTGGCAGCAATGATTGGAATGTTCCTATTCTGAATTCCGAACAAATGTACCAGGCAATGAAACGCCTGGGCATAGAAACACAATTAATCGTATATCCCGGGGAGCATCATGGCATCAGCAGGCCATCCTTTGTAAAAGACCGCCTGGAACGGTACCTCAATTGGTTCAACACCCATTTAAAATAGGCATGTAAGGTCATTCCAAAAAAAATCCTTCCCGGAAATTCCGGGAAGGACTTATTCTCCTGTAATGTGGTAGCTTTTCAATAAAGGGAAAACGCTACCTGCTACCTGCTGTCAAACTTTACATGCATAAGGGCTACGGTGCCACTATCTTCGGTTTCTCCTTCATTAGGCTTGTAAATAAAGTATACAGACTCTGCCTCGTTATTGACCGCTTCTGTCATTTTAATAGGGATCGTGCCACCTTGCTGACCGGCAGCCGGTTTAGGCATACTGCCTTTTCCCACCAGTTTGCCATCCGGGGCATCCAGCCGCATCTCAAAATCGAGTCCGGTTGTGGGAGGTGTCTGCCAGCCTGCTGTAATCATGGCGGACTTTACGCCTGTAAGGTCAAGACTGTCGATTGCAAACCAGCTTTCCCTGGGTGGAACAATCAGGAGGTCCATCCCATTAAAGTTGATGATGCTCATACCTTCCTGTCGTGTAGCGGAAGAAAAAGGCATCGTACTACCCATGAGGGAAACGGATCCAACGTCGGTAAGCGGCCGGGCCTCCCCGACCCCATTGTCGGTATAACTCGCAGTAAGTACCATCACATTGGTTCCGGGTCCGGGATTGGGAGTAATACTTCCCACCGCGGGAAGCGATTTTCTACGACTTCCATCATCCACCAACGATTGGATATACAAAGTGATTTGCCGGGTCTCATCCTTGGTAATATTGGGGTGTGCAGGCATGGTCACTTCGCCCCATACCCCGCTGCCGCCTTCCGTAATCTTTTTTTGCAAATAGGACATGGCATCTTTATCATCCTTGTATTTTTTTGCAATGTCTACATACTGCGGGCCGATGGATGCCTCTTTTTCCTTGTGGCATGTTTTGCAATCCATGGCCATCGCCAGTGCCTTTCCGGTCACTGCAGCAGAAATTTCCTGATGCCCCATGGATTTATTAACCTCATCCATTCCCTCCATATAATCCACGGAAACAAAGATATTGGATTCATCAATCGGCCCACTTTCATCCTGATCTGTAACTGTAACCTTGTAATGTACGGGAATGCCTGCGATAAAAAAGGATTTATTCCCTCCACTCAGGTCAATGGAAACTTCGGGCCTGGAATTTCCGGCCACAACAGAAACCATATCACTTTTGGCGCTTTCTCCCTTATCGTCTTTTACAGCTACTGATATTTTATACTCCCCTGGTTTATCATAGGAATGTTGAATCGCAGGTTTCTTTGTTTCGGTTGTAGTCCCGTCTCCGAGATCCCAGGCATATGAAAGCCCGTCCTTTTCCCGGTCCATGGCAGTAACGCTGGCATTGACTGACAAAGGTAATTGCCCCGAGGTTTTGTCAACGATCAAATGGTCTATTACCGGCGGTCTGTTGCCTCCATTATATTCAATATAGCTCAACCCTGAGTTGTCGTTTTTGGAGAACCAACCGCTGCCATATTCAAGCAGGTATATCCGGCCATCGGGTGACATTTCCATATCGATCAGATTATTGAGCTTGATATCCGATGCAAAGGGTTCCATTTTATTGAAAGTACCATCTTTAAAAAGGCTTACTGCCTTCATCCATCCCCGCATCCATTCATAAATAAAAACCTTGCCATCATAATAATCGGGCAATGTATTCTCTCCTGTATACATATCCGAATAATAGGTTGGCCCGGCCATGGCATTCCTGCCCCCGGTCCCTACCTGAGGAAATTCACCCGTATCTAAGTAAGGGTAATATATATAGGCCGGCTTTGCCGGGGGTAATTCCTGAATGCCTGTATTGTTCCTGGAATCGTTGATCGGTTTTTCCGGATCGAAAAACTCACCACTTTCCCCGGTTTCGTAATCATAATCCCTGTAGGGTTTGTTATCTGCAATAAAAAGGGGCCACCCAAAATTCCCGGCCTCCCGTGCCTGGTTCATCTCGTCATAACCTCTTGGCCCACGCGTGGCCAGGCTGTCCTCACGGGCATCCGGGCCTACATCGCCCCAATAAACATAACCCCTTTTTGGATCAACCGATATCCTGTACGGGTTGCGGTGGCCCATGGTAAAAATTTCAGGCCTCGTTCTGGCAGTGCCCACCGGAAACAAGTTGCCTTCCGGGATATCATAAGAGCCATCTTCCTTCACTTTAATGCGCAATATTTTCCCCCGAAGGTCATTGGTATTCCCGGATGACCGCCTGGCATCAAACTGTTCATGGCCCGGGATATCATTCAGGGGTGCAAATCCACTGTTTACAAACCTGACGTCTTTTTCGTTAAAAGGGGTAGAATTATCTCCAGTAGAAAGGTACAACATATCATCCGGACCAAAAGCGATGGATCCACCGGTATGGCAGCAAATTTCCCGTTGGCTGTCCACCTCCAGGATGACCTGTTCTGATTTCAGGTCAAAATTCCCATCAGCAAACTTAAACCGGGACAGGCGGTTAACGGAAGCTTCCCCTGTTGGGGAGTAATATATATATATCCAATGGTTATCAGCATAGTGTGGATCTTTTTGTAATCCCATAAGCCCTTCCTCGGCATTAACACCAGGAGTATTCAAGGTCTTATAGTAAACATCCAAAAGCGCTACCTGCTTTAACTCAGCCGTTTCTGCGTTATAGTACATGACCTCCCCCCTTCTCTGGCCGATCAGGACGTCATTGTTTGGGAGTACCGCCATTTCTGTAGGCTCAAAGAATTCACCGGTGATCAGGGGAACCTTGCTAAAACGATCCACATCCGGTGGTATTCTGGAGGTTACTTTAGAATAATCCAGCTCCAGGTTTTTCCCGATGGCGTACTCAATACCTCCCAGCAGGTGTTTCAGGTAATCCTCTTCCTGATAACTTTCTTCCGTGTGGCCAAGGGCAGTATAGAATGCCCTTCCCCCGTCATACTCATGGTACCAGCTCATTGGGTGGAATTCACCATTGTTGCCTCCTTCATAGGTACTCTCATCGATGGTCATGAGCACATTGACATCAGGGTTCAGCTTTTTAAAATTGTACATTTCATCTGTTCGGTGCCAAACGGAATCTTTGAAAAAGCTGGTAGCCCCGAAATTGTGGTCTTTAATGATAAAATCAGCTTCAGGTGTTCCCGGGGGATGACTTTGGAAATAGGCGCCAACCAGTTTTCCATACCAATTCCAGTCATATTCCGTGTCCGTGGCTGCATGTACCCCTACGAATCCACCCCCCGCCTGTATATATCTTTCAAATGCAGCTTCCTGCCGGGCATCCAAAACATCGCCGGTAGTGCTTAAAAAAATAATAGCTGCATATTGCTTAAGGGAATCCTCTTCGAAAAAAGCGGAATTCTTGGTGGTATCCACCAGGAAATTATGCTCTTTTCCCAGCTTTTGAATGGCAGCGATGCCATTCGGAATGGAGGCATGCTTAAAGCCCATCGTTTTTGAAAAGACGAGGACTTTGGGTTCTCCTTTCCTTTTATTGTCACAACCGGCAATCATTAGGCAGCCAATCAAAGCTGCCAGCCAAAAAGTGTTTTTCATAAGAGATTATTAAATGGTTAAGAAGTCGGCACGGGTATTAAAGGTGGTCTAACGAAATCCCATCCCCCGATAAGAAATACTACATGGTGGCACACGGTCTTTCCGTATTTGGTCAATTGCTATAAATTTAAATCTTATTATTTTTATAGTTTTTAAAGATATGTATTGTTGCCGAAACTTACCAAAGTATTTTTCACAGCAAAGCTGACTATGGTAAGAGAAAAAGCTGGATATGCCTGAAATACCGGAACTATATTTTAAGGACGATAAAGAATGGCGGCAATGGTTGCTTGAAAACCATGCTACCTCCAGCGGAGGACATCTTATATTTTATACGGTCGCACATGAAGCAGACAGTATGCGCTGGGAGGATGCCGTGCGGGTGGCATTGTGTTTTGGATGGATTGACAGTACCGTAAAAAGCCTGGGGGACGGGAAGCGGCGTCAGTATTTCTGTCCCAGGAAACCCAAAAGTCCCTGGAGCAAACTGAACAAGGCA
>JBGTLT010000028.1:0-21152 GCA_041743975.1 Zeaxanthinibacter sp.
TTCCTTGGCCGTGATGCTCTTGACCGCACCGATTATCGTTTTCGGAGCGTTCGCCGGAACACGCTGAATCAAAAAATGAACGTGGTCGCCATCAAAGCCTATCTCCAAAAAATGGATCTCGTACCGTTCCTCTATACCAATACAAATCTCCTTGAACGTCGCCGAAACCTCATCATCAAGTACGTTTCTCCTATATTTGATGGGACAAACAAAATGATAGAGCAACAAGCTCTTGTTATGGCGCTTGTGAATATGATCACTCATAATCACAAAAATACGTATCAGCACGCTACCCAGAGGCAGAGCCTCGAGGAATTCTATTGATTAAATCGGGCCTGCCGGATCTAAAGAAAATCCGGTCTTAAGTATTAGTATAAGGGCTGCTATAACCACCCAAAACTAATCAGCACGAGATTATTTTATGAATTTTTCAAGTATCTTTACCTTTCCATAGGTATCAAAGGATTTAGGCTATGAACAAATTACTTTCGCGATTATCAGATTGCATTTCAGGTGTCATTGATTGGAAAGCCGGCCATGTTCCAGGGCCTCCACTGATTGGGAATATGATTTTAATAAACGACGGGGCTATTTGTGTCAGTGGGCATCACGCCATGGACAGGAAAACTGGTATATACATCCAAAAACAAGCCTTCGTCGGTGGTTTTTAAATCCAAGCTGTACTGATATGAAGTCCCCCCCTTCCCAAGCTGACAAAAAAATATTGAAAGGTACCCTTCCGCCAGTAGTATTGAATGAAGATGCTTTTCATATTGTTGTCATTGGTGCATCAAGCGGTGGAATAGAGGCGGTTTCTGAGTTGTTGGCTGACCTTCCGGAAACCACAGGCAAGGCGTATATATATGTCCAGCAGCATGCACCGGGATCTACCAAAAAAGTGATAGAACTTCTGTCCTATTCAACTGATATGCCGGTTAAGCAACTCACTGATCTTTTTACTGTAAAACCAGATCAGCTCTATGTAATCCCTTATCACAAAAGTCGGAATAAATCCCAGGGCGGGTTTCAGATTTCCGGCCAATCCGGCAAACAGGGTACAGTTACCGTAAACGATATCTTTAGCATACTCGCCAGGCATTATAAAAACAGGATGGTCGGGATAATCCTAAGCGGGCATTCCGATGATGGCAAACAAGGGATCCTCGACATTCATAAGGAAGGGGGCCTGACCTTCGCCCAGGATACATCTGCCAAATTTACCCAAATGCCTGATTCAGCGATTGCTACAGGGGCGGTCCGTTATATTTTATCACCCAGGGCCGTGGCACAGCAATTGTTGAAGATCCATTCCCAGGTCTTACCCGGGAAGCAGCACCCATCGGGAAATACGATAGATGGCAGCGTGAATAATCTTTCAAATCCGGGAGTATCGCTTACCGGTACCGCGTTGCTGGATGCCGAAATCAAAAAAGGTGAAGCAAGATACAGGGATCTTTTATTCGGTTTACCCATCGCCGTTTATACCTGTAATGCCAAAGGGTATATTGAATTATTCAACGAGGCCGCTGCCGCACTTTGGGGTACCAAACCCGTGATTGGCAAAGACCTCTGGTGTGGATACTGGAAAATTTTCAGGCAGGACGGCACCCCATTGGCATTGGAAGACTGCCCGATGGCCCTTACCTTAAAACAAAAGCGACCTGTCAGTTTTGAAATCCTGATAGAGCGTCCGGATGGAAGCAGGCGCCATATCATCCCCAATCCACAGCCCACTTTTGATTTGGATGGCAATCTAACCGGCGCCATCAATACCTTGATTGATATTACCCCGCAGGTTGAGTCCCGAAAAATAATCGAAGCCAGGGAAAAGCAATTCAGTACCCTGGCCAACAGTATCCAAAACCTTGCCTGGATTGCAAATGCGGATGGCTGGATCTTCTGGTATAACAACCGCTGGTATGAATACACCGGCACCACGCCTGAACAAATGGAGGGTTGGGGATGGCAATCCGTTCATGACCCCGAACTATTGCCAGTGGTTATGGAAAAATGGCAGGCTTCCATTTCTTCCGGAAAACTATTTGAAATGACCTTTCCCCTAAAAGGGGCAAACGGAAAATTCAGGGCTTTCCTTACCCGTGTCTTCCCGATACATGATGATGAGGGAAAGGTTATCCGCTGGTTTGGGACCAATACTGATGTCCATGAATATAAAAAGCATACAGAATCCTTAGAAGCGTACCTAAAGGAAAGTGATGAAAGGATGCAGGCCATCCTTCAATATGCCCCTGATGCCGTAATTACGATTGATGCGGACAGCATTATCCTTAGCTGGAATCCGGAAGCTGAATTTATTTTTGGCTGGAAAAAAGAGGAAGTTCTGGGCCGTACCTTAACCGAAACGATCATTCCGGAGCGGTACGCCGGTCGTCATTATAAAGGAATCAATCACTATATAAAGACAAGTGAAGGTCCAGTTATAAATAAACCGGTGGAAATGTTCGCCGTAAAAAAGGACGGGGAAGAGATTCCGGTGGAACTGAAAATTTCGGCGACCCTCGTCAACAAAAAACATATATTTATTAGTTTCCTTCGGGATATTTCAATCAGGAAGAAAACAGAAGAAATCATTCAAATCAAAACACAACAACTTTTAGAGGCGCAGGAACTGGCCCATATTGGAAGTTGGGAATGGGATATACAAGCCAATAGACTTGAGTGGTCCGATGAACTTTACCGCATTTACGGATTACGACCAGAGGAAGTGGAGCCCAGCTATGAGACGTTTATCGGTATAATCCATCCGGACCATAGAGATCGGGTAAACAACCTTATACAACAGGCACTGAAGGATCATCGTTCCTTCAAATTTATGCATCATATTACATGGCCGGATGGTACGGTCAAAGTGATGAGTTGTACCGGCAAAGTAGGTACGGATGCAAATGGGGAGGCCATTCGGATGGCCGGCACTGCCCAGGATGTAACAGAACAACAGAAATACGAAGCCACCCTGAGGGCAAGCGAAGAACGGTTTTTTAAAATCTTTGACAGCAACCCTGTCCCCATGTCGTTGGCAGAGATACAAACCAACAAAATAAAATATGTAAATTCTTTGTTTTGCAGCGTATTTGGATACGAAAAGGAAGAAATCATTGGTTATACCACGCAGGAACTCAATCTGATCGCCCCGAAGGAATACGCCAGGGTCGTCTCCTACATTTTTAGTCACCTGCAAGAAAAAAGGTCCCTCGAAGATGTGAGAGCCCTGTCAATAGAAGAAACGGAAGAACTGCTTATCCGCTTGAAACAGACCGATGCATTGAAGGATTTTGAGGTCCAATATACCCGGAAGTCGGGCGAAACCTTCCCTGCTATCATCTCATTTGAAATAATCAGGCTTAACATTGAGCGGTACATTGTAACTTCATATCATGATATAACAGACCGGAAAAAGGCGGAAGAATTCCTTAAAGACCAGAATGAGAAACTCGAAAAAATGAATAGGGAACTGCAAGCCTTCACCTATATTTCGAGCCATGACTTGCAGGAACCGCTCCGCAAGATACAAACCTTCGCAGGGCGCTTAATGGAAATGGAATTTGATAACCTTTCGGAAAACGGAAAGAATTATTTTCTAAGGATGCAGAACGCTGCAGAACGCATGCGAACCCTCCTCATCGATCTGCTGGCATTGTCGCGCACCAGCAATATACAAGGGGAATTTGAAATTACGGACCTCAACGCAATTGTTGAAATGGTGATGGCGGAATTCGCTGAAACCATTGAGCAGGAGAATGCGGTGATCCATGTTCAGGACTTAGGACAGGCTAATATTATCCCATTACAGTTCCAGCAATTAATGCACAATCTCCTGGGAAATTCACTGAAATTTTCCAAACCCGGATTCCCTCCCCACATCATAATTACCAGTGAACAGGTGAAAGGAAATAAAGTGAATATTGAAAGCCTGTTACCGAATATGAAGTATCGCCATATAGCCTTCAGGGATTTTGGAATAGGGATCAAGGAAGAGTATACAGAAAAGATCTTTGAGGTATTTCAACGGCTGCATACCCGGGAAGAATATCCAGGAACCGGGATCGGGCTGGCCATTGTGAAAAAAATTGTGGAAAACCATAAAGGTGTTATCAAGGTAAGCAGTAAACCGGATAATGGAACCACATTCGACATCTATATCCCGGAAATAGCCTGAAAATATCGTCGTGGTCATTAGCAGGCCCTGATCATAACCGGGACCGGCCCTACCTTTGGCAAGTGCGTTTTCGCCATAGGGCCAGACTGCCCTACCCCATTTATTCCGGCAAGGAAAAAGCAATATATTCATCTCCGGATGCGCTGCCTATCTTACCACCGCCGCAGGCAATTACGATATACTGCCTCCCGGCAACCTCATAAACCGCCGGGGTAGCATAACCGGGTACCGGTAAATCCGCTTCCCATAGTATGTTGCCGGTGTTTTTATCAAAAGCCCTTATTTTGGAATCCTTTGTGGCCGCAATAAAGACCAATCCTCCACCGGTAACCACAGGCCCCCCGTAATTTTCGGTGCCTGTAGCAGGAATCCCCCTGGCCGTAAGTTCGGGATATTCTCCAAGTGTAACTTTCCACAACAATTTTCCGGTGTTCAGATCAACGGCATTCAAGGTGCCCCATGGGGGCTTTATCCCGGGATAGCCATCTTCATCAAGGAACCTGTTGTACCCGGCCATCTGATAGGGTACCTGATCCAGGATACTGCTTGTTGAATCGTTCGGGCGGTTCGCCGGTTCTTTGGGTACTTCAATGGTAACCGCCCCGGGGGCTGCCTCAGTTTGATTCAGGAAAGCAACCAGGGCCGCTTTTTCTGAATCCGGGATATGCCGGAAAGAAGGCATCATATTAATGCCATTGTCGATGATCCCTTTCAGGTCGTTCGGGGTGTATTTCTTCCCAATATTCTCGAGTGAGGGGGAGGAGGAACCATTACCCCTGCCGTCCAGGCCGTGGCACGCCGCGCAATATTTCCCAAAGGCCCGGTTGCCGTCAGATCTGGCATGCCCATCCGCATTCTTCTCTCCGGGCACATCCACCATCACCATTGCCCAGGGCAATTCGCTGCTATTGACATACAATATCCCTGTTTCGGGGTCAACCGCTGCCCCACCCCATTCACCACCCCCGTCAAAACCGGGAAATATCCAATTCCCTGCCTTGCTGGGAGGGGTAAACATCTCTGTATGTTCTATTTGTTTGTATATTTCCAGCATCCGCTTATGGGTCTCCGGACTGATATTGGTAACGTCTTCCTCCTTGAAATTTTGCCGCGCAAAGGGTTCCGGTAAAGTGGGGATGGGCTGTGTAGGCCACGGCTTCTCCCCCGGCAATGCCTCTTGTGGTACAGGTATTTCTTCGATGGGAAAAATCGGCTTCCCGGATATACGGTCAAACATAAAAATAAATCCATGTTTGGTAATCTGGGCGACCACCTCCCTTTTTTTGCCGTCAATCTGAAGATCCACCAGGTTTGGGTTAGCCGGCAGGTCCCGGTCCCACAAATCATGATGTACAGTTTGATAGTGCCAGATATACTTACCGGATTCGGCATCCAATGCCAGCAGGGAATTCGCAAATAAATTCTGACCTTCACGGATCCCCCCATAAAAATCTCCGGAGACAGAACCCGTAGGGATATACACTATACCGCTATTTTCATCCACAGACATTCCGGCCCAACTGTTTGCGCCACCCAATTTCTTATAAGCCTCCTTATCTGGCCAGGACTCATACCCCGGCTCACCAGGATGGGGGATGGTATGGAAGATCCATTTTCTTTTACCCGTGCGTACATCATAGGCCCGGATATGGCCAGGAGCACCGTCCGCAGATTCTGCAACCCTGGATCCGGTAATCAATAGGTCGCGGTAAATAACGCCTGGGGTGGTATTGACGATATAGGCCCCGGATCCGGCTAAATCCTTATCCAAATCAAGTATAAGGTCAATATAACCGTCCACCCCAAAACTCCTGATCGGTTGGCCGCCAGCGGCATCTATTCCGTAAATCCTGGACCCCACATTATAAAATATCCTCCTGTCCTTGCCGCCCTTATCCTGCCAATACATCACCCCTCTGTTCACCTTATAAAAATGCAACGGGTCGTCTGTTGCGCCGGGGTCTTCCACGGCAGGGTCAAAGACCCATTTTTCAACTCCATTTGCGGCATCAAGGGCAAAGAGTTTAAGTCTGGGCGACGTGCCATAGAGGATACCATCCACAATTATCGGATTGCATTGGTTCTGGGTACGGTTCAGGGAATCCCTGTCCCCGGAACTATACCTCCAGGCTATTTCCAGATTTTTCACGTTGGAAGTTGTGACCTGGTCAATGGAAGAGTACCGCATGCCGTCTTTTGTCCCGGAATATGCCTCCCACCCACTGTACTTTTGCAGATCCACGGGGGCTTCCTCAATACCCACCCGGCAGGAGGCCAGTACAAAAAAGAGCAATGATAACAGGAATCCATAATATTTAATCCGTGCACTGTACATATCTATTACATCTTAGGTGATTGCTTAACTCCGGATCCTAAAGATAACGGAAACCACCGGAAGGGGTAATATATTAGGGTTGAAAAGGTGTTCATAAGGCTTATCCGGATCTGTGGGTTTCAGGGGTATCTCACTATTTTTAAAGATAGTATGGTATGGGTACCGGTGTTGCCCGCAATTTCCATGAAGTCCTGGTGGTTTAAGTGATAGGTGCTTCTGCTGGACAGAAGTAAAGTTTTACCAAAATCCTGACTCCGATGCGGTTGAAAAATCTGGTATGCCTGCATATTCCATGATGTATCTTGCATTCGGGGATTGCATTTAAAGGGAAGGTGCAGCATACTACCAGGTCATAGCTTTGAATGATCCTCCATATCCTTTCTCAGGTCAAGTTTACGGAAGGTAGGGAATGTAACTGCTGTTGCGACTACGGTTACCAATGTCATACATCCACCAAATACCACTGCCGTTACAGTACCCATCAATTTGGCCGTGAGCCCGCTTTCAAAAGCACCCAGTTCATTGGAAGATCCCACAAACATGGAGTTAACGGCCGCAACCCTGCCCCGCATATGGTCCGGGGTCCTGAGTTGCAGAATGGTTTGCCGGATAACCATGGAGATTCCATCAGTTACCCCGCTGAAAAAGAGTGCCAGGAAGGATATCCAGAACCATGACGACAGTCCAAAAATGATAATACAAATCCCAAATCCAAAGATGGATGCCAATAATTTTATACCTGCCCTTTTATTCAAAGGAAAATGAACTGCAGCAAACATCATCAGCAATGCCCCAATTGCCGGAGCAGCCCTCAAAATTCCAAATCCCTGGGCGCCTACGTGTAATATATCCTGGGCAAAAATGGGAAGCAGGGCTACTGCCCCACCAAATAGAACTGCGATCATATCCAGGGTCAAGGCCCCTAAAATGATTTTGGCATGCCACACAAATTTGATCCCTTCCCGTAAGCTTGACAGGACCGGTTCCCCAATTTTTGGATTGAGTATGGGTTTTTTAGGGATCCTGGAGAGGGCGAACAAGGCAATAAGGGAGCATGCAAAAATAAGGCACATAGACCAGTGGACCCCCATCCAGGCTATTGAAAACCCGGCTACGGCAGGGCCAACCACCGTTCCCATCTGCCACACCGAACTGCTCCAGGTCGCCGCATTGGGGTACACCTTTCTGGGGATAAGCAGGGAAAACAGGGAAAATATAGTGGGTCCTAAAAAAGCCCTGATAATCCCTCCTAAAAAAACGAGGAAATAGATGGAATACAGGACCATGGATGTAGTTAACCCACTTGTCAGGAGCGGCCACGTAAGCAGGAATAACCCCAGGCTAATCACAGAAAAGCCCAAAATGCATTTGAACAGCAAGCCCTTTTTCTCCTTTTGGTCTACAACATGGCCCGCGAACAAAGCCAGGGTAACTGCAGGGATCACCTCCACCAGCCCAATGATGCCCAGGGATAAGGGATCTTTGGTAATGCTGTATACTTCCCATTCAATTACGACGAATTGCATGGACCATGCAAAGACCATGGCGAAACGCATCCCTAAAAAAATATTGAACTCCCTAAACCTCAACGCCGCATAGGCATCATTTTTCTCCATAGATAACATTATGAGGTTAAAATTAAGTATAGCAATGATTGTTAGTGCCTATTTCCGGAAGATTTAAACAGGGCCTGCCCATTTTTTTGAAATTCAGTTCGATAAAATCATCCTATGTGATTTAACTGAATGACCCCTTTTTCCCTAATTTTTCAGGGGTGTCGCTTTCATACCTGCCACCTAACTGCTGTTTCATGTCCGGGAATGCCTTTTTTTAAAGGTACTTTTTAACGCAATATGGTCAAGGCTTCTTGTTCAAGGGCATTAATTTCAAGGATGTAATTTTTATTAATCGCAGTATATGAAAAAACAAGATATAGCAATGATTGTCATGGGTATTTTGATCTGTTTTGTTTCTTGTCGGGAACAGAATCCACACGACCCTTCCGTGGATCATGACATGGAAGGGGTAGCCAAAAGTGTGCGGGAGGGCAGGGAAAAAGCTGAAAAATGGGCCGATGGCCAAAAGGATACAGATAGTATTACAGTGGAAAGCCAGGCATCCGACAGGCTGCCGCTGAGGGATAGTTTGTAAGCAAACGGGTTAAATTAAAAATAATGACAGAGATTAAAATAAGGAAGAAAAGACCGGTATGGCCCTGGGTGGTATTGGTATTGGTTATCATAGCGATCGCATACTATTTATGGGCGACCAATTTTGGAGATACCGAAGGGGACGTGCCTAAAATAGGTACTGACGAGCAAATTGACAATGGAACAGGATTGCTTTATGGCAATCCTGAAAAAACAGGCTTCGGGAACTGGGCCTGAACAGGGCTTCCCGTTAAGAAACACTCATTTAAATTTAAGACAACATGAAAACACAGGAAAAACAATTATACTATTTGCATGAACTATCCGACTATAAAATTGACGATGGGTACACTGATATCAGTGGATGGACCGTAAAGGATTCTGCCCTCAGGAACATTGGTACGGTCAAAAACCTGCTCGTCAATAAGGTGACCGAACGGGTGGTTTATGTAGATGTGGAAATAGACCCGACAATCATAAATGCGGGACACGATCCGTATGGGGACGCTGCAAATACGGAAATCCGTGAATATATCAATGACAAAGGAGAAAATCATGTGATCTTACCTATTGGGTTGGTGAACATCAATATGGAGCCTGAATATATCTACACCGAAAGCATTGACCACCAAACATTTGCCGAGACCAGGCGCATCCGGAAAAATACACCGATAGCCCGGGAATATGAAAACGCCGTACTCGATTCCTTAGGGACAAAGGCAGTGCCTTCCGGCAAGGGGGAAAGGGACTTCGAAAATGCAACGGAAAACCACATGGATAGAACAGATGTGATCCGGAGCCGGCAGGAGGATCGATTAAAGGAGGAAGCTTCAACCGACACGGATCCCGATGTGGATTGGTACAATGCTGAATATGAAAGTTTGAAAGAAAGTGAATCCCCGGACGAAGAGGATTTTTACCGGCGCAAGGAGTTCGATGATTCCCGTTTCCACAGTGGTAAAAAATAATACACCCGAATTTGACGTAATCCAGGCAATGTGAATGGATCTATACATGAAAAAAAGGGATTTCAGCAAGACCCCGGAACCGAAGGGAAAGGCTCTCCCAAAAACGGTAAGGATCCTGTTTTTGTAATTCAAAAACACGATGCCACCAACCTGCATTATGATTTCCAACTGGAAATAGGGGGAACATTGAAATCGTGGTCGGTTCCCAAAGGCCCCAGTACGGATACACACATAAAAAGGATAGCGATTCCAACAGAAGACCACCCGTTGGAATACGCCGATTTTGAAGGCACCATCGCCAAAGGTCAGTATGGGGGAGGTACCTTCATGGTGTGGGACAACGGAACTTTCAGGAATCTTAAGGAAGAAGGAAAGGGAAACCCCATATTTTTGGAGGAGAGTTTTGCGTTGGGAACCAGTGCAGTTTTTCTGCAGGGAAAAAAACTGAGTGGGGGGAATGCACTTATAGAAATGAAAAAGGGCGCTATGAAAGGAAACTGGTTGCTGATAAAAATGGATGACGAACATGCCGATGCAAACCCCATTAATATAGAAACCAGAAGCGTTTTAACAGGAAGAACGCTCAAAGAGATCGAAAGGGTGGATTCCTGATGGCGAGCCGATAATTCGGGTTGAAAGGGAGGGAACGCCTGAGAAAAGTGCTTTCCGCGGGATTCGCAATCCAATGCCAGCGACGCTCGCCAAACATTTTTTTCGATGACCTGTGGTAGCTCTATTGGTGTAAATTGGATGGGAAACATTGTGTCATTTTGATAAAAGATGAAAAGCCTCCCTGTATTGCCGGAATGAAACCATGTAAAACTCACGATTTCCAGCACTTGCTGACCAGGTTCTAAAATAGTATAAGCCAACCTGGCGGCAGACAGAGGGATTATCGCTATTGAAGGAAACAGGACTGCCAAAGCAAACAAGGGTGTATCTCTATATTCTGATAACCTGTACTTCAGCAGAAACTCTATCGAAATTATAATAGAAGTGTAGTATGAAAATCCCTGGCATTGAGATTACACATCCGGACAGAATTATGTTCCCAGACCTGAAACTTACCAAATGGGACATGGTGCAGTACTATCAGAAGATAGCTACACGGATGCTGCCCTATCTTATTGAAAGGCCGCTTACACTCCAACGGTTTCCGGCGGGTATCACAAAAGGGGGATTCTACCAGAAGCACGCACAGGACTATTATCCCGATTTCATCGATCGCATAACGGTGGAAACAGAAGAAGGCCATGCGGAAGAAATCATGTGCAACAATAAAAAGAGCCTGGTATACCTGGCCAACCAGAGCACCGTATCCTTTCATCCCTGGCTTAGCCGGCAGAATGATCTTCACCGGCCTGATAAAGTGGTCTTTGACCTTGATCCCTCACCCGGGGTACACTTTGAGAAAGTAAAACAAGCAGCCAAAATTGTAGGAGACTTCCTGAGAGATAAGGGCATGGCCCCGAAACCTATGACGACGGGCAAATCCGGCATCCATGTCTGCTATGATTTAAAACCGACAAATGATTTTGACCAGGTGCGGCAAGGAGCTCGCGACATTGCAGAACAATTGGTTTCCGGGCATCCGGCATTGTTTACAATGGAAATGCGTAAAAATAAAAGGGGCGGCAAAATATTTTTGGATTATCTCCGAAACTCCTATGCCCAGACTGCGATTTGTCCGTATTCCCTGCGGCCCAATCAGCAAGCCGGAGTGGCCACACCGCTATCCTGGAAAGACCTGGACAAAATCAAATCAGCGCATCACTATTCCGTTAAAAATATTTTTCGCCGTTTAGGAGCAATGGGGGATTAGGCAACCTTTTTCTTTAAGACTAACCTTATAATGGAACGGGATAATCTGAAATGTCCCAATTCTATAATTTCATATAAAAATCAGAATGCTATGGACAAAGAAAGGAGGAGTTTCGCGGATGACCTGGACCCGGGTAAAAAGTCGGCCGATACCCAAAATACTGCCGGTTTGAACCAGTATGCGGAATTGGCGGATAAATGGAATTCCATTCAGGAGGAGTATATCGCTGCCTATCCTGACCTGGAGATGGAGGACCTCTATTTTGAAAGTGCGGGATTTGAAGGCGTCCTGGAAAAGATAAGTAAAATACGGGGTAAAAAGGTTGCCGAAATCCGTGCAGAACTCGAACAGTGGGGATAAGACCGGATCTGGAAAAAACCGCTCTTAAAGGTATCGGGAACCAAAAATGAAAAAATAAAATCCCCTGCTTCCCGAAACTCGGCGCCATCAACTAAGAATCGGGTTAAGATTTATGGCTATCGCATCTATCCTTTCTGGAAATTAGCAGTATCCTTGTAATCAAAAGCAGCATATGAACGTAACATCATTAGTGGACACGGCCACAGCCGTGGTAAAAAGCAGGGAATTTAAAATTGTTTTGATAGGGTTGCAACTTGGCTTTCTGGCCTTACATTACCTCTCGGTGAAAAAAGAGAAACAGGAATTTGACAGGATTCGAAATATGAACAAACCGCTGTTAATAGAGCAGTAATTTCAGCCTTATTACCAAATGGCAACAGGATTTTTTGCGTTATTGGACGATATCGCCAGCCTTATGGACGATGTTGGTGCCATGAGTAAAATCGCGGGTAAAAAAACAGCCGGGATATTGGGGGATGATTTGGCAGTCAATGCGGAAAAGGCATCCGGTTTTTTATCATCCCGGGAGATTCCAGTTTTATGGGCCATTACCAAGGGGTCATTCATCAATAAACTGATCATCCTGCCAATCGCGTTTCTGTTAAGCGCTTTTTTGCCATGGGCTATTATTGTCATACTTTTGGCAGGCGGTTTTTATTTGGGGTATGAAGGGGCAGAAAAGATCTACGAATATTTCGTGCCACATCCCTATGAAAAACCAGTGATTTCCGAGAATGTTTCCGAAGAAGAAGTTCTAGCCCTGGAAAAGGATAAGATTCGTTCTGCCATCCTGACAGACTTTATCCTTTCTGTTGAAATCGTAATTATCGCCCTTAGCACTGTTGTGGACGAACCCCTTATAACCCGCATTTTGGTGGTTTCTGTAATAGCGCTTATCGCGACTGTAGGGGTGTATGGCATTGTGGCCCTTATTGTCCGCATGGATGAATTCGGGGTACGACTCATTCAACTCAATGACAGGGAAACAAGTTTTTCGGACACCATTGGAAAATTATTGGTCAGCGCATTGCCCTGGGTCATTAAAACATTGTCGGTTGTGGGTACGGTGGCCCTGATCCTGGTAACCGGGGGTATCTTCCTTCATAATATCCATTTTTTGTATGAGTTGTTCCACTCATGGCCTTCACTGGTAAGTGAATTGGTTGTGGGACTAGTGGTTGGGTTTAGTGCCCTGTTGGTGGTAAACCTGTTCAGGATGCTATGGAAGGGAATGAAGAGCAGCAAAAATAATATCGAAAAGTAAGGGTTGACGAACATCAAACCAATCTCCCGCATACCAGACCAGGGGTATCCTTATCTTGAAAAAATAATTTACATCCCATCCGCCCTGATCAATACCTCCCATACCCTGTGTCAGCTCCCTGCCAGAAAAATAAATGACAAAATCCGGGAGCTTTAGGGGCCCCCGGATCTCTGAAACCAAAAACACTAACTCAAACAAGGGGCATTTACCGGTTTAACCGGTCACTTCTGTGATTTCCCGGATAGTCATCCGGAAGCATACCCGGAAACCTGAAACACCCGCATTTCCCCAAAGCTAAGGTCCGATACTGCAATTTCCATTCATCCTGAAACCAACTTTTCTGACCATTCAGACCAAACCGGGTGCCCGTTCTGCGAAGATTCCTTCAGTTAAGATTATGATGTTCCCTGCGATCAGTTCAATGCATGTACAGGGGCGGTTCCTGGCTTCGCCAATAGAACAATTTCCGTAAGGACTGTTTGTTTTGTGTAATAAATTGTTGGATTTATATCTTTCAGAATATTGATAAATATCTTAAATTGTCATAATTCAACCTATACCAGATAATTATGGCAAAGTTTAATCTGAACATCAACGGAAAAACCCGGGAGCTCGAGGTAGATCCTGCCACACCAATGCTCTGGGTATTACGGGATCACCTGCAATTGGTGGGTACAAAATACGGCTGTGGTATTGCGCAATGCGGCTCCTGTACAGTGCATCTTAACGGAACGGCGGTACGCTCCTGCCAATTACCCGTTTCAGCCGTTGGCGACAAGTCCATTACGACCATTGAAGGGCTTTCTGAAAATGGCGACCACCCTGTACAACAGGCCTGGCTGGAGCATGACGTGTACCAGTGTGGCTACTGCCAGGCTGGGCAGATCATGACAGCCTCGGCATTTTTAAAGGATAACCCGAATCCCAGCGACGCGGAAATTGAAGTGGCAATGAACGGCAATATCTGCCGTTGCGGAACCTATACGCGCATTAAAAAAGCTGTTAAGGCAGCCGCCAGTATTCAAAACGCCTGATTCCAGGCGCATAATACGCATTACAATCCCACTTACCTTTTGCACACCTAAAAACAATGGAAAATGACAACCGCAAAAACATCATACGGCAGACGTTCCTTCCTTAAAAGTTCAGCCCTTGCTGGAGGAGGAATGATGCTGGGTTTTAGTTGGCTCGCTTCCTGCAAGCCAACCCCGGAACAGGTGCAGAACATGCCTAAAGAATGGTTCAGTATCAATGGATTTTTAAAGATTGGGGAAAATGGAATGGTAACCATTATGTCCCCCAACCCTGAAATCGGGCAGAATGTAAAAACTTCCATGCCTATGATGGTCGCGGAAGAACTGGATGTGGACTGGAAAAATGTGGTAGTGGAACAGGCACCCTTAAACACGACAATCTTTACCCGGCAACTTGCCGGGGGCAGCCAATCCATCCGGCAAGGGTGGGAAGGGCTGCGTATGGCCGGCGCTACGGCCCGGCATATGCTGATTGCAGCTGCTGCAAAAGAATGGGAGATACCCGTGGAAGAAATAACCACTGAGGCCGGGATCCTGCACCATCAAAACAGCGGGAAGTCGGCCGGTTATGGGGAAATGGCGTCGGCTGCCGCTAAAATAGCCGTGCCGAAAGAAGTGGCCCTCAAGGACGTCAGGAATTTTAAAATTATCGGCACCTCCCGTAAAAATGTGGATGGCCTTAAGATCGTTACCGGGCAACCGCTCTTCGGTCTGGACTACCACCGGGACGGGATGCTGATCGCCATGATCGTACATCCGCCTGCTTTTGGGATGCAACTGAAATCAATTGACGCTTCTGAGGCTAAATCAATGCCGGGCATCAAAGATATTTTTACGATCAAAACATTCAAGGAAGAGTACAATAAAAGCGCGTTTGATACCAGTGCTTTTACTGATCTCGCTGTTGTTGTGGGCAATTCCACATGGGAAACCCTGAACGCCAAGAAAGCTTTAAAAGTAGAATGGGAACTGGCGCCGGAGATTAAAAATGAAATGGAAATTTTTGGCAGGACATTGACCGTGAACCATCCCGCCGGACTGGAAGGGACCGACCACCACCGGGAACTGATGGAAGATATGGGATCCCAAAATTCCAAGGTAGTCCGGAAGGATGGAGATCCGGAAGCTGTCTTTAAAAAGGCCGCAAAAATCATTGAACGCAGTTACTCCTGCCCTTTTCTGGCCCATAATACCATGGAGCCCATGAATTTCTTTGCCCATGTAACGGCAGACAAGGCAGAACTTGTGGGACCAACCCAGACACCGGAAATTATGGAACGCAGTGTGGCCGAAAGGTTGGGCCTGCCATTGGAAAAGGTCGACATTCAGATGACCCGCCAAGGCGGTGGCTTTGGACGCAGGCTTTATGGCCACTTCCTAACCGAGGCCGCGGCCATTTCACAAAAAATGAATGCGCCCGTTAAGTTGGTTTATACCCGAGAAGACGATATGACCCATGGCACATACCGCCCGGCGTACTATGCTACCTACCAGGCCGCACTCGATGCGGACAATAACCTGATAGCCTTCCATGTTCGTACAGGCGGCATCCCGGAAAGCCCGCTGGCGGCCAACCGGTTCCCCGCAGGTGCCCTGGAGAATTACCTTGCGGAGGAATGGTCCATCGATTCCAACATAACGGTAGGTGCCTTCCGTGCCCCAAGGTCCAATTTTATAGCAGGGGCCGAGCAATCCTTCCTGGATGAAGTAGCAGAAGCTGCCGGCAAGGATCCGATCGACTTCCGGTTGGAGTTGTTGAAACGTGCCATGGAAGATCCCATTGGGGAAGAAAATGACTATGAGGCATCACGGTATGCAGGCGTCCTTGAATTGGTAAAGGAAAAATCTGGATGGGGACAGGAAGAATCCAACCGCTACCGGGGGGTGTCCGCTTACTTCTGCCATAACAGCTATGTAGCCCAGGTCCTGGATATGGTCATTGAAAATGATAAACCAATAATAGATAAAGTGTATTGTGCCATCGACTGCGGTATCGTGGTGAATCCTGATGCGGCCACTAACCTGGCAGAAGGCGGGATCGTGGACGGAATCGGGCATGCAATGTTCAGTGAGCTCACCTTTAAGGATGGCGTTCCGGAACAGAACAACTTTGACAAATACCGTCTTATCCGCTACAGCGAGGCACCCCGCAATATAGAGGTATATTTTGTACAGAATGAAATAGATCCAACCGGTCTGGGAGAACCTCCCTACCCTCCTATTATGGGTGCATTGGCCAATGCCCTGTACAGGGCCAAAGGCCAGCGCTATTACCATCAACCTTTTATCACCGAGAAAGATGTTGTTGGGTAACCAAATGGCTTTATTGTACTGAAAAGTTACTTCCTTAATATAGGGTGAGACGATTATCTTTTATAGCTTATCGCCACCCCTCCGCCCGTATTGTCCACGGTAGTGGTATAATTACTTTGTTGTTGAACATATTCAAGATATTCTTGGGTACCGCTCATGCCACCTCCCCCATTACCTGCAGGCCTGACGTTATGCGCCGTAAAGCAACCCCCGGCTTCCAGTTTCGGGGATACGTCCTTAAAATAATTCACGTACCAATTTTTATCTGCGTCGCTGAATACAAAATCGAAAGGCCCGGGGAGATCCCTGACCAACTCATGGGCATCGGCTAGCCGGGCATCTATATAATCCGATAAGCCGGCAGCTTTAAAATTTGACAGGGCTTCCTGGAAGCGGTTCTTGTCAATCTCTATGGTGATCAGCTTACCCCCTGTTTTGCTGAAGGCCCAGGCGATCCAGATGGCGGAATGTCCCGTGGAGGTCCCTATTTCCAAGCCTTTGGTATACCCATTTTTCAAAATGATGTCATAAAGCAGTTTCCCGTCAGAAGCAGGGACATTCATGTCGCGCCAGGTGTCACTTTTTCCATTCAGAAATGCCGTTACCTTGGTGTCCAGTTCGCTTTGTCCGGCTGTATCCTGCGCCCCGGCCGTGTTTGCAATCAACATACAAGTTGCCACCACCAGGGCAGATACCTTTTTTAAGTGGATGAAAGTTGTTTCCATACCCGTAGTCTTTATTTGATGAATAGATTTGCAGACCCTCACCCCTTAACATTTTCATCCGGCTTTACCCGGCCCGGCAGCAATAGGATCCGCAAGTGATAAATTACAAAATTTCCATCCCAATTCCGAAAAGTATTTAATGGAAAATGAATCGGTCAGGAAAACCGGTTTTATGGTTTGCCCGGGCAGGTTAGTCCTGCTTGTTTAATAGATAACCGGGGAAAACACGAACAGTTCATAAGCCCTGTAAAAATCGATGCCATGTTGGGCTAATACATCTTGGGCCAATAAAGGAAACACCTGGTAAGTTTTTCTTTATTTTGGATCCTATAATCATTTCTCAAACAAGGATATTATTTACAGAATTTTTTATCTTCGTATACTGGTTATTACCATTTAAACATGAAAAAACCCAACCTGGTATTTTTGGCCGATGATGATGTTGACGATCGGGAATTCTTTATAAGTGCCTGTTCCGACGTTGATGAAGCGCTAAGGTGCAGTACTTTCCCCGATGGAAAATCGATTTTGGACCACCTGCTAAAATCAGGCAGCGAATTGCCGGACATTGTCTTTCTAGATATCAATATGCCCATGAAAAATGGTTTTGAATGTCTGGAGGAGATCAGAAACAGCAATCATTTACGCGATCTGTGCATCATCATGTACTCCACCTCCAATAATTTGATGGATATAAAAAAAAGCTATGAGCTTGGTGCAAATGGCTTTGTTCAAAAACCCAATTCCTTCAATAGCTTAAAAAAATTGTTGGATAACATTTTTGATGCGAACTGGAATGACCCATGCTCCAGGCTGGATGAACACAATTTTGTGCTGAAGCCTTCGAATTATCCAACATGGCAACGGTAGTGTTCCACTCCAGAATTTCCATTTTCCAGAGTGACCCGCCCCAGGCGAAGCATGCTAGCCGGAGCCAATAATTTCGGCAGCCCCAACCCGGCTTTTGAAAATTTATACTTTGCGATATTGGTTTTTATCAAATACCACTGTGATGAGATTACCGAGGTTAGCTATTTGTTGTATAGCACCACCAGGCGGTATTATCCGGTATTTGGGATAAAATATCATATAAAATGGATAATGCTGCAGTTTTGAGGGCATGGAATGGACCGTAATTTTGAGTTGTATTATTTACAATTCAACATTATGAAAAACATGAAATTCTATCCCAATATTTGGCAGACAATTCCCTTTATTTTAGATCTCTATCAAATGGACAGAGAAGGCAGACATATTAAAGATCTGGTTTTAAAAAACGCGTATGCAGATGAAATGAGTGTGTCTGAAATGAATTTAAACATCATAAAGCTCTCCGCTTTGCAAAGTATGGGGCGGGAGCATTTTATTGCTGACTTCCCCGGCCAGGCTTCATTGCATATAAAAGGGATGTATGCCGGTGTTTTTTTAAGGTCAAAAAGTCTTCTGTCATTGGCCCCGGGGACCTATACTACCCTGCGATTTTACCTGGGTAAATCCGGCAATAGCTTTTTGTACAGCGACCGGAAAGAAGAATCGGCAGACGGTTTGGAATACCTTGATTTTGACTTTGCAAATGGCTTGAAAATCGAGGGTACCGAATCCCCGGAAGCCATTCTGAGATTTGACTTTGTGCCATTTAAGCAAAAAAGCATTTTTACAGCAATCCGGCTGCTTTTTAAAAGGCCCCAAATATTATCCGAAATGTACAGCTAGCAGAAAAGTTTTCCGGATACACTGGTTTCGGGTAATTTCTGCAGGTAGCCAGGGTAACCGTGTTTTCTCAGATTTGGTGTATCCGTCGATACCGGTGAAAGAGGGCAGGCTCAAACCTCCGGCCATCCTACTGCCAATAAATTAATTTCCTTTAGCCTCTGAAGTTGAATTCCTAAGACCTAAGAGCACTGCAGAAGATATGTCAACAGGATTATCCCTGCTGTTTTTGGTTTCTCAAATTATCTGGTGGTATACATTATTCTGCAGTCAGTACCACCCGCCGATAGCGGGTCATCTGCGGAAAGTCATCATCTGTAACTTCCAGGATCACGTGGATGGTCTCATCCTTTTTGATATCCATACTGACCTTCAAAGACGGGTTTGCCGTTTCGGAATCCGAAATGATTACATCACCCATGTAGGTCCCTGCCTCCTTGTAGTGCCACCAGGAATACTTCAAGGAATCGCCGTCCGGGTCAGTCGCCATGCCACTTAATGAAATGGTTTCCCCTGGATTTATTTTCAGTTGCTCAGCGTGTGTCAATTGAACGACGGGCGCATGGTTGGCATCGGCAAAAGCTTTCACGCACCAATCAGCACGGGCTGCAAAATCAAGTTGCAGGGCTTTGATCCAACGTGTCTGTGGATACGCATTGTCTGTTTTGTGGGTGAACGGATTGAAGTCGGCCACAGCCTCACCATCTTCCCACCGGTTGGAATTGGTCATTGATTGCATCAATCGTCCGCCCCACCCGCCATAACCAGGGTTTTGCAGATTGTCTAACCCCACATCGATCAAATGAAGGAATGCAGGGGAATCACCTTCTGAAATAAAATCATATTCCTGGAATGTACCCCACTGGGCATTCCGGAGTTTCTTTGGGTCTCCATGGATATGCTCATGGTCGCCAACCTGCCTTTGACCGTCACCATAGCTATAATACATTTTGGTAAGGGGGCCGTGGCCGTTGATAATATGTTCCCCCATAAATCCCGCTTCCAGGTATTGATGCAATTCCTCAGGGACCGCTTTCTGCCAATCATAGGCCAGGCTCCAGAATTGGTTGGTATTATAATACACTTTGATATCAGGCCATGATTTTTCGATATATTTCTTGTAAGTCGCATCCTGGTCCATGATCATATACAATATGGCCTTAGTATTCACTTTAGTATAAATTTCCTTCCATTGAGGGGTTTTCCTGAACTCATCCTCTATAGATTTTAAAGCCCTTGCAATTGTATTGGTGCCTCCCCAAACCTGCAGGTAGAGCGGTGCCATCTCCTCATCCAATAATTTTGCTTTGATAAAGTCGGACCCCTCCGTATCCTTTTCCATTTCACCTTCAAAATCGATATTCCCTACTTTGATGAGTCCATTCAGAAAAGCTGCCGTTGGAAATCCTTCTGCATGGGTACTCAGCGTAGGGTAGACTTCACCATAAGCAATCACCAAATCCTGCATCCATTGCGTCCCCGGCCAGCGGAGGTCTGTCTTCTCACCGTATAGGTTCCTGGTCATTTCCATTTCTGACACGAATTTGGTCCCTTTTCCATCTCCCTTAAAATGCCACATGGAGCTGCTATACACCAGCCCCTCGATGAGGAATTCATTGGAATAGAGGAGCATCCTGATAAAGGAATCCACGTCGTCTATCTCCCCATCGGTAGTTATGATGGTCCTGGGCCTACTATCAGTTAGCTGGGCTGTTATCGTCTGTGGCATTTGGAACAATATCCCAAATACGATGGCATAAAATGCATTTTTCATATTTAGTTCATTTTAGTTCTAACCGGTTGATTTTAGTATTAATCGATTTGTAATCTTTTCAGTTCCGGGTCATTTTCGGTTCTGAAGCCTTTTGCTAAAGACCAAAAACAATACCCCACACAGCAACCAGGCCGGTAGGGTCACAAAAGAAAGAAACACATCGAATTGAACCGAAATTAAATAAAAAAGCCCAAAACTGATCGCCCATGCATACAGAACCGCCCTATTGTATTGAATGTTTCTCCTTTCCGCGTAGTTCCCCAGCACGCCCACCTTTTCACCAAAGAAGTGTTCAAAAACAATCACCGCACCTACAGGGGCCAGGATAAATCCATAAAGGGCAACAAAATCCAGCAACTTCATGGCAAAGGCTGGGAAAAGCCCCGCAATCGTTGCAATACTGCCGGCGATAATCGTTACCCAAAATGTTGATGTTTTGGGCAGAATAGCTTGAAAAGCAAGTCCGGCCCTGTAAATGGTCGGGTTTGCTGTCGTCCATCCGGCAAGTACAACGGCAATG
>JBGTLT010000029.1:0-2818 GCA_041743975.1 Zeaxanthinibacter sp.
TTACGCGCAAGCTTCAAATCTCAATCACAGCTACTCCTTTTCAAATGATGGGATGGAATGCATCATCACTGAAGATAATTTACCTAGGCCCTGGCTCAACAGATTAAGCAATGATGTCTTTTTTTCATGGGTGACTCATAACGGTTATATAGAAAGCTTTTTACTTGATCCATCCATTAACGGGTTGGTTAACCCTCAAAGCGTTTCCGGGCATTTTTACATTAAAGACAGAACTTCCGGGCAATCATTTATGGTCAACGAATCTTCCGGAGAAGATCAATGGCATTCCGTAATTGGGTTGGGATATAGTCAAATTGGCAAAACTCAACTCGAATTAGATACTAAACTTACATATTTCATACCCCGTAATGACGATGTGTTACTTGTACTGGTGGAAATCAACAATACATCGGACGAAACCAGGCAGCTATCCGTTTATGGGCAGGTTGAATGGAGTCTGGGGGATGCAACCAAAAAGGATGCTCACCCTAGTGATGGACTAGGAGGTAGTCAGCATAATTTATATAAAAAGGTATATCGGGATAAGAATGTCATGCTCGCCGAGCAAACCAACTGGAGATCCACTGCCAATTGTGAGCCATGGCCTTATCTTGGATTCTTTACGACGGATTCGGGATTTGATTCCTTCGAAACTAAAGCGATAAATTTCTTAGGGCGGAAAGGGGATTGGCGGCATCCGAAAGCCTTGTTGGATGAAAATCTAAGTAACACAGGTTTTTGGAATTACGATGAGTTCCCATTAGGGGTAATTGAAAAGAGAGTTCAAATTCCCGCAAATGATACCCATAAAATGGTGTATCTATTAGGAATGGGAAAAGATATGGCCGGGGTCACGTCAATAATCAACAAATACGATTCGCCAGACAAAACCGAAACGGCACTAGAAGAGGTAAAGACCTATTACAAGGAGATGATCAATAGGTCGGTTCAAATAGAAACACCGGATAAGGAAAACGACCGTATTATCAACATTTGGAGCCAATACCATTGGAGGCAAACATTTAAAAAGGATTTGGATACCGGATCCCTTGGGGCAGGGTTTTGGGCCTATGGATTGGAAGGTGGCAGCCTGACACTGTTTCCGGAACTACTTCTGATGGGCCATGCTGATCCCTTTTTGAAAAGTAGCCTGAAAGATATACTGTTCGCCAATCAGAGCCCGGATGTTTCAAAAAACACTCTCCACATGTCGCCGCCGGCAATGCTCGATAAGGATTTAAATGTAGAGTGGCCACCCGAAAAAATCCCGGCGGGACATTCTGTACCGCATCATCATTATATTTATACCCAGTTGTTCGGCCTTTACTATTATTTGTTGGAGAGCGGTGATCTAGAATTTCTTGAGGAGGAAGTGGGTTATCTGGACGGAAGTTCCGGTACGGTTTTCGACCACATTGAAAAAGCATTCGACATCACGTTGAAAGGTATTGGCGACAGAGGCCTTTACAAAATTCCAAAAAATTCAGGGGATTGGATGGATGAATTCACCAAAATAAGCAGGTCCGGAGACGCGGAAAGTGTGATGCTCAGTGCCCAGGTAGCGTACCTTCTAAAAAATTATGCAGCCATTGCCCGTCTCACGGGTCAGCAGGAAACCGAAAGCCGTTGGCAGGATAGGTATAATGAATTAAAAACTGCCATCAATGAATATGCTTGGGACGGGGATTGGTATATCCGGGCATTCGCAGATAACCCGGACAAATTTCAACCTGTCGGAAGTAAAACCAATAAAGAGGGTAAAATTTACCTTAATGCACAATCTTGGATGATCCTGGCTGATATTGCCCCGATGGAAAGGGCTGAAAAATCGCTTTCTTCTATCGCAAAACATTTATCCAGTGATTTCGGACCTTTGGTTTTCTCGCCCTCATATTCGGAGTATGTAGATTACATAGGTACACAGAGCATCTATGCACCGGGCTTCCGTAATGGAAACGTCTACTTCCGGCCTGCCGGCTGGGCCGTCATTGCCGCTGCAATGAACGGGGATGCGGAAATGGCTAATGACTTATACCAAAGTGCCAGCCTTTCCAACAGAAGCAAGGATATGGACAGATATTTACTGGAGCCTTTCGCATATCCCGAGAACTATATTGGCCCGGACCATGCCCATAGAGGGGAGGGTCAGTTCCACTGGTGTTTTGGCGAGGGAACAGCCTGGATGTGGTATTCATATGTGAGCCATATCCTTGGCATAAGGCCGGTAATTGATGGTCTTGTGGTTGACCCAAAGATTCCCAAAGAATGGGATACCTATACCGTTAAAAAGCTCTTTAGGGGTGCTTTATATCAGATTGTGGTAAACAATCCCGATCATGTATCGGAAGGAATTCAGTGGATTAAAGTGAATGGTAAGAAGATAAAGGGAAACAAGATTCCAACGGGATTCGTAAAAAATGAGAGTGTTAAGGTAGAAGTCCGAATGGGCAAATAAACTTATTCAGGGAGAGTATTCATTATTATGACAATTACCGCATACAAAAAATCTAATAATGTCTGATTATAGGCACACCAAATAAATAGCATTATGAAAACTTGCACACATTGCTTGACTTTAATTAGTTCTTTTCTGATAATGACCAGTCAGATATACGGGCAGGAATGGAATAAAGACTGGCCTGTCCTGAAGACCTATGAAGGCAAATATATTAAGGAAGTTGCTATGCCGCTGGGTGGTATAGGAACTGGAACGGTTTCAATTGGAGGCCGCGGAGATCTTCGGGATTGGGAGATTATGAATCGTGGTGCACTGGGGTATATCCCTGCCTTCAAGTTTGTTCAGCCAACCATTGCGAAT
>JBGTLT010000030.1:0-20924 GCA_041743975.1 Zeaxanthinibacter sp.
ATTGATGGCTTCCGTCCCCTTTGCAATAGGCGGAATTTTCTTTTCCAAGGAACTACTGGGCCTTATGGGGGCAGATCCCTGGGCTTTGGAACATGGCTTCCGCTATACCCGGTGGATGCTGGGTGCCAATGGTATTATAATACTCTTGTTTGTGATCAATGCCATTTTCCGCGGAGCGGGGGATGCGGCCATCGCCATGAGGGTATTGTGGATCGCCAATGGCATCAATATTGTGCTGGATCCCCTGCTCATTTTTGGTTGGGGCCCTATTCCCGCGATGGGGATTGAAGGCGCGGCCATCGCGACCACCCTGGGACGAAGCGCGGGAGTGGGGATGCAATTATGGGTTCTATTTAAAGGCAGCAAGCACATCCGAGCCAGGTTCTCCCAACTATGTTGGGATGCCCGGATCATGCTCAATATCGTACGGACGTCTCTGGGAGGGGTAGGGCAAATGTTGGTGGCAATGACCTCCTGGATCTTTTTGATGCGTATTTTGGCAGATATTGGCAGCGACGCCGTGGCGGGGGCTACCATTGCCATACGGATCATGCTGTTTACTATGATGCCCGCCTGGGGGCTTTCCAATGCAGCCGCTACGCTTGTGGGGCAGAATCTGGGTGCAGGCCAACCGGACAGGGCTGAATCCGCGGTATGGAAAATAGGGTTTTACAATATGATCTTCCTGCTTGCTGTCTCAGTTGTCTATTTTTTCTACCACGAATCGCTCGTAGCCATTTTCACATCGGATGAAGGGGTACAGGCCGTGGGCGGTAAATGGCTGAAGATCCTCTCCTATTCTTATTTTGTGTACGGCTGGTGGATGGTCACCACCCAGGCATTCAATGGCGCCGGGGATACCCGGACCCCAACCAGGATCAACCTGGTCTTTTTCTGGCTGATCCAGATACCATTGTGCTATTACCTGGCCCTGGTACTCAACTGGGGTTATTCCGGGGTATTCTGGGGGGTATTTGTATCGGAGACTTCTGTGGGCCTCTTTACGTTATGGCTTTTTACCCATGGAAGGTGGAAAACGGTACAGGTTTAGATCGGTTTAAAAGGATGCCAGTAAACAGTAAAAAGCAATCAGTAAACTGTACTTGTACTCCGTAGCCTTTCAGCCTTCGTAACCCAGCCACCTGTGCCTCCACTATAGCTTCAGCTGCATTCAGGCGGCGAAGCAGGCTTACACTTGCACTTGCACTTGAACTTGAACTTGCACTTGCACTTGAACTTGCACTTGCACTTGCACTTGCACTTGCACTTGCACTTGCACTTGCACTTGCACTTGCACTTGCACTTGCACTTGAACTTGAACTTGAACTTGAGAGTGGACAAAGGCTTCTACTGCCTTCCAACCCGAATCCTTCTAAGACAGGATCAACCCTTCCGGAAGTCATATTCGCCCCCCTGCGACAAAGCCCGGGAACTCCCATAGCCGGAAGATTCACAGCATTGGTAACCTTTGGAAAATGGGATAAGTGACAGGATGAAAAATGTTTGCAGCATCGGTTTTATTATAAAAACATGATAATGAGGGAGATATTACAAGGCAATAAATATTAGATCATTGTGCGGGCTTCAATATATTTCCTTAATTTTAGTAGTACCCCCGCTGTTATACCGCGAGACATGATAAATATACCGACTAAAAAGCCTCTGGCTTATGCCACCCGTGATGAAGTAGAAGTACAACTGGACCTGTTCGAAGGTAGCTTGCCCAGAGACCTGCATGGCTATATATTTTTTAATTCTCCATGTGGGACCGTAAATTCCGGGGGGCTCCCGTATGCAGAAAAACTGCCGAATGGCAGTCCCAATCCAGAATATGGAAGCTCCATTTTTAATGGAGATGCCATGTTGCATCGCTTTGACCTGAACCATCCCGGGGCTGTGGCATATAAGACCAGGATGTTGAGGCCTCCATGCTGGTATGCAGATGAGGCCACAAAAATGGGGAATGGGGAGTATCCGCATCAAATGGCCTTTAAAATGATTGGGATAGGGCGGACCTCTTTTAAATTTGGCGCAAGGAACCAATTGAATACAGCGATCAACCCGATAAAATTTAATGGGGACACAAGCGTCCGTATGTCGGCCAATTTTGATATGGGGCGACCGTGGGAGATCGATACGGAAACGATGGAACTGAAAACGGTTATCGGCACCACCAGGGAATGGGTGGGAGAGATACCTGCCATTGCCAATTATCCCTTTCCCATGTACCAATCCACAGCCCACCCCTGCTTTGACCCGGAGACCAAAGAGTTTTTTACCGTATGTTTTACCAGGACCTTTGAAAATATGGTTTTTTACCGGAAGTTCAGCAAGCGGATGCTTACCCATCATGATGAGATTGAAGCAAAGCTTCACAGCCATGTTTCCTCCTTGCACGCAGCCGCTGTCTCAACCCGGACGTTGCACAAAGATCATTCAACCGAAATCAACGATTTTTACAAGAATATAGATAAGCATCTGGATCACGACGAAAGTTTGGTTGCACAAACCAGGAAGCCATTCCAGGTGATTTTTGAGAAAATCATGGAATTTATCTTCCGGTTGATGGATATGTTCCTACGGATGAAAAACCGCATATACCTGCTCCGCTGGGATGGCACCTCGGTCCATCGCTGGACGGTACTGGATGATGCTACGGGGAAGCCCATAGCTATTAACCAGTGCATGCATCAGAATAATATCAGCCGGGATTACCTGGTGTTGAGCGATTCCGCTTTTAAATTCTCCGCCGAACTGATGATGTCCAACCCCTTTCCCCATAACAAAGACCTGGAAGAAAAAATGAGGGACCTCACAGCCATCACACAGGAACCATTCACCCCGGTTTATATCCTGAAGAGAGCGAACCTTGACCTGAAAAAGAAAAATATCAGGGCCAAAAAGGTGCTTATCAACCTTGAAACGGTACATTTTTCCATGGATTACGAAAACCCGAACCATACCATCACCATCCATACCGCGCACAATGCCGCATCCTGTGCCGCGGAATGGATCCGGTCCTATGATAAGCTTGCCACAGACCAGACGGGTGCCAAACCCAATACCATAGGGCTGATGACCTGTGGGGAAATGGATATAGGGAGGATCGGAAAATTCGTTATTGATGCCGAAACAGCGAAAATCCTTGAGTCCCCTAAAATTTACAGCACCGGGAAAGAAGGGCAGAATGGCAACCTGGGAGCGCATACCTGGGCCATTGCCCTGCATACCTACCGCGACATTATCTCCGCAACTGAGACAGTGGATAAAATACGTCATATCTATTGGCAGAGCTATGGTACGGACCCCCGGTACCTGACAAATTTTATAAAAGGATTATATACTGATTATGAAAACAGGATCATCCCGGTTGACGAAATGGTGGAGATGAACAAAAGATGGCTTCCGTATTGCCTTTCCCGACAGAATACAGAAAAAATGGAGCTTGAAGACCATTATATTTTTGATAAAAACGAAAACCTGAGGTCCATGCAGTTTATCCCCAGAGCGGAAAGCACACTTGGTCTGGACCCTCAAATGGACGGGTATATTTTTTGCACCATGATCGTAGGCCCACCTGACATGGAAAGCGATGCCTATTCCCGGGAAATCTGGTTTTTTGATGCGGCTGACCTGAAGGCCGGCCCCGTTTGTAAAATGAGCCATCCGGATATGAATTACGCCTTCACCATCCATTCGGCATGGATCGATGAATGCGTTTCCCAAAACACAGGTTATAAGGTTGATGTCCGGGAAGACCTTCAATACCTGATCAATAAGATGCGGGGTAAAAACAAGAAATTCTTTACGGAATTTATGTCGAAACATGTTTACCCGCATTTCAATTAAATATGGCTGATACGCTGCTACCCAGGGATCTGAATTATGAGAACAAATGGATCCGGCTGCGTGAAGAAGGGGGAGACAACCAGTCCCCGAAAATCTTATTAAAAGAGATACGGCAGGAATTTATCAACACTGCGGAATCCTGGAAAAAGGAACGCCGTTTAAAAAACCTGCTGGATACCATCCTGCACCTGGAGGAATCCTCACTGGCAGGCACAGCGGTAAACCAGAAGGCATACCATATCCCAAGGGGTAGCTCCCTGCTCCAGCTCATCGCAGAAAACCAGATGACTATGCCGGAGCGACTCAGGATCGCTTCGGAGATCATTCACGTCACCCTGGAATTGCACGGTAAAGGGTATTTGTTTTGCGATCTGAACCCCAACCTGTTCTGGTGTGACCTGATCGATGAAAAGACCTTCCTGGTCGATACCATCATGACAGTCCACTCCAAAGACGTAGCCGAGTTCTATAGTACCATAATGGGTATTGAGCCCCATATGCTGTGCATGTCACCGGAACAGAGCCCGCAGACCTATTGGATACCCGATTTCCGATCGAATTATTATTCCCTGGGTATTATTTTATACGCCTTGTTCACAGGGAGGTACCCCCTGCAAAGCCCTGAAAGGATTTCCACTATCCATAAACATTTATCCCAGCTTCCACCCGATCCCAGGTCGGTCAATAGACATATCAACAGATCCATGGGCGCTTTTATTCTGAAGCTGCTCTCCAAGGATCCCAGGGACCGCTACCAGTCGGCTACAGGATTGCTTTTCGATTTCCGGAAATGCAAATCCCTCCAGCTAAGTAAGGATGTGGATACCCTATTTGAACTGGGAAATATGGATTTCCCTACCCAGTTCACGATTCCGGACAGTGTATTCGTGCGAAAACAGGAGCACGATATCCTGATTGGGTTATCCGAAAAAGTATTGACAGGCGCAAAGCACCTCGTAAAGCTCAAAGGGGAAGAGGGATCCGGCTCATCCTATCTGATCGAATCTTTCTTCAGGGACCTGGATTACGACAGTTTTTTTATTGGATCGGGTACCTATTCGCAACGGGATACCATTCCATTCAAGGGCCTAAAGGACCTTACTGCCGACCTGCTCCACCAGATCTTAATGGAAGATCCCCGTTATATCAGTAAACTCAAAGGCAGTATGCAGGAGAGCATCGGTTCCATTTCCGGGGTGTTGATCGATTTTGAAAAGGATTTCCAACATTTATTTAATAGCCACCGGATTACCGAAGACCTTTTTGGAAACGCCGCCATCAACCGGTTTATTTATGCCTATACCGAATTCCTGAGGCTACTGCAGTTGCTGGAGAAATCAATTGTTATCTCCCTTGAACGCTTTGAATTAACCGACGTGGGGACGGCCAGGTTGGTGACACAACTTTTGAAAAGTTCCCACATTCAAAACATCCTTATCGTAATTACCATCAATAAGGAAGAAGGTGCCTACAATGCCAACTGCATCGAATTTCTGGAGGGACTCGAACACCAATCTGAAGGCCCTGACCCGATACCCGTTACCGAAATAACGCTTGAGAATTATGATCCTGCGCGGATCGGAGGTATCCTCGAATCCCTTAGGATAGAACCCCAGGCTGAATTCGGCTCTATCGTGTATGAGAAAACACGGGGAAATTTGTCCTTTATCAAACAACTATTCGAGGAACTCATTTCGCAGGATTACATCAAGGCGAACATCCGTAAAAAAACCTGGGAGGTGGATATCCAGGCGGTCCAGAACATCGACCTGTCAGATAATGTCAGGGATTTTTTAAAAAACCGGATTGACCAGCTCAGTGATGAGGAACACTACGTTTTACAGGGTGCGATGTCTATGGGGCAGAATATTGATGTACGGCAGTTGCACCATATCCTCTCCTTTGATGAGGAGCAGGTTGAGGTGATCCTGAATGGCCTTCGACAAAAAGGCTTCCTCACACCGGTGGAATATGAAAATGCCCGCTTGTCCAGGATGAAGTTCTCTCATTCGGGATTTGCAGAAATACTCCTCGAATCAATGGGCGAGCAGGAACTTGAACGTTTCAAACTGGACCTCGTAAAAATGCTTTTTAAGGAACTCAACGAAGACGAGGTAGCTTCCAGGATTTATGAACTGGTCGCCCACATTATGCCCCTGCGGCCTGAAAACTGCCTGGAATATATAGGCTATCTGGAGGAAGCGGCCCATAAGGCAAAGAAGGAAGCAGCATTTGACAATGCCTCCCAGTATTTCGCAAAACTTCTCACCATCAACAGGGTCCGGGAGACCGCTGACCAGGAAGTGGTGTTTACCCATGCCTACGAAGCCACCCTTTGTGCCTTGTATGCCATGAAGTATACCGCTTACCAGTCTTTACTCGGGGAACTGGCGAAGGTGGTGTCCAACAAGAATCAGGGATATCATATTTACATCCTTAAGGCCATTGAAACCGTTCAACGGGGCAATTATGAAGCCACCCTCAAGGTGCTGCAGGAAGGATTACAGGCCATGGGAATCAAATTCAGCCTGAATATCAGCAAAGCAGAGATCATTAAAATGTTCTTCCTGAATATATGGCGTACCCGTAATCTGAAGGCGGATAATGTGGAAGGCCTGCCCTTTAGCACGGACAGGAAACAGGCAATTTATCAGAGCCTTATCAGCATCTCCTCCCCGGCTGTATATTTTTTAAAACCCGAACTCACCGCCCGCCTTACCTACCTGGGTATACGCGATACCCTGAAAAAAGGGGTAATCCCACAATCCCCCAACCATTTGGTTTCCCTTGGCTTCAATATGAACAGCTTTACCAATATGGTTAGCAGGGCCCATGTGATTTGCCGGGCCGGTTTTAAACTCATGGAGAGCAAGCTTCCCAACAGCGAGGTGTCGATATTGGTTAATTTCCTCTACAGTGCTTTTGTGCAGCATACGGAATATCCGCTCAGGGACTGCATTGCGGCCCTCGAAGATTATTACAGGAAAGGGAGGGAATTGGGCAATATCAATATCGCCCACTACTGCCTGGGGA
The DNA here is from genome assembly GCA_041743975.1 of Zeaxanthinibacter sp. Lineage (GTDB taxonomy): Bacteria > Bacteroidota > Bacteroidia > Flavobacteriales > Flavobacteriaceae > JTS-RE37. Next base: position 6,883 of record JBGTLT010000030.1, read on the forward strand.
TGGCGCGATGGTATTTATTGTTTGACGGTTACCCACTGGCCCGACTCAGTGAATTGGTAGAAGCCTCCCATAAACTCTGTCAGGATGATAACCAGAAGATCAGTGACAGCTTCCATAGGACGATCAAGACGCTCCTGAAGGAATTGACCAGGGGGCATTTCAGCAATGAAGCGCTGGATGACAATACATTGCCGCTGAGAAAGGGGGTGTTCACGGAAGCGGATATATCGAATGACCGGCTTTTACCGGCTAATTTAAAATTGGTGAAGCTTATTGTCTATACCGGGGACAACAAAATATGCCAGGACAAGGAACTGCTTACATCGCTTTTACAGAGCACAAAAGAAGGGGGTCACGGCACTATCAATGCAATTTATCATATATTTTATGCCCTCCTTCACATATTGCAGCAAACCTCGGCGCGTCCCGCCATCCCGAAATCGGAGATCAATAAATACCTGGGGATATTTAAGGCACGGTCTAAGGTTGCGCCCTTTACGTACAGGGTAAAATACCTGCTGCTGTCAGGCCTTCGGGAGGTGCAGCAAGGTAGGCCTGATGCTGCAAAGGGATACTTTTCAGAAGCCTGTATTAGTGCATTGGAATACGACAACCCCTGGGACAAGGCCTTGTCGTATGAAATGTATGGAGCTCATTTGGCAGCGCTTGGAGTTCGGCGGGCCGGACTGAAGAAAATGGCGGAAGCGGTGGAATTTTACCGGGAGTGGGGGGCCATCAGCATTGTGAACCGTATCACCCAGCAGTTCCCCGAATTAGCGGACCTAAGCCCGGGCAGATCCCCGGATGTGGCCTTGTCCCCGGCTGGAGATCAGGGTGGCAAGAATTTTAACCAGCTGGTCCGCCTCAGCAGGGCCGTCTATGAACAGGATGATCTCAATAAGCTGGTCAGCATCCTCCTCGATTCAATTATGGAGGAACCGTCTGTTGAACGTGCCGTTTTCATCATTAAGAATGACCTCGATTTTAATATCTATGCTTCCAAAACAGCCCGGGAAGAGACGGAGATTCAAAATACTATCGCTGGCGCCGGGGCCCTTCCCTTGACCTTGTTGCGACTGGTGGAACGCAGGAGGATCCAATTGGTCATCGGGAATGCGTATCAAAATTCCCAGTACAGGAGCGACCCGTATATCCTGGAAAAAAAGATCCGGTCTGTGCTGTGTATTCCTTTTGTGAGGAGTAATCAAACCAAGAGCCTTATTTACCTTGAAAACAGCAAGATCGAAAATGCATTTGATTTTATAAATATCGATCTGATCAACCTGATGTACTCCCAGGTTGCCATAGCGATGGATAATTCCATACTTACGGAACTTTTGGAAGATAAATTACAACAACGGTCCTTCCAGATTACCCAGGAAAGGGATAAGGCAGATGAATTGCTTAAAAACATCCTCCCCGCTAAAGTAGCAGAGGAATTAAAGGTATATGGGAATGTGAAGGCCCGGAAATACGATAATGTGTCTGTCCTCTTTACGGACTTTAAAGATTTCAGCCTTTTTTCAGAAAAGCTGACGGCCGACCAGATCATCGATGAACTCCATCGGTGCTTCAAGGCCTTTGACACCATCGTGGAAGAATTCGGGCTCGAAAAAATAAAGACGATCGGGGATGCCTATATGTGTGCGGGGGGGATCTCCGAAGACGCCCCCACCCATGAGTACGATATCGTAAGGGCAGGCCTTAAAATGCTTGCCTATATCGAAGAGTCCAATTACGACCGGGTGAAAAGGGGGATCCCGCCATTGCATCTGCGTGAAGGGATCCATTCGGGGCCGGTCATTGCCGGGGTGGTGGGGATCAAAAAATACGCCTATGATATCTGGGGTCCTACCGTGAATATTGCCTCCCGTATGGAATCTTCCGGGGAGCCCGGGATGTTGAATATTTCCGGGACCATGTATTTAAAGGTAAAAGATCGGTTTTCCTGCGTATACAGGGGCAAGATATCCGCTAAAAATGTAGGCGAGATCGATATGTATTTCGTGGAAAAAAAACGGTAGCGTTTTGTTTTTTAGCTATTTTTATAACAACCCTTGACAGGCCATTGATTTCCCCTCTTTGTATTCGGCAACGGTGATTTTCAGGAATTGTTCAATTCACTAATCCAAAGGCGCGACATGAAATCGGTATGTAGCTATTTTATTCCCTGCAGTTTCCGGCTTTTTTTCATTTTGTCCGTCTTTTTCCTTCAGCAATCAATGGCCCAGTCGGTGGTTTCCGGACGGGTAGCAGATGATTCCAGTGAGGGGTTGCCGGGGGCGAATATCCTGGTGGCCGGGACCACCGAAGGAACGTATTCCGATGATGACGGGAATTTTGAACTTACAACCACCCTTGAATTTCCGTTTGACATCGAGGTCTCCTTTGTAGGGTATCTTCCCAAAATCCTTACGATAAAACAACCGGAAAGCGGCCTTGTCATAACGCTGGCTCCATTGCCATGGAATGAGGTGGTGGTTTCGGTATCCCGCAAACAGGAAATGGTGCAGGTTGCGCCGGCTTCGGTAAGTTTACTTACGGAGCGGAAGCTGCGGAGCGACGCGGTGATGGATCCGATGCTCTCCCTGCGCAACCTCCCCGGGGTAGACATTGCCCAATATAGCGTAGCGGGCGGGCAGATCAACCTTAGGGGAAGGTCCGAAGTCTTCCAGACAGAAACCTTTATCATAGCTGATTACAGAAATATTGTTATCCCGAGCCTGGGGTTCCTGGCTTTTGGGCAGCATCCGATCGATATGCTGGACCTGGAGCGTATTGAAGTGATCAAAGGCCCTGCCTCCGCCTTATATGGCCCCGGCGTGGAAGCCGGGATCGTGCATTTTATCTCCAAGGATCCCTTCCAATACCAGGGGACGTCGCTGAGCCTTGGAGCCGGGAACCGGAACCAGTTCGCCACCTCCTTCCGGCATGCAGATGCGATCTCTGATAAACTGGCATACAAAATCACCGGGCAGTTCCGGACTGCAAGGGACTTTGAACTCGATCCCAATGACCCGGCACATGCCCGCCGGATCGCAGCGTTTATAACACCCATCCGGAGTGCTATTACGGGGGAGCCCATCAATGCGACGGTGCCCGATTATAACCAGAATACCTACGGGTTTACAGGAACGCTGGCCTATAAACCCACGGAAAATACCACCTTATTTGCCGTGGGGGGGTACGGGGTCTATGAAGGATTGTTCCGCACTTCCCAGGGGGAGGCATATGTGGCTTCCGGGCGGCCTTTTGCACAACTGAGGCTGAATTCCGGGAAGCTTTTTGCCCAGGCTTTCTGGTCGAAGATCAACAGCACGGATGGAAAAGCATTTTTGTATGATACGGGGCTCACAACGGTGACCATTTCTGATCAGTTTGAATCCCAGCTGCAATACAATTTTGATTTGGGGAATGAAAAACTCGACCTTACCCTGGGGGGCGATTTCCGCATGGTCAGTATCGATACCAAAAATACCATCCACGGGCGTTTTGAAGGGGATGACAATTATAATATTGCAGGGGTATATGCCCAGGGAAATTACAAGATATCCGAATCTTTGGATGCGGTAGCCGCCGCAAGGATCGACCATTTTTCGGCTCTCGATGAGACCTCCTTTGCCCCCCGCCTCGGCCTTGTTTATCATCCTTCTGTATCCAATACTTTCCGGCTTACATGGAACAAAGCCTTTGGCGCCCCTACCTCGCTCAACCTCTTTGCCGATTCGCCGATTGCCGATACCGGCGCCTTCCGGATATACCTGCTTAACGGAAAGGAAACCCTGACTTTTGACAATGGTACGGGGTATAATTTTATAACACAAACCACCACCCCCGGCGGTAATATTCCCCTGGCTTCCCTCTATGGTTTGGTAACCTCCGGGCTGGCAGCTTCCGGGCAGTTTCCACAGGGGTTGACCGACTACCTGTTTTCCGTTACCCCGGCTGTTGATGGCAATACCAACGCGGTTCCCACCGGGGCTACCGTCACCAGGGCGCCTTTGTCCCTTTCCGAATCGGATATGTTTGAACTGGGATATAAGGGGGTGATCAACAGCAAATGGGCCGTCAATGCAGACCTGTATTATTTGCGCCGGAAACATATCCTTAGCTCCCCTATCCCGCTTGCGCCCTTCCTGGTTTATCCCCTTGCGGGGAACGACCTGGGGGCCTCCGTAATCGCCCATACCGATCCTGATGTCCTGGCACAATACGGGTTTACACCGGAATCCCTTGCAGCTATTTACACGGGGTCCATTGAAAATTTTACGCTGGACGAAAATGGGATGCCAGTGGCGCTTGGTTTGCTCAAATCGGATAACTCGCCGGCCGGATTGGGAACTTATGATTTCGCCTACCTGAACTTTGATACTATTGATTACTGGGGCATCGAAATTGGGGTGGAGTATTTTGTGAATGACGCACTGAGTTTTTTTGGAAATTTGACATGGTTGAGCCAGGTCAATTGGGAGCAGCTCGCCATCTCAAATTCGGATCTTACGGCACCATTGTCCCTGAATACCCCGGATACCCGGGTTAAACTGGGGCTAAACCACTATCCGGAAAAGGGGTTTTATTACAACGCGGCACTTCGGTTGACTTCGTCCTGGGAAAGCGTGAACGGCTTATCCTTTTCCGGCCCGGTAGATGGTTATACAGTAGCCGATGCCGGGCTGGGGTACAAATTCACTAAATTGCAACTGGGAGTTACCGTAACCAATGTTTTCGACGAAAAATACCGGGCTATTTACGGGGCCCCGGACATCCGCAGGCTGGTCCTGGCCAGGGCGGTATATCAGTTTTAATCAAAAGAATTCCTCGCGGCTTTGCCCCCGGGGCACCTCTCCTCTGGACACAAAGGAGATTTTTGGATAAACAGAACACCGGGTAGGTTGACAAGCCGGATAAAGCCCGGGCCATCACCCTTGCAATTGCGTTAAAAATCTGATTGTTTCAACCCAATAAATGGAATATCAGTCGTAATTTTACTATTCACCCTAAAATTCAATAAAAATGAAGACAAATTCAAATGAATTTCTTGCCCTTATCACAGGTGCTGCCATAGGTACAATTGTTGCCATACTATATGCTCCGGAAAAGGGAGTTGATACCAGGCGCAAAATTGCAGATTCCGCCAATACAGCCCTGGATGCTGTTTCCCGTGCTGCAGAGGAACTGAAAAGGAAGGCCGAGGTGGCCATCGAGGAAGGAAAAGGTACCCTTGAATCCCGATTGAGTTCACTGATAGACAACGCGCATCATAAACCAGTGGAGCTTATTGAGTTGTTGGAAGCTAAATTAGCCGTGCTCAAAAAGAAGGCGGAGCAAAAAGAGAAAAGTGCAAAGCAAAACAATAATCCTTCATCCGTAAACGTGAATTAACCGGTGACACCTGGGAAGTCCGGGCCAAATAAGTCAGCATTAAACCTGGCTCAGAACATTGGAGTCTGGATGAGTGCATTATCATCAACGTATCCCCGCCCCGGGATACGTTTTTTAATTGCAGGAAAAACAAACGCTTAAATAAATGGCAGTTCTGCTTCTCTTCCACGTCCTCTATGCTATTTGTGCCCGGGCTGGTACTTCTGTTTTACGGGAATCAAATGGCGGGATTAACCCTACTGATAGTCGGATTTACACCGCGCAACCCATTCGAAATATCCCCACATTTGTGGTATAGAATTATTATAATCCGAACAACATGGAACAGATCACCGTAAAGACTACCGTAAAAGCAGCGGCAAACAAAGTGTGGGAGCTATGGACCAACCCGGATCATATTGTTAAATGGAACAGCCCCTCGCCTGACTGGTATACGCCGAGGGCAACAAACGATCTGCGGGACGGAGGCAAATTCACCTTCAGGATGGAAGCGAAAGACGGGAGTATGGGTTTTGATTTCGGGGGTACCTATGACAAGGTAGAACCACACAAAGAGATCTCCTTTACAATGGAGGACGGCCGTAAAGCGCAGGTCCGCTTTAAAGAAGATCGGGGCGTAACCGAAGTTTCGGAAAGCTTTGATCCCGAGAATGAAAATCCGATCGAGCAACAGCGGCAGGGCTGGCAGGCAATCATGGATAGCTTTAAGGCGTACGCTGAGGCGCAGGGCTTCGACTCCGCTATTAGCCTGACATGGTGCTAAAATAGCTTGGAACCTGCAGAAAACATGTAGTTTTCCTTTTGTTGGGCTTCGACACCCCGCCCGTACCGGAACGCCAGCCCGACAGAGCATTCTGGCGGGGCACGTTCCTTTAGATTTGTATCATAAATATTATCTATTATAATGATGTTGAAAAGAGGGGGTGCAGGGGGAGACTTATAACTGATAAAAATGTTAATACCTTTAAATGAAAAAGAACGGGGTGAACTCTGGCACGTTTCTAGGTTTGTGGCCTAACGCCCGTATTAGTCCCCGTTCTTCTTAACGGTTGCCTAGAACCATATAGGATTTTAGCCTTGCTTATAAAGGTCTTAGTTTAAGCAACCTAATTTAACACTGTAAAATTATGAAAATTAAGGATGTCATCGGTATTGATGTAAGCAAATTAACCCTGGATTGCTACATTCACCACGAAAAAATGCAGGGGATTTTTGAAAATACTCCGCAGGAGATTGCCCAAATGATAGACTGGTCCTTGAAAAACAGCACAGCCGACAAACAAAGCCTTTTGTTTGTCTTTGAGCACACGGGGTTGTACTCCCATCAACTCGCCCAGTGCCTGGCTGAGAAAGGCTGCCTTTTGCAGGCAGTCTCTGGGTTGGAGGTCAAACGGTCTTTGGGCATTGTAAGGGGAAAGAACGACAAGGCAGATGCAAAGCGGATTGCCCTGTTCGGCTACCGTACACGAGAAGAACCAAGGCTCTACTCAGTGCCTGAAGAATCCCTGCTAAAATTAAAGCGGCTGATCTCGATGCGTAAAAAACTGGTGGTCCAACGCGCAGGGCATATAGCCACTTTTACAGAGCAGCAAAGGGTACTGGGAGAAGCGAATGAACCGGTATTATTTCAAGTGCAAAGACAACTCATCCATGTCCTTGACCAGCAAATAAACGTGATAGAAAAAGAACTCAATACTATCATTGAGCAAGATCCACGGCTGCTAAAGCTATATCAGCTCTTGACCAGTGTCAAGGGGATCGGGGCAGTTACAGCCAGGTTTTTAATTGTTAGTACATTGGGCTTTACCAAGTTTAAGACCTGGAGAAAGTATGCGGCATATTGCGGCATAGCTCCTTTTCCCAACCGTTCCGGGACAAGCCTTATAGGCAGTACCAAGGTAAGCCACCTTGCAAACAAAGAAGGAAAGGCACTTTTAAGCCTATGTGCGATTTCTGCAATACAATCCAACCCTGAGATGAAAGCTTATTATGAGGCCAGGATCGAAAACGGAAAAAATAAAATGAGCACAATAAACATCATCAGGAATAAACTCCTGGCCAGAGCCTTTGCCGTAGTCGAAAGAGACACGCCATATGTAAACACTATGAGATATGCTTCCTAAACTATAGAAAAAATTTATGAGTCAGTATTTGTTTAAGTCATAGGATACGGGCGGGCACGGGCACTCAGCCTGACAGGAGGCTGTCACCTATGAAAAATAGCTGCTGTATAGTTTCCCTTACCTGCTATGCACCAGTAATTTCAAAAGCAAGGGTTCCCCCTGGTCCAGTTTTAACCCGACAAAATACAGCCCGTTCCTGATTGCAGCAACCGGGATTTCATAGGAACCTTCGGAAACCAACACTTCTGCCGCCTCGAAGGAGCGGATAAACCTACCCGCCGAGTCATGCAGGTAAATGTGGGTGACCTCAACATTTGGCGGTATAGTAATAACCCGGATCCTGGCTACCCCGTCCCGGGTCGGATTCGTGGTAATCACAGCTTTCCTGCCGTCATCACCATCCTCCTCAATCACTGAAATGTTTACGGTAGCAGTGTTGGTAAGCCCCGAATCATCTATTAGAGTCAGGACAACCGTATAATTTCCCGCTTCAGTATACGTATGTTGAGGATCTACTTCCCCTGAGGAGGTCCCGTCCCCAAAATCCCATGTATAGCTGGCTATCCCAAAATCATCCACTGAGTTGTGGCCTGTAAAATCAATTATCAGGGGAGCTGTACCGGAAATCGTTGAGGCTTCAATAATTGCGGTTGGAGGAATGTTGGCAGATTCCCCAACCACAACGGATACGGTGGCTGTGTCTGAAAGTCCTTCAGCATCCACTACCATCAATGTAACGGTATAGGTACCTGCATTTGCAAAGGTATATACAGGATCCGGCTCCGTAGAGGAGGAAAGGCCATCCATAAAATCCCAAAAGTAACTGACAACCTGGGTATCATCATAGGAATTACTACCTGTAAACCGTACTTCAAGAGGGGCAGAACCCGATGGTGGATCCGCCTGGGCCACAGCCACGGGGGCTTGGTTGGCCACAGCTTCTACCACAATTTCCAGGGATTCCGAATCTGTCAGGCCCCCGCTATCGGTAACTGTGAGCCGTACGGTGTAGCTTCCGGGATTGGTGAAGGTATGTACAGGGTCCGGATCCGTAGAATTGGCGTCCCCATCCATAAATTCCCATAGATACTCCAGTTCGCCCGAATCATCGACGGAGCCGCTACCTGTAAAGCTCACCTCAAGGGGGGCGGTTCCACTCAGGGGCGTTGCCTCCGCGACAGCGACCGGGGGAAGGTTTTCCCCTTCCTGGGTTACTGTAATGAATATGGTATCAGTACCGGTCTGCCCATTGGTATCGGTAACGGTGAGTTGAACTTCATAGATTCCCGGACTGGTAAATGTATAGGCCGGGTCTGCAGTGGTAACGGTGGCTCCCTGGCCTGTAAAATCCCAGGCGTATGCAGTTATTCCGAGGTCATCAGTTGAATTACTACCCGTAAACTGAACCTCCAGGGGAGCTGTGCCTGATACAGGGGAGCCCTCAGCCAGGGCAACTGGTGGCATATCAGCTGCTGTTACCACGATATCGATGGTGGCACTATCTGATAGTCCCTCTGCATCAGTTACTGTCAGCTGCACCGTATAATTCCCTTCTGTTAAGAAGGTATATTCCGGGTCCGGATCCTGGGATCCCCCTCCATCCATGAAATCCCAGGTAAAGGAAACAATTCCGCCATCATCCGTGGATGTACTTCCCGTAAAACTTACCTGCAAAGGGGCCTGCCCGCTCTCCGTGGAAGCCGTTATCTCTGCTATAGGCGCGGTGTTGGGGGAAGCTGATACCGTTATAGTAACCGTATCGGTACCGGTCTGCCCATTGGTATCGGTAACGGTGAGTTGAACTTCATAGGTTCCCGGACTTGTAAATGTATAGACCGGGTCTGCAGTGGTATCGGTGGCTCCCTGGTCTGTAAAATCCCAGGCATATGCGGTTATTCCGAGGTCATCAGTTGAATTACTACCCGTAAATTGAACCTCCAGGGGAGCTGTGCCTGATACAGGTGTGCCCTCAGCCAGGGCAACTGGTGGTATATCAGCTGCTGTTACCTCGATATCGATGGTGGCACTGTCTGAAAGTCCCTCTGCATCGGTTACCGTCAGCTGCACCGTATAAGTCCCTTCTGTTAAGAAGGTATAATCCGGGTCCGGATCCTGGGATCCCCCTCCATCCGTAAAATCCCAGGAATAGGAAACAATTCCACCATCATCCGTGGATGTACTTCCTGTAAAACTTACCGGCAAAGGGGCCTGCCCGATAAGCGGAGAAGCCGTTATCAGTGCTATAGGCGCGGTGTTGGGGGGAGCTGATACGGTTATAGTAACGGTATTGGTATCCGTGTTGCCATCGGAATCCTCAACCGTTAGTGAAACATCATAGGTCCCTACCGCAACAAATGTATGTTGGGGGTTCTCGTCGGTATTCAAAGGGCTCCCATCGTCAAAATCCCAGGAATAGGAAGTGACACCTATATCATCTGTGGAATCACTGCCTGTGAAAGTGACTTCAAGTGGTGCTTCCCCGGTGACCGGAGTGGCCTTTGGTGCGGAAAAGAGTGACCCTTCCGGTGCCACGGTCCAGGTAAATTGAATGGTTTCCGTATCCGGGGAGGCGCCTGCATCCGTTACGGTAACTGTTACCGTATACGGACTGTTGGCAGCTGCTCCAGTGCCATCGCCGCTTCGGGTGGATTCCGGGAGGGCAGAGAGTTGTACATCCGTATAATCCGGGCCATCCACTTTATATAATGCAATCCGGTCAATGGCATGCCCCAGGGAGCGTTCGGAAATTTCCATGGTATAGGTACCCGGATTAACAAACCATACATACACATCGTGCGGTAGGTTATCGCTCGTTCTGGCTTGCCAGTCGTATATTTCGCCGCTGCCTCCACTGCGGTAGATCTTGAAATAGCCATTGCCGCCCACCCCCGCAGGAGTTGTGCCGACTGTTACCCGATTACTGCCTATTGGGAAGACTATATCGGACTGTGCACCCTGAAGGTTGTTGATAAGGAAGGCTTCATCAGGCGGGGTTCCGCGATAGCCAAAAAACCAAACATTTTCATCATTGGGGAAACGAAGCCAATTGTCATTCTCCTCAGTGGAATCGGGGCCGCTGAAAAAGTTATTCCAGGTAAACCTGTATACGCCGGGGGTGGAAACCTGGATTTGATAAGGAATGGTGCCCCCGTTTCGATTGTTAAAATGATCTGAACCTGCAATAATACCCGTTTCCCCCCCGGCAGTTGTAAGGCTCCAGGAGGGGGTGATATTACCCGATTCAGCTTCCACGATCAATACACCACCATCTTCCATAAAGGCATCACCACTTCCGGTCCCATCTGAAAAGGTACCGCTGATTTGGCCGGTGTTGGGGTTGATGGATAAGCCCGGGGGCAGCCCTGACGAATTATAGGCAGGGACTGAGGTAAATCCTGTGTCAATATCCAGGATAATGCTCTGCCCTTCTGTGGAGAATTGGTTGCCCGGGTTGACCAAGCCGATTGAAGGGCTTGTCCCGGAACTAAGCGATATGCTCAGGGTCGACGATTGCCCGAATGCAATCTCGAGCACTGCATTAAGGTTGCCCGACGCATTCAACCGGAGTTGCAGCGTTTTGCTGCTCCCCGGGGTCATCAGCGTATTGTCCGGTAAGTCAGAGAGGATCTCAAAATCAGCTGCATCGGGGCCGGTGATCAGGGCAGACCGGATATATTCCCCGACATTCCCCCCCTGGAGTTCCAAAGTAATATCAATGGGCACCCCGGTCTCCATTTCCACAGAACCGGGGCCGGTAAGGGTACTGGCTAGCAGGGGTATACCGGCAGGAGTACCTGAGCCAAAGGATTCCATATTTCTTTGATTGCCACCCCCCCTTGCCGGCGACCCAGCCAGTACAAAGATGCTGCTTCCTGAAACGAGCGCCTGGGTCCCATGCCGTTCGGAATTCAGATCCGCAAGCCGCTCCCAGGAGGTTGTAGCCGGGTCATATGCTTCTGTGATCCTCAGGGCATCATCCGTGAGAGTTCCATATACGTCCTGATCCAGTACTTCCCCTCCAATGACCAGCAGCCTACCGTTGTAATTTACCGCACTGGCTCCCCCTCGCGGGGTTGGAATATTTTGTGCCGCAGGTAACGTACTCCAGCTCGCCGTAATAAAGTCATAAACGTCAACCTCGGGGATGGTCGGGCTCCATACCCCTCCGGTGCCCCCGGAAAGCCTCCCCCCGGCAAGGTATAGCCTGTCTTCAATAACAACAGAGTGAAAGTGGTCCCGCGGGCGGGGTGCATCGGCGAGTGGGGTCCATTCCCCTGTAGCCGGGTCATATTCGTCAAACCATGCGACATAGCCGCCAGCATGTCCTATGGTATTACCGCCGGAGATGTAGAATTTATTATTATATACAGACAAGCCCGTTGATCCCCTTCTGCGGCCTTCCGGGATCGAAGGACCCTGTACCCATTCTTCGGTTACGGGATTGAATATCCAAATATTTTCTTCCGGCTCCTCATTTGGAAAAATATTGTCGCGAAACGATCCAATGACCCAGATAAGCCCCTGGTATTCTGTAGCCTGAAAGTGATTGAATTCCGAAGGAGATATATCTTCCAGGGCGTTCCAGGTATTGGAACCGTAATTATAAACATCTATGGTCCGTGAATCCTCGCGGCCGCCCATGAGATAAAATTGATCTCCCGCCTGTACGAAGGAGCACTCATGTCGCGCGGTATACGCTTCATTCTCCTCCAGGTCATTCCAGGTTTGAGCTGAGGAGGTAGCTGTACCTGCCGGCAACATACAAAGCAGTAACAATAAATATTGGAACAAGTGACTGAATCGGCATACGTGGGTCATACTATAAAGTTATTGATGGTCTTAATTTTTTTGGGAGAACGCGATAAAGATAAACCCTTTTATATAGTATCAAAAAGGACCCCAAAAAAACTCGTTTAGCTAGCGGTGTTATCCGTTCAGTTACCTAAGATTGATCCTGGTACATGACCATTCAGGGTTTATTAATTGGTGGCTACGCATGAACTACAAAGCAAAAAGGATTGGATTCCTAAGAACCCAATTCGGGGTCGGAGGGATTTGGCAGCACGTTTACAGGAGGAATCTCCCCTTTCTCTGCCTTTGGCAGATTCATTCCCCTCTTTAAAAAAGAGGGGAGCTTTAGTATTTGTTTACCAGTTTATATACCAGTATGGTGTTGTGATGGCAATTGTCAGCCTGACAATCCTTCGCTTCGCTCAGGATGACAACCGGTTACCGTTTCCGGGGCTAAATAGATCCAAAGGCACAAATAGACGTTCATATCAGTCCATTTGCCGAATTGTTATTATTATTTTACGATGGAAACCTTATAATATCTAATTTTACTCCATAGATTTGTGCGGGTTTTATACATTGAAATGAACCAATTTTTTGATTATATCGTATATTGAAATGTATTAATCCTATTTTTGGACCCAAATCACCTGCCACTGTTCCGGGAGATGAGGACTGTCCGGAAAAGATTCTAAATAATCAATTCTAATCGACAAACCATTGATAACTGCAACTAAAATTTGGCTGTCGTCCCCCCATATGGGCGGGAACGAGCAGACTTATGTTAAGGAAGCTTTTGATACCAACTGGGTGGCACCTTTGGGGCCGAATGTTACCCTATTTGAGAAGGCCATTGCGGATTATATAGGGGAGAATGTTCATGTCGCAGTACTGAGTTCGGGTACTGCCGCCATCCATCTGGCCCTGGAACTTCTGGGCGTTTCAAAGGGAGATGAGGTCATTTGCCAGACTTTTACTTTTTCAGCTTCTGCCAATCCCATCCTATACCTGGGTGCCACCCCTGTTTTTGTGGATAGCGAAAGCACTACCTGGAATATGTCCCCAGTCTTATTGGAAGAAGCAATACTGGATCGCATCTCCAATGGAACTAAGCCGAAAGCAATTATAGCGGTCCATCTGTACGGCATGCCCTATAAAGTTTCCGAAATCAGGAAACTATCAGAAAAATATGATATTCCTATAGTGGAAGACAGTGCGGAAGCACTGGGAAGCACCTACAACGGTGTCGCCTGTGGCAGTTTTGGCGATATTGGGATTTTATCCTTTAATGGCAATAAAATTATTACTACTTCCGGTGGTGGTGCCCTGGTTTCTAAAGATGAAAAAACCAAACAGAGAGCAGTTTTTTTGGCCACTCAGGCCAGGGATGATGCCCCACATTACCAACATTCTGTTGTAGGGTATAATTACAGGATGAGCAATGTACTGGCCGGAATAGGAAGGGGGCAAATGGAGGTTTTGGATGACCGCATCGCTGCAAGAAGGGCCAATTTCGACTATTACCGAAGGCAGCTCGCCAACATATCAGGTATAACGTTTTCCGAAGAGCCTGCCGGTGCATTTTCAAACCGGTGGCTTAGCTGTATATTGACACCTTCCCTGGAAATAAGAGAACGCATACGATTGAAGCAACTGGAGGAGGATATTGAATGCAGGCCACTATGGAAACCCATGCACCTGCAGCCCGTATTTAGAAAATACCCCAGTTTTACAGACGGTACCTCC
>JBGTLT010000031.1:0-2889 GCA_041743975.1 Zeaxanthinibacter sp.
GTAGCCCGTAGGGGAATCGAACCCCTCTTACCAGGATGAAAACCTGGCGTCCTAACCGATAGACGAACGGGCCATTTGATTTATTTCAAATGAGCTCACAATGTTTCATTGCGGTTGCAAAAATACAACTATTTTTAAATGATGCAACAGCTAGCTATTTTTTTTTGATAAAATTTTAATATGCCTTTGCAAAGAGCACTCTTCCATCGGAAGGGTTACCAGAAAAAACACAAATTCCTTTCTCATTTTTAGCATTGAAAGGAATACAACGAATGGTGGCTTTGGTCAGGTCCTTGATTTTTTGTTCTGTTTCTGCAGTTCCATCCCAATGGGCAGATATGAATCCTGTTTTGGTATTCAAAACATTTTTAAATTCGTCAAACGTTTCTACTTCTGTAATATGATTGTTTCTAAAATCCAATGCCTTATTAAATAGTGAATCTTGTATATCAATCATTAAACCATTGACAGTTGCTACCAAATTATCAAGTTCTACAATTTCTTTGCTCAAAGTGTCCCTACGGGCCAACTCCACCGTTTTGTTTTCTAAATCTTTGGGACCAATTGCAATTCTCAATGGAACACCTTGCAGCTCATATTGTGCAAATTTAGAACCTGGGCGGTGGGTGGTTCTATTGTCATACTTGCATGATATACCCATAGTTTTAAACTCTTGCATAAGGTTTTTGGCCAATATAGAGATTTCTTCCAACTGCGCATCAGTTTTATGAATTGGTACAATTACCACTTGAATTGGGGCCAAATTTGGAGGTAAAACCAAACCATTGTCATCACTGTGCGTCATCACCAAGGCTCCCATCAATCTAGTGGAGACGCCCCAGGATGTTGCCCAAACATAGTCCAACTTGCCGTCTTTATTTGTGAATTTTACATCAAAAGCTTTGGCAAAGTTTTGACCAAGAAAATGGGACGTACCGGCCTGCAAAGCCTTTCCGTCTTGCATTAAGGCTTCAATGCAATAGGTTTCTTCTGCTCCTGCAAAACGTTCACTTTGGGTTTTGACTCCTTTTATCACCGGAATGGCCATAAATTTTTCAGCAAACTCAGCATAGATATTGTTCATTTGTTCTGCCTCGGCGATGGCCTCGCCCTTAGTTTCGTGAGCGGTATGTCCTTCTTGCCATAAAAATTCTGCCGTACGCAAAAATAAACGAGTACGCATTTCCCACCGCACCACATTCGCCCATTGGTTGATTAAAATAGGTAAATCTCGATAACTTTGAATCCAACCTTTGTAAGTGCTCCAAATAATGGCTTCGCTTGTAGGTCTGACTATTAATTCTTCTTCCAATTTAGCGTCAGGATCTACCCTTAACTTACCAGGATTATCGGGATCGTTCTGCAATCTATAATGAGTAACAATTGCACATTCTTTTGCAAATCCCTCGGCATTCTTTTCCTCTGCTTCAAATAGGCTTTTTGGAACAAACAATGGGAAATAGGCATTTTGATGCCCTGTTTCCTTAAACATTCTGTCGAGTTCTGCTTGCATTTTTTCCCATATTGCATATCCATATGGTTTTATTACCATGCAACCTCTCACAGCTGAATTCTCGGCTAAATCAGCCTTCACAACCAACTCATTGTACCATTTAGAATAATCCTCTCTTCTTGTCGTGAGATTTTTGCTCATTGTCAGTATTTTGGCACAAAAATTGTGCTAGTGTTAAATAAAAAAATAGTTCGACAAAACTAACTATTTTTGTAATGTTCAACAATAAAATTAAAGAGATATGCAATTTAAAACTTCTTTAAAATCGAAATTGCCATTATATCTTGCTTTAAGCTCGCTGTTTATTTTGGCTTCTTGTGGATCATACCAATATGTTGGTAATGACAGAGATGGTATTTATGGATCTACTAATTCGGAAACTGGCCCTTATACAGAAACAACTCCCGCTGAAAATAACAATGGTTTTTACAAAGAGTATTTTGAAGCAAAATCTCAGAAATATGAAAATATAGCGAATGATGATAATGTGATTTTCACAAATATTGATGATTATGAGGGAACTTATAATCAACAAACTGGTGAAATTGAATATCAAGAAGGTTATGCAGGATGGGGACAGGATTCAGATAACGTAACAATCAACATTTACGACAATAATTGGGGCTGGAATAATTGGGGTTATGGTTACATTAATCCATGGGGTTGGAATAATTTCGGCTACGGTTGGAACAACTGGGGCTGGAATGGTGGTTGGGGATACGGTTGGAACAACTGGGGATGGAATGGTGGATGGGGATATGGTTGGAACAACTTTGGTTGGGGTTATGGTTATAACAATTGGGGTGGGTACACTGGTTTAGGCTGGTTTCCTCCATATTATGGACATAATCACAATTACAATCGTGCCTACAATTCAACAAGAAGAGGAAGTGATAATGTCCGTTATTCGGGAAGAAATAGTGGACAATACCATGATAGTGGCAGAAGTAATATCACACGAAGAAATTCCTTAACTACCGTAAGAAATTCAAATTCTTCTAGATATAATCCGGCAAATAGTGTAAGATCAAATACGCAGTTAAATAGATCAATCTCAACAACGAGACAAAATACTAATATAAGAAGCACTCGTACGAATAATAGAGTGAATACCACAACAAGAAACAATAATCCTTCAAATTCTGGTATAAATACCCAGACCCGGTCCTCAAGTTCACCATCAGTGAGAAGCTCGAGCTCTTCAAGATCATCATCAGGTGGGACAAGTAGAAGTTCAGGTGGGAATTCTTCAAGGAGAGGCGGTATTTAAGAAAAGGTATAAAGTATAATTATGTTATTATGAAAAAGTTTAATTTACTATTCATAGGTGTCTTTTCCATGTCAAGTATTATGGCTCAGGATATTACAGATGCGGT
>JBGTLT010000032.1:0-32109 GCA_041743975.1 Zeaxanthinibacter sp.
GGGCAATACACCACCCTGACAATGGAAAGGATAAATGCATGGTTTGCAGCCCACCCGGATGCCACCCTTATCACAGATAAGGTCAATGACCCGGTCAGATTTGCGGGACAGTTCATTGACAAATCCAGGCTGATAATGGAACTTTTTAGCTTTATGGCGCTGGAAGAAGCTTCGCTCAATGGCATTGCGGCCATGATTTCCCAGGAACAACTGGAATCGATCCCAGGTAATAAATTAGTGTATTTAAAGACCAACCAGATACAGTATGCTGCTGTTTCCAGAAGGATGATTCCCGCAAAGACCAAAATGTTCGAACAACTCAGGGAACAGGGGGTGAAAGTATATGTTTACAATGTAAATTTTGATCCCGGCAAGGACGAACGGTATGTCCTGGATCATGAAATTGGATTGGTTTATGGGATGTATGCCGATAAATGGATATTTGACCAACCGGTGGAGGAATTAAGGCGGTGAAATCATGAAACCGCCACAACCCAGGTTCGGTTAGTGCATGCTAAAAACAACGGCCTATTTTGGCGTTCCCCCGGGTTCCCTGAAATTCAGGAGCACATCCGCAACACTTCGGTCATTGGCCAATCGCTGTACCTTGTTCTGCCCACCAAACCGACCGACCGATTTCATATATTCCTGAAAGCCATCTTTTCGGATTTGGGTGATCTTTAACCGCTGCAATACCTTCCCTTTGATCAGGTCCAGATAATAGGGGTTCTGGTCCTGCATGGACTGATCCAGTAAAGCGCAGAAAACTTCCAAATCTGCCGGGGGTTTTTCAAATTCCACCAGCCATTCATGGTAGGGCAGCCCGCCCCCCGGGGGGGTTATTTCTGGGGCTACCGTGAATTCATTGACCCGGGCACCTGTGGCTTCTATGGATAGCTGCATGGCCTCGTCGACCTCCTTCGCTATAACATGTTCCCCAAATGCAGAAATGAAATGTTTGATCCTTCCGGAAACAATTACCCTGTAGGGCTCCTTTGAAATAAACTGAACGGTATCTCCCAGGTTATATGCCCATAGGCCGGCATTGGTGGATATGATCATCACATAATTGACATGCAGTTCCACCTGCCCCAACGTAAGCCTCCGGGCCCCTTCCTCAAAAAAAGAACCGGCCTCTACAAACTCATAGAAGATACCGGAATTAAGTAGCAATAGCATCCCTTTTTCCGAACGGGAATCCTGAAATGCAAAAAACCCTTCACTGGCAGGGAAGAGCTCGATGCTGTCCACCTTTTTGCCGATCAGGTTTTCGAATCGTGCCCGGTACGGTTCGTAATTGATGCCCCCATAAATAAAAAGCCGGAAGTTGGGAAAGAGATCTCCAACTTTTTTATTCGTTTTTGCCGTCAGTTTTTCGAAATACATTTGTACCCACGAGGGTATGCCGGCAATAACGGTCATATCCTCATCAATGGTCTCTTCCACAATCTGATCTACCTTGGCTTCCCAATCCTCTATACAATTTGTCTCCCAGCTTGGCATCCGGTTCTTCTGGAGGTAGCCGGGGACATAATGGGCAGATATGCCCGAGAGGCGGCCAAGCTTAATTCCATTTTTCTCCTGCAGTTCCGGACTCCCCTGTAAAAAAATCCAGCGGCCATCCACAAACCCGGCGTTCCCCGTTTCATGGATATAGTGTAGGATTGCATCCCGCGACGCCTGAACCTGGTATTTTATGGAGGGGGCAGTAACCGGGATATACTTTGCACCGGAGGTGGTTCCTGAAGTCTTGGCCAGGTAAACAGGTTTCCCAGGCCACAATATATCTTCCATCCCGGTTCTGACTTGTTCAATATACCCCTGAAGCGATTCATAATCGCGTATGGGGACGTTTCGGACAAATTCAGCATGCGTGGTAATATCACTGAATCCGTGATCCTTTCCGAACACAGTAGTTTTACCGCTGGCGATCAATTCCGCAAAAACCCTTTCCTGTGTGGCAACCGGATACTGAGACCAGCGGTTGTTCCTGTTGACAATGAAGCGGGCAAATCGTTTTGCGGCAAAGGATTTTAAGGACATAAGCACTATTTAAAATCGATATAATCCAATGGATTAACGGGAATTCCATTGGTCCATAATTCAAAATGAAGGTGAGGGCCGGTGGTCAATTCCCCCGTATTGCCAACGGAGGCAATTACCTCGCCGGCACGGACGATATCACCCTGCGCCTTGTTAAGGGAACCATTGTGCTTATAGGCGGAAATAAGGTCATTCTGATGTACCATCATGATGACATATCCGGTATCAGCCGTCCATTCTGCAAGGATTACGGTTCCTGCGGCTACTGCTTTTACAGGGGAATCTGCAGGGGCCACTACGTCCACGGCATAATGCCGTTTCTTGGCGTCATACTCCTGTGATAATATGCCATTGACCGGGGAAAACAATACCAGCCCCCGCTCCCCCCTGCTTCTTTCAAAGAGGTTGTACTTGTCATCCCGTTCCACGGCAGCGCGGAGTAAGGAGTCTTCCCGAATGGGTGTGAGATCGACACTGGAAGGGTCTAATTTAAATTGTTCAAAGAGGGAATCGCGGTTTATTTCATTATTTTCAATGTCCCCGGTGAGTACCATCCGGATGTTTTCAAGATACTTATTGGTATAATTAAGAACCCCTACCAGGGAATCCGTCTTATAGGTTAATTCGGATGCCTGTTTTTTCAATTGGGTGGAAGAATACCCGGGAATGTATTCCCGCAAGGGTGTAAAGGCAATCAGCAATATAGTGAAGCCTATCAGGCCAACTATAAAAAGGGATCCGGTAACAAACACATTCAGCCTGCTCAGTTTAAAGGATATTTTTTCTTCAAAAGTGCTCTCATTCAATATCACAAGACGGTACTTATGTAAAAGCTTGCGTTTGATTTCCTTACTCTTTTTTCCATTCTTTGCCATAGGGCTCAAAGATAATGTTCGTGGTGGATATTGAATAATTCCGTTTCAAAATTAAGGATTGCGGCTTACCGCTGTTCCGTTTCAATATTTTATCTACAAATTAAAGCTATTGAGATTAAAATTGTATCTTACTGCAACTATTAACACCAAGCTACTAACTTTTTTAGTAACTTTGTTTTCCATTTAATTGTTAGCGTATGGTATCACAAATTATATTTCTGGTTATAGGCCCATGGCAAATTGCAATAGTTGTAATGGTGGTGCTTCTTTTGTTTGGCGGCAAAAAGATCCCTGAATTGATGAGGGGACTTGGTAGCGGAATAAAAGAATTTAAGGATGCCTCTAAAGAGGAGGACAAATTAGAAGAAAAAAAGAAATCATAGCCATTCAACACTATTATAGATAAAGCACCCACTTGAGGTGCTTTTTTTATGCCTAATATCTGGCAGCCAGACCTTGCCTGAATCATGACGAATGCCTTTTACATACCGCATATATCTGATATTGTGCCTTATACTACATCCTTCACGGCTTTTACAACAAAAACTTACGGCAACAGGAGACAAGGGTTACATTTGATGTTAGCTGGTATTATGTGGGATAACCGGCGGCCCGACAGGAAGGAAAATACAACCATAATTCATCCCACCACTGACTTAAAATGCCGTACGCCGCAGCAGACATCTTTCAGGGACCAAACCTGGTTTTATACGGGCCTGCCGGTCTGCACATGCCCGAACTGCATTGTACTTTTAGAGGAGTAGCCTCCACTGCAAAAACTTATTCCCGGGAACCCGGGATGGTAACTACCGACCTTCGGGCCGGGCATTCATCACCTGCCAGGGAATACGAAAGCAGGAATTTGCGCGTTAACGGTATGGGGGGCAACTCCTTACACCTGGTTATCAGCATTTCAGGATGCCTGGATAATCGTGCCGGACTACCCTTGATAAATGGATAAAACCCGCAAAAAAAGCCAATGAGCTTTCAGACTTTCAATTGCCACCAACCATGAAAAAACTTATAACGGTATGTATCTTGTTTCTCTCCTTCGGTGTTTTATCCCAGGGACCAGGTAATGGCTCCGCCTTGCAAAATACGGATTCATATGCTGTTGTTGTAAATAGCAGCAAAGAGTATGGCCCCTCGGATGACGGTACCAGGACACATGTGGAATTTATGAAAGCAGCCCGGGACAATAATATCCCCATCGGGGCATTCAGTGGGCTTGACGGAGTGGAGGACGGTTTCTACCTCGTTGTTGGCGTATATAATAACACTAAAAATACCAAACGGCATATTAGAAAATTGAAGAAAAAGCACTATGAAGCCCGGTATTTTATACATCCGGATTCTGGCCTTAACTATGTTTTTCTGGAATCGCATTCCCATGGCATAGCCGCCCTGGATGCTACAATCGGTCATAAGAGTTCTGGCTTCGGGGATGAAATCTGGATCCTCAATGTCACTGATAGCGATGTGTGGGATGTTGCAACCCATACGAATGCCGGGGACCATTCCGAAGGAAAGGGAAAAGAACTTATGGCCAAATCTGAAGGGTATAAACTTAAATCCAGCGGGGATCCTGGTACCACAAACCGTAAATTACTGGAAAAGGCTGACCTCTACTTTGACAAAATGTGGTATGCGGAATCGGCGGAACTCTATGAACTGGCTCTGAAAAGGGATTCTGACAATTATTCCTATACCATTATTCAAAAGGCAGGGGACGCACACTATTTCAATACCAATATGGATATGGCGTGCAAGTGGTATGATATATTATACAACTCGTACGGGGAGGAAATGTCAGCTACTACAATTTTTAAATATGCCCATAGCCTGAAAGGAACAGGGAAATATAGCAGGGCTAAACGCATGATGCGATTATATGATAAAAGAATGGAGGCCGGCGAATATGCCCCTGCACCTAAGAACACTACTCCAAAGGAAATTCTATTGGATAATCTTTTGAACACGCCCGGGAAATACGAGATACGCAATGTGGCCATCAACTCAATGTATTCCGAATTCTCCCCTATGTTCTACCAGGACGATGAGGTGGTTTTCGCTTCAGCAATGGATACCTCTTTTTTTAATACCAGAAGGTATAAATGGAACGACCAACCCTTTCTGGATCTATATGTTGCCAAATTTAACCAGGAGTCAAATGAGGTCAGGGACGCTGTTAAATTCTCAAAGAAGATCAATACAAAATACCACGAGGCATCGGTAACTTTTTCTCCTGATAACGAAACCATGTATTTTACCCGGAACAATTATGCGAAAAATCTGAAACGTGATAAAAAAAGCCTCAACAATCTTAAGATATACAAGTCGACAAAAAGCGGTGATGAATGGTCCGAAGCGCAGGAACTGCCCTTTAACAGCAGCGAGTATTCAACCGGACATCCGGCCCTGAGTTCGGATGGCAAACAACTATATTTCGTATCCGACATGCCGGGAAGCCTTGGTGAAACCGACATATTCGTGGTGGACATACTGGAGGGGGGCCGCTATTCCGAACCGCGGAACCTGGGACCGGATATCAATACCGAAAGGCGGGAAATGTTCCCCTTTATCAGTAACAGGAAATTCTACTTTTCTTCGGAAGGCCATGTTGGGCTCGGGGGATTGGATATTTATGAAGTGGCATTTGACGATATGGAAGGATTTCTGGAAGTACGGAACCTGGGGCAACCCATCAATAGCAATGTGGATGATTTTTCATACATTGTGAATGAGGAAACCCAAAAGGGATTTTTTGCCTCGAACCGAATAGGCGGGAAGGGAGATGACGATATCTATTCCTTCAAAGAGCTTATTGCGGAGGAGGTAATTGAAAATGCCATTGCCGGTGTGGTGACCGAACTGATCACCGGAGAACTGATTCCGGAGGCATTAATAGTACTGCTCGATGAAAACAATAAGAAACTGAAAGAGATGGTCACGGGCGCCGATGGAAGGTTTGTTTTCGAAGACCTGGAGAGCGCTTCACAATACACGCTCAAAACCATTAAAGGAGACTATTTTGAAGACTCCCGTGTTGTTGAAACCAACATAAATTCCACGGTGAATATGGATATCTCCATTAAAAAACTTACGGAACTAATCACAATAAAAGATGGTATCAAAAAGCTACAGGCAGATAGGATCTTCTTTGATTTTGATAAATCCGATATCCGCAAAGACCTTGCCTCAGAATTGGATAAACTGGTAGCTGCCATGAACCAATATAAGGACATGGTCATTAAGATTGAATCGCATACCGATTCCCGGGGTAATAATGCGTACAATAAGTACCTGTCCGGCAAAAGGGCTGAAAGCAGCAGGGACTACCTGATCAACCGGGGAATAGCTGCCGAACGGATTGAAAGTGCAATTGGATATGGAGAGGAAAGATTATTGAATGACTGTGACGGCAGTGTCCGTTGTTCAGGCTCTCAACATCAAATGAACCGCCGCTCCGAATTTATAATTGTGAAGATGTAAACCGGGATTTCCCCTCCTATCTACCCATTCCTTATCGAACCCGGCAGGAAAACGGATTCTTTGTATCACTTCTACCCCAGCTCGGGCACACCCGGAATCGCACTTTCCTGAATGCAGGATGAACTTTTCCAATTCATGCTATAGAATTTCTCCTCCCCCGAAACCACCTAAGCGGTTTCGACCCCTGCAGAGGAGATGTGCCCCGGGGCAAAAGCCCCTAGGTAATCTTATGATGATTAGATGCCTTATGCACAACATTGATACCGAACACCCCATAATGGAGCCAGGGTTCTATTTAAACCCTTTAAGGAACCGGGAAATGCATTCCTGAAGAACTATATCTCTGGCTGGTTTTGGTTTCTAAGCTTTATCGCAGTGCTTTATGCCTTCTTAGTGCTGGTAACTCCTGGTTTTGCGTTTGACAAGAGGAAAGCGGCACTGGGTGATTACCACTTGCTGCTGAAGCCACAGGAAGTGACTTAAGTGGATGTACTAAGATGAAACTCTTTTTGCTCTGTGCAAGGCCGGGAAGATGGATAGGGAAACCGGGTAAGAAGCTGCTATTCAGGGTTGAATTTCAGGGTTTTTATGATGGCCTCTAATTCAAACATATAGTCGCGCTTGTTGGTCGCGGGCGCGAAGGTAAATCCCTCTATGACCAATTTCCTGTTGTTCGTCTGGTCATCTATAATATACATCAGAAACGGACCGGCCATGGCGTAGTTTTCCATTTCCCATACCCCCCGCACCTCAGCCGCATTCCTTCCCGCTATTGTTGCTGGAAACACGTAGGGGGCAAATGCTTTTTCGGTGACCATATAGGTGACTTTGTTGGGAATATCCGGCCCGGGAATATATTCCTGTCCAATTGAATCCCTTAGCCGGACCACATCCCGGGTAAAGGTAGAATCATTGGACAAACTGTTCCAGGGTATGGCATATACGATCATATTCAAGGTGCCTTTGGGTATTTCCCTGTCTATCCAGACAAAGTTTTCTTCCTGTTTCCCTACCTTGTATATACTGGGCAGGTTGATAGTTATGCCAAACTTTTCAGATAGTATCTTGTCCTTGCTTAAGGAACGCAGGAGTCGGGACTGGGTCTCTGCCAGTTCCATTTTGCGGATCTCCCTAACAAATTCCTCAGCATGCTGATCGAGGTTTTCAATAATTTCCTCCCCGGTCATTCCTTTTATGACAGCTACTTTCTGGGGGGTGGCATACAGGTCTGTTTTAACATGGGCAACATTGACCGTATCCAGGCTTACAAAAAGAACCGATCTCCGGTACCTGGTGGTCCCTGTAAAAACCTTCTGTGGCATTTGCTCTATGGTAAAACGCGCCTCGTCCCATGTCAAGCCGGGGATGGGCGCTGCAAAATATTCCCGGATTTTATCCCCGACCCTGCCTTCCCAGAGGTCGTTTTCAATTACAATTGCCACCGTATTAAGTGCACCTACAGAAGCCGGTTTGTATTCCTTTTGATTCTTGTTTTTACAGGAGGTAAGCGTAAGCAATAAAAAAAATAGCAGCGTTCCGAATTTTTTCATGAAGGTTAACTTACGATGAACAATTACACAATTTAAGTCTTGTGCCAGGTTTTAAATCGTTACCACTAATACCGTTCCATTCTCGTAAATTTTCAATGGTAATTCCTGGATATTTCCGGGAAATCGCCCAAAGTGAATCCCCTTCCTTCACCGTATGGATCCTGGTTCCTTCTGCGACAGCGCCGCGTGTGGTCGTTCCGGATGATTTTGACTGTACGGCAACAGTTTGTGAAATGGGTGTTCCGGGAAATATGGTAAGCCGCTGTCCAACCCTCAGATTATTGCTCCTAAGGCCGTTCCATTGTTTGATCTGACTCACCCCGACACCATAACGGGATGCAATCCTGCCGAGGAAGTCCCCGCTTCTTACCTTATAGTGAATCCTGTCTTGCTCCTTAACGAGCTGAGGCAACGGGGATTCCTTACTCTTCAATTCTTGTTCCACATGGGCGTAGATTGCCTTTTCATTCGCGACAAACTTACCCAAAAGCGCTTGTGGCAGCCTTAGGGTATAGGTTCTCCCCGTTACTTTTGGGATGATGTTCAATTTGTACGATGGGTTCAGGATAACCAATTCTTCCACGCTAATGCCTAACAATTCAGAAATCTGGTCAAAGGTTATCAATTGTTTAATATGGACGGTATCAGTTTCAAAATAAGGCCTTTCTGTTTTTTTTGTAACGAGCCCGTGTTCCTCGGCATACTCAAAGAGGTACATGGTAGCCAGGAAAGCCGGGACATACCCCGCAGTTTCACGTGGCAGGTTGTTACGGATATTCCAGTAATTTTTATACCCTCCGGACCGCCGGATGGCCTTGTTGACATTGCCTGGTCCGGAATTGTAGGCAGCCAGTGCCAGATCCCAGTCCCCGAATATCTCATATAGCTTGGACAGGTACTGACAGGCTGCTTTGGTGGATTTGATAGGGTCACTCCGTTCGTCCACATAGCTGTTCACTTCCAGGTCATACATCTTGCCGGTTCCATACATAAATTGCCAGAGGCCGGTTGCACCGACCCGCGACCTGGCCCTGGGGTTCAGTGCCGACTCAACGATCGCCAGGTATTTTATTTCCAGAGGGATGTCATAGTTGGCCAGTTCCTGTTCAAAGAGTGGAAAATAAAACTGGCTCGCCATCAGCATCCGTTCCATCAGGTCTTTTTTTCGGCTCAGGAAAGACTTTATCACATTTTCAAGTGATGGGTTATAGGCTATATTGAGAGGCGATTTTTCATCCATCAATTCCAACCGCTGTTTCAGCACGGCTGAATCCAGGCTGTTCAATTCCACCCGGGACGTGTCCAATTGAGAAATTTCGCTGTACATCTCAGCTGAGAGGTCGTTGATTTCGCGAAGCTCTTTCATCCAGATGCTGTCAAACCGGGCGGCCACTTTATGGTCTGCCAAATTGTAGCCCGTATCTCTTTTCTGAAGTGACATTGGGTTATCCGCAAAGGTTGCTGAAGTGGATTCCATCTCCTCCATCTGCTCAAGGCCCTTCATGTCGAGCTCCGTGCTATCCACTAATTGTTGTTCGGCTGCAGGGACGCGATTTTTTTTCAAAAAGATAAAGTCTCTGTGTTGCGCCTTTACGGGCAGCATCAGAACTAACAGGAAAAGAGGCAGAATAAGTTTTGAGATAATGGTCATACAACTTGGCTTAGGAGGTGGGGATAAACGAAAATCGGTTTTTTTTGTGTAACTATAAAATATTAATCCTGAAACTATCAAAAATTAAGAAAGCACCTATAAGCGATAACGCCTTTAAGCTTCTAATATTGCCGCAATCCCGGGGAGGCTTTTGCCTTCCAGGCTTTCAAGCATGGCACCCCCGCCTGTAGACACATAGCTTACCTTATCCTCCAGCCCAAACTGCTTCACCGCTGCTACGGAATCCCCGCCGCCAACCAATGAAAAGGCCCCTTTTTTGGTTGCCTCCACAATATAATTCCCGAGGGCAATGGTCCCTTCGGCAAAATTCGGCATCTCAAAAACACCTATGGGACCATTCCATAAAATAGTCCGGGATTCCAGGATAATGGTCTTGAATTCTTTCAGTGTTTCCGGGCCGGCATCGAGTCCCTGCCACCCGGAGGGAATCTGGTCCACAAGCATTGTTCTGGTCTTCGCCCCATTGCTAAAATCGTCAGCTGCCACTACGTCCACCGGAAGATGAACCTGCACCCCTTTTACAGCTGCCTTTTTGAGAATGGAAAGCGCCAGGTCCGTCTTATCGTTCTCACAAATGGAATCACCCACTTCGCCACCTTTGGCTTTCACAAAGGTATAGGTCATCCCCCCTCCGATGATAAGGTGGTCCACTTTGTCCAGTATATTCTCAATGATCGTGATCTTGGAAGAAACTTTCGCGCCACCTAAAATTGCCGTTACAGGTTTTTCACCAGTCTGCATAACTTTCTCTATGGCCTTGATTTCCTTGGCCATCAGGTATCCAAAGCATTTTTTAGACGGGAAAGATCGGGCTATGATGGTGGTGGAAGCATGAGCGCGGTGCGCTGTTCCAAAGGCATCATTGACATAGATTTCACCCCATTCTGCAAGCCGGGAAGCAAAGTCAGGGTCGCCAGCTTCCTCTTCCTTATAAAACCGCAGGTTCTCCAGCAGCAGTACTTCCCCGTTCTGCAATGCGGCTACTGCCTTTTTAACTTCTTCGCCAACACAGTCATTCACAAATTTTACGGGAACCCCCATTATTTCCGAAACCTTATCGCGAATATGACCGAGTGACAGGCCAGGGTCCGGAGCGCCGTCCGGACGCCCCAGGTGGCTCATCAGAATAGCGGCACCCCCATCCTTCAATATTTTCAGGATCGTTGGTTTGGCAGATTCAATCCTGTTGACATCCGTAATGTTAAAATCAGCATCGAGCGGAACATTGAAATCTACCCGAATCAATGCTTTTTTACCCTTAAAATTAAAATCGTCAATTGTTTTCATGGCATTTGTATTTTTCAAAGGTTTAAATGTACAGATTATAGGGATGTGAGACCTTATAAAATTGAAGTGGGACAATCAAAAACAGTATATTTGGCTTTATGATGTTCCAGCATATTTTAGGGCTCTCCCATATTAAAAAGCATTTGACCTTAAGTGCGGATGCCGGGCGTATTCCACATGCCCAATTGTTCGTTGGCCCTGAAGGAGCCGGTACATTGGCAGCTGCATTGGCATATGCCCGCTATGTGCTCTGCGGCAACAGGGAGGGAGAAAACAATGGAGAGAATGCCGCCTGCAATTCCAAATGCCAAACCCTGTCCCATCCGGACCTGCATTTTACGTTTCCTGTGGCCAATACAGAGAAAATAAAAACCCACGCGGTCAGTAACCACTTTATGGGGGAATGGCGACAATTTGTAAAGGAACAATGCTATGGCAATTTGTTTGATTGGTACCGGCTGATAGGGATCGAAAATAAACAGGGCCAGATAGGGGTTGAGGATGCCCAGGAGATCGTAAAGAAACTGGCCCTGAAATCCTATGAAGGCGGCTATAAATTCATGATCATCTGGATGGCTGAAAAGATGAATATAGCCGCTTCCAATAAATTGCTGAAGCTGCTGGAGGAACCACCGGATAAAACCGTCTTTATCCTGATTGCCGAGGATGCCGAATCCATTATACAGACTATCCGTTCCCGGTGCCAGCTATTGTATTTTCCGCCTTTGTCTGAGGAAGCCATCGCCAAAGGACTGGAAGGAAAGGGAATTTCCCGGGAAGAAGCACTTCGGCTGGCGCACGAGGCGAATGGTAATTTTAACAAAGCACTCGATTTGTTGAATAAGGATTCCGAGGAACTCATTTTTGAAAACTGGTTTGTACAATGGGTCCGGAGTGCCTTCAAGGCACGGGGCAATAAAGGCGCAGTACACGAATTGATCTTATGGAGTGAGGAAATTGCCAAAATGGGCAGGGAAACCCAAAAGAATTTTTTAAATTATTGCCTTTCCGTTATGCGACAGGCAATGCTGATAAATTATAATGTACCGGAACTCGCGTATATGAAGTTCCATATCGATGCATTTCAGCTCGAAAAATTCGCGCCATATGTTCATGAGAACAATATTGAAGCAATTGTAAGCGAATTGGAAAAAGCCATATACCACATCGAGCGCAACGGGAATTCCAAACTTATCCTGACGGATCTCTCTATAAAATTTACCCGTTTATTGCATAAGAAAGCTGCCTGATAGCAAGCAGTGGCCTCCAAAAAAAAATAAGTATGGATAATCTCATTGCCAATGCTGCGGAAATACTGATACTGCTTTTCCTCATCATAACTTTTTTGCAAAGCGGTATAGACAAGGTATTCGACTGGTCCGGGAACCTCAGCTGGCTGCAAGGGCATTTCGCAGATACCCCCTTGCAAAATCTGGTCCCTGTAATGTTAGGGATTTTGATGCTGGTAGAAGTAACGGCCGGATTGCTATGCGCACTGGGAATTTACCAGCTCGCGATAGCGGGAAAACCCACGCTGGCTTTCTATGGGGCCATTGTTTCCTGTATTGCGCTACTGATGTTGCTGTTCGGGCAGCGGCTTGCCAAGGACTATGACGGGGCAAAGACTATAGCGGTCTATTTTATCCCCGCTGTTTTCCTGGTATTTTTATTGCAGTCGCAGCTATAGGAAAAACATCTCCGCCCGTCACGAATCAATGCCGGGTATTGCTGGATGCCAGGCTTTACTTCGTGTACCTATTATTTAGGATTATAACCAGCTCTTCGGTAATGTCCTGAGTTTCCTTTCCATATAGGACACTTCCACCTTCTCCACCCCCGAGGATAAAGGTGTAGCCGTTAGATTCCCCATATTCCTTAATCTCTTTTTTAATCCTGGAGACCAGGCTATCCATCGCAGTCTGCCCCTCGGCTTGTAATTTCTGTTCCTGCTGCTGCAATTGCTGGCCCATGAACTGCCCTCTTTGCTGAAGCATGCCCTGTTCTTCCTGAGCCTTTTTCTGGTTCATCCCCTCCGCCTTAGACTGAAAAGCCTGGACTTCCATCTGGAAAGCCTGGGTGATACTGTCCCGCCTTTTATTGAAATCAGCGCTTTTGCTTTGATAGCTGGTCTCAAAATCTATTTTCCCCTGATACTTCTCCATCAGTTTGACATTGTCGACAAATCCTATTTTGTCTTGCTGGCAGGAACCCAATCCGAAAAGGAGAAGGACAAAAAACACTTTTTTCATATTTACGTTTTAGTGGCGCAAAAATAGCAAAGCTTTTACAAAGTCGGTGTAAAATTCTTGTATTTCCCAAATGAATGCACGGACCATCAGTTGCGAATCGATATAGGCCACGTCTATTTAATGAAATTTTACTATTGACAGAACCTATCGAAAAGGACGCCTTAAAGAGGAGGCTACTGCCATTATATGCTATGACCCATATGGAATTGTGCTGTTCGTGCCCAAAGTGGCTTAAATGGGCTTAAATTGATTTTCTGCCCGTTGCAGGACATAGATGTGGGAAGAATATTCCCTGCTCCGCCAGGCTTTGATATTAGATTGCAACCCATTATAAAAAGCTTTGATAAAGGGGATACTGCCCGATCTGTATTTTTCTGAGAGCAAGGAAACATAAAAAGCATCAAAGATCATCGGATGGGTTTTGATTACAGCCATGCCCTGCTTGTTAAAAAGGGCACTGATCGTCTTCCGGGAAAAATGCCATAGGTGTCGGGGGACATCATATCCCGCCCAAAAGTGGCCATAATGCTTGGCATCATAGGATTTGAAATTCGGAACCGCGATAAGGAGGGTGCCCCCGGGCGCAAGCAGGGAAGATAGGTGTGCAATTTGTTTTTCCAGATCGGGCAGATGTTCTAAAACATGCCATAATGTAATAACCTCATAGGTGCCGTCTTCCGGATCGGGCATGGTATCATAAACAAACAAGCCCTTCTTCCCGGCCTTATTCCGGGCCTTCGTATTGGGCTCCATCCCACGGGCCATCCATCCCTTTTTTTTGGCGCATACCAGAAATTCCCCGGTACCGGTCCCTACATCCAATAAGGTTCTGTTCTCACCTGCATAAAGGCTGATGCGGTGTACTTTCCGGCGCAGGCTGATCGATTTGATAATGGCATACATCCATTCGGTGAAGGTACTTCGGGAATCAGTGTGGGAGATATAGGCGTCGCTCTCATAATATTTGGTGAGATCTGCCGGCTGTGGTATTGTAATAAGCATGTCGAGCCGGGCGTCATGCACCAGTTCAAATTCCTCTCCGGTTACCGCGAAATCTTTGGTCTTAATATAAAAACTCATGATAGTTGGTTGAGGGCTTCCATAAAAGTAATTTCCCGGAAGGGATATTCTTTGACAGGAGCATACGTTCCACGTGGAACGCAATTGCTACCGGCCCATATAAACAAGCAACACACTAATGTCACTCGGTGAAACCCCACTTATACGGGAAGCCTGGGAAATGCTTACAGGTCGTATGGCTTGTAACTTTTCCCTCGCTTCAAAGGAAAGCGATTTTAGTTTCCCATAATCAAAATGTTGTGGAATGCTGATATTCTCAAGTCTTTGTAACTTATCCGCATTGGCCTTCTCCTTTGCAATGTATCCCGAGTACTTTACCTGTATCTCTGCCTGTTCCATCACCTCCCGGTCCAGTTGATTGGCATGAACGAACTCAGCCACTTCTTCAAGGTGCATCATATGATCCATAGTTACCCCCGGGCGTGAGAATATTTTAAACATCTTATCGGCCTGTTTCACGGGGGCCGATTGTACCTCCTCCAAAATATGATTGGCCTTCTCAGGGTCATAGCTGGTATCCTTAAAAAAGGATATAAATGCATTGGATTGCCTTTCCTTCTGTTCCATCCTCCTGAGTCGATCCTCCCCGGCCAGCCCCAGGGCGTAACCCTTGGGAGTGAGCCGCAGGTCTGCATTGTCCTGTCTTAAGAGGGTCCGGTATTCCGCCCTGGACGTAAACATACGATAGGGCTCATCAGTGCCTTTGGTGATCAGATCATCAATGAGTACCCCTATATAAGCTTCATCCCTTTTTAATATAAAGGAGGGCAGTTCATTTATCCTGAGATGGGCATTGATCCCAGCCATCAACCCCTGGGAGGCAGCCTCTTCATAGCCCGTCGTTCCATTGATCTGCCCTGCGAAATACAGGTTTCCCAGGATCTTGGTTTCCAAACTATGCTTTAACTGGGTTGGTGGAAAATAATCGTATTCAATAGCATAACCCGGCCTGAAGAATTTAACCTTTTCAAAGCCCTTTACGGTACGCAGTGCTTTGTATTGTACATCTTCCGGGAGCGATGTTGAAAATCCATTTACATAGACTTCCACAGTATTCCATCCTTCCGGCTCCACAAAAAGTTGGTGGCTGTCCTTATCTGCAAAGCGATTGATCTTATCTTCAATCGAAGGGCAATACCGGGGCCCGATACTTTTTATCCTTCCATTAAACATAGGCGATCGGTCAAAGCCCTCCCGCAATATCTCATGCACCAGGGAACTGGTATGGGTCATATGACAATCCCGTTGTTCCTTAAGGACAGGAGTATCCAAATAGGAAAATTTTTCTGGCACAAGGTCACCAGGCTGAGGGGTCATTACCGAATAATCAAGCGACCGGCCATCAACCCTGGGAGGGGTGCCAGTTTTCATCCTCCCGCTTTCAAACCCAAATTCCAGTAATTGTTCTGTAATTCCAGTTGCTGCCTTTTCACCTGCACGGCCCCCGCCAAACTGTTTGTCCCCAATATGGATCAAGCCATTTAAAAAGGTACCATTGGTAAGCACCACAGCTTTTGCACGAATATCAATTCCCAGGGAAGTGGTTACGCCGACCACCTTATCGCCTTCCACCAACAGCCCTTTCACCATATCCTGGTAAAAATCCACTTTTGCCGTAGCCTCTAATGCCAGCCGCCATTCCTCTGCAAAGCGCATCCTGTCATTCTGTGCGCGAGGGCTCCACATAGCGGGGCCCTTCGATTTATTCAACATTTTAAATTGAATGGCCGACTTGTCCGTTATGATACCGCTATAGCCGCCGAGCGCATCTATTTCACGAACTATCTGGCCTTTTGCGATTCCCCCCATAGCCGGGTTGCAGGACATTTGACCAATTGTCTGCAAATTCATAGTAACCAATAGGGTAGAGGAACCCATATTGGCGCTGGCGGCTGCTGCTTCGGCTCCAGCATGCCCCCCTCCTACAACAATTACATCATATGAATCTCCAAACATAACCTTATTGTTCCACGTGGAACATCATCATTTTGCTTCGCTCCAGCTCCCGCATGTCTTGCTGTTGCATATTTGTTTTGTCCTTATATCCCAGCATATGTAAAATGCCATGAACCATAACCCTTCTCAATTCTTCCATAAATAAAAGTTGCATTTCCGAGGCATTCTCCCGAACCCTGTCCACCGAGATATAAATGTCACCTGCAAGCACATTCCCCTCAGATGTATCAAATGTCAGGATGTCCGTAAACATATCATGCCCCAGAAACCTGGAATTGAGCTCCAGAAGATATTCATCCGAGCAAAATATATAATCAATTTGCCGGGAAGATGCATTCTCACTCGTAATTACCCTAGCTAACCAATCGGCGTAGTAGTTTTTATTATCCAGTTTAAAGGGAACCTCATAATGAAAGTCAATCATTCTTATTAAAATAGTCTTTTACCTTATCCTGAAAAATTTGGTGCAAAGGTAAGGTTTGTCTATTTAAAATCTCAATATCGTCACGGGATTCCTTTAACAGTTCCGGCCTTGTAGTGATTGGATTCGCAAAAATCCCCTTATTCACCTCGCTCTCCCGCTCCTGCTTCTCTCCCTGTTTTAAGGTTGCATTTTCAAGCTTTAACAATTGATGTTCAATAGTATTCATTTTGGAAATAGTACGTTGGGTGATGCCATTTTCCAACAAGTCATTCTCAAAATCCTCCATTTGCCGGATTAACTTACGGGCCAATTCCTTATCTGTCGCCTGTATCATGTCCTCCAATTGCTTTTCAAGCTGCTCCCGGATCAATTGCTGTTCCTTGTATATTTCATATAATTCCTGCAAGGATTCTTCCGAGTCGCCCTCCGCGGATCCCTGACCGTCCTGATTCCCTCCATTTCCTTTTCCAGCATCTCCATTTTCTCCCTTTCCATCCTCACCACCGGATTTTTCGCCATCCCCCTGGTCCCCTTCTTCTCCTTTGCCTTCACTGCCCTGTTTGCCGGAATTGCCTTTTTCACCAGACTTACCCGCCTGTCCCATTTTATCCTTTAAATCCCCTTGCCCTTTAATAATATCAGGTAATTGAAAACCCTCCTGACCGCTTCCGGAACCGGCGCCCTGGGCCATGCTTTCCTGCATATTATCCAGTATACTGGCAAGGTAATCCGCCAGGTTATTAGAGGCTGTCAGCACATACTGCTGATACGACACACCCTGGTAAATCTGGTTATCTGCAATACTTTCGAGGGATTTATCGATATTATAATAAACTTCTGTTATCTGTTCATTGACTAACTCCGAAAGTTCTGCCCTCCTAAGGGATAAGGCAAACAAGCTGTCATCCACATGTTCGAACAATTTCCGCAGTTCCTGTTGACTCCTTACACTTTTTGAATAATGGGAAACATCCTGATCAGACACCGCCAGCTGATCATACAAATTCTCCTGTTTGAAAGAAAAAGTTATAAGGTTATCCAAAATCTGCCGAAGCATTTCAGCATCCTCAGTTATGGTAGACCCACCCCCGGAGGCAGAAGCAGATTGTTTCAGGTCGTCACTCATTTCCCTTATCTTATCCGATGCTGCCTTTTGCTTCTGTTTCGCCTTTTGAATACCTTTCTCCTTCTCTCCCTTATCTGACGGCTCCTTTTCCATTGCCTTGCCCAGTTCCTCCAGGGCCTCCTTTTGATCCGAACGCACACTTTCCTCTTTTGCCTTATCTATATTCAATGGCAAGGGCTTCTTCAGCCCCTGATTATCTTTTTTTAATTCCTCAAGTTCCTTGGCCAGTTCATCAAATGTTTGATTATATTGCTCCTGCAGGGTCGCAGCAATGCTATCCAGGTTGCCGTCCACCCTTGCCAGGGTGTCCTGGTCCCGTGACAATTCCTCCAAATCCTTTGCCAGTTGTGCTGCCTTCTCGGTAACATAATACCTTTTGGTCAATTCTACCAGTTGTTCGAGGCCCCGTTCGCTGTTTTGCTGTTTTTTTCCAAGTTCTTCCAGCCTTTTGGACAGATCCTCCTTATCTATTTTATCGGCTATTTTATCAAGCTCTTTCAAAAGTTTTTCGTTTTTCCGAGCCTCTATTTCCTGCCGCTCCAGACGCTCCTGCAACAGTTTGTTCAAGGGATCTTCCGAATCGCTCTTTTTGAGGTTCTCCTTTAACTGGCTGCTGAACTTCTGCATCAGTTGTTCCTGTTGTTCCTGCTTGCGGAGGAAATCCCTGATCTGTCGCTGGTCGTTAAAGCTTAAGCTGTTTCTTTCCTTTTGTTGCTGGTTTAGCTCGTTCAGGATCTCCTTCTGCTCCTTAAAACTATCCAGGGACCGGTCCATATTCTCGAGGATCGAATGCTGGAACTCCAGTTCCTTGTTTTTCATCTCATCTGAATTGAGCACATCCAGGGAGAAAACCTGGCTCCTGGAAACTTTTCCCCCGCGCAAACCGTCATTGTCCGTCACCTGAAAATAAAGGTCATAGTTCTTCCCCTCCACCAGTCGCAGGCCTGAGGGAAACGTATAATAAAACTGGTCGAAATTGACGGTAGGCCTGGAAATCTCCAATTTCTGGATAGCCTCCTTATCATCATACGGATAACAAATGACTTCTATCGATTTCAGTCTGTAATCGTCCGTGGCCTCCCCTGAAAAATAGGCGATATTGGGATTTAAAGAATCCATTACCTGGGATACCCTCAGCGAAGGATAGGCATCCTTTATGACTTTGAAGGCGTATTCAAGTCTTTCAAAATCCGCCACATTCTCGTTGGAAGTAGAGATAGTATACGCCATATCCGTAAATACGCTCTTGTCAAGGCTGAAATTTTCTGCCTGCCGCACAAATTTTTCAGTGCTGTCCTTTGTGATCAGGTGAATATCCCTTGTATGCTTCCCGAGGATTCCCCAATTCACCTTCGTTCCTTCCGGAAATGTAGCATTGCCGGTACTTTTAAGGACTTCACGGGGCCTATTGAGGTACCCGGGAAAATCAAGGGTGATAGAAAAATCATGTATAGCCGGAGTTTTAAGGGCCACAAGTTCAAATTCCGGGGATTGTAATTTATTTGCCCTGAAATGGAACCGGGTGTACTGCAAGGGGGGAACAAAGGTATACCGGTAAAGGCCATCCTGATCCTGAAGCAGGTAATCCTTGCCATTGAGATGAATATACACCTCTTCCGGTTTGATATCGCCTTCTGTAATCACCTGCAGGTTGTAGGTCTCATTCTCCAGGACTTTCAGGCTGCCCGAAACCAATTTAAACACAAAAGGGGCAGGGGGAGCGTAGGCAAGATCATAGTTGACCACTCTTTTATAGGTTCCCAGGAAGGGATTTAAATTCCCGGAAATCCAAATGATACCGAAAACCAACACCGGAATAAGCAAGTACTTGGCATATTTTAAGTTATCCCTGAGATCAATTGCCTTTACAAATGGGATGGGGCCCAATTGCTTCGAGCGCTGATCAATACTTGCCAGCAATAATTCCGATTGGTCTTTATTTTCTGCCAGGTCCAGCAGGTTGTACAATTTATCGCTTACTTCCGGAAAATACCTGCCGATGAGCAGGGACGCTTGTTTATTGCTGATACCTTTCCTGAAACGGAAAAGATAGCAGCCCGGGATGATGATAAAGCGATAAAGCAAATAAGACTCAACGCAAAGAAACAGGAGCAACAAGGCCAGCCTCCCGGGAGAACTGAGCCAGAGGTAGTATTCCACCCCCAATACAAAAAAAAGGAATGCGATACCGAGAAAGAGGAACAGTATCACCCCTTTCAACAGCATCTTGGTATAATACTTCCTGCTAAATTGATCCAGCTTGTTGAGAATGTTGAAATACGTATCCAGTGTCATGATATTTAATACCAAGATACCGGTTACAGGAAAAAAGGAACTCAAATATTTGTTAAAAAGCAGCGAATGAAGGATATAAAAATATCCGGCATGCCACAATAGCCCTGATCTTGCAACTGGCAATATTGAATTCCCGGAAATGGGTGCCAGCCACCCCCCCCTAAATTAACCGCTGAGATAGCGCCGCTCTGCTAAGGTGTTTTCATATCTTTGCGCCTCAATTCCCCTTCATGAGCAGGAAAGTTCGCGTACGTTTTGCACCTAGTCCAACGGGTCCGTTACACATAGGCGGGATCCGCACCGCTTTGTTCAATTATCTCTATGCCAGGAAGCACGGCGGAGATTTTATCCTCAGGATTGAAGATACGGACCAAAGCCGGTATGTTTCAGATGCCGAACAGTATATAATCAATTCGCTCAATTGGTGCGGGATACCGTATGATGAAGGTCCTGATAAGCCAGGAAAATATGGCCCCTACCGGCAAAGTGAACGGAAACACCTCTATGTCACATATGCCCGGCAACTGGTGGAAAATGGAATGGCATACTATGCATTTGATACCCCGGAAACACTGGATAACCACCGGAAAGATCATGAATCCAAAGGAAAAACATTTATTTACAACTGGCATAACCGACAAAAACTAAGGAATTCACTTTCCCTCTCTGCACAGGAGACACAAAGCCTTTTAGACAGCAGTATTGATTATGTAATCAGATTTAAGTCGCCCAGGGATGAAACGCTCCACCTGGTGGATATCATCAGGGGGGGAATAACCATAGACACCAATGTCCTGGACGACAAGGTTTTATTCAAAAGCGATGGGATGCCTACCTACCACCTTGCCAATATTGTTGATGACCACCTGATGGAGATTACTCATGTGATCCGGGGGGAGGAATGGCTTCCTTCCCTTGCGTTGCACTATCAGCTATATAAGGCTTTTGACTGGGAAGCCCCGCAATTTGCACATCTGCCCCTGATCCTGAAACCGGAAGGGAAAGGAAAACTCAGCAAACGCGATGGTGAAAAGCTTGGGTTTCCGGTATTCCCACTCGCCTGGGAAACTACAGAAGGCTACAGGGAAACCGGGTATTTCCCGGAGGCTGTAATCAATTTTCTCGCCATGTTAGGGTGGAACCCCGGAACCGGGCAGGAGCTTTTTACACTCCATGAATTAACAAAATCTTTTTCATTGGACAGGGTGCATAAAGCCGGTGCACGCTTCGATCCGGATAAAACCAAATGGTACAATCAGCAGTACCTCCAGCGATATCCCCTTTTTGAATTAACAGCTTTATATATCCCGATGTTGCTGGAGAAAGGATTAGATCCTGGGATTGCAAGGCTGGACCATAACTACGTCTCCGCGGTTATATCCCTGATCAGGGAGCGGGCTACCTTTATTGCCGACTTCTGGGAAGTGGGCGCCTATTTCTTTGTTGCCCCGTTACAGTATGAAGAGGGTGCTGTAAAAAAACACTGGAAACCTGAAACCAGCTCGATTTTGGAAAAAATTCAGAACCTCCTTGACGGGTTGGAGGATTTCAGTGCCGTTACAATGGAGGCATCCGTTAAAGACTGGATACAGTCGACCGGAATGTCTTTCGGAAAGGTGATGGCCCCCCTCAGACTAGCTATCGTTGGAAGCCTTATGGGCCCCCATATATTTGATGTCATGGCGCTTTTGGGGAAGCAGGAAAGCCTGGGACGTGTCGCGCAGGCCAGGGCAGTCCTGGACGGACACCGGGATGAGTAGTTAAAATTATCTGATCCTGGGTCCGGTTCAGAATTTCACTTCTCTAATGTTCTGCAAGGCCCGCGAAACCATTGGATAAAATTAGTTAAAAGCTGTAACAAAACGGGCAGGAGCGATACTGATGTGCTAAAGTCTTACTATCTTCAACCCCTAACAAAAATTCAATAACCATGGGAAGTTTTCTACTGATACCGATTGTTTTATTTGGTCTGATCATCCTATTTTCCTCCTTTTTCATTGTTAAGCAACAAACCGCGGTAATCATAGAACGTTTCGGCAGGTTTCATAGTATCCGCAACTCCGGCCTTCAGATGAAGATCCCGCTGGTTGACCGTATTTCCGCCCGTTTAGGCCTCAAAATTCAGCAACTAGATGTCATTGTGGAAACCAAGACGCGCGATGATGTTTTCGTTAAGCTCAAGATTTCCGTCCAATACGTGGTTATAAAGGAAAAGGTATATGAGGCATTCTATAAACTGGAATATCCGCATGATCAGATAACTTCCTATGTTTTTGACGTCGTCCGGGCAGAGGTGCCGAAAATGAAACTGGATGATGTATTCGTAAAGAAGGACGACATCGCAATAGCCGTTAAAAGTGAATTACAGGATGCCATGCTTGATTATGGGTATGATATCATCAAAACACTTGTTACAGATATCGACCCGGACTCACAAGTTAAAGCGGCGATGAACCGTATCAATGCCTCGGAGCGGGAAAAGATTGCTGCACAGTTTGAAGGGGATGCTGCCCGCATCCTCATTGTGGAAAAAGCCAAAGCCGAGGCCGAAAGTAAGCGGCTCCAGGGCCAGGGAATTGCAGATCAGCGAAGGGAGATTGCCAGGGGTCTGGAAGAATCCGTGGAGGTGCTCAATAAGGTAGGGATCAATTCCCAGGAGGCATCTGCCCTGATTGTGGTGACGCAGCATTATGATACACTCCAGTCAATTGGGGAACATACGAACGCCAACCTGATCCTGCTGCCCAACTCCCCGCAGGCGGGAAGCGACATGTTGAACAATATGGTAGCCTCCTTTACCGCCAGCAACATGATTGGGGAATCCATGAAAAATAAAGGTCAGAAGCCCCCCAAATAATTGTCTCTGGATGCTATAAATAACAAACCCCATCAACTTAAAAGCTGATGGGGTCTTTAGTTCTTCGGAACCGTTCTCAGGTAATTTTCTTAAAAATCTTTTTAGCGATCAGGGTGATAAATATTTTTTGCAGTATTCCCCCGAAGCCTCCTAAAAGATTGGAGGGATAGAGGCTCTTCTTGGCATTCGCGTACGTATATTTAAGGCTTTCCTTGTCCACTTCCTGTTGCAACTTGAGAATTCTCAAATCCTTATCAATCTCACTGAACGAGGTATATCGCTTTGGTATCCTCATAATTCGTCAAAATAAAATTCAGAAAATTTTTCCAACAAAGGCTTGTCCAGTCGGTTGCGCAGGAAGTAGAAAACCGCCCCCGCAATAAAATAGAAAAGACCTACGATCAGGAAGCCCAGAAACGTGTTATTGAGTAACTGCCCAATACCGTACGAGGCTGCCAGGGACAGGAAGAACAAAGCAAGCAACGCCGCCATCCCCAGAAGTAATATTTTGGAGAAGGCAGCAATACCCTGCATCATAAACTTAAAACCTTTAAGTTTATAGTAATCCTTACTGCTGTCCACATAAGAACGGACGCTTGCGTCAGCTTCCGCAATGTTGCCCTTTAATTCATCAAAAATCATGGCTTATTTTTAGGCATTCTTTTTTTTGAGATCGGAAAGTTTGCGCTCCAGGGTGGCAATAATGTCATCTGCCTTATAGCTCATGGTTGAAATCGTATCTTCCAATTTTCTTTCAAAGTCTGCCTTTTTCGCGTCTGCTGTTTTAACCAGTTCTTCTGACGCTTTTGAAATCCGGGCAGAAATATCATCCTTGGCCATCAGTGCCTTATCCTTTATCTTCTTTCTTGTTTTATCACCCTTATCAGGCGCATATAAAATTCCTATACCCGCTCCAATTGCTGCACCGGTTAAAAGGGCCAACAATACACTTCCACTATCTTTTGACATAATTTTACTTTTTTACGTTATTAATAATTGTTATCTATAATTATACGGCATTTCAATCAGAGTTCTTGTTAATAGTTGGTTAATTCCCGGCAGAAAACCGCGAGTTAAACCGGATCTATCTGATTGTTGGAGGGCAATATAGGGCCTATCCCTGGGAGCCATTAACTCCATCAATCATAAATTTAATGCGTATCGATACCGATCTCCGGGAATTCCCTTCCTCAGGCTTTCATTGTCCCATAAAATAAAGCATCGACAAGGATATGAACAATTTAAACGAATTGGTATATTAACTTGTTTACAAACGATTCAGTCGTCCCCCCGCAATTTCTCCCAACTATCCCGTAAGGGAACCGTACGGTTAAAAACCAGCTTTTCAGCTGTGTTATCTGTATCTACATTAAAATAGCCCAATCGCTGGAATTGGAATATTTCTCCTGCCTCTGCCCCACGCAGTCCGGGTTCTACAAAAGCATTTACAATTTCCAAAGACCCTGGGTTGATAAAATCGATAAATTCCTTGTCCTTATGGGAATCCGGTACCGCATCCGAAAACAGACGGTCATACAGGCGAACTTCGGCCTGGATCGCATGCCTGCACGAGACCCAATGCAGTGTTCCTTTTACTTTTCGCAAACTTTCATCGGTATCGCTACCACTTTTGCTTTTAGGGTCATACGTACAATATATCTCTGTAATATTATTATCGGTATCTTTTTTAAAGCTCTGAGCTTTAATGATATAGCCATTCTTTAATCGCACTTCGCCCCCTGGTTTTAACCTGAAAAATTTACGATTTGCCTCTTCCCGAAAGTCTTCCTTTTCAATGTACAATTCCCGTGAAAAGGGAATCTCCCTGCTTCCTGCACTTCCATCTTCCGGATTGTTTTCAGCTTTGAGCCATTCCTCCTGCCCTTCCGGATAATTGAGGATTGTTAATTTCAACGGATCCAATACCGCCATTACCCTGGGTGCTATCTTATTCAAGTGCTCCCTTACATGAAATTCGAGCAAGGCAACGTCTACGACATTCTCCCGTTTGGCAATACCGATGGTGTCTGCAAAATTCCGAATGGCCTCTGCTGTATAACCCCTGCGACGCATCCCTGAAATAGTAGGCATACGGGGATCGTCCCAGCCGCTGACATGGCCCTGCTCCACCAGTTGCAGCAATTTTCGTTTGCTTACGATGGTATGGCTTAAATTCCTGCGGGCAAATTCACGTTGCTTCGGGCGCAATTTCCCAGGCTCCTGCACCTGGTCCAGGAACCAGTCATATAATTCCCTGTGAGGGGCGAATTCCAGGGTACACAAAGAATGTGATACCTGTTCGATATAATCGCTTTGTCCGTGCGCCCAATCGTACATCGGATAAATACACCAATCGGTATTTGTCCGGTGGTGTGCCCGGTTCAGAACACGGTACATGATAGGGTCCCGCATCAGCATATTGGGGGAGGCCATATCGATCCTTGCCCGGAGGACATGGCTTCCTTCAGGAAATTTCCCTGCTTTCATACCTTCAAAAAGCGATAGGTTTTCGGCCACCGTACGATCGCGGTAAGGCCCGGCAATACCAGGCTCAGTAGGAGTGCCCTTCTGTTCTGCCATGGATTCGGAAGACTGACTGTCCACATAAGCTTTCCCCGCTAGTATCAATGCGACTGCCCATTGGTACAATTGCCCGAAATAGTCGGAAGCATAGCATTCGTGTTTCCATTGGTACCCTAACCATTCTACATCGCGTTTGATGGCTTCCACATACTCCTGTTCCTCACGTGCCGGATTGGTGTCGTCAAAACGAAGGTTTACGGGGGCTCCGTACCGAAGGCCCAGTCCGAAATTGAGGCAGATTGAACTGGCATGACCGACGTGAAGGTACCCATTGGGTTCCGGAGGAAAACGGAACCGCAGGGCCTTCTGCGGAAATCCGGAATCAAGGTCCTCTTCTACGATGTGTTCTATAAAATTAAGCGATCTGCTCACTTCAGTCATCCCATTGAATTTGAAGCTGCAAATGTAAGAAAAAGCCCGGTAAATACGCGTTTGAATTCCCTAACCATACAAATACATCCATTTCACAACAGATTTAAATGGCGCCACAACATTAAATTTCCGGGGAGTTAATTATATGGCATATTTGTTATTGAAAACTATGGGTCCGGTGATGTAATCTTATCTCCTCCGGATCGGGGCACCGAGAAATACCAGGAACCATTGGTTTTACCCAAATCCAAATCAAACGACCGGTAAAACTGTAGTTCCCTAAAACTACAACTACTTATGAAACCAAATCTACCCTCCAAGTTAGCTTATTTCATCGTGGCATTTACTTTACTGGGATTGTCAGTGCTCCATGGTCAGGTTTTGAATGCCCCCATAGCCGCTCCCAATCAAACCCCACCTCCCGGTATAACCCCTTGGAATAAGGCTTGTGCCTCCGGCACTTTTAATGATTACTGGGTGGAGTTTACATGGAATCCGCCCCTGGTGAACAGTTCCAATGAATTCATCCTGGAACTTTCCGATGCCAATGGGAGTTTTGCCGCTGCCGTGGAACTGGCCCGTGAAGGCGCCAAAAATACAACATTCGACTTTTTCTTTCAATTTGTCCTGCCACCCGATACCAGGGGGGAAGGATATAAAATGAGGGTCCGAAGTACAAACCCGTCTAAAACCAGTGCGGCATCACCGGCCTATCCTATGTATTACCGCAATTATGACGATGCCATCCTGATCAGTCCGAATGGTGAAGGGAACATTCCCCCGGGAGGCGCACTGGAGCTTTGTGATGGCAATTCCATAACACTGGCCCCCCATAATATCCAGAATGCCGCTTCCTATAAATATAACTGGTATCGGAGCTCCAGCCTGATTGTAGGCGAAACAAGCAACACCCTAATGGTGTCTGCAGCCGGAATGTACCAGGTAGAGATAGATTACGGGGCCTGTTCAACTGCAGGAGGGGGAACCTTATCGAATGCGATCGATGTTACGACTGGCGCGAGTCTTGGCATCGCTATTAACCCCCCGGCCAAGACTTCACTTTGTTCAGGGGAAACCCTTGCACTTATTGCCAATATAACAGGTCAGGGTTTAACCTATACCTGGTATCAGAATAACACGCCGATTACTACCCCCAGCGTTGATGCAGATACCTATATAGCAGATGCTTCCATACCCGGATTTGAAGGAAACTACCAGGTTGAGATCGAAGGGGCAGGCACCTGCCTTGAGCGGTCAGCTGCCATTGCCATAACGAATGCCGGAAACTTTACGGTTACGCGGGATAACGAGGCGAATGTTGTGGTCCTGCCCGGACAGCCAAAAACGCTTAGTGTAACCACAGACGCCCCAAGCCCTGCTTACCAATGGTACAGGGATGGTAACCCTGTTACAGGGGAGGCCGGAAGTTCCATAGCTGTGGATGAAACCCAGGCGGGAACGTACTTCGCGCGCGTATCCCTGAGCGGAGGGCCTTGTTCATCTACGTCCATTGACTCAGAAAATACCGTTGTGGTTATTCCGGGTTCCTTCGACATAACAATAGGATATGCAACGGCGTATAATGCCTGTGAAAACACTAGCATTGTTTTGGAGGTTGGACAAATCACCGCGGTGGACCCCAGTGGGGGGCGCACCGATGTTACTGCAGACTTAAAATCTGATTTTAGTTATCAATGGAAAATGGATGGCGGTATCATTACCGGCGCCAGTTCCGAAACGCTTAGCCTTGCCAGTATCTCCGAAAACGGGGATTATGTGGTGGATGCA
Organism: Zeaxanthinibacter sp.; assembly: GCA_041743975.1. GTDB lineage: Bacteria > Bacteroidota > Bacteroidia > Flavobacteriales > Flavobacteriaceae > JTS-RE37. The sequence goes on from JBGTLT010000032.1 coordinate 27,650, forward strand.
ACCCTAAGTACCTATAATTCAACTTCCAATTCGCTTCCCGTTCAGCTCCTTGTCAACGAAACATTGATACTCAATGCTACCAGCCTTATCAGTTGTGGCCCTTCAGAGAAAATCACCCTCAGCACGGATACCAACCTGGCAGGAGAGAGTTTTGAATGGTTTCGGGATGGGCTTAACCTCAACGCGTTAAGTGAAACACTGGATGTGATACAGCCTGGAACATACCAGTTGGTTTTAGATCGAAATGGCTGCCCACTGCGTTCAAGTGATGTGGTCATTGCACCGCTGGATGAAGAATTGATTACCCTCGACCCAGGAACCGAAATCATATTTCCCGAGGGAGGGTCCCGTACCGTCAGTGCAGGAGGAGGTGAGACGTACCGCTGGTACGACACCAACAATGTTGAGTTGGGTGCAGGTTCTTCAGTGACCTTTACGGAAGAAGGCTCCTATATCCTAATAGCAACCCTGGGCAATTGTGAAATAAGCAGGGAGCTAACGGTTTCGTACCTGGATACCTTTAAAGTTCCCAACGTAATAACCACAAACGGAGACGGCATCAATGACCTGTGGATCCTTCCCAACTCCTATTCCAAAAAAGACGATATCAACATAATCATATATAATGACAATGGCATTGAGGTCTTTAATGCATATGATTACCAAAATAACTGGCCTCAGTCCACCACTTCCTTCCCAAAACAAAACATGGTCTTTTTCTACAAGATCAAAAAGGCAACGGAGGTCCTGAAACAAGGTACAATTACTGTAATTCGCTAAGCTTATAACATGAAGTATAGATTACTATACCTGATACTAATCCTCTTTGCGCTAACCAATGCAGGCGCGCAAAATGAGAATCCGTATATAACCTATGATGTTCCTTCGCAGAACCTCCTGAAGTTTAATCGGTTCCTCATAAATCCCACCTTTTCCACGGTTCGGGAGGATAAGTCCTATATTAATCTATTACACAGAAACCAATCGGTAGCTTTTGATGATAACAACCAAACTTATTTCCTTAGTTACAGCGGCAGGATCAATGACCGTACGGGCCTCGGGCTGAGCCTGTATACCCAGCAAGTGGGCATCCTCAGCAATTATGGGGTGCTGGCTAATTACGCCTACGGCATCAAACTGAGTGATAAAAGCAACTTTACCTTCGGGGCTAACCTCTCTTATTACAGCAGTGGCTTTGATCAAAACAGGGCCAACCCTCTAGAAAATGATCCTTTGCTGAACGGTTTCCAGGACAGCTCCTTGTTATCCTTTCAACCGGGATTCAATATTTCATACGGGCAATACGACTTTGGTGTTTTTGCCGAGAATCTTTTTGATTACAATCTTAAGAGCAGTGAGTCCCTGACCGATTTCAAAGATAAAACCTTCTCCGGCCATTTGCAATATACCTATCCGTTTGAGAGTGGGGATGGCATATTTCAGGATGCGCGTTTAATGCCTTTGGCACGGGTGCGTATGGTAGGGCAGGAAGATGTTGTACTCGGTGGGAACCTAATCCTGGACCTTCCCAAACTGGGATGGCTGCAGGGAGGGTATGACAGTTACTATGGTGCTTCGGCCGGTATTGGATTTAACCTTAACAGGAGGTTATCCCTCGGCTATACCATGGAAAAGGGTCTTTCGACAGATTTTGCGGATTTTGGCCTGACACATGAGATCTCGTTTGCCTACTCCTTTACCCCCAACCTTACGGAAGACCGGGTAATGCTGGAGGATTCAGATGAATTATTGGCCGATACAGAAGAAGGAGCCGGTATTACGTCCCAAACCAACAAGGATACAGAGATAGCGGAACTCAAAAGAAAGCTGGCAGAAAATGATGGCATCCTTGCAGAACTGATGTTCCGGCAGGATTCATTGGAAAACAGCCGGCAGGATGATCTGGAACGCAGGTTTGAGATGGTCCTAAGGATGGTCCGGCGGGAAACCGATGGGAACCGTCCTGATCTGGAAGAAAAAGCCAAACAACTGTACTTCATCAACAACGATAAAACTGCAATTGCTGATAATGAATCTGGAAGGGATAAACCCCGGGCCATAACTTCTCAGGCCGGAGCAGATGTTACAGGGGCCGTGAACTCTTCTGTACGGAGTTTTCCAGGGGAACCACAAACAGCCGTCGCCAAGGATGCCCTCGCAACGAGGGGCAGCCCTAATGAATCCCCAATTGACCGTATCGCAGACAAGCCTGCAACAGATGCATTTACCAGGGCCATTCGGCAGCAAGGCGTGAAAGGGCGCAAATTCAGGAACCTTAACGGGGTTGAGGATGGCTATTATGTTGTGGCAAATGTTTATAAGGGAACCCACTATCTGAACAAATTTGTTCAACAGTTGTCCGTAAAAGGCATCACTGCGGATTATATAGACAATCCCCATAACGGCCTTAAATATGTATACCTGGAACGTTATGACACCTGGCAGGAAGCCCTGGCATCCCATAAATCAAAATATAACGGCAGTTATGATGGAGATCTGTGGATCATGAATGTTGAGAACAAATACACCAATGAGGCCTATGTCAGGAACACGGACAAGATCAAAGAAAAATCTGCCAAATATGCCCCGGATGTGCTTCGTAAAAACGTAGTTGTCCAGGACAATTTGGCCCAGTCTCCACAGGAATCCCGGAATAATGTCCTGGATGAGGTGGGCTCCGGTTACTATATCATTGCGAATGTTTTTGCCAATCCAGGCAATGCCAACCGCTTTGTCAGGTTGCTAAACTCACAGGGGCTCAGCGCCAGTTACTTTATAAACCCAAAAAATAATTATCGGTATGTTTATTTGAAACGTCATGAATCATGGAATAGTGCTTTAGTGTCCTATTACACCAAACTGAATGACACGTATGATGATAAAATGTGGATCATGCGTGTTACGCCAAACCTGATAACCTAGATGAGCCAAATCTCTACCAAAAAATACCTGCTCGCCTGTGTGGTGCTTTTTTCCTATATAGGCTTTTCCCAGGAATTCAACTCTTTTGAAATTCGCTACCAAAGCAATATCAAAGGAGACCTGACATTTATTGCCAACAATATCGTGAACCGGGACGGAGGTTCCGGGAGCACGGAGCCAAGGGATCCCTATAACGCCACCGGCAATTCCTCCCAGTACAATGATTATCTGAATCAGCAATACATCGATATAGATTCCGATCCCACAACCTTCAGCTCGAGCACTGCCAGTTTCACCTATCCCCAGGCCAGTTGTAACCTGATACGGTATGCCGGACTATATTGGTCCGCAACATATCCCAGTGAACGGGCCGGGCAGGCATTGGGCACAAACCGGCAAAATGATTTTAATCAGGTCAAGTTCAAAGTCCCGGGTGGGGCTTATGTGAATGTGGTGGCAGATGAAGTCTTGTTTGATGGCTTTACCAGCACCGATAACACGGTTACCCAAAACAGCCCCTATGCCTGCTATGCTGATGTAACGGCCCTCCTGACCCCCCTTGCAGATGCCCAGGGGAATTATACCATTGCAAACGTCCGTTCCGTTGTGGGTTCCCTTTCCCCGGGAGGAGGTGCCTCCGCAGGCTGGACACTGGTGGTTGTATACGAAAATCCCACTTTCTCCGGAAAACTGATTACTACATTTGATGGATTCGCAAGGGTGCGCACAGAAAATCCTACCGTTGATATCAATTACATAGGATTTAATACAATTCCCGTAGGGCCTGTAAGGGCTAAAATCGGTGCTGCTGCCCTGGAAGGGGATAACCGTATCACAGGCGACAGGATGCGTATACGCGCGGCCAGTGTTCCCGGTTTTACAACCCTCAGCAATGCAGTTAACCCGGCAGACAACTTTTTCAATAGCAACATAACACTTGATGGGGCAATCACAACGAACAGGACCCCCAATAGTGTCAATACATTGGGGTATGATACCGATATATTCCTTCTGAACAACCCGCTGAATTCAATCATCCCCAATACCGAAACAGCTGCAACACTGAGATTTACTTCCAATGGGGACCAGTATTATCCCTTTTTCAACTCCTTTAATGTTGAAATCATAGAACCCAGTATCATTGTAGAAAAGCGGGTGGAAGACATTGCGGGAAATGATATTACCGGCCTGGGTGTAAACCTGGGCCAGTTGCTGGACTATGTGCTTTCATTCCAGAATATAGGTAATGACGATGGCACCAATTACACTATACGGGATGTACTGCCTGCCAATGTCACCTTTATTCCGGGCAACCTTGTACTGCCCCCGGGTGTAACCTATGTTTATGACCCCGCCTCCCACGAGATAACCTTCAGTATTCCCCCGAATCTGATTCAGCAGGGAGATCCTGTATCGAGTATCCGCCTGAGGGTGCGGGTGGCAGAAAACTGTTTTGACTTTGTTGATGCCTGTACGGATCTTATCGAGAACCTGGCGTATTCTACCTATAGGGGGGTACTCAATAACAACCAGATCAC
>JBGTLT010000033.1:0-8075 GCA_041743975.1 Zeaxanthinibacter sp.
ATTCCTTCTTGAGGTAACCTCCCTTGGGGACCTAAATAGTTAGCCCCGTTTGATGGGTCAATATCTTTCTCGGGGAGCCGAATCGAAATTTGTTTACCATCGCGACCAAAGATTGTATGGATCTGGCAATGCCATCCATCCGGCAAATCCGTCTCCTGGCAGGCTAGGCCAGTAAGATCTATAAATGTTGTAGGTTTATTTTCAACATAAAAATATAAATTCGCTTCATCCCCAATCCCAATAGGATCCGCACTCAACCACCTCCCCAACCACGGCAAGTAATACCTTGCACTGTGGTATGCCAAACCGGTTTCTTCATCCCTCTCCATTCCTGTATACCGATAGCGTTTGGCTATAGCTTTTATACCTGCATTTTTTGCTTGATAGGCAGAGGTGCCGTAGGGGTGGTATTCTTCATAAGAAATAATATCTGCAAGATCATTTAGCTCTAAACCAACCGAACCTAAATGGTTACTATACTGGTAGCGGTAAAGCAAGCCTACGGTTAGATTGTTGTTGTTTGTTATTTTAACATTTTCTGCCATCATTACCCGTTCACTGCCCGAAAAAAGATGATAGGTTTCAATGTTTTCAATCATAAGATTCCCTTGAAGGCGTCTATACACTTCAAAACCTTCCAAATATATCCTATCATCTGTAATACTCCCTTTTACTATTCGTTTTCGGCTTCGTTGTTTATCACCTCCATAATTATACATAGCTGTACCACCTCCACCCAGGTTGGCAGTTTGTAACATGTCGTTGAAATTCCATATCAACTCATCAGCGGTGGGGCCAAGGTTTTTTATATTGCCATGTATATCGTGCGCATAATTAATCTGGGTACCACGATCATTACCTGTATATGTGTTTTTTAGTCTGTTACTGTCAAGTTCATACTCATAATTCCTTGTCCATCGCAAAGTTTGTGAACCGGCCCCCGCCTTGTGATTCATTTCCAAAATATTACCTACCTGATCGTATACATATTTTTGGGTGTAATTGCGAAGGGCATTAGGGTCATTTACAGGGAAGCTGGAATCTGGCCATTTTGTTTCGTGTTGTTGAGGTGCCTGATTCAATATGCCATTTTCTCTTCCAGTCGCTTCCGTTAAGCGATACATGGCATCGTAGATATAGGTGCTTTTGGCTTCCACCATTTGGTTATTAAAGAAAACAGGTTCATAAGCCATGTCCTCTATTTGGGTAATGTTGCCTAAAGGATCATAGGTATACAGTAAATGCTGTAAGAAATCACTACCTCCACCAGGCGGACTTGTGAGCAACTTTACCAGCCTGAAGGTTACCGGATCGTAAGTATATTGTGTGGTAGTAAAGCAGCCCAATTGTTGTGAAAGACGTTGCCCTTTTTCGCTATAGGTAACTGCCCTAATGGCTTCTCTACTTTCATTGCCAATGGCAAGGCTTTCACTTATTAGAAAGCCCCGCTCATTATACTGAGGTGTGTACACACCACCAGCAGTTTGCGGACTGTGCCAGTTATGCATATTGAGCATCCGGTTGAGTGCATCGTATGCTGTAGTCTTAACAAACTCTTCGTTTTCTAATTTTGTCAAAGGGCTAAAAGACCAGTCAATCGCCATAGCGTTGTATTGATTGGTCAACCTTTTCCTTGCTTCAAGCAAATTGCCTTTAAAATCAATATATTCTGTTTGTGTTAAACCAGCAGAGTCATAACGCTGATAGACTTGCCCCCTAATGTTTCTGGCTTTCGCATCTGTAAGGCTTTCACCATAAATGGTTTTTTCAATTGTAAAGGGTGTAGTAATCGCACCCGCAATACCCGTAACAATTGTCTCTGTGGGCCGATGTAAATTATCATTGTATTTAAACTCATAAATATGGCCACGTTCATCCCAGGTTTTGACAGGATTACCGAGGGCATTCTTGAGCATCCACCATTTACCGGCATCCATGCTTGATTGAGCTATGGGATGCCCGAGCATATCATAGCGCCACGACATGACCACATTGCCCCTTGCATCGGTCACACTCAGATTATTACCTTCAATATCCAATTCGGAAGTGGTGTAATAAAATTCTTCTTTCGTACTGCCGGGCGCATCCTCCCAACGGTTGTGCTCAATGCATAAAGTGGGTCTGCCCAAGGTATCGGTGACCATGCAGGAAGGGGTATCGTAGTGCATTTCCGTTTTTCGGGCGGCTATCTTTTCCGGGTCATTGTTGGCCAGAGTCAATCGGTGCCTATACCAATCGCTGTCTATGACGGTATCATTTACATCATAGCTATACTGTTTCCAGGCATCAAAAACTACTTTGATAAGGGTACCGTTGGGCAATTCCGTTTTTACATTTCGGCCCGCGCCATCATAATAAATAGTGGGTGAAACGCCTTGTTCTACCCAGGCCGGGTCATTTTCATAAGCTGGCGTTGTAGAAAAATAGGGCTCGTATTGTTTGATCGGGTTGCCCTTATTGTTTAATACGGTACGCCCATTACCGACCCAACGGAGTTTATCGCCGGAATCTAGTAGTGTTCCATCGGGGGCTTTGATCTTACCGGGTTCCGCCTGTACCTTTTTCATCGCCACGTTGCCCAGGCCATCACTATATTCAAAGCTGATCTGCAAAGGGCTGTTGCCGGGGTTCTGTTTGGCATGTTGTTCCCGAGCGATACTTGCCACTACGATCGGTTGTTTTGAAAAATCATAGACCATCCGTGCCGAAGCATTGCCCAACAATCTACGTGCAAATTGTTGTAGAAGTGCAGAGTTGCAAACTTGGGGAGCAGGAATTCGGGCTAGGTTGAAAAAATCAATTGCATTTAGGGCATCTATGCCTTCCGTTTGTTCGGTAAAACCGTTCAAATTATCGCCTTCTATACCCTGCAAAGTGTTATTTCCTGCCTTACCTTCGGTCGCTGCTGCTTTTACCAAACCCAATTCATCCACGATGGCCGATGAAATATTGTCATTCATATCCCGCATAGTGTCGGGGATCAAAGTACGATAATTGAGGCGTAGCACTTCGCTTTCATTGCCCACCCCATCTTTGCTGCGCTGCAAAAACAGAAAAAGGGGGTCATAAAACACTTCCGTTACGCTATCGAATGGATCAGTATAGGCAACAGGTGAGAAAAAACGGTTTTTGACATCGTTGAAATTTTCGCCTGTACTGTGATGATGTACTGTACCCGAACGTATCCACCAGTTTATGTTGTCCTTTAAAAATTTACCAGCCTGCATATCCGCATCCGTGACTGAAACTTGAGCTGTAAAAGAGGTGGGAGTAAAAATATCGGCTAATAAATCAGGCGTATAGGCCAACTGATAGGCTTCAAATGGGATAGCGTATTTTTCAATTTGACCATCTGGTAAGGAAGCGCTGAGATCGGCATTGTAAAATTTGGTTTTTACATGCTCGATCAGGCGTTTTTGTGCGCCTGTCGTTGCTTTTTGCTGGTATTTAATTTCATGGAAATTATTGACCTTTTCTTTAAAATCTGCAATGGTAAAAATGGATCTTGTAGGTTTTATGCCAGTCAGTTCATACGTTTTTGTCTCCCGCCTTTTCCGCAAATAGTAGCTATCAGGCGCGATGATATCGTTGGTGACCTCATTTTTTGTAAATGTTATCCATTGTTTTTGCTGTCCTTTTCGAGCGGTTGCTTTGGCTTTTTGAGCTGCCACACTATCGGTCGGGGCATCTTTTAAAATAGCCTCCTCTTTTAGTCGGGGATAAACGACTGAAACAGCTTCTAAAACGTTGCCCAATTCATCGGTTTCAATAGTCAGCGTATGGGCAATGCGCGGGTCTTCGGGATTGCGTTCATAGGCATACGTAATGGCTTCGCTTTCTTTGACGATAAATACACCATAGCGGTTTTTTTCCCGTCCTTGTAAGAGTTGAATTTCACAATTGTGGGTGGCAACAGTATAGGGAACTAGTTCTGTTTGTTTGACGGCTGCCTGAAATTGTAAAAAAGCAGAATCGTTCTCCGCATAATCCCTAGCCTGTTTTTCATCTAATATTCGCTTTTCGGCATCCAGCCCGAATATTTCCTGCCGCAACATCATCCCTTTACATGCGCGAAGGGCTTCCCGACACTCTTCGGTACTTAATTCATCGATTTCAAAGCCGGCCAAATTATTCGCTGCCAACAACACCGCGTCGGGCAATTCAAATTCAATGGTAGGGGAACTATATCCTTTTTCTTTATATAACTCCTGCCAATATTCTTTTTTGTACCGGGTTAGAATTCTATTTAAATCCACAAAAGCACCGGTATGAAACCATGTCTTGGTGAGGACAGGAGGTTGATGATGTGCTTCTGGAACGGCATTACTTGCACCCGTTTGATTAAAGACATCAAAATATTCGGTATCTGTTTGTTCTACCCTGCCAAACCCCCGAAACTCCCTTTCGGTATGGTCATAATAGCCATGGTGATAGGAATATTCATTGGTAAACCGCACATTGGTTACCGCTTCTGTAACAATCGTCTTGGATACGCAGTGAACGGGAAAGGCCAATTTGGTTATCCATGGCACTCCCTTTAATTTATCCTGTAGGTAAAACCAGGAGGAACTTTTGTATTCAACTTCCGATTTTTTTCCAAATCCGTTTTCGTGCCTGCGCATGATATGCGGTTTTTTTCCTCCCATTAAATCAATATAGCGCATAGGGGCTGCCTGATAGGCCGGCATTTCTGAGGACCAGACGATACAAGCCGTGCCATTCCCCAAAAGATCGGTAACCGTAATTTTATTGGGTTGCTCGGTCGGAAAAAATGGGTCTATTTCGGTGGGTTCGCTCCACGCATTCCCGCTAAAATTTAGGTAGGCCTTGAATTTATTTTTCCCCAAATAGATAATATCAGTGGCCCCGGTACCACTGATATCTGCCAGTTGGATATAAGATGGATTAAATAATTCTGGGCTGTCAAACATGGGAGCATTGCCCATGGTCACTTTCGCTGAAAACCGCCCATAACCCAGATTCGCCCAATAGCATATTTCCCTATTTCGGATACGCACGATATCGGTAAGACCGTCGCCCGACATATCCGCCAGAAATATGCCCTGTTCCTGGTCCGAAAACACCATGGAAACGCCCTGTTCTTCGTCAAAGGGCTTAATAGCCAATTCAGGAGAATCATACCCGATTTTTCCTTCATTTTCCCACCACCAAAAAGCGCCTAGATCCGAGAGTACTACCTCTGGCTTTCCATCCCCATTTAGATCCATCATCCGAACGTTCGGGTCACGGAAGTCTATATTCAGGGTTTTTAAAAATGCTTTAAAAGGCTTCCATTCCTCTTCATCCTTCAATTCAAAATAGCCTTGCAATCCGGGTGCGGTTACTACCAGTTGTTTTTCGCCATTCCCATCCAGATCTAGTAATTGCAAAACACCATTCGACAATCCCATTACTGAAGGTTTTGGGATTACGGGTTTCGCAGGTGAAAAGCTTACATCTCCCTTTTCATCGGCTCCAAGATTGGATTTATAGTACCAACTATTGGCTTGTTCTGTCAACAGTCCATTAATTCCTTCGTTGAATAAATCTACCCATTGGAAATTGCCGGACAGACCGGTGGGCGCATGTACCAAATTTTCAGCGCTGACCGTTTTTACTTCGGAGTTCCATTGCAACCATTGATAATCAAAAGTCATTTTGGGCAATGCTTTGGAAGCATAGCCATTATTACGCCAAACATAGCCCCTGGGGGTTATTCCTGTTAGATAGGTAAGCTCCGACGGCCGGTCACTTTCCGTTTTTTGTTGGTCCGAAAGCGTATAATCAAGATCCAAGGAACGCACTAAAGTGCGCATTCCATTGTTGAGATCCGTAAATGAATGGTACAATAATACCCTCTGGCAAAGCCTGTATGTGCGCATTTCAAAACAGGCTCTATAAGAGGAATATGGATCTTTTCTAGCCATCCATACTTCATTATCCTGCGGGGTTGGTTTGGCCTCATCGTGTTCCCCAAAATCCAGGACAAGTTCAAAAAATGACGTGGTATCAACAGGCAAGTGTAGCTCAAACGGCTTGTTTGAATCTAAGTAGTAAGCGGTCTGATTTCCATATTTAATTCGTTTTATATGTTTATTTGCAAAAGGCGCATTATCATTGAACCGATTTTTTTCGTGTACCTCATTAATTACACCTGCTAAATCTTCGGTTTTGTAGTCATACCAAACCCAGGAACCTTTATCATCAAAAGAAAATTCGGGCAACCATTGAAATACTTTAGAAGTATCCTTTGGATCTGCAATGCGACAAGATTCACTGAATCCAAAAAATGTAGTAACATTGCCATTAGATGTAACGCGCCAATAGTAGCCCTTATCCGGGTGATGAATCCGTTCAATTCGGGAAAAACCCCCTTCAATGCGTGGCCTGTATTGTCTTATTGTGTATTGTTCTGACATTATCTGTCTGGGTGTCCATTTTCCGTCCTGATAATCCGAATATGGAACCAACTCTTCTACTCCTGAAAACATAAAACTGTCTTCTCTTAGAGAGTCTTCTACGTCATTGGAATCCAAATAACGGGGCAGTTTTTTATCAGTTCCCCTCTGGATTGTAGGCAAATCTATATTCCAGCCGATGCCAAACAGGCCATTGCCTACCCCTGAAGTGTATGATAACGCCAATTGAGGCGTAAATCCATTGCGGTTTGGAGAAGAGGGCAAAGGAATAGAGAATGAAGCAGTGCCATTGGCTGCATTGATCTGGAATTTTTCATCAATCCCTTTTAACGCCCCACCACCCTTTGGCAAGGAAATGGAAGGTACTTCAATCGCGTTGGATTTGGTTTTACCCCCATCTGTTTTCAGGAATTGGGAAGAGGAACCACCCTTTGAATGGTCTTCCATGCTTTATGGCTTAGCAATGTGCTAAGGTTGTATAAATTGATAGTAGTGAACTTGAGGTTGCAGTAGTTAAAACTGCTTTTTTTGTAAAGCAGTTAGCGTAGATGATAACTAGCATCATCTTTGGGTCAAAAACAATCAGGTTTTAGTTTGCATAAAATATTGGAGGAATCAACTAACCTGAAAATAATAATAACGGAATTGTTTACCTTTTAGGGAATCAACCATATCAAATATCGGCGTGTATTCCCATTTATTTTTTATCGCAGTCTACTTATTTAGAAAGTCCTATTAAAACAAATCGCGATATTATAAGTAATAGCATTCTTATTATTATATATAAATGTAGTCAAAAAACTTCTTCCTTTCTGACAAATGTATAGTTGTTGTACGATGGTGTATAATTGGCAGATCTTGTTAGTTAAATGTATGCCTATGAATTTCCCAAAAGGGGGTTTTGGTATTCCCTACAAGGAATATCCTATGCAAACAGAATTGAGATTAATGAGGAATTTATTGACATGATCGCAGAATTTTATACTGAAGCCGATGTGGTCCAATTTCCTGCAAACAATGCAAAGTTTTACAATGGAGCCATGAAGGAGGTAATCAAAAATTTGCCCCCACCAACTTTGTAAAGCTTATGGAGGAGTATTACAGAGATGAGAAAAGAAAATACACGATTATTCCGGCACCCGAAATGCCAACCGATGCGGCGGATGTTTATTGGGGAATCGGACCCTATGCTTACGTAAAAGATGGGCTATTAATTTACCAAGTGATTAGTGCATTCCTACCAATTAAAATACAGCCCCATGTAAAGGACTACTCAGAATTCGGATTTGATAACTCAGGTTTTGTAATCTATTTAGTTCAGGTATGTAAAGGGGGAAGTTGTCATCCTGTTTCCCCGACAACCCAAATGTTAAAGCTATTTGTTTACTGGACTTATTCAAGAGTAACATGAAAATAGGACACGCAATAGGACACCTTCATTATGAAATTTATATCGATTTGGCTCGTTTTGATAGTGTTTATGAAAATACAAAACCATGATAATCAATTGAATATCAGGCTTTAAAAATATTCAGTCGGGGTGGCAGCGTTAGAATCCCCATCATATACCCTTTGAAAATCAATATGTTATCTCAATTTTGTCAAAATAGGACACCTATTAGGACACCTATCACGACGTTTTGGTGCTTTCGTACG
>JBGTLT010000034.1:0-5619 GCA_041743975.1 Zeaxanthinibacter sp.
GTCGTCACCCAGTGCCGCCAGTGCGCCCGCTTCGGTATCCAGCCTGAGGTCCGCCTTTAAGCTGGCCGCGTCTGGCCCATGGCAGGCAAAGCACTTGTCCGACAAGATGGGTTTTACATGATAATTAAAATCGATGCGTTCCGGTAGCTGTTGTTCTGCTTCTAATAACTGCTGAGGCTTTCTGGTATCGCATGCCGTGAAGAAAAGCAATAGTGGCAGAAAAAAAGCGAGGGGCCAAATCCACTTAGCAAAATTTATATTCATAAGCAGGGGTTTGTAGTCAAACAAAAGGGCATCGGTTCCCGAAAAAAAGTATTACCGCTAATATAGGCATTTATGTACCTATAGGTGAGTAAAATAACTGCTTAAGTTACGGTTGAAAAATTAAAATGAGAAAAAAAGGGGTTTAAAATCTGATTCGTTTCGTTGAAAACTTCTTTCATAAATCTCTTGGGGCGCTTCCTTTCCGCGGCCTATTCTTTGCTTACACAGCTATCACAATAAAACATACCAAAAAAACCATATAAGCCAATCGGATATATTTCATCAGCACGGTACGGATAAAACGAGAAATCATAAAAACCACCAAGGCAGCCAGGTAATATGTAGCCGATTCCTCTTCATTGAAGTTTAGTTCCTCCATCACATACCTGAGTGTGTAGGACCACACGCCTATTTGTGCCCTTACATAAAAAAACCGCGCCACTACCCCCCACACATAATTACTCCTTTTCATTAATCTGCCAAATGTAGCCGTCAACTGCATGGTGTTTCTCTCTTCAGAGGCCTTTCGTCATTTTCACAGCCACGATAATACCTCATAATACCAACAGGATAAAAGCCACACCTACATGAACGATCCGGCCAAAGCTTTACGTTTAGGGCTTTCCCACCCAGACCAAACTGCCCCATGAACAGGCCATGATCTGAAGTAAATACAATGATGGTATGCTGATCCAGCCCTTTCTTTTTGAGTGTCTCTCGCAGCGCACCCACAAGTCTGTCGATGCCCCTCATGGCCTGTAGCTGACGGATGTATCTTTCCTTTAAAGTTTCAGGCGTATCTACAAAATCGTAACTCTCCTGCCGGTCTTCCGCATGAAGAATGGCCGGGGGTAGTTTAGGCGCGACAATATCCTTTTTGGCGACATAGTTTTTTGGAAGCGGTATTTCCATATCCCTCGTAGTATGTTCTTTTGTAACGGTAACCCATTCCCCATCTGGTTTATCGCCAAGTGGTTCTCAGAATTGCTTCCAGTTGGGCAAAAAATGAGCTGAAGGTATATTTCCCCATAGAATATACGCGTGTATTATCTATCTGTAAAATTAGCCCCAATTCTGGAAGTCAGGGTAATGTTTTCATCCACTTGGTATGCTGCCTGGAAGTTATCATTCAAATGATTACCATTGCTAATATCCGATTATTACTATGAACTCATTAGGAAAATTAGGCATGGCAAACTTGTTTGGTTATAAGTTTAACCCGCTTATTTCTTAGTGAGTTCTCTTTCTGTAAATGCTAAAGTCGAGCTAATAAACCTGATCATAATCATTTTTTAAGCTAATCTTTATCATCCCCCATGCGATTTCTCTTTTTTAATTTTGAATGAAAATAACAAAGAGTCACCCTTTTTATCATTTTAGAACTAATAGATGAAAATATTCAGCTGCGTGGCTATGCTGATTACAGTATTGCTTCCCACACCCGGGATTACACAATTAAGACATTATGAGACAAATGATTCAAATAAGCATATTCCTTACTTTAGCCATATTCATAATGGTTAGCGTAGCAGCGATGGCCCAGCAAACTTACATGCTTACCGCTGTACAGGAGATAAAGGTAGCAGGTACATCTACCCTACACGATTGGGAGATGGTATCGGCCAAGGCCGAGGGTAAGGTATTAATAACCGCACGAAACAACCAAATCACAAGCATTAGTTCGCTTGTGGTCACTTTGCCTGCTACCTCATTAAAAAGTGGAAAAAAGGCGATGGATGAAATTGCCTATGAGTCACTTCGGGCGAAACAACAACCGGAAATACACTTTGTGCTGGATCAAGTGGAGTCCATTACAGATGAGTTGATTATGGCAAAAGGCAGACTTACCATTGCCGCTACCAGTCATGCCATTCCTGTTGAAGTTAATTACAAGGTAACTGGAGACGCTATCCGGTTTACAGGATCCCTTCCCCTCACTTTTACACAATTCAAAATAGATCCTCCCAAAGCCATGTTTGGCACCATAAAAACGGGAGATGAGCTAAAAATTTTTTTTGATATAACATTTAATTCCATAAACCAAAATTCAGACAACTATGAAAACGATTAATAACCGGTACCGAACGATTCTGCTTTCCCTGATGCTGCTGGTACCAGGTGTGGTAGCGGCACAGCAGCCTGCGCTTCAGTTTTACAGACCCAATGATAAAGTGGGCCTCAATGTATTTGAGCCATCAAAACAGGACACGGTAGCCTTTGATGGGATAAAAGTAAGGATAGGCGGCGATTTCGCCATACAGTTTCAAAGTATTAATCAATCAAACGCGAAAGACAGTTTAACAAACCTGGGATCAAATTTTAACCTTCCTACCGCTAACCTCAACATTGATGTGCAATTATACGATGGGTTAAAGATGCAAATGAGGGCTTATTTGTCATCTAAACATCATGAGGAAACCTGGATTAAAGGAGGAAATATCCAAATAGACAAATTAGATTTTATAAAGCCCGGGTTTTTAGAAGGTATAATGGAAATAACCCGCATTACCATTGGTTTGGATGAATTTAACTATGGTGATGCTCATTTCAGAAGAAGTGATAATGCCCGCGCCATTTTCAATCCCTTTATCGGTAATTATATTATGGACGCCTTTTCTACCGAAGTATTTGGCGAGATCACCATACAAAAAAGAGGTTTTTTGGGAGTAGTGGGGTTAACCAATGGCAAACTTAACCAAAATGTAACCGTGGATAAAAACTCCGACAACCGGCCTTCCTTTTATGGAAAACTGGGATTTGACAATTTTTTGAATGAAGATTTCAGGTTACGACTGACGGGTTCATGGTATATTAACAAAGGTACCACTACCGGCACTTGGTTGTATGGTGGCGACCGGGGTGGCTCACGGTACTATAACATAATGACAACCCTGGATGGTGATGGCAATGACTTCGAAGGCCGGTTCAATCCCAGATTCAAACAACTGACTTCCTTACAAATCAACCCGTTTATCAAATATAAAGGACTGGAATTTTTTGGGATTTATGAGGTAGCCTCCAACAGCGATGAACAGGGAACAGGTGTGTTCACACAGCTGGCCGGAGAACTTATCTATCGGTTTGGCAAAACTGAACAGTTCTACCTGGCAGGAAGGTACAATACGGTATCCGGAGAAATGATGGATAATACCCCAACGCAGGAAATTAACCGTTTGAACATAGGTGGAGGCTGGTATATGACTAAAAATGTGATGACCAAGCTTGAATACGTAAACCAAAAATATGAAGGAGAAGGGTGGGCAGCAACCAAGTATAATGGTGGCGAATTCGATGGCGTCAATCTGGAAGCGGTAATCAGTTTTTAATGAGATATACATTAGGTGCCGGCTCATGAGTCCGGCACTTTTTCCAATCTAATAATTATTTAAAAAAATGAGTTGGCTTCAATACAGTATGGAAATTCTTAAAAAGGTAAGCTTTGATAAAGGCTTGGTAAGAAAGGAACTCAGAAAAGCTTTGAAATCGCTTTCCCGGGAGGAGGCGCATTCACTAAACCTTTGGTACAAAGAAAAATTTGAAAATTATCTTCATCTTTCTTCCGGTAAACAAAATACAGGCAATCTATAATGGCATCTAATTTATTCGTAATAATCGTGGCTGTAATTCCATTTCTTTCCAGTCCCGTGATTTGCGACGACACAACATGGCAGGTTACCGCAAAGAGCAGATTAGAAATTTCGGGTGCTACCAACATCAATCAATTTCGTTGCCTTTCGATTAATTACGAAGGCCAAGACACTATCAAGGAGACTTGTGACGGTGAAACAGGAGAGCCAGCCCTTAACGGTGAAATTGTTATGAAATCATCTGGCTTTGACTGCCATAATTCCATCATGACCAGGGATTTTGCCAGAACTGTCAATGCCAATGCATTTCCGGAAATAAGAATCAAATTTATAAGTCTAAAAAGGGATTTTTCTGTAAAAAACGAAAACAGATTATTTGGAAAAGTAGAAATTACGCTTGCGGGAAAGTCGAAGTTATACTCGGTTTCATGTGTTGTTAAGGAGGAAAATGAGGAAAGCAAACACCTTGAAGGAAATCGCACTTTCCATTTTTCTGACTTTGGCCTGGAACCGCCCCAAAAACTATTCGGGGCGGTGAAAGTGAAAGATGCGGTTTCGGTAGATTTTCATTTGAAACTGCGAAGTATATGATACTCACTAATTCAGGTCGCGGATAAAGTTTTATCAAAGGTATGAGCAAAAAAAAAATTTCATCAGAAGTTGGCATTAAGTTGCCTTTATCTCCCTTTATATTTGATTATTCCTTTAAAAGAGTTTTTTCTGTTTTTCTTTCCAGATCCTGAATCAGTTGTAAATAACTTTGTTCTTTTCTCCGCATCTCCTCCTGCGTGGCCGATAGTTCTTCCATGTTCTGCCGCATTTCTTCTTCCTGGGCCCTCATTTCCTCAGTCTGTTGCTGTGAATGTTCCAAAAGCATTTTAGTGCGGTGGTTGATTCTGGAAGTAGAAATCGTGGAAGCCACACTTTCGGCGAGTTTTCTAATAAATTCTATCTGGTATTCTTCATATTCCTTGAAAGAGGCAATTTCTATAATACCCAAAACTTCTTCGTTTAATTTCAAAGGTACTACCACAACGCTTCTGGGGTTAGCCTTTCCCAGGCCAGAAGTAATTTGCACATAATCTTCCGGTACATCAGTCAGATAAATAATCTCTCCTTCCTGCCACGCTGTTCCCGCGATGCCTTCGCCTTTTTCAATGCGCTTGTTAATAAACTTTTTCTTACCCCAGGCATAGAGTGCCAGGAGCTCCAGGTGCTTATCTTCTTCATTGTCATCGTTGACAATAAACAAAGCCCCCTGATTGGCTCCCATATATTTGACCAGATAATTAATCACATGGTTGGTCAGGGCAGATAAATCACTATGATCTCCTCGGAGGATATCCCCAAACTGGGCCAATCCTTCGGTAACCCAATTGCGCTTTTTTTCTTCCCCAGCCACTTCTAATAACCGATCTCGCATCCCAATCAGGGCCATGCTCAGTTTATCCGCTTCACTCACCGCTTGTAAGTCTACCGTAAAGGCACCTTCCCCAATGGCCTGGGCAAACCGGGCTGATTCTTCCAGATTATCGGTCAGGATATTGAGATCCTTTACTGTCCTGCCGATCTCATCTTCACTTTCATAAGAGATTTTTCGCGATAAATCCCCTTGCGCCAGATGTCGCGCCCCTTGCTTGATCAATTGGGTGGGTTTTACCACAAATTCTTCAATAATATAAAATCCTGAAATAATTAACAGCGCGTTAATGGCCAGTAGCATCCACAATAAATAATTGAGGTTTTGCTGTTTGTTTTCACTCTCCTT
>JBGTLT010000035.1:0-2873 GCA_041743975.1 Zeaxanthinibacter sp.
CCATCCCGGTGGGCCATTGGTCGAAAGGTCCGACGGCAGTAGACTCCCAAACGGGGGTATTGTGCCATTTGCCGAAGGCTGCCGTATTGTAACCATTAAGGTTCAGCACCTCGGCAATGCTGGCCGCCGATTTCGGCCAGATGGAATTATAGCCGGGAAAGCCGGCCGATAATTCGGAGATGCGCCCGTATCCAACCTGATGGCCGTTGCGCCCCGATAGTAAAGCCGCTCTGGAGGGGGAACACATGGGCGTGCCGTGGAACCTGTTATATCGTAAACCCTGCGATGCCAGCCGGTCTAATACCGGCGTGTCGCTAAGGCCTCCGAAAGTGGTAGTCGCCGAAAAACCCACATCATCCAGCATGATTACAACTACATTTGGCGCTCCTTCAGGAGCTGAAACCAATTCGGGCCAGTTGGCCACCGAATTCTCCGGCATGATTTCTATTTTCCCCCCAAATTCCGTATCAGGTTTAGGCAGGATCTGAGCATTGACACCGAATGGCATCAAAATTACCATTACCCTGAATAAAACAAATTGCCATACCCAGTTCATGGAGCGGCTTGCCTCACAACCGTGAAGTCCCAATTTTCCGTCCAATTTTAAAGTTCCCGAATCCATGTTAGCATATTTTTTACTTTAATCCACGAAAGCCATTTTGTTGCTTCTTACCCAGTCCTCCACGAGGGTCATTTTTACAGGTAGTTTTTCCAAAACCTTGCTCATTTCCGGATTGAATTTAGGGGGGTATTCGGAAGCATTTTGAAGACCTTCGTAATAAGACGTAACACCGGCTGCACCCGCTTCCCCTACAAATGGTTTCAGCATATTGCCAAATTCTTTAGCAGGCTGTGTATGGTATATTATTTTTTCTCCCAGCCCAAGGGAAAACTTTTCGGCCAAATCATTGCCCTTCAGGTTTTCCATACCACTGACCCGGAACGTATCTGCTTTTAACTTTGGGTTGAAAATAGCTGCTACCACAAGGGCACTTACATCCTTGGAAGCTATCCATCCAATTGGCATTGCTTCCGGAGTAGGATAAGCCAATTTCTTCTCTTTTTTCACAAAGGGGGCACAAAATGGTCCCATGATATTCTCCATATAAATGGTAGGTTCTATAATGACAAAATCCAAGCCGCTGTTGTTTAGATAATCCTTGATATCCAATTTCACATCTTCGCCGGGGATTCCCATTTTAGAAGGTAAAAGCCAGCCACTGGTATTCCACACCATTTTATCTACACCATTTGTTTTGGCCGCATCTATCACATTTTTGGCATATTGCAGCCCATCAAGGGGATCGGGTAATGAAACAGGTATGAGCAGAGCAATCGCATCAATCCCTTTGGTGACTTCCTTCATTCCGTCGACGTCTGCCATATTTGCCAAAACAGGGGTTGCCCCCGCTTCTTGTAGTTTGGCGAGGTTTTTCTTAGAACTCGTGGTCGCATAAACTTCCGCTCCTTTTTTCTTTGCTTCCCCAATCACATGAAATTGTTGTGATCCCATAGCGCCAAATACCAGTATTTTCATCTAATTTCCTATTATTAATTTATGCCCCTGGGTACTCAGAATAATGGGTTATTGTTTGCCCTTTCATCGGGCATTGACATCATGGCATCCCAGTGTTCCACCCATTTACCCTGCTCTATACGATAGATATCGATAAACCTCCATTCCTTTCCTGCCATCTCATACCGTGAATGAAGGAAAACAATATCCTTTTCGGCTGCCGTATGCTTAAAGCTTATTTTTTGTTTCGGCACTCCTTGCGAGGTTAGCATTTGTACAAGAGCTTTTACCCCCGCCGGACCGTCAGCAATTGTAGGATTGTGTTGTATGAAATCCTTACTTATGAATTCATCGATCGCTGTGATATCCAAATCGCCAAAAATTCTTTGGTAGGCTGTAGTGGCTATCTGCTTATTTTTCTCTTCCTGTGTCATAATACACGTTTTACCAGATGATTATTGTATAAAATTAGGATATAACCTACTTTTGCACAAGTACTTACCTGTAAGCAAGGTACTTACTTACAAGTTAGAAATATTGATTATCAGATGGAAAAAAGTCAAAAAACAATTTACCGGTCAGATGAAAATTGTCCGGTAAGGAAATCATTGGCCTTATTGAGCGGAAAATGGACATTGCTGATATTGTTTCAGATAAATGAAAGGGTAATCAGATATGGTGAGCTAAAAAGATGTATCCCGGGGATTAGCGAAAAGGTGCTGATTCAGGGACTGAATCTTTTGGTGGAGAATAAATTTGTTTCCAAAAAATCGTATCCCGAAATCCCACCAAGGGTAGAATATCGCTTAACTGAACTTGGACTGAAAACTTTGCCTATAATTGACATGCTTGCCACATTTGGTTTGGAGAACTTAAAATAATGGCCTACCCTAACATTTTAAATATGTTATGGCCGGGAAAGTATCAAATATGAAGGATTGTGGCCCGCTCAAACTGCTTGGTGGTTTGCTGGGAATATACCACCCAATCTGGCACTAATCATACAATTTTACCCTCAAAAATTCCAAAAAATTTAGGTCTGACAAAACGGCCGTGGCTGTTGCAGAAGTGGTCTATACGCAAGATATCGACTCGAATAGGATGTTTTTACGAAGCCTTTAGTAGAACCTGTTTTGATAGGATGTGCTGGCAAAAAATGGCCAGGTATCCTTGTAATGCATTCGTGATCGTCCTGAAAATGTCAAGGGAGGGGTTCCTACCTTCTTTCTTAAGGTATTTTTTCAGATTGAAGGCGATCGCTGCCATGAGCATGACCTTATGGGCACCGGCCTTGCCCAGTACGCCTATTTTTCTCAAGCCGTAGTACTGGGTCAAACTACCGAATACGGGCTCCACC
>JBGTLT010000036.1:0-6118 GCA_041743975.1 Zeaxanthinibacter sp.
CCGCCGTCCTTTATATTTCCCTGATATGATACGCATTAAAGGGCGTTGATAACGGTGAAATCTATGGAATGCTCCTGGTTACCTTCGAGCGGGTAGGCCATGGTGGAAGGGATAAAAATGGAGAGATGTTGGATATATTCATAGCAGATGGAATAGATATCATCCCCTTCTTCAACGGCGCCAAAAAGTCTTATTTTAACTGTCTCCGGGTCCATTTTTAATTGTTCGAGCGTAAACAGCAGGTAGTATATAAAGTCCTCTTTGGTCATATACCGGAAGCAGTTGTAAAAGATCAGCTGTTTTTGGGAGAGTATGGCCAAATCCATTTGCTGATCCGAGATATAAACATAACAGACCGGTTCCTTCCCATTGATATGTGAATTCAACAGTGCTTCTATAAGAACGGTGCCGTTGTGTTTGAATTCAAAGGTGCCATAAAGGTCATAGATATAGTTATTGATATTCACGAATGGAACATACACATTTACCATGTCATAGCTTTCTATCTCATCATACGCAATAAGGTCATTTGCCAGGATTTTGACATTGAATTTAAGATAATTGGCGAGCTCCTCTTTGGCAAACAAGGCTTTGGGCACAAGGCTGAACAAGTTGTTGCGGTGGATAACAACCACTTCGGAGAACTGGTAGTCCGATACCGGGTTGACCCTTAGCAGTTCCTTGAGTTCTTTTTGTACCTCATAAGGGGACAATTCCTTCCCGAAAGTTACACTTTTGCTCAGGGGAATCGTATTGCCTATCGTATCGAAAACGCAAAAAGAAAGTCCATTCAGGCTAATCTGAATGGACAGTTTATGGTAATTCTCACGGATATCCTCCCTGTTAATTTTCTTCTCCTTTTTTGTCATAGACCGGGGGCCAGTTACCGCTGGTGCTTACTTCTACCAGGGAACCCACTTTGATTACATTTCCATTTACCTGCTCAACCCCTATCTGGGCATTTTCCCGGGATAATAAATCATCAGGCTGATCATACAATACGACACTTTTAGCCACTTTAGCCTCAAAGACAGGCACTTTGTACCCTCCTTTGTCCACTATTGCGGATTTCATTTCGAACTTTTCCCCGTTTTGTGCAAAGGGAACATTCATCATGGACTTGTAGCGGTCATCGTTCCGGAACAGGGAATCCTTTACCGGAACGAATCCCAGGGTGTCAATTTTCCGAAGTTCCCGTAACATATCAATTCCATAGGCTTTGTCAAATTCCATATACGAGGAATCCCTTTGTTGTGTAATCACGTATTTACCCGTGTCTACGAATTTTATCAAACTGTTAAAATCATTCGCATACCGTCCGTTAACGGTTTTATACGCTTCCTGGGAATTCCGGATGTCCTTCAGTTTTGAAATGACCTGGCCGAACCTTTCTTCTTTTACTTTATTAAATTCAATAGGCCCGGTAACCGATTTGTAAATTAGATATCCCAGAATAACACAAACAATCCAAAGTACAATTTGAAGTATGCTTTTCATTTCTCCGTAGTTAATTTTATTTAGTGGTTATAACAAATCTACAATTTTTTTTCAATGGTAAAAGGTTTTCCCCCAATTTTCCTTTTTATCTTTGAAGGCGATGACCACCCTTACAATCCCAGCTTTTTCTAAGATTTTAAAGGACAATTTCCCGCATGTCCCTACATCCAAACAGCTATTGGCCCTTGAATGGATGGCAGCCTATGTTTTAACGGAAAAAACCGGGGCGATTTTTTTGCTAAAGGGTTATGCAGGGACGGGTAAAACCACGCTGATAGGGGAGCTGGTCACCAATTTATGGAAAACCAAAATGAAGGCCGTGCTAATGGCACCCACCGGAAGGGCTGCCAAGGTAATGTCCGGCTATTCCCAGACCCAGGCCTATACGATACACCGGAAGATCTATTTCCCCAAAAAGGAAAAAGGTGGAGGTATCCGATTTGTACTGGCACCTAATAAACACAGGAATACCCTTTTCATAGTGGATGAAGCTTCCATGATCCCGGATTCCGCCGGGGATTCCAAACTTTTTGATAACGGAGCGCTGCTGGACGACCTGTTACAGTTTGTGTTTTCAGGGCATAACTGCAAACTGGTCCTGATAGGGGATACAGCCCAGTTACCGCCTGTAAACCTGGATATTAGTCCGGCCCTGGATGCAGACCTGCTCTCCAGGAAATATGAACGCGATGTGAAAACCATGGAACTCGATGAAGTGGTGCGCCAGGCGGAGCATTCGGGCATCCTTACGAATGCTACCAATCTCAGGGAGCAAATACAGTCATCTTATCATGATGAGTTCAAATTCCTGGTCTGCAAATACACGGATATTGTCCGGTTAACAGAGGGATTTGATATACAGGAGGCTATCGAGGATTCCTATCGTGTGAACGGCAAGGAGGAGACCGCACTTATAGTGCGATCCAACAAACGGGCCAATTTATACAACCTCAATATCCGGGAACGCATCCTTTACCTGGAGCACGATCTGGCAGTTGGGGATTTTATGATGGTCGTCAAAAACAATTATTTCTGGCTGGAAACCAACTCGGAAGCCGGTTTTATTGCCAACGGGGATATCATTGAAGTACTGGAGATCTTTTCCTTCAAGGAATTGTATGGGTTTAAATTTGCTGAAGTGAGTGTTAAGATGGTGGATTACCCAGGGCAGAAACCCTTTCAGACAGTAGTCCTCCTGGACACCATTATGGCCGTAACGCCTTCCCTTTCCTATGAAGACGGCAATCGTCTGTATCAGGAAGTTATGAAAGATTACGCCCATGAAAAATCAAAATATAAAAAATTTCTGGCCGTAAAGAACAACAAATACTTCAATGCCCTGCAGGTAAAGTTTTCATACGCCATAACATGCCATAAATCGCAGGGGGGACAGTGGAATACCGTATTTGTAGAGCAGCCATACCTTCCGAACGGGGTTGACAGGGAATACCTACGCTGGTTGTATACCGCTATTACCAGGGCAAAGAAACAATTGTACCTGATAGGGTTTAAAAACGATTTTTTTGTTGGTGAGGAATAGCCTATTTTAGTAGTTATGACCTCGGAAACAATTTTGAGCATCTTTTTGGGTGTAGGCCTGGCCGCATCTGTGGGTTTCAGGATATTTTTACCCCTCTTTGCCCTTAGCCTTGCGGCCTATTTTGATTTTTGGGAACTCAATGATTCCTGGGCCTGGATTGGAGGCCTGGCCACCGTCATAGCATTAGGGGTGGCGACATTGGTTGAAATTTTTGCCTATTTTATTCCCCTGGCCGACAATTTACTCGACAGCCTGGCGATACCGCTGGCTGCCATTGCCGGTACAGCCGTAATGGTCTCCACCATTGCGGACCTGGATCCCCTGATAACCTGGTCACTGGCAATTATTGCAGGTGGTGGCACGGCGACAGCTATTAAAGGGGCATCTGCTTCCGGGAGGCTGGCTTCCACAATTACCACAGGGGGTTTGGCCAACCCAATTGTCTCAGCTGCTGAGACCGGTACTGCAATTATCGTAACAATCTCTTCCCTGTTTGCACCAATTTTGGCAGCAATTTTGGTTATCATCATTTTGATTGTCATCTTTGCAGTCTACAGAAAATTCAGGCCACGAATCCGAACGTAATTGGGTATGGATGTATTGTAGGCCGGAAGACGTCATATTTCCGGTAATAACCTGATACTTGCGTTTCATTTAAAGCAGACAATTTGAAAATAATAGCTATGATCCCCGCCCGGTTCGCCGCTTCCCGATTCCCAGGGAAACTGATGCAGGACCTGGCCGGCAAGCCAGTTATTGTGAGGACCTATGAGGCTGCGATCAGGACAGCCTTGTTTGATGATGTTTTTGTGGTAACGGACAGTCCTCTCATCTATGAAACCATCATAAGTGAAGGGGGAAGGGCCATTATGAGCAGGGAGGAACATGAATGCGGAAGCGACCGGATTGCAGAAGCCGTCGAGAATCTGGATGCGGATATCATCGTAAATGTACAGGGTGATGAACCCTTTACGGACAGTGAAAGCCTCGCTGTCCTCCTGGATGTATTTACCAATGACCCCGGGAAAGAAATAGACCTTGCTTCCCTGATGACACATATCAGCGATTGGGATGAAATACGGAATCCCAATACCGTAAAGGTTATCGTGGATTCCAGGAATTTTGCACTTTATTTCTCACGGTCGCCCATTCCATACCACCGGAATACGGATGTTGACCCCATGTATTATAAACACAAGGGTATTTATGCATTTCGCAAAAGTGCCTTGATGGATTTCCGGCGCTTGCCGATGCTGCCCCTTGAAATGACAGAGAAAATAGAGGCGATCCGCTATCTCGAATACGGAAAAAAGATCAAAATGGTGGAAACCCGCGTTACAGGGATTGAAATTGATACGCCCGAAGATCTGGAAAGGGCCAAGGCAGCATGGAACTAGATTACAGTAACATAACAGTTATCGGCTTTGATGCGGATGATACCTTGTGGGTGAACGAAACCTATTTCAGGGATACGGAGGAAAAGTTCGCCGAGCTGCTCGACCAATTTGAAACCAAGAACCAGGTAGACCAGGAATTGTTTAAAATGGAGATGGAGAACCTGGAGCTCTACGGTTATGGCATCAAGGGGTTTATGTTATCAATGATTGAATGCTCCCTGAAGTTGTCTAATAACAGAATCAGGCAGGCAACCATTGCTGATATTTTGAATCTGGGGAAAGAAATGATATTACGGCCTGTTGAATTGCTGGAAGGCGTTAGGGAAGTACTGGAAAAATTGTCAGGGCAATACAGGTTGATCGTGTTGACCAAAGGGGACCTGCTCGACCAGGAGCGCAAGCTGGATAAATCAGGATTATCCCAATACTTTCATCATGTGGAAGTACTGAGTGATAAAAAACCGGAGAATTACCAAAACCTCCTGGACCACCTGAAGATTCCGGTAGCAGAGTTCCTGATGATAGGTAATTCCTTAAAATCGGATGTCCTTCCCATCATGCAATTGGGGGCACAAGCCATCCATGTACCCTTTCATACAACCTGGGCACACGAAGAGGTACCCCTGGAGGAACAGACAAATGACCACCTCACGGTAGGTAAAATCACGGATATATTAAAGTACTTGAAATAATACAATGCATACAAAGAAAGAAATTGAATTAAAGAAGTCAGGCCCTGCGATAATGGACAGGTACCGGAATTTTCCGATGGTACCCAGGGTGGTCTTTGGCCCTGGCAGCCTATGCCAGCTCGGAGAGATACTGCTTCCCCATCGGAAGAATGCAGATGCCCCGATGATATTCCTGATAGATGATGTTTTCCAGGGTACGGCATTGGTGCAGCAGATGCCGCTTCTCTTTAATGACCAGATCATCTTTATATCGGCAGATAAAGAGCCGAAGACCAACCAGGTAGATGCCCTTGTTAAAAATATAAAAGAAGAATTTTCGGAAATACCCTCGGGGATTATCGGCATTGGGGGAGGCACGTTGCTGGACCTGGCCAAAGCTGTGGCGCTGTTGCTTACCAACAAGGGGAGTGCGGCTGATTACCAGGGGTGGGACCTGGTACAGAAATCTTCGGTATACCATGTTGGAGTACCAACTATAAGTGGCACAGGCGCAGAAGTTTCCAGGACTGCGGTCTTGTTGGGGCCCCAAAAAAAACTGGGAATCAATTCGGATTTCACAATATTTGACCAGGTGGTACTGGATCCCAACCTGCTCGTTGGAGTGCCGAAACACCAATGGTTCTATACCGGGATGGATTGCTTTATCCATTGTATCGAATCTTTACAGGGTACCTTCCTCAATGCATTCAGCCAAAGTTACGGGGAAAAGGCACTGGAACTTTGTAAAGAGGTATTCCTGGGAGACCTGGCTCCAGAAGAGTCTAGGGATAAACTGATGATGGCTTCCTGGCACGGCGGCATGAGTATTGCCTATTCCCAGGTTGGGGTAGCACATGCCATGAGTTATGGCCTCTCATACATTTTAGGGGTAAAACACGGTATTGGCAATTGCCTGGTATTCCAGCACCTTGAGGAATTCTACCCGGAAGGAGTTGCCTTGTTCAATCAAATGAGGGAGAACCATGGGATTGAACTTCCAACAGGCATTTGCG
>JBGTLT010000037.1:0-17751 GCA_041743975.1 Zeaxanthinibacter sp.
ATTTGTTTTAGCCTTGTTCAGATAAAACAGGATACTTAATGATTCATGATTCATGACCAATTGGTTTAGTGTTAAACAATTGGCATACAATTCTGGTTTTCTAAAGTGGGATACCTGAGTTCTTGAATGGGATACCCACAGGGATACCTAAAACATCAAATAAACTTGACAAGTTGACGGTTGATGGAAAGTGCAGTCAGTGCATATAATGCAATTATATACTGTACCTCAGCACTTTAAACAAAAAATCCAATCTAAACAAATAGACTGGATTTCTTTTAAAGTGGTCCCACCTGGGCTCGAACCAGGGACCACCTGATTATGAGTCAGGTGCTCTAACCAACTGAGCTATAGGACCAATATTTCGGCAATCCAACCCAACCTGCACTAACCCGTTTATCCGGGAGCCATTGGTCCGAAATTGCGTCTGCAATATTACCACTAATTTTTAAATGCCGCAAGGAGCTTACACCTCTCCCCCCCCTATTTGCTGACAAAGCTCCACCAAAACCCCGTTGGCACTTTTAGGGTGTACAAATGCGACCCATTTGTTATCCGCCCCCCGCCGGGGTTCCGCATCCAATACCTCGAAACCCGCTTCCGAAAGCCGCTTCATTTCAGCCCGGATATCCAATACGTCAAAGGCTATGTGGTGAACCCCCTCCCCCTTCCTTTCAAGGAAACGGGCAACAGGGCTGCTGGCATCCTGTGCCTCCAACAACTCGATCTTGTTGCTGCCCGACTTAAAAAAAGAGGTCCTTACCCCCTCTGAAGGCACTTCTTCGATCTTGTAATGGGCCTTCCCCAGGAGTTTTTCAAACAACAGGTTGGATGCTGCCAGATCCCGTACCGCAATCCCAATATGTTCTATGCTTTGCATTCGATTAGTGTATCTAACTAAAATACGCAATTTGTCCTTACTTTTGCAGCATGGAAACACAACGTCAGAAAAAGATAGCAGGGGTCATCCAAAAGGACCTGGCCGATATTCTGCAACGGGCCGCATTGGATAACGGCCTGAAAGGGATCCTCATTTCTGTTTCCAAGGTGACTGTAACCACAGACCTGTCCCTGGCCAAGGTCTATATCAGCATTTTTCCGGTAAAACAAGCTGCGGAATTGCTGGAATGGATCGCCGGCAATCAACCCCACATACGGCACCTACTCGCCCAGCGTACCCGCCACCAGCTCCGCCGGATGCCCGAGCTTGGTTTTTTCCTGGACGATTCCCTGGAATATATAGACAGGATCGAGAAATCCCTGGAAGGCGGGGACAATCCGATAGAAAACCCGGAACTACTGGCGCGCAGAAAAAAATCCTGAACTTGAACTTCCCCCTTTACATAGCCAAAAGGTATGTCCGTTCCAAAAGCAGTCAGAATGCGGTCAATATCATCAATTTTATCACCTTCCTGGTTATTGTTATTGGGTCAGGCGCCCTTTTCATAGTTCTTTCCGGGTTTTCCGGCCTCAAGACCTTCAGCCTCTCCTTCAGCAATACCTTTGACCCCGACCTGAAAGCAGTTGCGGTGGTTGGGAAGACTTTTCCACTCAACCCGGAACAGGAGGATCAACTTCATGAGATGGCGGGCTTGGCATCCTATTCCAAGGAACTTGAAGAACGCGTATACCTTACCCACCGGCAGAAAGGGCATCCCGATGCATATATAAAAGGGGTTGACGCCAATTATAATACCACTACCGGCGTAGACAGTACCCTGTATATGGGGAATTGGACATTGGATACCCAGCATGTAGTTATTGGAATAGGCATCGCGAACCTCCTGGGGCTCAGCGTGTCAGACTACCGAAGCCCCCTGCTTGTCCTTGTGCCTAAACCCGGGGTGGGTGCCATAAGCCCGCAAACCCTTAAGGATTCCTACAGTGAAATTTCCGTTGCACTGTCTGGGGTTTATTCCATTGAAGATAACCTGGACAGGAAATATGTTTTTGCCTCCCTTCCTTTGGTACAAGCACTGCTGGGGAAGGACAGCACAGAAATTTCCGGGATCAATTTTAAACTGGCCCCCGGTGCTGAAATAGCCGAAATTCGCAGCCAAGTTGCAGGGGTCCTGGGCAACAGTGTGGTACTGAAAAGCAGGGAGGAACAGAACGATACCCTGTACCGTATGCTCAATACGGAAAACATGGCCACCTACCTTATTTTTACATTGGTCCTCATCATCGCTTTATTCAATGTAGTGGGCGCCATTATCATGATGATCCTGGACAAGCAACAAAATTCAAAAACACTTTACAGCCTGGGGACCACCCTGAAAGCGTTGCGGCGTATCTATTTTATACAAGGGGTACTGGTTACCGGATTGGGCGGGATATTAGGCGTGCTAATTGGATCCTTGCTGATCTGGTCCCAGCTTTTATTTGGCTGGTTGCGCATCACCCCCTCCCTGGCCTACCCTGTGGAATACAAACTTTTCAATGTGATGGTGGTGTTGGCAACCATAGTAGTGCTGGGAATCCTCGCCTCCAAAATTGCGAGCAGCAGGGTGACCCGTAAACTCCTGGCCTGAGGTGGTTCCGAGCATCCTTGGGTTAAGACTCGGTCTGATAAAAAAAGAGTATTTTAAATGGTACTGAATTCGTGGTCTGCAAACCTGTAGAGCACCTCCTCAAAGGCTTCGA
The DNA here is from genome assembly GCA_041743975.1 of Zeaxanthinibacter sp. Taxonomy (GTDB): domain Bacteria; phylum Bacteroidota; class Bacteroidia; order Flavobacteriales; family Flavobacteriaceae; genus JTS-RE37. Next base: position 2,644 of record JBGTLT010000037.1, read on the forward strand.
ACACATCCGCAGCCGCATCACTGGTTACCATTTTCATGCGGTATTCCTTAAAATCGGGAATCCCCTTAAAGTAATTGGTATAGTGCCTGCGGGTTTCAAAGACCCCGAGTTTTTCGCCTTTCCAGGCTATGGCCATTTCCAGGTGCCTGCGTGCTGCAGTAACCCGCTCTTCCATGGTCGGTTTCTCAATGTGGGTGCCGGTTTTCAGGAATTGTTTCACCTCCCTGAAGAACCAGGGGTAGCCAATGCTTGCCCGTCCGATCATCGCCCCGTCCAGCCCGTATTCATCTCTCATTTTCATGGCTGCCTCAGGGCTGTCAATGTCTCCGTTTCCAAAGACAGGGATGTGCATCCGCTGGTTGTTCTTTACCTCCGCGATGGGTGCCCAGTTGGCATCCCCTTTGTACATCTGAACCCTGGTTCGGCCATGTATGGCAATTGCCCGACACCCTACATCCTGCAGCCGTTCTGCCACCTCTACGATCCTGATGGAATCATTGTCCCATCCGAGCCTGGTTTTTACGGTCACCGGCAAATGGGTATGTTCCACCATGGCCTTTGTCAGGGAGACCATAAGGTCTATATCGCGTAAAATACCTGCACCGGCACCTTTACATACCACCTTTTTTACCGGGCAGCCAAAATTGATATCTATGATGTCCGGATTCGATTTTTCAACAATCTCCACCGTCCGGAGCATGGAATCGAGATTGGCTCCGAAAATCTGTATCCCCACAGGGCGCTCCTTTTCATAAATGTCCAGTTTCATAACGCTTTTGGCAGCGTCCCGAATAAGCCCTTCGGACGAAATGAACTCGGTATAAACTATATCAGCCCCCTGTTCCTTGCACAATGCGCGGAAGGGGGGATCGCTAACGTCCTCCATGGGAGCCAGGAGCAGGGGAAAATCCGGAAGTTCTATGTCAGCTATCTTTGCCAGGGCACTTGGGTTTATCAGAAAAAAGCAAAATTACTGAAAAATTCGTTGATTCAAACGCAGCAAGGGTTAAGGCCGCCGATAAGCAGGATTTTAAGCGGGTATGGGAATTGTATTTTGACACAGGGTTCCCTTCAAAAGGTGATCTTTGCTTCAATAGTATTACCGTCGCGGGTGACAATGACCCGGGTGGTGTCGCCCTCATTGAAGGCTGAAAGTGCCCGCATATAACTCATCATATCCACCACGGTACTATCCCCCAATTGCACCACCACGTCACCTTTTTGGAGTCCGGCCAGCTGAGCCGGTTTGTCCTCGCTTATTCCGTCTATACGCATCCCCCGGCCGTCAAACAGATAATCCGGTATAACACCCAGGGCAACCTTGAACTGGGGCACCTCCTCACTTTCGTTTTTGGTTTTCCGGAACGCCAGTTTTGGATCGTTGTCCAGTTCCTCCAGGATGGCAAGGATATAATCAGAGATAGCCTCCATACCCTCATAATTCAGTTTGTCTGCGTCGTCTGACGGTTTGTGGTAATCCTCGTGCTGCCCTGTAAAAAAGTGAAGCGCCGGGATATCGTGCAGGTAAAATGAAGTATGGTCAGATGGTCCCACGCCGGAAGTTTTCAGCACCAGTTTAAAACCGGTGTTGGCTGAGTTCAACACGTGGTTCCAGACAGGAGAAGTCCCGGTTCCTCCCACAGAAAGCGTTTGGTCTTCCCGTAGCCTCCCTACCATATCAAGATTGATCATATAATTAACCCCGGAAAGCTCCACAGTGGGGTTTTTTACGAAATAATTCGAGCCGAGCAGACCCAGCTCTTCTCCGGAAAAGGCTATAAACAGATAATTATTCCCCTTTGTGTATCCTTTTAATTTCCCGGCCAAATTCAATAAAACGGCTACCCCGCTGGCATTATCGTCGGCACCATTGTGTATGGCAGCTTTCCCTCGATACAAGGATCCCGCGCCTCCCAGCCCCAGGTGGTCATAGTGGGCTCCGATAAGGATGGTATTTTCGGCCTGGTTGTCGATAAATCCCAGCACATTGGTGCCGGTTACCATGCTGTCCCCGGTGCCGGCAATGCTCTCCTGTTGGTGTGGGTCCTTCCCGGCTTTAAAAGCGAAGGCCTGGTAGTACCCCCTTTGTTCCCCCTTGGGTTCAAGGCCCATATCCGCCATCCGTTGCCGGATATATTCGGCGGCTACCAACTCCTCAGGTGTCCCGGTTTCCCTCCCGCCAAGGGAATCATTTGCCAGAAATGCGATATCTTCCCGCATGGAAACCACTTTGGTCTGCCTGGTATGACATCCAAGGGCGGCTAACAAAATAATACAGGGAATAAATTTTATCATCAGATTTGATCCTAATTTTGCCCAAAATTACACAACCTATGAGAAGAATGATATGCCTTTTCACATTATTGGCGCTGGCAGGTTGTAAAATTGATTCCAAAAAAACGGCGATCCCACCGGATTCCCTGATGGCAGGCAGCGATACACTCATCTACGGGGATGAAAAATACTTCAAGTCCATCAGGCAGGTGACTTTCGGGGGCGACAATGCGGAAGCCTACTGGAGCTTTGATGATAAGCAGCTGGTTTTCCAATCCAACAATCCGGCCTGGGGGCTGCAATGCGACCAGCTGTTTGTGGTTGATCGGGAGGAAACATTTAAAGAAAACAAACCCCCCATGATCAGCACGGGCCTGGGGCGTACTACCTGTGCCTATTTCCTGCCGGACAATAAACATATACTTTATGGATCCACCCACCTGGCAGATGCGGAATGCCCGGACGTTCCCTTACGCAGGAATGGCAAATATGTATGGCCGGTATATGACTCCTTTGATATTTTTGTGGCCACCCTGGATGGTACAATTGTTCAGCAACTAACGGATGAACCGGGGTACGATGCCGAGGCAACCGTTTCCCCAACAGGAGACAAGATCGTATTCACATCCATGCGCAGCGGGGACCTTGAACTGTATACCATGAACCTGGATGGAAGCGGTATGCGCCAGATCACGGATGCCCTGGGTTACGATGGTGGGGCATTTTTCTCCCCGGATGGCACTAAAATAATCTTCCGGGCATCCCGCCCCAAAACAGATGCGGCGATCCTTGAATATAAGGAGTTGTTGGCCCAGGGCCTTGTGCAACCAACGGAAATGGAACTTTTTATCTGCAATTCCGATGGGAGTGGTTTAAAACAACTGACCTATTTGGGCAATGCCAACTGGAGTCCTTTTTTCCACACTTCAGGAAAAAAGGTGTTGTTTTCCAGTAATTTTGAATCGGAAAAGGGTTTCCCTTTTAATTTATATTTTATAGATATTGATGGTAAGAACCTGGAGCGGGTAACCCATGGGAAGACATTTGATGCCTTCCCGGTTTTCTCCAATGACGGGAAATACCTTGCATTCTCCAGCAACCGCAATAACGGTGGCACCAGGGATACCAATTTGTTCATTGCCGAATGGCAGGAGCCCCTTAAATAACAGCAAGGACTTCAACGTGTATTACCTCCGGTCCTGTGCCGTCAAAAACATAGGCCCGCATATGGGATAAGCCTCTGGAATTTAAGTATCTTTGCAGCTTATTTAACTGGATTCGTTAGGAGAATGAAGAACATCCGCAATTTCTGTATCATTGCCCACATAGACCATGGTAAAAGCACCCTGGCGGATCGCTTGCTTGATTTTACCGGTTCCGTTACGGAACGCGAGAAAAAAGATCAATTGCTGGACAGCATGGACCTGGAACGGGAACGCGGCATTACCATCAAAAGCCACGCTATCCAGATGGAATATACCTATAAAGGGGAGGAATATATCCTTAACTTGATCGACACCCCGGGACATGTTGACTTTTCATATGAAGTTTCGCGTTCCATTGCAGCATGTGAGGGGGCACTCCTGGTCGTTGATGCAGCACAGAGCATACAGGCACAAACCATCTCCAATTTATACCTGGCACTGGAAAACGACCTCACAATCATCCCGGTATTGAACAAGGTAGATCTCCCAAGCGCCAGCCCGGAACAGGTAACAGACGATATTGTGGACCTGCTGGGGTGCCGGCCAGAAGAGGTCATCCCGGCAAGTGCTAAGACCGGATTAGGGATAGGGGAGATCCTCAGTGCCATCATTGAACGGATCCCCCCTCCCAGCGGCAATGTTGACGAATCCTTGCAGGCCCTTGTCTTTGACTCTGTTTACAATCCATTCCGCGGGGTGGAAACCTATTTCAGGGTAATCAACGGGGAAATAAAAAAGGGGCAGAAAATCAAGTTCGTAGCTACGGGGAAAAACTATTTTGCAGACGAGGTGGGCACCCTGAAGTTGACCCAATTTCCCAGGAAAAGTATCAAAGCAGGGGATGTGGGCTACCTGATCACGGGAATCAAGGAGGCCCGGGAAGTAAAAGTGGGGGATACCATTACGGATGCTGATAACCCAACCAAAAACCCCATCGCCGGATTTGAGGACGTGAAGCCCATGGTATTTGCCGGGATCTATCCGGTGGACACGGAAGAATTTGAAGAACTCCGGTCTTCCATGGAAAAGTTACAGCTCAACGATGCCTCCCTGGTCTTTACCCCCGAAAGCAGCATGGCGCTTGGCTTTGGCTTTCGATGTGGGTTCCTGGGAATGTTGCATATGGAGATCATACAGGAACGGCTGGAACGCGAGTTCGATATGACCGTCATCACAACCGTCCCCAACGTTAGTTACCATGCCTATACCCGCAAAAACCCGGACACCCCTTTGGTGGTAAACAACCCTTCAGACCTGCCCGATCCCTCAACGGTAGACCGTGTAGAGGAACCTTATATCAAGGCAAGCATCATCACCAAATCCGACTTTATTGGGAATGTGATGTCACTCTGTATTGACAAGCGGGGGATCATTACCAACCAAACCTACCTTACCACCGACAGGGTGGAGCTTACCTTTGATATGCCTTTGGCGGAGATCGTATTTGATTTTTACGACCGGCTCAAAACCGTATCGAAAGGTTATGCTTCCTTTGATTATACGCCAATTGGTATGCGGCCATCAAAGCTGGTGCGGGTTGATATTTTGCTGAATGCCCAACCGGTGGACGCCCTTTCAGCGCTTATCCATTTTGACAACGCCCAATACATCGGCAAAAGGATGTGCGAAAAATTAAAGGAACTAATCCCCAGGCAACAATTTGACATCCCGATACAAGCCGCTATCGGGGCGAAAATAATCTCCCGCGAAACCATCAAGGCACTCCGGAAAGACGTGACCGCAAAATGCTATGGCGGGGATATCTCCAGAAAACGCAAACTCCTTGAAAAACAGAAAAAAGGGAAGAAACGGATGCGGCAGGTTGGGAATGTTGAAATCCCGCAACAGGCCTTTATGGCGGTGTTGAAATTAAACGACTGATCCGGCTCCGCAGGAAGCAATGCCTACTGCACTTTCCCTTTATAGGGCTTGTCCGCAGCTTCCATCCGTTTGCCCAAATAGGCCAATTGGAATCCCTCTGTAATATCCGTAAAGTCCTTGCTATAAGAGGAAATTATCCTCAGGTTCCCTTCCGCAGTTTTCAGGAACAACGGTACAATATCCTGATCCGCTTTGGTGATTTCTATCAGCTTGTCATAATGATCATTGTCCTTTAGGGCTATTTCATGGATGGCAGGGTTTTTCCGGGCAGCTTCCGTTATTTTGATGAAATCATCCGTATGGGAAAACAGGCCTTCTTTAGGGGTGTTGTCCGGATCGCTCATCTCTTCGGTATTGACAAGCCGGAAGGCGCCATTTTCCCCGAATTGTTTCTTGAATTTTCCAATGGCATATTCGTTGATATCCGAGTTTCCGGTCATCGCCATTAAATATCCCACATCATTCAGCTCGATATTGTCTGTAAGCGTATCGGAATAAATATTGGCCACAAATGCCTCCAATCCCATACGCTTTGCTTTGTCAATATTATTTTGGTTATTATCTACCAGGACAACATGCCGATTGTTTTTCTTTAAATATTCTCCTATCAGTCGGGATAACCTGGAGGCCCCGATGATGATGATGCCTTCTGATTTGACCAGGAAAACCCCCAGCAACTTCGCAATATACCGGGCGGTGGTGGCATTGAGCAATACTGTGCCCAGCACGATCATAAATACCAGGGGGGTTATATATTCAGCTCCCGTCTCGCCCATTTTGATCAACCTGGATCCAAAAAGGGAGGCAATACCAGCTGCAACGATCCCCCGTGGACCAACCCAACTTATAAATAGTTTTTCCTTAAAGGCCAGGTTGGAACCCCATGAGCTCAGAAACACGCCCACAGGCCTGATGATAAAAACCACTACAGCAAACAGCAGTATGGTTTTGATATTGTAAAGAAGTTCCAGGTCTGGCAGGTTCATACTGGCAGACAGCAGGATAAACAGGATGGAGATCAGGAGTACGCTTAGCGATTCCTTAAAATACAATAGTTCCTTGAGGTTGGGTAAATCTGAATTCCCCATCACCATCCCCATAACTACCACAGCGAGCAAACCCGATTCATGGGCGAACAAATCTGAAATCACAAATACCAGGAGTACGGCTGAGAGCGATACCACATTCAGGAGATAATGCGGTACAAGGTTCCGCTTGATAATCAGTATTAAGGCCTTAGCCTGGGCGAACCCGAATGTAAAACCGAAAACCAATACTTTTCCAAATTCAATCAGTCCGGTTTTGGTATACCCCTCGCCTTCTCCAATGCTGATAAATTCAAAAACAAGTACCGCCACCAACGCCCCGATAGGGTCGATCAGTATCCCTTCCCATTTCAAGACGGCAGAAATATCTTTCTTTAATGGGATGTTCCTCAGGATGGGGGTGATCACTGTGGGGCCTGTAACGATGATCATGGAGGAGAATAAAAAGGAGATTTTCCAGCTTAGGTCAAAAATAAAATGGGCTGCCGCCCCGGCAATAAAAAAGGTTACGGCAGATCCGACCGTAATCAGTTTCGTAATGACCGGCCCAACGTTCGCAATTTCAGAACGCCTTAGCGTAAGACCCCCCTCAAAAAGGATGATACTGATGGCGAGCGAAACAAAATAATAGAGGCTTTCCCCGGGGAACAGGCCCTGCTCTCCGTTCCAAATGGGCCTTATAAGTTTGGTGCCTTCCTCGGTAAACAAAGTGGACACGGGCCCAACCAACAGTCCGATCAGTATCAATGGCAGGATGGCAGGCAATTTTAAGCGCCAGGCAACCCATTGTGCAATGATCCCAAGAATGACTATCCCCGCTAATTCTATCATCGTTGAATGTAAAGGGGCTAATATAAATAAACCCTTATTAATTAGGGATTGATTTGTTATAAATACTTCTTTAATATTGTTTCTGAAATTCGGCTGCTACCTGTTCTGCCCGGGTGCCCGATTTGTTCCGGATAACTAGGATGGGTAAACTACAATCTTGCTGTTCCTGCTGAAGTGGTTCTCCGTCCTGGCGGGTAAATTTTCCATGGTTCTGATATAGGATACCGATCCCTCCCGGGCAGCTATGAAAACAATCAGATCGCCAGGTTCTCTCCTGTCGGGTTTGTTCAGGTAGGTTTCCCAGTGCAGAAGTTCAACAAAGTTATGGGTTGTAATGATCCGATTCGTTTTGACGGCTGCAGCAATTGCTTTTTGTGTGTCGGGATTGGAAAAATAAAGTGTGGGTGTTGCCAGTTCAGTTGCCAGTCTGGCCAATTTCCGCAGCCATAACATAAAGCCATCTTCCAGTTCTGCCAGTGGCGGAATTACCAGTATAAGCCGGTCATGATTGGCCAATGGTTTTAGAAATTGGCAAATAAACAAGGTCTTATTGGAGTTTTCCAACACTATAGAAAGCTTATCCCCTACTAGCTTATCCATAAAACCGGCCCGTCTTGGCCACCCGAGGATGATGATATCTGCCATAATTTCCTTTGCGGCACGGCTTATACCACTGGAAACATTGAAGTCGATACTAGCTATGATTTCCACCGGAGTTTCAGCTGCCATCGTTTCTTTTATAAAATCTTCCAGGGCATGCCGGGCCAAAAGGATATTCCTTTCCGCTTCCTTATTGTTGGGTACAACCGTAAGGATGGCTATGGGTGCAAGAGAATTGGTATCCCGAATAAGGACGGCAAATTCCAATGCCTTTTCCATATTGGCCGTATTGACTATAGGCAGGAGCAATCGCTCTTTAGTACGCGGGTACATGTCGTGTGACCTATAATCTGCTTCCGATGCCAACAACACTTTTTTGGCGGCTGATTCCGTGGCAAAGGAAGCCACCACACAAGTGACGAGAATTAGGAGGATAGTGCCATTCAATATATTTATATCCAGTATCATTTCCTTATACCCAACCAGGATGATAGCCAGGGTAGCGGCAGCGTGCGAATTGCTCAATCCAAAGATCAGCTGCCTTTCCGGAGCTGTATACTTAAACGCCAATTGTGTCAGAAAGGATGCAAGCCACTTTCCTGAGATGGCCACTACAATCAATGAGCCTGCAACAATTAACGCTGCCGGCCCTGTGAATAAAATGCTCAGATCTACCAGCATTCCCACGCTGATCAGGAAGAAAGGAATAAAAAGGGCATTGCCTATAAACTCTATGCGGTTAAAAAGGACAGATGTTCGTGGTATGAGCCGGTTTAAAGCCAGCCCGGATACAAAGGCCCCAATTATGGCTTCCACTCCGGCTAACTGAGCCAGGAATGCGGCGAGAAATACCACCAAAAGCACAAAAATGTAATGGGCATATTTTTCACTGGCCATTTTTTCAAAAAACCATTTGGCAATCCTGGGGATAACAAAGAACATGATAGCCAGGAAAATTCCCAGAGAAGCAATGAGCCTGAGCCAGAAGGCCTGGGTAAGGCCTCCTTTATACGCTCCGACGATCACCGCGAGTAACACAAGTACAGTTGTATCCGTAAGGATTGTGCCCCCCACCGCAATGGCAACGCAGCGGTTCTTAGATACCCGAAGCCTGCTCACGATGGGATAGGTAAGCAAAGTATGAGTTGAAAACATGCTGGCCGTCAGTAAGCTGGCGTAAAAATCGTAATCCAGCAGGTAATAACAAACCGGAAATCCTATGGCCAGGGGGATGCTGAACGTCAAAAACCCGAATACCATGCTTTTTTTACGGTGCGCCTTGAATTCATTAAGGTCGAGTTCCAATCCTGCAATGAACATTATATACAATAATCCCACAGTGGAGAAAACCTCCACAAAAAGTCCTTTTTCCAGCAGTCTGAAACCATACGGGCCAATAACAATACCGGAGGCGATAAGCCCAATGATCCCCGGAATTTTTAATCGGTTCAACACCACAGGGGCCAGCAGGATGATCAGGAGGATGAGCGAAAAAATAAGCACAGGATTCTCCCAGGGAAGCTTAAAACTATCGGATATTTCCTCCATAGCGGTTCCGCTTATTAAACAGGCTGCCTTCACACAAACCCTGCATACAAATAAGATGAATGGGTTTTCAAGTGCCTGTTTGCGGTTCTAATGTAAACCATTTTCCCTAGTGTTGAAATCAGAATCAAGTGGGGCTGAAAATTTAACAAAAAGTGTTAAAAATATACTTATTGATCCTTATGGCCTTATAAAACTGTGGAACATTCCTTAATTTTCACGTTTATTCATTCTTGATGAAGCTTTATCCCATAGAATCAGGCAATTTTAAGTTGGATGGTGGTGCCATGTTCGGGGTCGTCCCCAAATCTATCTGGAGTAAAACCAATCCGGCTGATGCCAATAATATGATCGACATTGCCGCACGGTGCCTGCTTGTGGAAAACGGTAACAGGCTCACCTTGATTGACAGTGGCCTGGGGAACAAGCAATCGGATAAATTTTTTGGCTATTACCACAGGTGGGGAGATTATTCCCTGGATGAATCCCTGAAAGCTTATGGTTTCCATCGGGATGATATTTCGGATGTTTTTATGACCCACCTGCATTTTGATCATTGCGGGGGTAGCGTCCAATGGAATGCCGCTCGCACGGGTTATGAACCTGCTTTTAAAAACGCCGTTTTCTGGACCAATACAGATCACTGGGAATGGGCCATTCATCCGAATGCCCGGGAAAAAGCATCCTTTCTAAAGGAAAACCTGCTACCCATGGACGAAAGCGGGCAATTGAAATTCATTGAACGGGCAATCACCCGCTATTCGGCAGCATCTGAAATGGATTTCGATATCCTGTTTGTGGATGGCCATAGCGATAAACAAATGATCCCGCATATCCACTATAAGGGTAAAACACTTGTCTTTATGGCGGATCTGATGCCTACAGCGGGTCATGTCCCGTTGTCTTTCGTAATGGGATATGATACAAGGCCACTGCTCACGCTGGCGGAAAAAGCTATATTTTTGGAGAAGGCGGCAAGTGAGGGCTATTTTCTTTTTATGGAGCATGATGCCCATAACCAGGTTTGCACCCTGCAACATACTGAAAAAGGGATAAAGCTCAATAAAACCTATACATTTGATGAAGTTTTCAATTAATCCCCTTCTGCTGCTGCTTGCGGTACTTTTTTTGGGTTCCTGCGGGGAACATCCCATTACCAGTGAAGATTTTACAGCCGAGGGGGTCTTTACAAACGGCATTGAGGGTCCGGCCGTTGACAGGGATGGGTTCCTCTATGCCGTAAACTTTGAGAAGGAGGGAACTATCGGCCGGGTCGATAAAAATGGCAAGGGTGAAATATACCTTACCCTCCCGGAAGGCAGTATCGGAAATGGCATACGATTTGATACCGATGGCAATATGTTCGTCGCAGATTACAAAGGTCATATAATTTATCGCTTTGGTAAAAATTCCAGGACGCCGGAAATCTGGGCCCGGGATTCGACCATGAATCAGCCTAATGACCTGGCTGTGAGCGCAACAGGGTATATCTACCTCAGCGACCCGAAATGGGCAGACAATACAGGCAACTTGTGGATGGTTACCCCGGAACGGAAAATGGTCCTGCTGGAAAACAATATGGGGACCACCAACGGGATTGAGGTGAGTCCGGACGGGAATTTGCTGTACGTCAATGAATCAGTACAACGAACTATATGGAAATACGATATCCTGGGTGACGGTACCCTGGCGAACAAGTCAAAATTTATGGCCTTTGACGATTTTGGAATGGATGGGATGCGCTGTGATATAAAGGGAAATTTGTACATTACGCGCTATGACAAAGGCAGCGTCCTGATTGTCACGCCGGAGGGAAACATCCTGACTGAAGTCGCCCTGAAAGGGAAAAAGCCCTCCAACCTCACATTTGGTGGACCCGAGGGAAGGACCTGTTATGTAACCCTGGCTGACCGCGGATGTGTGGAACAATTCAAGGCCCCATACCCGGGAAGATACTAACTCATTAATACACGATAACATAATTTTTAAAAGATGATAAAGTTTACCAAATCCTTTCTGTTAATGGCCGTATGGGCCGTTTTCCTGCCAGGCTGTGGCAGCACGGCCCTTGTAACAACACCAGTTGAAAACATTGACAGCATCCCCCTTAAGGTTACAGAACTGACAGAAGATCAAAAAAAGACATGGGGCTATGCAGACCTTGTAGCAGATACCATCCCCGGAATGAGCGTCAATAAAGCCTATGATGAGATTATTGGCAATAAAAAAGGTAAAAAGGTGATTGTTGCCGTATTAGACTCCGGGATTGACCTTACACATGAAGATCTGGATGGGGTTCTGTGGACCAACAAGGATGAAAAACCCAATAATGGAAAGGATGATGACAATAATGGGTATATCGATGATATACACGGGTATAATTTTTTAGGGGAATCCTACAACGAACAGCTTGAATCCGCCCGGATCGTGCGCCTTAAGTTAGGCGACGCTGCCCTTCAGTCGAGGGCAAAAGCTGAAGTGGATGCAGCCATTGCCAAGGCGTCCCAGAACAAACAACAATATGAACAGATCTTCCAGGCGGTAGAAGCTGCGGATGCCGCAGTAAAAGCGCACCTTGGCACCAGCTCTTATACCAAAAAGGAGGTAGCAGCCATCAAGACAAAGGACCCCGCCCTGCAACAGCATATCGGGGTTTTGATGCAGATGTATAGCTTTAAGGATACCATTCCTGAAGTGATCACAGAACTCCAGGATGGTATCAAACATTTTTCTGATCAACTAAACTACAATTATAATGTAGATTTTGATGGGCGGAAAGTAAACGGGGACAACCCGTATGATATCAATGACCTGGTTTATGGTAACGGCAATCCCCAGTCCCGCTCTGCTGATGAAAGTCATGGAACCCATGTGGCCGGTATTATTGCCGCTGAAAGGAACAATGGCAAAGGCATAAATGGTGTGGCCAATAATGTGGAGATCATGAGCATCCGGGCAGTCCCCAACGGAGATGAATACGATAAGGATATTGCGCTGGGGATACGTTATGCCGTTGACAACGGAGCCAAAGTTATCAATGCCAGTTTTGGCAAATCGTTCTCCCCTAACGCTGAGTGGGTTTATGATGCCATTAAATATGCTGCCTCCCGGGATGTCCTGATTGTACACGCCGCTGGAAATGACGGGGAAGACGTGGATGTGCCACAGAATGCCAACTATCCTAATGATCAAATAGCAAATGGCGCTGAAATGGCTGACAATGTGATTACCGTAGGGGCCCTTCATAGTAAATACGGTTCGGAAATGGTTGCTTCCTATTCCAATTACGGGGCGGTTAATGTGGACGTCTTCGCTCCGGGATCGGATATCTATAGCACCAATCCAAACAATAAATACGAATTTCACGATGGGACTTCCTTTGCCGCCCCGGGTGTTGCCGGAGTTGCTGCCCTTATCCGATCCCACTATCCAAAGCTGACTGCCGCACAGGTTAAGAAAGTCCTGATGGATTCCGGCCAAACAACCAATGCCGCCGTCATCCTTGCAGGTGACAATTCCATCTCCAAGCCTTTTAACAAGGTAAGTAAAGCAGGCCGGATGGTAAATGCATTCAATGCCCTGATACTTGCTGATAAAATTTCCAAAGAAAATCTGTAAATCCAATCCTCTGAGTTGATGAAGTTCCTTCTTACTGCCCTTATGTCTATTTGGACTGGATGCTATAGCCTATATCCACAAAACGATTCCTGCTATTGGCAGCAACATGTCGACTATGCCATGGATGTTTCAATGGATGTGGAAACGTACAGGTTTAACGGGTTCCAGCACTTGATCTATACCAACAATTCCCCGGACACCCTTAACAGGGTTTTCTACCATATGTATTTTAATGCTTTTCAGCCCGGGAGCGAAATGGATATGCGCCTGCAGAGCATAAAAGATCCCGATAGCCGGATGGTGGAAGCGGGAAATAGCAGGATAGCTGCTTTGGGGCCCGAGGAAATAGGCTGCCTGAAAGCTTCTTCCCTTAAACAGGATGGTACTGAACTGACCTACGAATTGGCAGGCACGGTTCTCGAAGTAGCCCTCGCTAACCCAATCCTTCCCGGGGGTAAAACTACTTTTGAAATGGAATTTGAAGGGCAGGTGCCCGTGCAGGTCAGGAGATCGGGCAGGAACAACAAGGAAGGGGTAGCACTTTCTATGAGCCAGTGGTATCCCAAGATGGCTGAATATGACTTTGAAGGATGGCATGCGGATCCCTACATCGCTCGCGAATTTCATGGGGTATGGGGCAATTTTGATGTAAAACTCACTATTGATAAAAACTATGTTGTTGGCGGCACAGGCCTCCTGCAAAACCCGGATGAAGTCGGACATGGATATGAGGCTGCCGGAACCAAAGTCAAAAAAAGTAACAGCAAAACGCTTACCTGGCATTTTATGGCTCCCATGGTACATGATTTCATGTGGGCTGCAGATCCTGATTACCACCATGATACCTTACAGGTGCCAAACGGACCCACGCTTCACTTCCTGTATAAAAACGATCCAGCCATCGTAGACAACTGGAAGAAATTGCAGCCTATAACAGCAGAGGCGATGGAATTTTTAAGCAGGAACATCGGCCAATACCCTTATAAACAATATTCTGTAATTCACGGAGGAGACGGCGGTATGGAGTACGCTATGAGCACTTTGATAACAGGCGGCCGTGATTTCAACAGCCTGATAAGTGTGATGGTGCATGAGATGGCCCATTCCTGGTTTCAGCAAATACTTGCTACCAACGAGGCTAAACACTCATGGATGGATGAAGGTTTTGCATCTTTTATAGCTGCCTTGTGCAAGAATGAGATCCTGCAACAAAAAAAACAAAACCCTTTCCAATCTGCTTACCAGAATTATTTCAGCCTGGCCGCTTCCGGGATAGAACAACCTCAAACCACTCATTCCGATCGCTATGAGCTGAATGCCGCTTATGGGATCTCGGCCTACGACAAAGGGGCTGTATTCCTATCCCAGCTTGGCTATATCATTGGCCAGGATAAACTGATGCAAACAATCAGGAAGTATTATAAAGACTTTCAGTTCAAACACCCTACTCCCAATGATTTCATAAGGGTCACCGAAAAAATTACGGGTCTTGAGCTGGGCTGGTACCTTATGGATTGGACCCAAACCACCAATACGATCGATTATGGAATCAAAGAGGTCCTTTCGGACGGTGGCAAAACTTCAGTTACGCTGGAACGGATAGGGCTTATGCCCATGCCGGTGGATATACTGGTGGTCTACAATGATGGCGGGAGGGAAACCTTTTATGCCCCCTTGCGCATGATGCGAGGTACAAAGGAGAATCCCTTTCCGGACCTCAGCAGGACGATATTGCCCGATTGGCCCTGGGCTTTTTCAAATTATAAATTCACGATAGACAAGCCCCTGGATAACATAAAGGCCATCGTTTTAGACCCCTCTCAATTAATGGCTGACATCAATGGGGAAAACAATCTCTGGAATTCTCCATAAACCTTACAATGCAAAGGACTGTGGGGAAAGGTTCTCCTTATGCAATCCTTCAAGATAATCGCAAGACAGGGATCCCAGAAAATAAATGCACCATGAATCGCCATACATTCCCAAAAAAGGAAAAACTCAAGAGCCAAAAGCTTTTGTCTTCACTTTTTTCGGAAGGGAACAGCATTAAAAAATACCCTATAAAACTGATGTACCTTTCTGCCCCTTTGCCGAAAGCCGTCAAAATT
>JBGTLT010000038.1:0-4724 GCA_041743975.1 Zeaxanthinibacter sp.
TTTCTATTTACTGTTTACTGTTTACTGTTTACTGTTTACTGTTTACTGTTTACTGTTTACTGCCAACTTGAACTTTAAACCTTGCCGGCCCGCCGAAGCCTACGGCGTAGGTGGGAACTTTAAACCTTGCCGGCCCGCCGAAGCCTACGGCGTAGGCGGGAACTTTGAATCGTGGTAGCCAGCAGGATCAGGTCAGCAGATTCCCCTGCTCATCCCACTCGGCAATTACACCCCTTTTGCTTTGATCCACACATTTGGCCAGCCACTCTTCATCATAGGCCACTCCATGCTGGTCCAGCACCTCCTGCGGTACACCATCCCAGACATTGGGCATATTACCTTTATATCCCAGTTCCTCAATCCCTACCCTGGAGGTGTAATAACCCGTAAGGGTCAAGTTCCGCATAAGAGAGAAAAACTGAATTTCCAGGGGTTGCTGTGAAGTTGGGATTTTAGAATCGTAAAATGCAATTCGATCCAGTAGCTGTTTTTGCTGCTCCTCCGGGGTAACTTTGAATTCAGTGCCAAATTCGGTATTGCTACTATGGTCCAGCCACATCAATCCTCCCCGCAGGTTGGTCTGCAAGTCCGGTACATCCTTCGCCATAAATTCAATAAACTCCGGCACCCCGGCCTCCTTAATACCCCCCTTATCATTGGGTGGCAGGATAAGGTTGCATAAAACCGTGATGGTATCGATCTCGTGTTCATTGAAAAACTGCT
This sequence comes from Zeaxanthinibacter sp., assembly GCA_041743975.1. Lineage (GTDB taxonomy): Bacteria > Bacteroidota > Bacteroidia > Flavobacteriales > Flavobacteriaceae > JTS-RE37. Next base: position 724 of record JBGTLT010000038.1, read on the forward strand.
CGGCCTGCAATTCCTCGATCAATTCCAATTCTTCAGGGGTCCGCCCAAAATACTTGTTATCGGCTGTAACCCCATCGGTTTCGGCCTTGCTGGCCACTTCCGGCTTACAGCCATGCACAACAAGGCCACCTGCGACTGTCCCAAGGAGGATAGATTTTATACTTTTTCGTCTGTCCATCGTTAGATATTTTGTTGTTTTAATTGTGATACGATATAATCTGAGGCCCGCCATGCCAATGCCAAAATTGTCCAGGTACAATTCTTATCAGCCTGGGAAACAAAGGGTCCGGCATCTGTGATAAACACATTGTCACAATCGTGTACCTGTTGGTATTTATTGGTTACCGAGGTTTTGGGATCATCTCCCATCCTGGTAGTCCCTACTTCATGAATGATATTGCCCGGGGTATGCAATCCATAATCAGCTTCTTTCGGAGGCATACTGCCCAGGACTTCCCCTCCCATGTTGTGGATTAGTTCCTCGAATGTTTCCTGCATATGCTTTGCCTGCTTCCGTTCAAAATCAGACCACTTATAGTGAAACCGAAGTACCGGGATGCCAAATTCATCTACAGTGGTAGGGTCGATCTCACAGTAATTATCCTTCAGGGGAATCGATTCACCCCTACCGCCAAATCCTATGACAGAGCCGTAATATTTTTTTACATCAGCGCGAAGGTCGTTCCCGTATCCACCTGTTGGGAGCCCGAAAAACTTATTGAATTCATTGGCATTGAATCCAAATCCATAATTCGGCATCCCCATGCCACCCCAGACTTCAATGTGATATCCCCTGGGGAAATCGAGGTTCTTATTGTCGAGCCACCAGGGTGTATAGACATGCATGCCCCCAACCCCGTCCTCATTATATATTTTACGGTTCATCAGGCCAGGGATAAACCCGGCCCTGCTTGCACCGGTGGAATCATGGAGGTACCTGCCTACTATGTCGCTGTTGTTGCCCAGTCCGTTAGGATGGGGTTTGCTCCTGGAATTCAACAGGATCTGGGCAGAGCTGCATGCGGATGCGGCGAGGACTACCACTTTACCCCTGAGTTGGTATTCTTTTCTATCTTCCCGATTGATATAGGATACCCCTGTCGCCTTCCCTTCATCATTGGTGGTCACTTCCCGTACCATGGAGTTGACAAAAAGGTCTACCTGGCCCCCGTTCTTCTGGGCAGGGAATATCAGGCAGGAACCGGACGAAAAATCAGCATAAACCTGGCATGCTCGGGAACACTGCCCACAGTAAAAGCACACGCCCCGTTCCTCGTTGATCTTCTTGGTCAGCATTGACATCCGTGAAGGGTATACGGGGAGATTTGATTTACGGGCCCCCTTGATGTAAAAAAGTTCATGTAACCTCGGTTTCGGAGGAGGCAGGAAGAAGCCATCAGGATCATTGGGCAGCCCTTCGTTGGTGCCGAACACCCCGATCAACTTATCGAGTTTATCGTAATAGGGTTTTACATCATCATAGCTGATAGGCCAGTTATCCCCCAACCCGTCCACATCCTTATGCTTAAAATCCTTGGGCCCGAACCTGAGGGAGATCCTTCCCCAATGATTGGTCCTGCCTCCCAGCATCTGCGACCGGTACCAGTCGAATTTAGTCCCGTCCTTGTGGGTATAGGGCTGTCCTTCTATTTCCCATCCGCCGTAGGCCATATCAAATTCGCCGAACACCCGGGTGGTGCCCGCTCCACGGCGGGGCGATTCATAGGGCCATTTCAGTTGTGTTTGCTGTTTGGGGTCTGCGGGATCAAAATAAGGCCCGGCCTCTACCACTGCCACTTTGAGTCCGGCTTCTGAGAGGATCTTGGTGGTCATCCCCCCCCCTGCCCCGGAACCAACAATGATGGCATCATATATTGTCGGGGATTCTTTTATTTGCATAGTTTGGATTTTGGCACAATTTAGAAATTTGAACCTGAAAATACTATTCTTTTTTTGCAAGCTCGTCAATTTACACAAACAGGGGTGCAAAATCAGGAAAATGTAAATTTTTCTGAAACAAATTGTTAATCATTGCGAGTAAATACCAAATAATTCATAGCAATATGTTGTATAATTTATGATTTTCTCATTTATAGGGTTCTTTTTTTTTATATCCGTAAAACTGTAGGAAAACCGTAAAAGAATTAAGATTTTTTTATGATATTAGCATGTTTTAAGGAAAATCAACAGATTACAACTGCAGCATATTTGAAGAAATATCGTACAACCCCTTAAAATGGGTACTGTTAAAGATTTAAAGATTTAACAAAATACCCAACAGTATCTAATTTTTTTACATATAAATTGCCTAATATTACCGAAGATTTTGGGGATTTTTTAACATATTAGCGAAATCGATTTCGTTCGTAAGGTTCTAAATCTCAGAGAAAACTCAATTACTAAAACTAACTAAAACAACTAACATGATTATGATTCAACAAAGTGATTTTCATTCGTTAAAACTTGCTGGAAGGAAGCGTGCCGCAACCTTGGGAAAGGTTTTATCCATGCTTTTTTATCTTGTTGGCGGCATTGCTATAGCAGCGGGTACCTCAGGTTTTGAGAAAGTAAAAACGCCTGAGGTTTTTCAGGCAACGATTACAGGAACCATCACGGATCCTTCCGGGGTGCCACTTCCCGGGGCCAACGTTGTGGTAAAAGGCACTTCTACAGGAACCGCCGCGGATTTTGATGGTAATTATACCATTATAGCCGCAGTTGGGGATGTCCTGGTCTTTTCCTATACGGGATACAATTCCCTCGAAAGGACCGTTGGTGTGGATTCTGTGATCAATGTTACCCTTGAAGAAGGCCTTGCTTTGGATGAGGTTATCGTAACAGGTTATACCACAGAGACCAAGCGGGAGACCACTGCAGCTGTTTCCATTGTCAAGGCAGAGGAACTTGCAGCTATCCCTTCCGGTAACATCGAACAGCAATTACAGGGACGTGTGGCCGGTGTCACTGTTCTGACAAACGGGCAGCCGGGTACCACCAGCCAGATACGGGTGCGTGGATTTGGTGCTTTTGGCGGTAACTCCCCATTGTATATAGTAGACGGAGTTCCTGTTGAATCTACAGATTTCCTGAACCCGGACGACATTGAAACCACAACGGTCCTGAAAGATGCTGCCGCTGCTTCCATTTATGGGGCAAGGGCTGCCAACGGGGTTGTTGTATATACAACCCGGCAGGGATCCCGGAACCAACCCACAGAGATAACGCTGAATGTTTCCAGCGGGGTGACCGATCCCAACGTGGCAGGGGCCCCCAGGAACCTGAATCCCCAGGATATGGCAGATTATACCCATATAGCCTATCGCAACAACGCTGCTGCAACGGGCACGGCAGTTCAGTATACCCATCCGCAGTACGGTTCAAATGCGGTTCCCAGATTTCCGGATTACCTGCACGCCAATGGTGCCAACGGGGTTGTGGGATCTGTAGACCTGGCCGCGATCCGTACAGCTTATGAGGCCGATCCGGAGAATGTCTTCCTGATTAGGCCAAACCTTGCCGGTACCAACTGGTATAAGGAACTGACACGAATTGCACCCCTTACCCGGATAACCATGGGGATCAATGGTGGCACGGACCGGGGCCGTTTTTACTTTGGCTTTAGCTTGCAGGAACAGAAGGGTATCTTACTGGACAACGATTTTCAACGGTATACTTCCCGGTTCAATTCAGAATGGGACATTGCCCCCTGGTTGAGTGTGGGAGAAAATTTTCAGGTTACCTACAGATCCGCTGTCGGAGGATTTGGAGGCGATGGTGGAGTTGAAGGTGCAGATGATGAGTCTGTGATCCTCTCAGCCTACAGGATGCCTACCATCCTCCCGGTATATGATGAGTTTGGCAGTTTCGCAAGTACGCGGGCGGCTGGTTTTAACAACCCACGTAACCCGGTAAGGGTACAGAAGCTGAATGCTGCTGAGGACCTGGGATATGGCATCGGAGGATTCGGAAATATCTACCTGCTTGTTAAACCGGTTGATGGT
>JBGTLT010000039.1:0-6944 GCA_041743975.1 Zeaxanthinibacter sp.
GATCAGCCAGCTCGACTGGCCATTGATCACTGCCGTGGTATTCGTAAGCTTCCCGGCAGCGATCATCATGAGTAAACTCCTGGAAAGTATGTCGGACCAAATAGAACTGGACCATAAATCCCTGCCCAATGCCGGGAAGTATATCGGCATTATTGAACGCCTCTTTGTACTGCTTTTCATCCTCATGGGCCGGTGGGAAGCTATCGGGTTGCTCATCACCGCGAAATCTGTCTTTCGTTTTAACGACCTTAAAGAAAGCAATAACCGAAAACTTACGGAGTACATCCTCATTGGCACCCTGTTGAGTTTTGGGATCGCTATCCTAACGGGCATTGTTTACCTGAAACTGTAGCTACCGGTATTGTACGGAAATGAAGGGGGGCCTGGGATAAAGGATCATTGCATTCAGGGATTCCCAAAATATCCTTCTTTAAAAAAGGATATTATCATCAAAACCTGCAACATACCCTTCCCGCTCTAAAATTAAACTGCAATCCAAACAGGAGACCAATAAAATATTTACTTTTACGGCTTAATTTTTTAATGAATGATCGAAGTGGGCAGAAAGTATGTATTTGATTTTGACAGTACACTAACCCGGGTGGAAGCGCTCGATGTCCTTGCAGAGATGACCCTGCAGGGCAAGGCGAACAGGGAGGAAATAATAGGTGAGATCAGGCGGATAACCAATTTGGGGATAGACGGGGATATCTCCTTTACCGAATCCCTTGAACGCAGGATACAATTATTACAGGCCCACCGTGATGACCTGGACGGTTTGGTGAAAGAGTTGCGGCAGAAAATCTCCAAATCCATTGCCTCCAACAGGGAATTCTTTGAGAAATATTCGAATGATATATATGTGATCTCCTGTGGGTTCAAGGAGTTTATAGACCCAATAGTTAAGGAATACAACATCCCTTCTGAAAGGGTATTTGCCAATACTTTTGAGTTTGATGCAGATGGAAACATCATTGGTTTTGATGAGAATAATGTACTGGCTTCCCACAACGGGAAAATCGAGTGCCTGAAAAGGCTGGATCTGGACGGGGAAGTGCAGGTAATTGGCGATGGTTATAGTGATTATGTAATGCGCGAAGCCGGGATAGCGCATAAGTTCTTCGCCTATACCGAGAATGTGCACAGGGAAAAAGCCGCAAGCAATGCGGATCATATTACCCCGAATATGGATGAATTTCTTTTTGTGAATGACCTCCCCAGGAATATTTCATATCCTAAGAACAGGATCAAAATTTTATTACTGGAGAACGTCCATCCGGCCGCTTTTGACAATCTTTCTGAAGATGGCTTCGCGGTGGAACTCATTAGGAACAGCCTGTCTGAAGAAGAATTGCAGGAGAAGATAAAGGGAGTGCACGTTTTGGGTATCCGTTCCAAAACCCAGGTCACCACCAAGGTCCTTGCCGCCGCCGATAAACTCCTGGTTGTGGGTGCCTTCTGCATTGGTACCACCCAGATAGACCTCGATGAATGCAAACGCCAAGGTGTAGTGGTGTTCAATGCCCCCTACAGCAATACGCGTTCCGTAGTGGAACTCGCCATCGGGGAGATCATCATGTTAATGCGGTACGTTTTTTCAAGAAGCACGGAAATACATGCCGGGCAATGGAATAAAACGGCTATCAATTCCAGGGAGATCCGGGGAAAGAACCTGGGGATAATCGGATATGGAAACATCGGAAAGCAGTTATCAGTACTGGCGGAATCCATGGGGATGCGGGTATATTATTATGACATCAACGACCAACTGGCCCTGGGGAATGCCGTAAAATGCAATACCCTGGAAGATCTGCTCAATGTTTCAGATGTGGTTTCCCTGCATGTGGATGACAGCAAATCCAATCGAAACTTTATTGGGGAACGGGAGTTTGGACAAATGCGCGACGGGGCCATGCTCCTTAATTTGTCCCGGGGTTTTGTGGTGGATATCGCTGCCCTTGTAAAAGCGCTGAAAAGTAAAAAACTAGCTGGGGCCGCTGTGGATGTCTATCCTGAAGAACCCATTGGCAACGGTGCTTTCCAGACAGAATTACAAGGCCTGGACAATGTTATCCTTACGCCCCATGTTGGTGGCAGCACAGAAGAAGCTCAACGAAACATCGCCGATTTCGTTCCGAATAAAATAATGGAGTATATGAATTCCGGCAGTACGGTAGACGCGGTGAATTTTCCAAATATTCGCCTTCCCAAACAACTTAATGCACACCGTTTCCTGCATATCCATAAGAATGTCCCTGGCATCATGGCGCGGATTAATAAAGTACTGGCCGAATTCGATATGAATATCACCGGGCAATACCTGTCTACCGATAATGAAGTGGGTTATGTTATCACGGATCTCGACAAGGAATACAACAAGGAAGTCATCAAGGCCCTCAAAAAAGTGGAAAACACCATAAAATTCAGGGTCTTATATTAATAATACGGATGTCCGGAGCAGCTATTTAACGATACTTCCGGCCCTGATAAAAACCGGAAATCCGACCTGCTTTCTGGTTCCATCCGGCCAGCACTCCCGTAACTGTTCCAGAAGGTCATTAACAGGGTTGGTACCCTTGTTCCTGATATAGTGCTGCACGGCGGACCAGGAATTCAGGTAGCCCTGAAGGTCTGAAAGATCCATACTTTTCTCAATCCTGATACCTTCGGTCACTTTAATATCCGGAAGACAAAACCCGATTGTGTCATATTTTTCTTCGATATATTTTCGCTCAGGATCCCAGTACGGACCAACCACCGTGTTATAAAATCGATAGATGAGCTGATTGATTTCAGGGGAAACCTCCATCAGCCCATATCCCCATACCGCCAAAATGGCACCGGGTTTTCCCACCCTCCGGACTTCCTTATAAAAATAGGGGATATCAAACCAGTGGATGGCCTGGGCTACCGTGATCAGATCAAAATAGCTGTCCGGGAACCCGGTGGCCTCAGCTCGTACCACCCTGTACTTCACATTCGGAAGTATGGGTGCCTGTGCTATCTGTTGTTCACTGATATCGGTTGCATAGACCTCTTTAAAATGGTGGGACAGTTCCATTGCCACTTGCCCGTTGCCGGTGCCGCAATCCCAGCAAAATCCGCGTCCCGGGGTAATCCTCAGGATTTCCCGGTACAAGGTTACAGGGTATTGTGGCCGGAATTTTTTATAGGTTCCTGCCTGTTCCGAAAACCGGTCCAGTGCTTTCTTCATATCTATCGGTGGTGATAAGGCTCATTTCTCAATATGGTAAATGCCCGATAAAGTTGTTCCACGACAAATAAGCGTACCATTTGGTGTGAAAAGGTCATTTTAGACAATCCCAACTGCCCTGCGGCGGCATCATAAACGGCCTGGCTAAAACCATAAGGCCCCCCAATAGCCAATACCAGCTGCTTTATTCCCGAATTCATGTACTTTTGGATGTAAGCACTAAAGGCTACCGAGGTGAACTGATTACCGCGCTCATCGAGCAGGACAAGTGTGTCACCCGGTTGTAGTTTATGCAGGAGCGCTTCTCCTTCCTTCTGCTTTTGCCTATCTTCACTGAGGTTATTGATATTTTTTAAATCGGGAATCACCTCCAATTCAAACCGGACATAGTGCTTCAGTCTCTTTTCATACGAGGTGATCAGGGAACGGAGTTCCTTATCGTCTGTCTTACCTAAGGCCAGGAGCTTAATGGTCATAGGCAAAGGTAGTTTTACGGTCCTGAATTTCCAAGGTACTAAGGATATAATTCCCTTAGAAGACGTGCCTTTTCAACGTCCTTCAAGTGAAAATATGGAATATGCCCAGTACTTTTCCAGGGACCTGATACTCCTGTTAATGAGCAGGCCTCAACCAAAACAATTTAGTAATTTAGCATACTACAAAAATCGGATATGATATCAGAAGCACAGTTCCGGCATGAAATAGATAATATCATTGCAAATGCCATCCGGGAAGATGTGGGGGACGGGGACCACAGCTCCCTTGCCTGTATCCCTGCCGATGCAACAGGTAAAGCCCAACTCCTGGTCAAAGACAAGGGAATCATCGCCGGGGTGTCTTTCGCAAAGGATGTTTTTAATTATGTAGATAAGGAGTTGGCGGTGGAAATACTGAAAGCCGATGGAAGCGAAGTAGTGAAGGGGGATGTCGTTTTTTATGTGGCAGGGCGTTCACAGAGCATTTTAAAAGCAGAGCGACTGGTATTGAATGCTATGCAGAGGATGAGTGCCATCTCAACAAAAACCCGTCAATATGTACAGTTGCTTGAAGGGACCGGCGCAAAAATCCTGGATACCCGCAAAACAACGCCCGGTATCCGTGCCCTTGAAAAATGGGCGGTGCGGATTGGGGGCGGGGAAAATCACCGATTTGCATTGTATGACATGATTATGTTAAAGGATAACCATATCGACTTTGCCGGGGGTATTACGCCAGCCATCAGGAAATCCAGGGAATACCTTTCAACCACGGGTCGAGACCTGAAGATCATAGTGGAAGCGCGTAACCTGCAAGAGGTAAAGGAGATCCTGCAGTCCGATGGGGTATATCGTATCCTTTTGGATAATTTTAATTATGAGGATACCGCAAAGGCGGTCAGGCTTATCGGAGACCGATGCCAGACGGAGTCATCCGGGAAGATCAATGAAATGACAATCCGGAAGTATGCGGAATGTGGTGTTGATTATATTTCCTCAGGGGCACTGACCCATTCTGTTTATAATAAGGACCTCAGTTTAAAGGCGGTTTAGATGTGGAGTAAATTCGTCCTTAAACTGAAAGAGCTGCTGCAGATTGACCATTTGGTTCAATTCCTTAAGGATTTTAAGCTCCCGGCCTTTGAGGGGCTTTCCCTGTATGGGCTGATACAGATATATTTAAGGGGAATTGTTCAGGGAACACTCTCTATCCGGGCCAGTGCTATCTCCTTTAACTTGTTTATGGCATTGTTCCCCTTAATGATATTCCTGATTACTTTGGCCCCCTTTATGATACAATATGTAAGTGTGGGCAATGAAAATTTTGATGCCCAGTTCCTGGCCTTCCTGGAATCCTTTCTCCCCAAGGCAACAGGGGAATATTTCGGGGAGATCTATGGCCAGATCAAGGACCAGAAAAGCGGGGGGCTGCTTTCTTCCGCTTTTTTGTTTTCCATCTTTTTAATGGCCAACGGGGTCAGTGCAATATTCGGCGGTTTTGAAAGTTCTTATCATATAATGCTCACCCGCAACTTTTTCAAACAATATGCCTATGCCCTTATGGTAGGGTTGATCTTATCCGTTCTTATAATTGTTGGGGCGGTATTTTACCTTTATTTTGAAGTCTATATCCTTAAATATTTGAGCGATTTTGTAGCCAGGACAGGTGGCTATGTACTGGAGGAAGGAGAGATTCGCGGCGCCCAGATTGGAAAAGTGCTCTTTTTTATAATGCTGACCTACCTTACAACCGCCATACTCTATTATTTTGGCACCGCAGAGGGAAAACAGGCAAAATTTTTCTCATATGGGGCACTATTGACTACCTTATTATTCCTTTTAACTTCGTACCTTTTCGGGGTCTATATTGAAAAAATAGCCAATTACAATGAATTGTATGGCGCCCTGGGTGGCTTTATGATCCTGATGGTTTATATATGGTTGAATTCGAATATCTTATTGCTCGGATTTGAACTGAACGCAACCCTGAATTTTTTACGAAATAAGCACCAAAAAAATGATGTCCCCCACTAAAATATCCCTCACCCTCTTACTGCTATGCTTCTGCCTGGCCTCCTCTGCTCAGGATGTTTTCGGCAAATGGAAAACTATAGATGATCGAACCGGGGAACCGAAGGCAGTAATCAATGTCTATGAGGAAGACGGAATGATGCATGGCCACGTTGAAAAGATCCTTGAAAAAGGAATGGAAAATGCAGTATGTGATAATTGCGAAGGGGATCGCAAAGACAAGCCGATCCTGGGAATGAAAATTATTGACGGGCTAAAAAAAACAGACGATGGTGAATGGAAAGGGAAAACCCTTTTTGACCCGCAGCAGGCCATGACTTTCCGATGTAAAATTTGGCTTAACCCTCATAATCCCGATGAATTGATGGTGAGGGGATACCTGACTTTCATATACCGTACGCAAACCTGGTTACGAGTTAAAGGGTAGCAAGCAACTTACGATGGCATATTTTGTAAATGTAATCCTCCCCATACCTTTAGAAAACCTTTTTACCTATCAACTTTCCAGCGAGGAAGCACAAGTTTTGCAAGCAGGCATGCGGGTGGCTGTCCCGTTTGGAAAATCAAAAGTTTACACGGCCCTTGTCCATCAGGTTCACCAGACCCCCCCGGAAGCATACGAAGCCAGGGAAATACACAGCATCCTTGATCCGGCACCCATTGTAACTGCCCGGCAGTTACGACACTGGGAATGGATGGCAACATATTATATGTGTACCCTGGGAGAGGTATTCAGGAGTGCCGTCCCTGGTGCCCTCTTACTGGAGAGCGAGACCGTGATCCTTAAAAACAACGCATTTATACCTGCCGGGCATACCTTTACGGATGAGGAATACCTGATCCTTGAAGCACTGGAAAACCAGGCTGCCCTGAGGGTTGGGGACGTCATTGCAATATTGGAGAAGAAGACAGTTATGCCCGTACTCAACGGGCTGTTACAAATAAATGCCATTGTCCTGCAAGAAGACCTGCAGGAGATATACAAGCCAAAGATGGTAAGCTTTATAAAACTTGCGGCGGAATATGAAACTGAGCAAAACCTGGAGGCACTGCTGGAGTCCCTTAGCAGGGCCCCCAAACAGGTCAAGGCAGTATTGGCATTATTCCAACTCCAGGCGCAAACGAAGAAACCTCTGAGAACAAAACAGTTGGAAAAGGCAGGCCGGACTTCCAGGGCCGTGGTTAAGGCATTGATAGATAAGGGGGTATTTGAGGAATATGAA
>JBGTLT010000040.1:0-36690 GCA_041743975.1 Zeaxanthinibacter sp.
AAAGCAGCAGCAAAAAAATCAGCTCCTGCTAAAAAATCAGCGGCTAAGAAAAAATAAGCACAGCGCCATCAGGAGGCGCAGGCGAAGTAGCCCGAAAATATTGAACCACCTTATAAGAGGTGGTTTTTTTATATAGTATCCTGAACAAAAGGTTTTTAAGTCCCTATAAAAATAAACCGCCCATGGTAGTTCCATGGGCGGCTGTCAATTGACCACAGTATGGTCTTTAATCAAAAGAATTCCTCGGGGCTTCGCCCCGGGGCACCTCTCCTCTGGAGAGGTTTCATTACATCATTCCGGGCATACCGCCTCCACCCATTGGTCCTCCGGAGGGAGAGTCTTCCTTGATGTCCGTAAGGGAACACTCGGTTGTCAGGATCATACCCGCGACAGAAGCTGCATTTTCCAGTGCTATACGGGTTACTTTGGCAGGATCAATGATTCCGGCTTTCAGCATATCCACATAGGTTTCCGTTTTGGCATCATATCCGTAATCACCTTTTCCATCCAGTACTTTGGCGGCAACAACAGAGCCTTCCCCTCCTGCATTTTCAACGATGATCCGCAATGGGGCTTCAATGGCCTTCGCTACGATCTGTACCCCTGTTTCTTCATCGGGGTTATCAGCCTTCACTTTGGAAAGTGCAGATTTGGCCCTGATAAAGGCTACACCACCACCGGCAACGATCCCTTCTTCAACTGCCGCACGGGTAGCGTGCAATGCATCGTCCACCCTGTCTTTTTTCTCTTTCATTTCAATTTCAGAGGCTGCACCTACGTATAATACAGCAACACCACCGGCTAATTTGGCCAGGCGTTCCTGTAATTTCTCCTTGTCATAATCGGAAGTAGTGGTTTCAATCTGTGATTTGATCTGGTTAACCCTTCCCTTGATTGTTTTGGCCGCACCGGCTCCATTCACCAAAGTAGTATTGTCTTTGTCAATAGACACCTTTTCACAGCTACCCAACATATCGAGCGTAGCATTCTCCAGGGAGAACCCTCTTTCTTCTGCGATTACAGTACCATTGGTAAGGATTGCGATATCTTCCAACATGGCTTTTCTCCTGTCGCCAAAACCAGGGGCCTTAACGGCAGCGATCTTCAATGACCCTCTCAATTTATTGACCACTAAAGTAGCCAGGGCTTCCCCGTCCACATCCTCACAGATGATCAAAAGGGGTTTTCCGGATTGAGCAACAGGCTCCAGTACCGGAAGAAGGTCCTTCATAGTGGAGATCTTTTTATCATATAACAGAATATATGGATTTTCCAGGTCCGCTGTCATTTTTTCTGAATCGGTTACAAAGTATGGAGACAGGTAACCCCTGTCAAATTGCATACCCTCCACCACGTCTACATAGGTGTCTGTGCCTTTGGCTTCTTCAACGGTAATAACCCCTTCTTTTCCAACTTTGCTGAATGCCTGGGCGATAAGTTCCCCTATGGTATCATCATTGTTGGAGGAGATGGCGGCAACCTGCTTGATCTTTTCTGAAGAGTCACCTACTTTTTTGGCCTGCCTCGCGATATCCGCTACAATGGCTTCCACTGCTTTGTCAATGCCTCTTTTAAGGTCCATTGGATTGGCACCTGCCGCTACGTTCTTTAACCCTTCTTTTACAATTGCCTGGGCCAGGACGGTTGCTGTTGTTGTTCCGTCTCCGGCAAGGTCGTTGGTTTTTGAAGCTACTTCCTTAACCATTTGGGCACCCATATTCTCCAGGGGATCTGCCAATTCAATCTCTTTGGCTACGGTGACACCATCCTTGGTCACCATAGGTGCCCCGAAGGATTTGCTGATGATCACATTCCTTCCCCTTGGCCCCAAGGTAACTTTTACAGCATTGGCCAGGGCATCTACACCCCTTTTTATACCATCGCGTGCGTCAATATCATACTTTATATTTTTTGCCATACTACTATGTTTTTAAAATTTCAAAATTAAGTGTCCATTTCTTTTTGCCCGGTAATCGCAGGCTCCCTGCAACCCTACGGGTAATCCCTGTAAATCAGGGACGGCGATCAAATAAAATCAGATGATGGCGAGGATGTCGCTCTCCCTCATCATCAGATAATCCGTACCGCTGAATTTTAATTCGGTACCTGAGTATTTGCCATAAAGGACCGTATCACCAACTTTAACAGTCACCTTATCATCTTTTGTTCCGGGGCCAACGGCCACAACTTTTCCTTTTTGCGGTTTTTCTTTTGCCGTGTCGGGAATGTAGATTCCAGAGGCAGTTTTGGTTTCTGCTGCCATGGGTTCAATCAGTACCCTGTCCGCCAATGGTTTAATGTTTAATTTTGCCATATTACTATCAATTTATATTAGAAATTTCATGTTTTTTCTTGGCAGAAATTATGCCATAGCATAAAAACTGACAAATTGTAAATCAAAAATGCCAGCTTGTCATTATGCCGGCGGTTTTTGTTATTTGCTACAATAGTTATTGAACTGAATCCGTTGGGTTGCCACTTGTGGTGGGTGGAACCGCATCCGGAACCTCTTCGGGAACTGTTTCGGGAACGGTCGTTTCTGTACCGTCACCCTGAAGCAACTTAGAATCTGCATCTCCAAAATTACCTTTAAGCGAAACATTGGAAAGCAATATCAGTACGATTAACAGGGTTGCCAGTGTCCAGGTACTTTTATCAAGGAAATCCCCTGTTTTTTTAACCCCTCCTACAACCTGGGTTCCCCCGCCTCCGAAGGAAGAAGACAATCCGCCACCTTTGGGGTTTTGTACCATAACTACTAACACGAGTAGCAGGCAAACCGCAATGATCAGGATCAGGAATATCGAAAATGTGCTCATTTAATTCGTATTTTCTTGCTGGATTTTTTCTACTGCTTTAATTCGGTCTGCAAAGAAACCACTTTTTTCCGGATATTTCAAACTTAAAATCCTGTAGGCCTGAATAGCATTCTGATACTTTTTTTGTTCCAGATAGACCCTGGCGAGGGTCTCGGTCATCAGTTCATTTCCATCCAGGGTATCGGAACCTCTGAGGTCTATTTTCCCGGTAGCGATATCGCCCGGCACTATTTTGGGGTTAGCCGCTATAAATTTATCGATCAGGGCTTTCTTTTTTGCCTTTTCATGCCCCTCTTTCAGGGGAAAATGGATCTCTTCCTTCCCTTGGTAAACTTCCTTGTCTGAAGTATTTCCGACATTCCTCACTTGTTTTAAGGAGGTCAGCTGCAGCCATTCCCCAAAGGAATATTTTTCTTTTTTGGTGAAGGGGATGGGTTTCCCGATTTCCAGCGTTGCCTCAGTTTTTTTTTTAGCATTGGCAATATCCTTATCAACTTCCGGATCTTTGGAAGTGAAAAGGGCCGGGTCCAGGATGTTATCGGCATCCTTAACGGAACGGGGCAACGGTTCGTCAGCGGAATCTTCGATCATAGCGGTATCCTGTACGGGATGGGACAATACTTCTTCCGAAATTATTTCCCGGTCCCTCAGGGGTGTTTTTCCGGAAATGGTATCCGCAATGGAGTCCTGTAAGAATTCGCTTGAAGTTATAAAATCGAACAGTATATCCCTGTCCGTGGTGTAGGCAGCAGTAACCTTCAAGGCGTTGTTGTATTTAAAACTGTTTAAATTCTTAAGCCCTTTCAGGTGCAGGGCACGGGCCGCCTGGAAATACGGGTACTCTTCCAGGACATCTTCCAACTGCCTGGTTTGTACAGGATCCACCACTTTGCCGGGATTTTGTAAGAGGTATGTAAAATCAGATACGTTCATAGTAACTACCAGTCTGCCAATGCTTGATTAAAAATATCCTGATTGATGCGTTCAAATATAACCTGGTGTGCCTCGTCCCGCACGGATGCGAGTTGTGAAGCAGCGGGGTAATCGTAGAAGAATGAGAAGCGTTGTTCAAAATCAACATCCTCCTTGGTACGGTTAAAAAACCGCACATTCACCGTTATGGACAGCCTGTTCTGTGCCGCACGCTGTTCGGCCGTGGCGGTCATAGGGGAAACGCGGTACTCCACTATTTCGCCTTCAAACAGCAAATCCCCGTTGGAGGTTACCAGGTTCAGGCTGGTCTGGTTCAGTATCAGGTCCTGCAGGGAGAGCGTAAATTCCCGGTCGAGCCCGGGATCAAATGTGGAACCGGGGCTTTGGGAAGCATAGTTCTGAAAATAGTTCACCTGATAGGTTGTCGCGGTCCCCACATCCCCGCCTGTAAAGTTGTAAACCCCGCACCCTGCCATCAATACCGCGAGGATGATACCCAGTGACGCTGATAGTAATTTTAATTTTATCCTTTCCAATTCTTTTCGTTAAGCCTTAAATTGTGAACTTTATATATACTACAGGTCATACTGCTTTATTTTCCGGTAGAGCGTGCGTTCCGAGATCCCGAGTTCCGAAGCCGCTGCTTTGCGTTTCCCCTTGTTACGGCTTAGCGACTTTTTGATCAATTCTATTTCTTTCTCCTGTAAAGATAGGGTTTCTTCTTCCTCTATTTCCTCCGCAAAATGGTATTTGTCGGCCTGACTGCTGCCCGGATGGCCGTCCGGCCTGGATGCCGGCAAAGGGAGTGCTTCCAGGGGAAATGCATCCTCTTCCGCCTCCTCTTCTTCCCCGTTGCGGCCATAGATTTTACGGATGAGGTTTTCCTGCTCTTCCTGTACCTTCTCCGAATCATTGGATTTTAAAAGTTCCAATGTCAATTTCTTGAGGTCATTGAGGTCCCCTTTCATATCAAACAATACCTTGTACAGGATCTCCCGCTCATTGCTGAAATCCCCGCTTTTCCGCTCCCGCTCTATAACAGCTGGCAAGTTGGAGCTCCCGGCGTTTGGAAGGTAACTATTGAGGGCCTGCAATGTGATGGCCCGGCTTTCCTCCAATACCGATATTTGTTCGGCGATATTGCGGAGTTGCCGGATATTCCCTGGCCAGCGATATTGAACCAGCAACTGGATGGCGTTGTCTTCCAGACGGATAGTCGGCATCTTGTATTTCTGTCCGAAATCGGATGCGAATTTGCGGAACAACAGGTGGATATCGTCCTTCCGGTCCCGGAGCGGGGGAATATGGATGTCTACCGTGCTGAGCCTGTAATACAGGTCTTCCCGGAATTTCCCTTTTTGGATGGCCTCCATCATATTCATATTGGTGGCCGCAACGATCCGTACATTGGTTTTCTGTACCTGGGACGAGCCCACTTTCAGGAATTCCCCGTTTTCCAGGACCCGTAACAACCGTACCTGGGTGGTGAGTGGTAACTCCGCCACCTCATCCAGGAATATGGTACCGCCGTCCGCGACTTCAAAATACCCGCTACGCGTTTGGGTAGCGCCTGTAAAGGAGCCTTTTTCATGTCCAAAGAGTTCACTGTCTATAGTCCCCTCCGGTATGGCCCCGCAATTGACGGCTATATATTTGGCATGTTTCCGGTGCGAAAGTGCATGGATGATCTTGGGAACCACTTCCTTTCCCACACCGCTTTCCCCCGTTACCAATACAGAAATATCGGTAGGCGCCACCTGAATGGCTTTTTCCAGGGCACGGTTTAACTTGGGATCATTGCCGATGATCTCGAACCGTTGCTTTATGGTGTTAATAGTATCCATCAGTATATGCCCTCATAGGGATCTTTAAGTGATTCTCTCCGTTAGCTGAAACCAAACTGTTTTACTTTTTTATGCCCGCTTATCCTGCCATGGGCTCGCTGTAACCGGTAGCACGGCCGATAAGCGTAGCCGAGGTGCAATCGGTGACATGGACCAGTACAAATTCACCTACCTTGTAGTTTTCCTTCGGGAAGACTACTACGGTGTTCTGGGAATTTCTCCCCATCCAATCCCGTTCTGATTTTTTTGAATTACCCTCAATAAGAACTTCTTCTGTTTTCCCGAGATGCTGCCGGGTTCGTACATAGCTGTGTTCCCGTTGCAGTGTAATGATCTCCGACAGTCGCCTTTTCTTGACTTCCGCGGGGACATCGTCCGGTAATTTTCTGGCTGCCATGGTCCCCGGCCGTTCTGAATAGGCAAACATAAATCCGAAATCATATTTTACATAGTCCATCAGGGAAAGGGTGTCCCGGTGGTCTGCTTCCGTTTCCGTAGGGAAACCGCTGATGATATCCTGGCTGATAGCGCAGTCCGGGATCAGCCTCCGGATGGTATCAATCAGCTCAAAATATTCTTCGCGGGTGTGCAGCCGGTTCATGGCCTGCAGTATCCGGTTGCTGCCACTCTGCACCGGTAAATGTATATAATTGCAAATATTCCGGTACCCGGCCATAACCTCAATGACATCCATTGTCATATCCTGCGGGTTGGAAGTGGAAAAACGGATACGCATCCCCGGGAAGGTGCCTGCCACCTTTTCCAACAACGCCGCAAAGTTCACGGCTGTAGCCTGTTGTATTTCAGAGGCTTTGGAAAAATCCTTTTTCAGGCCGCCGCCAAACCAGTGGTAACTATCCACATTCTGCCCCAGAAGGGTTACCTCTTTATACCCTTTGACCCACAGGTCTCCGATCTCCTCCAATATGGAACGGGGGTCCCGGCTTCGTTCCCTGCCCCGGGTGAAGGGAACCACACAAAAAGTACACATGTTGTCGCACCCCCGGGTAATGGTAACAAAAGCTGTCACCCCGTTCGAATTCAGCCGTACCGGGGCTACATCGCCATAGGTCTCATCCCTGGAGAGGAGTACGTTCACGGCATCCCTTCCTTCATCTATTTCCCTGATAAGGTTAGGGAGGTCTTTGTAGGCATCCGGCCCTACTACCATATCCACAATCTTTTCTTCCTCCAGCAGCTGGCTCTTCAGCCTCTCTGCCATACATCCCAGTACACCTACTTTCAGATGCGGCCTTGTTTTTTTAACCGCATTGAATTTCTCCAGCCTTTTGCGTATTGTTAATTCCGCCTTTTCCCGAATGGAGCAGGTATTGACCAGGACCAGGTCCGCGCCTTCCAGTTCATTCGTAGTGGTAAACCCTTCCCCCGCTAAAATGGAGGCAACGATCTCACTATCCGAAAAGTTCATCTGGCACCCGTAACTTTCAATATACAATTTACGCGTGCCACCGCCATTATTTTCAATAACCAGCGTACTGCCCTGTAACGTTTCGTCTATGATTTTATCCATTGCGTTTGTGTTCGTGGACTGATGCTAAAAAGGTCTGCAAAGATAACACATAATACAATTTTATGACAATATGACAGTTACTTATTTTAGAAATGTACGCAACTTTGTGGTCGCGGCAGTATCTGATTAGAAATACCGATAACTAATTCAAATAAATAATATCCCTATGAAAAAATATACCTGCTTGCTAATAGTGTCTGTGATCCTCGGATTCATTTCCTGCAATACGGAGGACGATAGCAAATATGCCGATTACCTGGTTGCCAGGCCCCTGACTATGACCGTGGCAGAATTTAAAAGCAGTGTATCAGTTGTACCCCCGGCCCCAATTGAGGAGTCCGGTAAGATCTACGCATATGGCGACTATATCTTTGTGAACGATAAATATAAAGGGGTCCATGTTATTGACAACAGTAACCCAGCTGCCCCCAGAAAAGTTTCCTTTATCAAGATTGCAGGCAATGTTGATATTTCGGTAAAGGACAATTACCTGTATGCCGATAGCATTTCGGACCTTATCGTACTGGATATATCCGATGTGAACAATATACGCATCGTCAACAGGTTGGAGAATGTCCTTGTTGACAATGTAGTCTGGCCGGCGGAAGCGGATCTGTTTGAAGCCCAGGATTATGATTACGCTAATGAGATCCTGATTGGATGGGAAGTGAGCTCGGAACGCAGGCTGATAGCCGAATACCAGGGCCGGTTTAATGGAGATGTGGTGCTCGAAGCTGCCAGCAGTGATGCTTCAGTAGGGCAGGGAGGGTCACTCGCCCGGTTTAAGATTGTGGACACCTACCTCTATGCTGTGGATAGCCACACAATCAATGTATTTGATATCAGTGACCTGGAAGCCCCTAAGGACCTGGAAGATGTCTTTGCCGGTTTCGATATTGAAACCATTTTCAGCAACGGGCAGCATTTGTTCCTGGGAAGCCGCAGCGGGATGTACATCTTCGACCTCGCCACCCCTGCCAGGCCTGAATTTGTATCGGAATTTCAGCACGGCACGGCCTGTGACCCGGTTGTGGTGGACGGCGACTATGCCTATGTAACCCTTCGCGGTGGCAATAATTGCGGGGCCACGGAAAGCGGGCTTTATATTGTGGATATTTCAGACATCGCCAATCCTGTCCTTGCCAAGAACTATGGCCTTGATGAGCCCTTTGGCCTGGGCATCAAGGATGAAAAACTATTTGTTTGTGATGGCTCTTCCGGCTTAAGGGTGTATGATAAAACCGATATTGACAATCTTATTGAACTGAACCATTTTGAGGATATCATAACTTTTGATGTGATCCCCCTGGCAGACATGCTGCTCATGGTGGGTGATGAAGTACTGTACCAGTATGAATATTTAGACAATGACATTGCCCTGATCAGTACCCTGGAGTTGAATTAATCAAAATAATTCCCCGGGGCACCTCTCTCCTCACCCGAAACCGCCTATGCGGTTTCGGGTGAGGAGATATTCTTTATTGAAAAAGAGTCCGGACATCCCGTATTTGCGGGATGTTTTTTTATGCCTATATAATAAGGTAAACCGTGGAATAAAAAAATTACGCTACTTTTGTACCTTCAAAAACCAATGAATGGCTAAAAATTTAGTAATAGTGGAGTCGCCCGCGAAGGCCAAAACCATAGAGAAATTTCTGGGGAACGATTATAAGGTAACCTCCTGTTTCGGCCATATTGCCGATCTTCCTTCCAATGAGCTGGGCGTGGATGTGGAGAATAATTTCAAGCCAAACTATATTGTAGATAAAGACAAAAAGGCGCTTGTCAAACAATTGAAGGACCTTGCCGCCAAATCGGATACCATTTGGCTGGCGAGTGACGAGGACCGGGAAGGGGAGGCCATTTCCTGGCATCTGGTAGAGACCCTGAATCTCGATAGTGCCAAAACCAGGAGGATAGTCTTCAATTCCATCACCAAAAGTGCCATTCAAAAGGCGATAGAGAATCCCAGGGCCATCAATTATGATCTGGTCAATGCACAGCAGGCAAGGCGTGTTCTCGACAGGTTAGTGGGATATGAATTATCACCTGTTCTCTGGAAAAAAATAAAGCCGGGGCTTTCCGCCGGCAGGGTGCAATCTGTTGCGGTAAGACTCATCGTTGAGCGGGAACGCGATATTGAAGGATTCAACCCGGTGGCGGCATTTAAAATAGCTGCGGAATTTGCCACAAAGGAGGGCAGTGTGTTTATGGCCAAACTCAATGGGAGTTTTGCTAACAGGGCGGAAGCCATGGCCTTTTTGAAGAAAAACATAGGGGCAAAATTCACCATAGCCAGCCTGGATAAAAAACCTGCAAAGAAATCCCCATCTGCCCCATTTACGACATCTACCCTGCAACAGGAAGCATCACGGAAACTATATTTTTCGGTTTCCAGGACCATGCAAGTGGCACAGCGCCTGTACGAAGCCGGGCTAATCACCTATATGAGGACAGACAGCGTGAACCTTTCCGGGGAGGCTATCAGTGCAGCAAAGGAGGCGATCCTGGCCAATTACGGAAAGGAATACAGCAAGGTCCGTAATTTTACGGGTAAATCGAAAGGGGCACAGGAAGCCCATGAGGCCATCCGGCCCACCGATATGATGTTGCAATCGCCCACCCTCGAAAATGACCAGTCGAAATTATATGAACTGATATGGAAACGGACGCTGGCCTCGCAGATGAGCGATGCCGTTTTGGAACGCACCAATGTAAAGATCAATACTGATACCCACCGGGAGGAATTTGTAGCCAACGGGGAGGTGATCAAATTTGAAGGTTTCCTGAAGGTGTACCTGGAAGGAAAGGATGAGGAGGACCAGTCTGAGGAGCAGGAAGGCATGTTGCCCTCCATGGCCATGGGGGAGATGCTCAGGAACAATTATATCACGGCAACCGAACGGTTTACCAGGCCGCCTTACAGATACACGGAAGCTACCCTGGTTAAACAACTGGAGGAACTCGGTATCGGCAGGCCTTCTACCTATGCCCCCACTATTTCCACTATCCAAAACCGGGGATATGTAGAAAAAGGCAGTGTGGACGGCACCGAACGAACCTATACACAATTCCTCCTTAAAGCAGGGAACATACAGGATAAATCACTTACCGAAACTATCGGGTCAGACAAGGGTAAACTGGTGCCAACAGATATTGGCATTATCGTAAATGACTTTTTGGTAGACCATTTCGCGAATATCCTGGATTATCATTTTACCGCAAAAGTGGAAAAGGATTTTGATGAAATAGCCGCCGGGGCAGAAGATTGGCAAAAAGTGATGAAGGACTTTTATAAGGACTTTCACCCCAATGTCGTGGATGTGGAGGAGAATGCAGACCGCGCCAGCGGGGAACGCGTCCTGGGGAAGGACCCGAAATCAGGCCGGCAGGTATCTGTACGCCTGGGCAGGTTTGGCCCTATGGTACAGATCGGGACGGTTGAGGAAGAGGAAAAACCCTTGTTCGCCAGCCTTCTGCCCGACCAGTCTATCGGTACCATCACCTATGATGAGGCCATGGAACTTTTTAAACTCCCGCGGAAACTGGGCGTTTTTGAAGGGGAGGAAGTGGAGGCAAATGTTGGCCGGTACGGTCACTATGTTCGTTATGGGAAGAAGTTTGTTTCCCTGGATTCAGGCGAAAGCGCCTTTGATATTGACCTGGAGAGGGCCTTGAAACTGATCAGTGCAAAGCAGAAGGCCGATGCCCCGGTTGCCATGTATAAGGGAAAGGATGTAACGAAAGGGAAGGGACGTTTCGGGCCTTTTGTAAAATGGGATGGGATGTTCATCAATGTGAGCAAGAAATATGATTTTGACCACCTTAGTGAAAAGGATATTGCCGATTTGATTGAGGCCAAGCTGCAAAAAGAAGCCGAAAAACTGGTCCGGGAATGGCCGGAACAAGGCATCCGCATTGAAAAGGCACGGTGGGGCAGGCATACCATCTTTAAAGGCAAGACCAAGATAGAACTATCCAAGGACGTTGACCCTGCCACGCTTTCCCTGAAGGAGGTGACAGTTTTGATCGATACAAAAAAGAAGGGTAAAAAAACAAAGAAATCCAAAAGTTAAGAAAGCGCTATGGCATTTGAGTTTTTAGTGCCCGTAGAACATAAGGCCCTGGCACATTGTGAGCTGTTACCCCCTCAGGCACTCGGCAAGAATATCCGCAAACATACCTCCCAAAAAGGATTGCCCTCGCTGAACGGGGCGTCTTTTGCCCTGCTCGGGGTACATGAATCCAGAAATGCCTTCGTAAAGAAACCAGAACGACTGGATATTACAGGGATCCGGATCCAGCTCTACAAACTGATGCCCGGGAACTGGAATGCTTCCATTGCAGATCTGGGGGATGTGGAGGAAGGCAATACAGTGGAAGATACCTACTTTGTGGTTAGGGAGATCGTTGCAGAATTGCTTCAGAAAGGGATTATCCCCATCATTATCGGAGCCACCCAGGATATCACGTATTCCGCATACCGGGCATATGATAATATAGAGGTTATGGTGAACCTCGTATCCGTGGACAGCCGGTTCGATTTCGGGGCGGATGAAGAACTGATCTCCTCCAATTCCTATATGAGCAGGATCATCACCGACAAACCCAATAACCTCTTCAACTTTTCCAATATCGGGTACCAGAGTTATTTCAATGCCCAGGAAGAAATTGACCTGATGGAACGACTATTCTTTGAGGCTTACCGACTGGGGGAAATAACATCAGATATAACCCTGGTGGAACCTGTGATGCGCAATGCCAATATCGTCAGCATCGATGCCCGGGCCATCCGGGCAAGCGAAGTGGGATTATCCCCGAATTTTTCACCAAACGGGTTCAACGGAAGAGAGATCTGTGCTATCTCCAGATATGCGGGGATCAGTGACAACGTCGGTATTTTCGGTATTTTTGAAAGTGAAAATACCATGCAGTCCATGCAGCTCGTTGCACAGATAATTTGGTACTTCATGGAAGGATATAATTACAGGCGGAAAGAATCCCCCAGTGCCCTGAATAAAGACTTCACTAAATTCAATGTACCAACTGATACTGAGCAGCTGGTATTCTTCAAAAGCCATCTCACAGAAAGGTGGTGGGTTGAGGTGCCTTCAATTTTAACTTTACATACTAAATCCCAATCACCTGCGTTATTACCATGCACTGAGCAGGACTATTATGACGCGTGTGATCAAAATATTCCGGAGCGCTGGTTTAAGGCCTACAAGAAAGGCATAAACTGAATTATTTTTATTTTACGGATAGGCGGTACCATACAATAAATTATTCAAAAACAAGTTTTAGTGAGTAACGATTGTCAATACTGTTTATAGTCATAATCGAAATTAACCAAAAGTATGAAGAAGCTATTGTTATCATCTATAGCGTTTGTTTTTTTGCTGAGCAGTTGCGGCTCCAAAACAAAGGGCGAGTTAGTCGGCGTCCAGGGCAAGAAATGGTACCCTGAAAAACCTTACGGGATGGAGTTGATCCCTCGCGGGGCCTTTATTATGGGTAAGAGTGAGGAAGACCAGGCTAAGGTCCTGAATGCACCTACCAAGACAGTTACCGTCCGTTCCTTCTATATGGACGATACGGAGATTACCAACAGTGAATACCGGCAATTTGTGGAATGGGTAAAGGACTCTATTGTGCGGACCCGATTGGCCATACTGGCCGATGAACTAGGTTTGGGCCCCGATGACGGAGGGATTGGCGACTATGCTTTCATGGCAGCCGATACCACCCGGATGTCTACCTATGACAAATACATGATCGACAATTATGCCGGAATGGGGGAAACCGGGTATGAAGGATGGTCCCTTAATAAGGACGAAGAACTGATCTGGGACACTTCAGAATATCCGGATGAATACTATACCGAGATAATGGATTCCCTGTATATTCCCGAGGAAGAATCCTATAACGGACAGCGGACCATTGACGTTACAAAACTTAAATACAAATACACCTGGATGGATATCGAAGCGGCGGCCCGAAGCAAACAAAAAGGCAACCGAAAAGAATTCATAAAGCAGGAGGAGTTGGAGATCTACCCTGACACCACGGTTTGGATCCGGGATTTTGAATATTCCTATAATGAACCCATGCACAACGATTATTTCTGGCATGATGCCTATAGCGACTATCCTGTTGTAGGGGTTTCCTGGGACCAGGCCAAGGCTTTCTGCCACTGGAGGACCAAATTCAAAAATGACGACCAGCTGGAAAGGGGCAAACAATTTGTGAATGGCTTCAGGCTTCCCACGGAAGCCGAATGGGAATATGCGGCAAGAGGGGGCATTGAAGGGGGTACGTATCCCTGGGGTGGCCCTTATGTGATCAGTGACACCGGCTGTTTTATGGCCAACTTTAAGCCACAGCGGGGTGACTATGCGGCAGATACCGCATTATACACCGTAGAGGCCAGGTCTTTTGAGCCGAATGACTTCAACCTGTATAACATGGCAGGGAATGTTGCGGAATGGACCAATTCCAGTTATGATCCTAATTCCTATGAATATGTATCCACTATGAACCCCAATGCGGGTGATGGGGGCAATGCGCGGAAAGTTATCCGGGGAGGGTCCTGGAAAGATGTCCTTTATTTCCTGCAGGTCAGTACCAGGGATTATGAGTACAAGGATTCAGCCAGGAGCTATATCGGATTCAGGACAGTACAGGATTATATGGGCGAAGAAGACTCTACACAATAAAATTGCGTATATACACAACCAATAACCAAATACTTATTAATCATAGCAATCTAAAATTAAATTTAAAATTATGGCACAGTCAAAATCAACAAAGAAATTATTTAACATGGCCTACGGCTTGGGCGCATCGGTAGTGATTATCGGTGCCTTGTTTAAGATCCTTCACTGGGAATTCGGTCCCCTTACAGGTGGGTTGTTACTGGCAGTTGGACTTATAACAGAAGCACTTATTTTTGCGATCAGTGCATTTGAACCGATAGAGGACGAATATGATTGGTCGTTGGTATATCCTGAATTGTCCGGGGGTATGACTATCGGAAAGAATGGCGTTGCTGAAGCTAAGGAAGCCGAAGGTATGTTGTCCAGGAAATTGGATGAACTTTTAAAAGAAGCCAATATCGATGCTGAATTATTCGACAGCCTTGGCAACAGCATCCGGAATTTTGAAGGTGCCGCTAAAGGGATTGCCCCTACTGCCGATGCCATTGAGCATACCAAAAAATACTCTGAAGAACTGTCACAGGCAGCCTCACAGATGGAGTCATTGAATAGTTTGTACAAAGTTCAATTGGAAAGTGCCAGCAGGCAGGCTTCAATCAATGAAGAAGTGGTTCAGAATGCAGGAGCATTAAAGGACCAGATGGAATCCCTGGCGAGTAACCTGTCGTCCTTGAACGGTGTTTACGGAGGCATGCTTTCCGCAATGAGCCGAACCTAATTAGATTTAGTATTAAATCCCAAATCAATTAATTAATCAATATCTAATTAGAAAATATGGCATCAGGAAAAGCATCACCACGTCAAAAGATGATCAATCTTATGTATTTGATCTTCATCGCGATGTTGGCTTTGAACATGAGCAAAGAAGTTCTGGCAGCGTTCGGTATAATGAACGAAAAGCTGGAGGCTTCTAATATAAAAACCTCGGAGAACAATGTGGCGTTCCTCTCAGGTTTGGAAACCAAGGCAGCGGAAAATACGGAGAAATTTGGTCCGTTACTGGAAGACGCCAGGAAAATTAAATCCCTGTCCCAGGAATATTATGACTACCTCGCCGCCTTGAAAAAGGAGATGGTAAAGGATGTCAAGGATCCTAAGGATTATCAGATAATGGATAAATCGGATTACCTGGACCAGATGTTCTGGCAGGGTGATAACGTTACCCAAAAAGGACAGGAGTTTTTAGATCGTATCAAGAAGTACCGCACTGAGGTGGATGCCATATTACCTGCCTCGATGACTGACGTTAAGGCTTCCCTGAGATCCCGGTTTGAAACCGGTGATGCCAACGGGAAAGTTGAACGCCGGGACGGTGTTAAAGTCGATTGGCTGAGCTACAAGTACGAAGGTTTTCCGGTAGTTGCCTCTTTGGCTAATATCACACAGTTACAGGCAGACGTAAAGGCCACTGAACAGGATGCGCTGAAAGCGATGCTCGAAGGTCAGTTGACCAGTGAAGTGTCTATGACCAATTATACCACCCTGCTGGAGCAGGAAAAATCCGCTTTCTATGCAGGGGAAAAATTTTCCGGTTCCGTTGTATTGGGTCGTAAAGATGCCACTACCAGGCCAAACGAGGTAAACCTTACCTTAGACGGCAGGAAATTAAACGAAGGCACGGATTATGAGATCAATGAAGGGCAGGTTAAACTGCTGATCAGTGCCGGAGCACCTGGTGACCATAAGATCGCCGGAAACCTGGTTTTCATCCAGGACGGGGAACGCACCGAGGTGCCTGTTAGTTCAACCTTCTCTACCATTACCAAGCCAAACGCTGCGCTGATCGCTGCCGATAAAATGAATGTCGTATACCGCGGGGTGGCGAATCCAATGTCGATTTCCATTCCCGGGATTCCAAACAATAAAGTGAATGCTTCAGCTCAGGGATTAACCAGGAGGGATGGCAGCAGCTATGTGATGAACCCCGGAACAGGAAGGACGGTAATCATTACCGCTTCCGGAATTTTGCCCGACGGTCAATCGGTTTCATCAAAATCCGAATTCAGGATCAAGGATATCCCAAGGCCGGCAGGTACGGTAAGGGGTGAGTCCGGTAGCGTCAAAATGCCGAGGAAGAACCTTGAAATCTCAACCATTGGTGCCATTTTGGAAGATTTCGATTTCGACCTGAACCTTGCTGTAAGCGGATTTAAATTCAAAGTACCGGGGCAACCCACCGTGGAAGTCAACGGCAATAAATTGGATGCCCGTGCCATTAATGCCCTCAAAAGGGCCAACAGGGGAGATGCTGTGCAGATATTCGATATAGAGGCATACATCACCAATAACAAGAGTTATAAGCTGAAGAAGGTCTCTAACGTCTTTATAGAACTTACGAACTAGTACAAGTTTTTAAATAATGATTATGAATTGGAAAAATGGATTATTGATGGGTGCTGTCACACTTCTGCCCCTTTCCATAGTGGCTCAGGCAAATATTCTGAATGCCAAGAAACCACAGGAAATAGGGATTAAGACAGAGGCACAGGTAGCACTTGATAATGACGCTCCGCTTGAATACGGGTATGTGGATGACAGGGATATCCTGTGGTCCAAAACCATTTGGGAAGTCATTGACCTGGATGAAAGGGTCAACTTTCCATTGTATTATCCATTGGATACCGTAGACATAGGGAAGGATCGCAGGTCATTATATGATGTTCTGATGAAGAGCATCAAAGATGGCACGCTTACCGACGTCTATGCGGATTCCTATTTCACGGAGAAAAGGGTCCTCAAGGACCTGGAAGCAACTTTGCGCAGTGTGGATACCACGGACATGGGGTATGAGCAGATCAATGCAGGGGAGCAACTCTCCCAGGAATTCGTCAATGAGCGGGACCTTACCGCGGCAGATATTGAGGAATACCGAATCAAAGGGATGTGGTATTTTGACAAGCGACAGGGAGAATTGAAATACCGGTTGCTTGGAATAGCCCCCGTTGCACCCGACGTCAATTTTATTGATGACGAGTCGATGGATCCTGCGGATGCCAAAGTAGAATTGTTCTGGGTTTGGTATCCCAGTGCCAGGCAGATCCTGCACGAAGCGAAGGTGTTCAACCAACGGAATTCGGCACAACCCATTTCCTTTGATATGCTGTTGAACGCAAGGCGGTTCAATGGGGTTATTTACAGGGAAGACAATGTGTACGGAGACCGTGAGATTCAGAAATACATTTCTGATAACGCCTTGTTCCAGTTGCTGGAAGCCAATCGCATCAAGGAGACGATCCGCGACAAAGAGCAGGACATGTGGGCCTACTAAACTCAATGCTTAATTCCAATTCAGGCAATATTGAAAGCCGCATCCACCGATGCGGCTTTTTTTTAATTTTATTCAGAAGAAATCCCTGGGACTTTTGCCCCGGGGCACTTCTCCTCTGGAGAGGTCTGTCTTCCCTGTACCGGATTGAAGGAAGATGGCTAACTTTGTCGCCATGTTAGACTACCTTGTTATCGGCTTGGGGTTGTCCGGTATTTCCTTTTGTGAAACCCTGGATCAGCATGGCAAAAGCTTTATGGTCCTCAGTGACCATTCACAAACTTCCTCTGTGATTGCATCCGGGCTTTACAACCCCGTCATTCTGAACCGGTTCACCCTGGCCTGGAAGGCACGGGAACAATTGCAACTGGCAATGCCATTTTACAGTGGGCTCGAAAGGAGACTCGGGCTTGCCTTTGACCTGAAGATCCCGGTGTTAAGACGATTCGCCTCCGTGGCAGAACAGAACCTCTGGTTCCAGGCTGCAGACAACCGGACTTTGGCCCCATTCCTGTCCCCTCGTGTGACTGCCAGCCACAATCCCGGGATAGATGCGCCCTTCGGTTACGGGGAAGTCCTGGGTACCGGGAGGATAGATACCCGGGTTTTGCTGAAACAGTACGCGGCTTACCTCTCGGCTTCGGGAAGGCTCCGTGGGGAGACCTTTCTGTTCAAGGAGCTGGAAATGGCAACGGGTCAATTCCAGTACCGGGGGTTGGCGGCGCGTAAGCTGGTCTTTGCCAGTGGGTTTGGCCTGAAGGATAACCCCTGGTTCAACTATCTGCCACTCCAGGGCACCAAAGGGGAACTCCTTACCATAAAGGCACCGGCCCTGCAGGAAAGCAGGATAGTGAAGTCATCCGTATTCCTGATTCCCCTGGGGTGTGACCATTACAGTGTGGGGGCCACCTATTCCCGGGGGGATACTTCCAACACCCCGACAGTCCGGGCGGAAACCGAATTGCTTTCCAAACTTGATTCCTTTGTCAGGTGTGATTATGAGGTGGTATCCCAACATGCCGGCATCAGGCCAACCGTGTCGGACCGCAGGCCGCTCGTGGGGGAACACCCGGAACATACCAACATGTTTGTCCTCAATGGGATGGGATCCAGGGGCGTACTGGTGGCACCGTATGCCGCCCAACAATTGTATGGCCATATTGAACAACGGCAGCCCGTTGATCCGGAGATGGATATCGCCCGTTTTGTTAAAAAATATACAGGGAAGGGATAAAGCCTTTACGGTAACGGTTCATTTTACACCGGTTGCTTTAGTATCGAAATGGATAAAAAAATTGATCCAGATATTCCGCGATAGCCGGATGATAAAGGGCATAAAAACAACCAGTGTCCCTACGATGGCAATAAAAGAGGTGACCAGGGAAGTGCCCAGGAATAGAAAGGAAATTACAAAGGAGGCGACAGCAAAGGCGATACCGACCCCATAACTCACATACATTGCCCCGTAAAAAAAGGAAGGCTCCATTTTGTATTTGGTGCCGCAATGGGAACAGCGTTCATACATGTCAAAAATGGTACCCAGGTTATACATATTGGCTTCCTTGTACATACTCTCATGATGGCATTTAGGACAAGTTCCTGTTAAAATGCTGTAGAGTTTGCTTCCTTTTTTTAACATTTGCAAAAGTTTTTACAAAAATAAGGCTTTCGATAATTTTTTAATGTAACTACAGTCACATACAATGCTGAACATCCATAACCTTTCCGTTTCCTTCGGAGGGGAATATTTATTCCAGGAAATTGCATTCCGACTCAATTCGGGTGACCGGGTAGGCCTTATTGGCAAGAACGGGGCGGGCAAATCCACCTTGTTGAAATTATTATCAAAGGATATGCCACTTGATTCGGGGGTTATTGCCTCAGAAAAGGACATCAAAATCGGTTTTTTACGACAGGATATAGACTTTGAACAGGGCCGGACAATCCTGGATGAGGCGTACCAGGCTTTTGAAGAATTGCAGGGTCTGGAAAAGCGCCTGGAAGATATCAATACCCAACTGGCCGAAAGTACGGATTATGAGAGCGAGGCCTACCACCAGTTAATGGTAGACCTGAATGATGTTTCCCATCACTACGAGATCCTGGGGGGATACAATTACCAGGGGGAGACCGAAAAAATTCTATTGGGGCTTGGTTTTAAGCGGGAGGACTTTAACAAAAAAACGGATACATTTTCAGGAGGGTGGCGCATGCGCATAGAGCTTGCCAAATTATTGCTGCAAAGCAATGATGTACTCCTCCTGGATGAGCCTACCAACCATCTTGATATCGAATCGATCATCTGGCTGGAACAATTCCTGAAAAATTTTCCGGGGGCAGTGGTCATCGTTTCGCACGATAAGATGTTCCTGGACCAGGTTACCAACCGGACTATCGAAATCTCATTGGGCCGGATATATGATTTCAATAAACCCTATTCAAAATACCTGAAATTACGGGAAGAATTGCTGGATCAGCAACGCAGTGCACAAAAAAATCAGGAACGGGAAATACAACAGGCCGAGCGGCTTATAGACAAATTCCGGGCGAAATCGTCCAAAGCCTCCATGGCGCAGTCCCTCATCAAAAAACTGGATAAGATGGAACGCATCGAAGTGGATGATGATGACCACAGTGTGATGAAGCTGCGGTTTCCAGTCTCCGTTACCCCGGGCAAAGTGGTAACCGAGATGCACGGGCTTTCCAAGAGCTACGGGAGCAAGCAGGTTTTGGAAGACATCGATCTCTTGCTGGAACGCGACAGCAAGACGGCCTTTGTTGGCCAAAACGGGCAGGGAAAGACTACGCTGGCTAAAATTATGGTGGGGCAACTGGATTATGATGGGAAAATGAAATTAGGCCACAATGTGCAGATAGGCTATTTTGCCCAGAACCAGGCGGAATACCTGGATGGCAACAAGACAATCCTCGATACCATGATCGATGCCGCCAATGAAACCAACAGGAGCAAAGTAAGGGATATGTTAGGATCTTTCCTGTTCAGCGGGGACGATGTGGACAAGTACGTAAAGGTGCTTTCCGGAGGGGAGCGAAACCGGCTGGCTTTGGCCAAGTTATTATTGCAGCCCTTCAACGTGCTCGTAATGGATGAACCTACCAACCACCTTGATATCAAATCAAAAAATGTACTGAAGCAGGCTTTGCAACATTTTAACGGAACGCTGATACTGGTGTCTCATGACAGGGATTTTCTCCAGGGGCTTACCAACAAGGTCTATGAATTCAGAGATAAAAAAATAAAGGAGTACCTGGGTGATATCAATTTTTACCTGGAACAACGGAAAGTTGAAAATTTCAGGGAGATTGAAAAAAAGCAGAAAGTTACCAAACAGCCTTCGGGCCCGGGCAAAAAAGAAAGGGGATACGAGGACCAGAAAAAGGTAAAGTCCCTGAAGAACCGACTTAGCTCCCTTGAAAGTGATATCTCCGGGCTGGAAAAGGAGATTGCCAAACTGGATCATGATATGCTTATGAATTATGACGAGACCATCACCCGCCCCCATTTTTTCGATAATTACCACAAAAAGAAGAAAGACCTGGAAAAATTGATGAAAAGTTGGGAAAAAATGACCCTCGACATGGAAACAATGCGGTAATTTCTTATAGCATCAGGATCCCATCACCCATTTAGGAACCGCTTGACCACACCACAGCCGGTTTTTACAACATAAAGCGACATCTTATCGATAAAATAGCTGGATTTTAAGCTAAACGCTCTATTTTTGTAGGGCTATTCTTAATATGCTTATAGGATTTAATTTTGACAGTATTCATCATTTCTTAACATATTTGTATGAAAAAAATACTACTTTTTTTCTTCTTCCTGTTTGTTTCAGGCCAGCTACTCCGTGCTGAAGTATCAGCCACAGAGAAGAATGCTTTGATGGACCTGTACAACAGTACGAATGGACTGCACTGGATTCATAAGTGGAACCTTTCGGAACCGGTTTCCAGCTGGTATGGCGTACGGCTCGCAGGGGACAAAGTGGTTGAGGTGAACCTGTTCCGGAATAACCTGATGGGACCATTGCCGGAAAGTATCGGCGAATTAGGAAATTTGGTCATCCTCAACCTGGCCTTCAACAATATTACAGGGGATTTACCCCATTCCATTGCCAAGCTGTCGCAACTGAGGGTATTGAAACTCGAAATGAACAGGATAAAAGGGTCGCTCCCCACAGACATTGGGAACATGAAGAAGCTTACAGAATTCACAGCCTTCAATAACTTTTTATCAGGGGGTATCCCCGGAAGTATCGGGCAGATTTCCAACCTGAAAATCCTGAACCTTTCAAGCAACAACCTTATAGGAGAGATCCCGAATGTCCTGGGAGACCTCAGAAAACTGGAAAGCCTGGGCCTTTTTGAGAATTCCTTTTACGGCGATATTCCCAGGGAACTGGGTAAG
Source organism: Zeaxanthinibacter sp. (assembly GCA_041743975.1). GTDB lineage: Bacteria > Bacteroidota > Bacteroidia > Flavobacteriales > Flavobacteriaceae > JTS-RE37. Next base: position 21,538 of record JBGTLT010000040.1, read on the forward strand.
CTAAGCATGCTCCGGGAATTAGTACTGGCAAATAACCAATTGGGTGGGGATATTCCAAGCGAATTCAGCCAACTGGCGAGCCTTGAGATCCTCCAGATACAGAATAACAATTTCAATTCCATTAAAAACCTGGAAATGATGGATTCCAGGGGAATGTTGGTCTTTGACTATGATAAAGATGCCAATCTCGAACTGAAAGATGGTAAATTTACCAGAACAAGGGTTGCTGATACCAAATTTGAAGATGTGGATGATAATAATTAGTTGATTTTGACTTCATTAATCAAAAGTATTCCTCGGGGCTTTGCCCCGGGGATTCCCATTTACCTCTCCTTTGGAGAGGTCGAAACCGCCTAAGCGGTTTCGGGGGAGGTTTCAAGAAATTCTTTATTAATAAAAGGGATGCATTCTGTATCCTTTTTGCATTCGAACCTACCTTATTTAAGATATATTTAACTACTCCCGCTTAAACTAAGAGATAGTTTTGCAGTCTAACCCCAAACCCATGGTGCAATCCAAACTATGAATACACGCAAAATAATATTATCCATCCTCGGTATTGTATTGATAATAGCCTCCATTTATGGGGCCATTGCCATTACAAATAGCAAGAATACCCCCAAACCCAGGCCGGAAAAAGTGGTAAAAACCGTTTTTGTGGATACCGTCAGGAACGGTACCATTGATATTGTCGTTCCAGCCAACGGAAACCTGAGGGCGAAACAACGCGTGGAGCTCTATTCCGAAGTTCAGGGGGTCTTCCGGAAGGGAAGCAGGCTATTTAAGGCAGGGCAGGAATATCGTGCAGGGGAGACCATCATAAGGATAGACGCAGACGAGTATGCCGCCAGTGTACAATCTGCCAAAAGCGGCCTTTATAACCTGATAACATCTATTATGCCCGACCTGCGGCTTGACTACCCGGAAGTATTTGACAAATGGCAGGAATACCTCAATGGTTTTGACCTTAACCAAAACACCCCACCCTTACCCGAAATGGACTCGGAAAAGGAAAAATATTTTATTTCCGGAAGGGGCATCCTAACCAGTTACTACAACATTAAAAACCTGGAACAGCGCCTGGATAAATACCGGATGACAGCCCCCTTCCACGGCGTAGTGACCGAAGCTCTGGTGACTGAAGGCACCCTGATACGGGCTGGTCAAAAGCTGGGGGAGTTTATCAATACCGATGTATATGAACTGGAAGTCGCCATCAGCAAGGCCTACAGTGATCTGCTTCGGGTGGGGGAAACAGTGGACCTTGTAAACCTGGAGCGCACCAAAACCTACACCGGAAAAGTGGCAAGGATCAATGGGAGTGTAGACCTTGCATCCCAGACTATCAAGGCCTTTATCGATGTGAATGACAAAGACCTCCGGGAAGGTATGTACCTGGAGGCGAAACTCAGCGCCAAAAAGGAGGAGGATGCCATCGAAATAGACCGCAGCCTGCTGATGGATAATGAAAAGATATTTGTAGTTCGCGATTCCGTTCTCGACCTGATCGAGGTAAACCCCGTATATTTTTCAGATAAAAAAGTGGTCCTGAAGGACGTTCCGGAAGGAATGGCAATAATCTCCAAACCGGTTGTAGGTGCTTACGCAGGGATGTTGGTTAAGATCTTTGAAGAAAAAACCGATAATGACATTCCGTGATGAGAAGCATTGTTGCCTACTTTATAAAATACCATGTTGCCGTTGATATTTTTATCCTCGCCTTCTTTATATTCGGGATAGTAGGGGCACTCTCCCTCAAGTCATCCTTTTTCCCGCTCTCCGACTCCAAGAATATCGCTATCAATGTTACTTACCCCGGGGCTTCCCCACAGGAAGTGGAGGAGGGGATCATCCTGAAAATAGAGGACAACCTCAAAGGCCTTGAAGGTATAGACCGTGTAACTTCCACGGCCCGCGAAAACAGTGGGGTCATGAATATTGAGATAGAAAAGGGCAGGGACATCGACTTTATGTTGCTGGAAGTAAAGAATGCAGTGGACAGGGTGCCTACCTTTCCTACTGGGATGGAACCGCTCATTGTTGCCAAACTGGAAGCAATCCGGCCGACCATAAGTTTTGCAATCAGTGGCAAGGATATCCCCCTGAGTACCTTAAAACAGATCGGGAGGCAGGTTGAAAACGACCTGCGGACCATCGATGGGATCTCACAGGTACAGATGTCCGGGTACCCCGAGGAAGAAATTGAAATCGCAGTGAATGAGAACAACCTGTTGGCCTATAATTTGTCATTCGATGAGGTGGCAACCGCTGTTGCCAATGCCAATATCCTGGTAACGGGGGGGAATATCAAGACCAGTACGGAAGAGTACCTTATTCGTGCCAATAACCGATCCTATTACGGGGATGAGATCACCAACCTGATCCTCCGGGCAGATGCTTCCGGCCGGACCGTTCGGTTAAAGGATGTTGCAGCAGTACGGGACCGGTTCGCAGAATCCGCCAATGCCTCTTTCTTTGACGGGGAACTGGCCGTTAGTGCCTCCATCACGAGTACCAATACAGAAGACCTGATTTCTTCCGCTGAGAAGGTAAAGGAATATGTGGCTGACTTCAATCAAAAACACAACAACATCAAGCTCAGTATCGTGAGCGACCAGTCGACAACACTGGAACAGCGTACGGAACTGCTTACCAAGAATGCCATTATGGGCATGATCCTGGTACTCATTTTCCTGTCCCTTTTCCTGAACACCCGGCTCGCATTCTGGGTAGCCTTCGGATTGCCTATTTCATTTTTGGGCATGTTCATCTTTGCAGGGTTCTTTGATGTGACCATCAATGTCCTCTCCCTTTTTGGGATGATCATTGTGATAGGGATCCTGGTTGATGACGGTATTGTGATCGCCGAAAATATTTATCAGCACTATGAAAAAGGGAAATCACCCATACAGGCCGCCATTGACGGTACCATGGAGGTGATCCCGCCTGTGGTTTCTGCTATCGTTACCACGCTGCTTGCTTTTTCCATCATTTTATTCCTTGATGGCCGTATTGGTGATTTTTTTGCAGAAGTCTCGGTAATCGTTATCCTGACTTTGATCATATCCCTCGTAGAGGCACTTATTATCCTCCCGGCCCACCTTGCCCATTCCAAGGCGTTGCAACCATTGGATCCAAGTCCCAAAACGGGTATCGCCCGGGTTTTTTCCAAATTAAGGGGTATCAACCGCGCCGGGGACCGACTCATGGTCTGGATGCGCGATAAATTGTATAGTCCGGCCCTGCAGTTTACGCTGCGGTACAAGATCCTGACGTTTGCCTTTTTTATCATGGCCCTTGTCCTCACCTTTGGCGCGGTGGGGGGCGGTATAATCCGCACGGCTTTCTTTCCAAGGATCGCCAGTGACCAGGTGGAGGTCAGCCTCCTGATGCCAAATGGTACCAATGAACAGGTAACGGATTCCATCATCAGCCTGATAGAGGAGAAATCCCTGCTCGTCAATGAGGAACTGACTGAAAAATATCTGAAAGGTACCGGGAAAGTCCTCTTTGAGAATGTCAATAAAAACCTGGGACCCGGTTCTTCAGCTGCTTCCCTGGTAATCAATTTATTGCCCGGGGAAGAACGGCCTGATGCCATCGTCTCCGAAATGGTGACCAACCGACTGCAGGAACTGGTTGGCCCCGTGATCGGGGTGGAAAGCCTGATTTACGGCTCCGGCGGGAACTTTGGTGGCAACCCGATTTCTGTGTCCCTGCTGGGAAATAATATCGAGGAATTAAAAGCTGCCAAAACAGAATTAAAAACAGAACTTCAGAACAACGCCCTTTTAAAGGATGTGGCGGACAATGACCCTGCCGGAATCAAGGAGATTCGGCTTGAATTGAAGGAAAATGCATATTTACTGGGCCTCGACCTCCGGAATGTAATGAACCAGGTGCGGGCAGGCTTCTTTGGTATGCAGGCACAGCGATTCCAGCGTGGGCAGGATGAGATCCGGGTCTGGGTACGATATGACAGGGCAAACAGGTCCTCTATCACCGACCTTGATGAAATGCGCATCTCCACCCCATCAGGAGCCAAGGTTCCCTTAAAGGAGATTGCCAGTTACATTATTGAACGGGGTGATGTGGCCATCAACCACCTCGACGGGCGGCGCGAGATACAGGTTACCGCAGACCTGAAGGACGACAAGCAGACCAGTGCCACGGATATCATGGCGGATATCAAATCCAATATCATGCCCGAGATACAATCCAAATACCCCACAGTGACCGCTTCTTATGAGGGACAGAACCGGGAAGCCAACAAAATGATGGATTCCTTCCGCGGAGTTGGCCTTACTGCACTGGCGCTGATCTATATCACCATCGCTTTTACCTTCCGGAGTTTCAGCCAGCCATTGATGTTGTTGCTGTTGGTGCCATTCAGTTATACCGCTGTGGCCTGGGGGCATTGGATACACGATTTTCCGGTCAACATCCTGTCTGTCCTGGGCATTATTGCCCTGATCGGAATCATGGTGAACGACGGTCTGGTGCTGATCAGTAAGTTCAATATCAACCTGAGGCAGGGTATGCTCTTCGATGCTGCCATTTATGAGGCAGGCCGCTCCCGGTTTCGGGCCATCTTTCTGACCTCCGCCACCACTATCGCCGGCCTCGCCCCCTTATTGCTGGAAAAAAGCAGGCAGGCCCAGTTCCTGAAACCAATGGCCATTTCCATAGCATATGGGATAGGGTTCGCTACCGTGCTGACCTTATTGATGCTGCCTATCTTCCTGTCCTTCAGCAACCGGGCAAAAGTAGGTACCAAATGGCTTGCCAAAGGAGGCCCCGTAACCCGTGAAGAAGTGGAACGGGCCATAAAAGAACAAAACGAAGAACAAAAAATGTCCAGGGAACCTGTCCAAAACCTGAATGGCGCCACCAGGAAGATCCCTAAAGGCTCTGAGCCCTACACACAAAATTAGCAAGCACCTGAACCGCATGAAAAGATTTTATCTGATCCCCCTGCTATGCCTTATAGCACTCCAATCCCTTGTTGCCCAGCAGAACCTATTGTCAAAGGAGGAAGCTGTGAAACTGGCGCTGGAAAATAATTTTGGCATCCAGGTCGTCAACAACCAGGTTGCGGTAGCCCGGAACAATCAAAGTATCCTTAACTCCGGATACCTGCCCTCCCTTACCGGTACGGCAGGGGCTGCTTACAACCGGGATGATGCCACGATCGAATTCCCGGGGCAGTTCAATGACGATGGCAGCCCCAGGGGAGACCTTACTATAGACCAGGCGGAAGCACAGCGGTACAATTCCGCCCTCACCCTGAACTATACACTGTTTGACGGATTGGGTCGATTTTATAATTATAAGCAGCTAAAAGAAGAGTACCAGCTCAGTGAATTACAGGCCAGGGAAACCATTGAAAATACGATGTTACAGCTCTTTAGTGTGTATTTTGAAATAGCGCGACTCTCAGAAAATGCCCATGTACTGCAGCAGGCCCTTGATATTTCCACGGACCGGACAACCCGGGCGGAGTATTCCTTTGAATACGGGCAAAACACCAAACTCGATATTTTAAATGCCCAGGTTGATGTAACCAATGACAGCATCAACCTGTTGAATACCCGTCTGCAGCTTGCCAATACCAAACGCGACCTGAATGTAATACTGAACCAGGATTTGAAGACAGGTTTTCAGGTGGATACGCTGGTGCAATTTATCCCCCGTTTGCAGCTGGATGACCTTATCGCAGAGGCCAACGCCAACAACGTGGCTATTTTGCAAACCGAAAGGAACCTGGCCATCAATGCATATGATATCAAAGTAAACAAGGCAGGTTACCTGCCTCAGGTAGGGTTGAACGGGTCCTACGGATGGAACCTGAACCAGAGTGCCGCGTCCGCTTTTTTCCCGGGCACCAATTCAGAGACCTGGAATTTCGGTTTGGGTGCAAGCCTTACATGGAACCTTTTTGACGGCGGCAGTACTATTGTCCGGGTACGGAATTCCAAAATAGCATATGACAATCAGGAACTGCTGAAAGCCCAGGTAACCATGGAAGTTGACAGAGATATCATGAATGCACTGGCCATATATGAGAACCAGCTGGAGATATTTCGGATACAGGAACAGAATGTCCTTACCAACCAGAACAATTTTGAGCGGTCCCGGGAACAGTTTCAACTGGGAAGGATCACATCCCTCGAATTCCGGCAGGCACAGATCAACCTGTTGAACGCCCAAACCAATAAGAACCTCGCCAAATACGATGCCAAGCTCGCGGAATTGCAGTTACTGCAACTTACAGGGCAGTTGCTGAATGTGGATTTTTGATTTGATCAAAAGTTCTGTATTCAAAGTTAAAAATTCAGGGTTCGTATTTCCTTCTTCCGGCTTCGTACTTCGTAGTTTTGAATTATAGAACAATACCATGCTCGAACACTTTTTCCAATGCCCCTATTGCTGGGAGGAGATATCCATGTTGCTCGACACCTCCGTGGCTGTGCAAACCTATGTTGAGGATTGCGAAGTATGTTGCAACCCCATTGAGGTAAGTCTCGAGTTCCGGGATAACGAGCTGGTAGGATTTGAAGCCGGGAGTATTGAGCAGTAGTCAGTAGACAGTCAAAGCCGTTTGTCATACGGAGCGGGACTTAGTAACATCGCTTACGCATGTTACCCTCTTGCTTATCCCCTTGCTTTGCAAACATGTTTTAGTCCTCGGGAAATCTAACATACGAACCGAAACTGTAAAGTGTAAATTTTACAGGATCTTTTCCTAAAATCTTTAGTCGTTTAAAGCCAGTTCACAACAGGAATCGCAGTGCATCTATTATTCAACGGTGATTATTTCTGTTTTTTCGGAAATGCCATTTTCGTTAAACGCTTCTATAGAAAAATAATATTTTTGATCTCGATCAAAGACTCGCATAAAATGTTCATTAACTTCATAAATCAGCCACGAATGATACAATTTATTTGGCGCGATCCCCCAGAGAACATTATAGCCTTGTGCTCCATTCACCGGATTCCATGACAAAGTTGCATCTCTCCTGTCTGATTCTCGTGTAACCTTAAACTCTTTAACCATAGCTGGCTTTTTTCCCATTCCTTTACCAAAAACTCTAATTTCTGATAAAGCCAAATTATTGCCTGGAACCTTTATATTATTATAACGTACATATTTTGCTTTAACAGGTTGGTTTAATACCATATATGCATTGGGACTGTCTTTATAACTGTCCCTTCTGTCTATCACTGTTTGCCAGCTTACGCCATCACCAGATACCTCAATAGTAAATCGATGCCTCAATCCTTCGGTACGTGTGTAAATACCAGACTCATGATCATGATAATTCAATTGAAAGGCGTAGATATTTCCAGGTGAGCGTATTTCGATTTCCACCCACTGTTTATCGTCATTGGCTTCTGCCACCCAAAAGGATTTTGGGCTTTCATCTGTTAAAACTTCTGAAATAATATCTCCATCGCCCGTTGTTTTCTCCGTCAATTCGGTAACATCAAAATCATCATCTGTTGTAGTACTCTTTCTAATCTGCATTTTTGAAGACGAAACTGTAACTTTTCCCTTATAAGAAAGCAACATCCATCCGGTATGTTGGCCGGCTTTGGTAGGATGACTGGGGGCATACCGAGGATAATCCCCATAATGGGTATTTGAAAACATTAGTCCCTCCTGATCAAAATAGGTTGGAAACATACAAAGACGACGTTCCCAATGAGAGTTGGAGGCCAAAGCCATGGTGGCAAAATGCCAATATTGTCCATTGGTTTGTTTAACGGTGATACCGTGTCCGGCTCCATTAGTAAACCCTCCGGGTTTGAAGCTCATTGGGTTATTTTTCATATAAGTAAAAGGTCCCAAAGGGGAATCTCCAACATATACTCCATCAGCATACACATTAAACTGAGTTCCCGGAGCTGCATACTGTAAATAATATTTACCATTATGTTTGGTCATTGAAGCTCCTTCCATATAGCCTTCTTTCAATGTTGGATGATAATTATTCTCTCCAAATCGTTCCCAGCCATGCTCTTCTTCCAACAGGTTAATTAAATCCTTTTTGACACCTGTTTCGAGCATGCGATCATTTTTATCCAGCATCTTTACACGTATAGGATGTACATTAGATGATCCCCAATAGAGATAAGTTTTTCCGTCATCATCAATAAAAAACTCCGAGTCCTGAATATTATTACTAATTGATTCTACGGGTGTCCATTTACCGGTTTTAGGATTATCGGTATACAAAATACTTCCATAGCCTGCTGGATCGCCTGCGAAGTAGACAAGTGAATCATTATAATTAAAAGCAGTTGGAGCATTACTGCCTTCAAAAAACCATTGAACAGGTTTTATAAAATTCCATTTAACCAGATCTGTTGAATGCCAATATCCAAAAGATCGCGTAACAAACATGTAATATTCGCCACGAAATTCAATTACAGCCGGATCAGCTCCTGAACGGTAAGAAATGTTTTTACTCGAATTATATACCATATAGGTATAATCGATATCCAACGGATTACAATAGGTTTGTGGAATTATTTCCTGTGCCTGAATTTTACCGCCAAGAAATAAAATTAAAATAGCGAATTTGTAAATTATTAGTTTCATTTATCTGTTTTAAATAAATAATCTTTATAAGATTTGAAGTACCCATTTGTTCTGACGACAGCTTAGCTGCTAAATTAAGTTCTATGTTTCATAATTCGTCCAATCTTTTTTTCTATTATGGCTATTTGCACATCATAGTTGCAGATAAGTTCCCGCTGGACCCAGAACAACAGGGCGTTGTTCCCTTAGCCCAGTACCCTTTGATGTTCCCCTAAGGTCGTAATATGTCCGGCCCGTTCGGCTACCAGTTTTATTCTTAGCGACATCAACCGCTTTACTTTTTCCAAAACTCCGGGAGCGGCCTGTACAGAACTTTTTTCTTCCCTTGTACGGTACCCGTACAAGGTGATCCTCCTGGTATCGGACTTGTCGTCCTTGCCCCTGGCGATGCCCAAAGAGCGTTTGATCTCCAATCCCGGGACTACGTGGAAATGAAATCCGTTGTCTGCCAGCTGTCCGATAAGCTGATGAGCGTACAACCCCGTATGTTCAAAAACGAACAGGAGTTCATCCTTTGGCACGCCACTAGTGTCCAACGACCACTCCAGCATGGCCGTAGTACTTTCAGGGTTGTTCCCGAAGCCCGATTGTACCCCCCTATTGTGGATACAGCGGTCCAATGTTAATTTGCTTACATCAATACCGATGACATCCTTTTATTTTCATAATTTTACATTGTTAAATTAGGTTGCTCTTAAACTAAGACCTTTACAAGCAAGGCTAAAACCTATATGGTTCCAGGCAATCGTTAAGAAGAACGGGGACTGATACGGGCGTTAGGTCACAAACCTAGAAACGTCTCAGAGTTCACCCCGTTCTTTTTCATTTAAAGATATTAACATTTTTATTAGTTATAAGCCTCCCCCTGCACCTCCTCTTTCAACATCATTATCATAGATTATATTTATGATACAAATCTAAAGGTACCTAATGGCTTCAGCCGGGCAGGATTCCGAATCCATGCGAAGTATACAATGGAATGTTTTTGGCATGAAAATCCCATCAAGTGGATCCTCCAAAGGCAGACCAAACTGATCGTGCAGATCCCCCTTCGGTGGGCCCGTCGGAACGTCTTCAGCCGGGCTGGATATAGCACAGGGATAAAGGACAAGCGAAACCCCATCAAATCCCGGATCTGACATTCTCAATCATTTATCCTGCTCGGTTCCTGCAGTGCCAGGAAGTACCTTCTACCGGGGAGGGGTTTGTCACCCCCTTCCAACGAAATAAAGAATTTCTTGAATCCTAAACGCGCGGACCCGTCCGAATAGCTTCAGCCGGGCAGGTTAAAAGTGCTGATTTTGTCTTTAATATCAAAAGAATTTATCGGGGCTTTTGCCCCGGGGCACCTCTCCTCTGGAGAGGTCGAAACCGCCAAAGCGGTTTCGGGTGAGGAGAAATTCTTTATTTGCCCCTGGCTTCCAGGCGCTTTTTGCAATTGAGCAGGGCCCGGTAATCATGGTAGGTTGCCTTCCAGATATGGCCTTTGAGGCCCTCTTTGGAATCGGGGCGCTGGTCTGTGCCCCATTCATACCACCCGCCGTGGTCCGGATCCATAAGGTAGGTGTGGATATAGGACCAGAGCTTGTTAAAGTGCCCCCGGTAATCCATCGGGTCGTCGGGGAAATAATAACTCAGCATCAGCAAGGTGTTCAACCCTTCCGCCTGGGTCCACCAGTTTTTGTCCGTATTGACCAGGGTAAGTGTATCTGCCTCCCCAAAATAATATCCGCCGTCATAGAAGCCCCCCTTTTCATTGTCCCATCCGGTTCGCAGGGCATGGTCCACCATAACTTTTCCCCTGGCAAGCGTTTGTTCATCTGCCGTTCCGCCCAGGGCGTGGGATGCTTCGAGCATCAGGTAGGCGGTTTCCACATCGTGCCCGAAGGAGACATGGTCAAGATAATAGTGTTCCGCAATGACTTCCGGGGTATTGTACCGATAGGAAACCGGTTTCCAGTCCTTGTCAAAGTAAAGGTGCATATACCCCTTTTCCGTCGTGATGGTATCCCTTATGAGCTCTAACAGTTCATTGAGCCGCTGGGCAAGCAGATCGTTTGGCCATACATTGTACAGGGAAGTAAACGCTTCCAGCAAGTGGATGGAACTATTCTGGTCTTTATATCCAATGTCGGAGGTGGTTGGAAATGCCTCGGTCCTTAAAATCGGGGTCCCCTCCGGCTCCAGGGATTGGTAATATCCTTTTTGGAGGGGATCATGGCTGTTGGTTTCGAGCCAATAAAATGTTTTCCGCGCCAGGTCGAGTGCTTCATTATCCCCGGTGGCATCGAAATAGGCTGACAGGGCATAGATTGCAAAGGCATTGCCATAGGCCGTCTTGGCCTCCCCTTCCCTGGGGATGGGCTTTCCTTTTTTGGTGACCAGGGTATGGAATCCGCCCAGTTGTTTATCCCAAAGCACGTCCTTTAAAAAGGCAAAACCATGGGCGGCATACTCCTTATATGCTGTATTCTCAGGATACTCCCGGGCCGCCATGGCAGTGGTCCAAAGGTGCCGTGCCTGGGTCACGATCATCTTGTCCTGATGTTCGCCAATCTTAAAATCGTAGGTAATGTCGCTGAAATACCCCCCGTCCTTAAAATCTACCGCAAGAGGGTACCATTTTTCCAGCAATTCCTGGGTGGCAGCAGTTTCCAAAGCAGCGATCAACGCTGTTTCCGTACCGGGGGTCGGGGTATTTTGGCCACGAGCCAGCAGGGTAAGGAAAAAAAAGACGGGGATAAAGTAGTTTCTGCTCATGGATCCAGGAATTGACAACCGGTTTTTACGGCCCGGAAAAGGTACAAAAATTACGCTTGTCCGAAAGGTCCCACGGTATGTATCAATCTTCCAGATAGCCGAATTTCCCCATATTGAAGTCGGCAAAGGCCTGTTTCAGTTCTTCCCGCGTATTCATCACAAAGGGTCCCTGGGCTGCGATGGGCTCATTGATAGGTTCCCCGCTCAATACCAGCACAACACTTTCTTCCAGCGCTTCAATGGTAAAATCCTCCCCCTGGTTTTCAAACAGCCCAAGATGGTCCTGGGCTATTGTTTCGGACGCGTTGACCCGAATGTTCCCTTCAATCACAAGCACTGCCGTGTTGTAATGGGCCGGGAAGGAGAAGTCGGCCTCCGTCCCCTTTTTCAGTCGGGCGTTTTGTAAGTGCACCGGGGTAAAAGTGGAAGCGGAACCCCTGGTGTCCTTGTAGTGACCGGAAACAACATCAATCACCCCCCCCTTATCCGGGAGCTGGTATTTATTTACTTCGTTGTGGGTGATAGCCTGGTATTTGGGCTGTGTGTTTTTGAACGCGGCCGGGAGGTTAACCCAAAGCTGCACCATCTGGAATTCACCCCCGGTCTTACTGAAATTTTCCTCGTGGTATTCCTTGTGCAGGATGCCCGAAGCGGCGGTCATCCATTGTACGTCCCCTTCCGCTATGACCCCGCCGCCGCCACTGCTGTCGTGGTGGGCCACTTTCCCTTTATAGGCCAGGGTAACGGTCTCGAAACCCTTATGCGGGTGTACCCCTACCCCTTTGGGCTTGTCGGAGGGCGGGAAATGGTGTTTGGAATTGTAATCCAGCATAATGAAAGGGTCCATCCGCTCCATATCGAGGTGGTACCCGCTGGGGATAAAATTATGTACCCTGAACCCGTCCCCTACAAAGTGGGGGGCCCTTGGGGCAACTACGATTTCTATATTTTTTGTACTCATAACAAATTGTATTTGATGAATGGGACAAATTTAAAGCTTGTCCCGGGCAGTAACATTGATGTAGGATAAGAAATGATATTCACAAAGGCCTGAAATTCCGTTTGGCCAGTTCCTTCCGTACCCTGCTCAGGCTTTCCGGGGTGATCCCCAGGTAGGAGGCGATCATCCACTGCGGGGCCCGCAGCAGCAGATCTGGGTATAGGTTTACAAAATTGAGGTACCGTTTTTCCGCTGGGGCACCGAGTAGCAGGTTCACCCGTTTTTGAAGTTGGAGGATATGGGTTTGAAGGAGTTTTTCATTATACTTCCGGAAGGAAGGGCTGTATTGGGAAGCACGGTCTGCAAATCCCGAATCCAGGAATACCACCCGTGTCTCTTCGATGGCTTCAATAGTGAGGTCAGAAGGGGTGTTGAAATACATACTGCTGCGGTCACTAAGAAACCAGTTTTCGGGTGCGAACTGTATGAGGTGCTCCTTTCCGGTTTCGTCCCGGCTGAAAGCCCGTAAAAGACCGGCTTCCACAAAAAAGGCATGGTGGCATACATCCCCTTCCCGTAAAAGCGATTCCCCTTTGGGAACAGTGGCTTCTGTCAGTCCTGCGGATAACTTCCTGAATTCTTCCGCAGAGACCCCTGCCTTTTCATTTAAATAGGCTTTAAACTGATCTAACATAGTGCACAATAATAGTAAATGTCATGGATGGGCTTTAGGGAGGATTATCATTTGTACAAAGGTACTAAGGTCAGGAGGAAAAAGAATCCATCGGATAAGCCCGCATCCAAAAGCGTTTGAATAAATGAAATTACGGAGGGAAGTTGTTCCTTACATTTCCATCCTCACGAGGAGCCTTGCCAGTTCCTCCAGTGCTTTGGCCACAAACCGGGGTTCTTTTACACCCGGGTAAAGGTAATTTCCCGGCCTGGAAATAAAAGCTGCCTGCAGCCCGGCCCGTTGGGCTCCATAAATATCCCAGTCGTGCGCAGCGATCAGCACGGCGTCAGCGGCTTGACGTTTCTGTTGTTGCAGCACAAAATTATAGGTGTCCGGGTGTGGCTTGAATTTCTTTACAGAAGCCACACTGTAAACAGCATCGAAATAGGGGGTAAGCTGTGCATTTTCCAGTTGCTTTTCAACGGTAGCCTGCCCCCCGTTGCTGAGGGTGACCATCCTAAAACCGGCCTCCTTAAGTTTTTTCAGTGCCCCCGGGACATCCGGGTGGGTTTCCAAATTGGTCATCCGCTCCAGTATGTGCCGTATTTTATCCTCAGACAGGGTTGCGGTATGCTTCTGGGCAATTGTTTGCAGGGCTGAAATCCCGATGTCACCAAAATCGCGATAGTGCCCGGTCAGGGTTTCCATGAGGGAGAACTGCAAAAGTTTGGAAAACCAGGTCTCAAAGGCAACCCGGCTGCTCAGCGCTTCGTTGATGGTCCGCCTCATCGGTTCGAGGTCTAGCAGCGTTTCGTTAACATCGAAGATCAATAAGGGCCGGGCGGATTTCATAAGCTTAACAAGTAGCGATTCAAGAACAATTTTTTGAAAAACAAACGATTCAGGTTTCCTTTCACAGATCAGGTTATACTCAAAAGTACTGTATTAAGGGATACGGTTGACACCCCCGGCTCAGGGAAGAACAAAGTCAAGCAGGATGGAGCCCGGGGAAACATTGGACTGCAATCGGGAATCTCACTTTTTAAACTTGTAATACAAATGGGTGACCCCAGTGGATGGGATTACCTTGTCTATCTCCACTGTAAACAAATTGGGGTTGATATTGTCCAGTAAGCGGATCCCGCTACCCAGGATCACCGGGGCTATATGGATACAGCATTCATCCACCAGGGAAGCATTGAGGTATTCTTGTATGGTATAAGCTCCACCCAGGATCCTGATATCCTTATACTTTGCGGAAATCCTTGCTTTTTTCAGGGCACTTAAAATACCATCATTGATGAAGTAGAAGGTAGTGGATCCTTTTTGGGCCCAGTGATCCCTTTTTTCATGGGTTAAAACATAAACATGCGCCTTATACAGGTCTTCCGGCCAGTGTCTTTCCCCTTCTTCGAACATGCGCATGCCCATGATATACGCCCCGCTCCGGGCAATAATATCTTCGATGATTTTATTGTCCATTCCGGTTTCCCCGCCTTCAAGGCCCAGGTCCCGGCGGAACACCTGCTGCTGGCTGATCCATTGGTGAATCGAAGTTCCATTGTCGCCAAGCGGATTATGCGGGCCACGGTTATCCCCTGCAAGATATCCGTCAAGCGAAATGCTGCAGTCAAAGAAGATGGTAGGCATGGCGGATGCTTTTCCCTAAGTTATGCATTTTCTTATAAAGCTTTTTTATTTTCTGAGTAAATGATGGGGGTACAGAAATAATACAATCGAACCCAGGGAAGTGCCTGTTCGCAGGGCTTGGTAAGATGCAAGGGTTTCCTGTCCATCGCGCTGGTTACCCGGGATTTTGGCCTGAAAAAGATTACCCAACGGATAGTCAAAGCGGACTCAGGTATAAAGGCAACCGGCCGGCAAACCCGGCTAAACGGGGAAACTACTATAATTGAAGCTATAGAGTTTGTGGGATGATTTTATGTATAGCACCTTTTCAATAGTCCTTGGCCCTAAAGGAGTACTACCTCTTCCGGGATCGACAGGAAGAGCACACAACCAGTGTTCGTCCCAACACTGTGTTTTCCCCAGGGTGGGGTATACAGGTAATCGCCCTGATTCAAATTTGCCCCGCCAATTTCACAACTTCCTTTCAGCACAAAAATCTCTTCCCCTCCGGGATGGGTGTGATAGGGGTAAGAGGCCCGGGCTTCG
>JBGTLT010000041.1:0-4189 GCA_041743975.1 Zeaxanthinibacter sp.
ATTTCCATCTCATCAGAACAAAATTTGAAATAATAGCTTTAGACGGGAGAACAAAAAGAGCTTATCCTGTTAGCAGTGATCCTACAGCAAGGGAGTTGTGGCATGCTTCAATCATTAGCGGTGATTCTTTTAAGAAGCAAATCCCTATTCTTGTGGATAAGCCGGAGCTTACCATCATCATTTCACCTACATCCATTATTAATATCCCGGCCATAGACTTCAATGAATTTACATTTCTTGGCGAACTGCTTGCTGAATGTAAAACGAAGACGGATGAAACTTTGGATGTGTATGATCATTGGAAAAATCAGAGTAATACTTTTGAAGTGGTACTTCATCATATAGCCACAAGAGGTGCCAAAATAGGTTCAAATATCGTAACCCAAAATCTGATCCTGACAGGCGACGTCCACTTTTGCTCTGCCATTAGAGTAACGTATCAAAATCTCAGGATGCCCCAGGATACGGACAAAACTCCTGCCAACGCTGTATTAGCACAACTCTCATCTAGCTCTTTTAAAAAACAGACGTCGCGCACCAGGTTGCTGCATCACAATGGTTATAAATTTACTACCATGACCGGTTTAGAATTTGAAAAGCCTGGATTATATGCGCTGCTGCACATTACGGTGATAGGAAATGTTCTGATCTTTATCGTTGACCGTATTGCAAATTTAATCGATAGTGATCCCGTTTATTTTCTTGAACCGAAGCTTCCTAAACCCAAGGAATTTGTTGGATGGGAGGGCCCCACTGATTTTATTAATACTACTCAATTAAAAGTAAAAAGCCAAAACATTCTGGGAAGGCTATATGAAGCGTTAGCCGAGAAAACCGGCTTTAAACCGGATTATACCACAATACCAGTAAAACAAATTATGGTGCTTACCAAAGATCAGGCATTAAACGTCAAGGATACGGTGTTGCCCAATACACGATGGCGCTATAAAACCGATTATATCTTAGCTGAAAATGAGGTCAGGGAAACGTTCCTGACGAAAGAAATATTGGATGTTGGAAACCCAGACACTCCGGACAAAAATAAGGCACTTAAAGAATATGTAAAGGCTTCCAAAAATCATTCTGAATTTACGAAAAAATGGGGAAGCGGAAAGGAAATCGTGGGTTTGAACAATGTTTCCGAAATATCATTTGACTGGCAGGCTGGGCAGGAAAAAGTCGTTGAACAAAAATCCTGGTGGTATTTAAATCCAAAGAAGGAAAATGAACCGGAACGCTTTTTTCCTCTTACCAAATTCAAAGTTTCCATGGAATTTAAGATTGAGAATTTACCCAATCTGTAATGAAATAATAATCAAGCAATGAGCAATATACAACATGATATATCTGAAGCGCTGTTTGATGCTTTTAGTTTTATTGAACGAACCACCGAGAATGAATTAATACTAAGAGAAACGGTTCGGATGATGGGATGGGAACTTGATGAACTGGCTGGATTTTCCATTGGGGATTTAAGCGATGCCCTCAGACCATTAGCCAATGAATTGAAAGAGTTACTGGTATTTGTCAATGATCCTCCCGCAACTTTTTCAGATTTCGAGGAGGTGCTAAAATTGTCTGAAAAACTTTTTGAACATATGCTGGCTTTAAATCAGGTTTTAGAGAATCTGGAATTTGACGGCCCGGATAAAGAACGTCTTGGCGAATTCGCGGAAGACGTGGTGAATTGTCTCATTGTTCATTATATAGCCATAAAGTTCCCCATATTTTATCATTCGGCTGTTTTACTTACTATCATCAAAGGAGTAGACAGGCTGGCGCCTCTTACCACGACTCAGGAAAAAACCATTCGCCATGCTTCCATTATTCCTGCTCTTCAACCGAAGCGAATATCCAAACTTCTTAGCCAACCTGTGCCATTGTTGACTGAAGAATACTTTCCCAACGGACTTCAAACAGAACAGGATGCGATTATAGCGACCAATAAACTTTTCCCGCGCGTGGCTAATCTTTTAAATGCGTTTGGCATTAATACCGTTTTCGGATATAATAAAAACCACGGAGTGGAATTTACCGAACATGGCGACCAAATTATAAGTGGCATGCTTACAGCATTTATGGACATGGATGTAGGAGGTCAGGATTTGGAGCTTGCGGTAAGTCTTGCCTTATCCCCCGCTAACAGGGGAGATCTGGGGCTGGTGGTGATACCATCGGGGAATTTTAATTTTACACAGACGTTTGATGATTGGGTGGTCCAGGTGAAACTTTCTGCAGGCATCGAAGGATTTGCCATTGGTAAGGACGGTGTAACCTTGTTGGCAGCCACAGAAACATCTTCCTTTGAGGCTTCCCTTACCGTGCACAGGATACCGGAAACTGAAAATGCTCCTGCTTTCCTTTGGGGCAGTACGGACGGAAGCCATCTGCAGATAGGCGCTTTGGTGGCATCTGCCGCTATCAACTATAGCAACGAAATTTTTGCCTTTGATTTGTTTGTGCAGGCCTTGACATCGTCGATAAAAATTTCCCCCAACGATGGGGATGGATTTATCAATTCCATTGTTCCCCCCGATGGACTGCAACTGGACTTTGATTTTGGTATGGGATGGTCCAACCAGACAGGTCTTTATTTCAAGGGATCGGCAGGAATGGAGGCTGTTTATCCCATCCATAAAAAAATACTGAACACTATTGTCTTTAAACAACTTTATTTACGGTTCCAGGCAAAAGAATCTTCGCTACAATTGGAAGCTCTGTTAGATTTCAGTACTGAAATTGGTCCCATTGAAGCCACGATAAACACGATTGGAATAAAATCTGCCTTGCATGATTTAGGTGAGACTGGTAATGTCGGATTTGGCAATTTATCACTGGGTTTTGCGCCTCCCAAAGGCATAGGCATTCTGGTAAAGTCTGAAATCATTACCGGTGGCGGCTTTCTGGAACTGGATTACGAGAATCACCGCTATGCCGGCGTATTAGCCTTTAAAATACCACTACAGAAAAGAGAAATAGGATTAGTAGCCATTGGGCTAATCAACACCCGTTTGCCTAATGGAGAGAAGGGTTTCTCCATGTTGATCAGTATCAGTGTATTTTTTGATCCGGCTATTCCATTGTTCTTTGGATTCAAGCTCAATGCGGTGGGCGGATTGGTCGGTATTCATCGCACCATGAAAGTAGATATACTAAGGGAACAGATCCAAAATGGTGCGGTGAAATCTATTATGTTCCCTGAAAATGTTATCGAAAACGCCTCCAAAATCATCAGTGATCTCAGGGCGGTTTTCCCTCCACAAAAACAACATTATGTAGTGGCGCCCTTCTTTAAGGTCGGTTATGGCACACCCACTGTATTAGAAGTGGATCTTGGTATTCTGATAGAGCTTCCCTTTAAAGGAAGGTTTATTTTACTCGGAAGTTTAGGCGTATACCTGCCAAATAAGGATGCTGAAAAACGGCTGGGAGAAATCCATGTGGATATTTTTGGGGATTTTAATTTTGCCGCCTCTTATATCCTGATTGAAGGCAGGTTACGGGATTCAAATTTAGTGGGTATTTCCCTTACCGGAGGCTTTGCTTTTATGCTGGATTGGGGCAGTAACCCGCAGTTCCTGTTGTCGGTAGGCGGTTACCATCCCCGCTATAAAAAACCAGATCGTTTTCCTGAAATACCCCGGGTAACAGCCCTGATCAAAAAAGGAGATGATATCCGGTTATCCTGCCAATATTACCAGGCCATCACCTCCAATTCCTACCAGCTTGGGTTTAGTGCCGAATTAGTAGTGAAGAAAGGCAATGCCAGAGCACAGGGCTTTTTAGGATTTGATGCCCTATTGCAATTCGATCCTTTCTATTTTGAAGTCGATATTCGCATTAGCGTAGAAGTTTCCTACAGAGGGCGATCTTTCTTCGGCATCGATATGGAATTTACGCTCAGTGGGCCTGAACCTTGGAGAGCCCAGGGATATGCAAAAATCAAAATATTGTTCTTCTCCTTAAAAGTTAAATTCAATATCAGTTGGGGAGGCGAGCAAAAAGCAGTGCCTGTGGTGATCAAACCCGATGCATTATTGGAAAAACTAAAACTTGAGTTGCAGCAATCGGGTAATTGGTCTGGAAAATTACCGGAACGATACAGCAAGGCAGAATCCATGCGAAGCCTGGAAGAAACAGAAAAACAGGATCAGATATTTATGCATCCTTCCGGTTATCTGGAACTACG
>JBGTLT010000042.1:0-13013 GCA_041743975.1 Zeaxanthinibacter sp.
AATGATCAATCCGAGAATCCCCCCTACGGTACCGATAATCATGGCCTGGCTTATAAAAATCAATTGTACGTCCTTCCCGGAAAAACCCGTTGCCTTCAGGATGGCAATGTCCTTCATTTTTTCATATATCAACATGTTCAAAATATTATAAATGCCAAAACCGGCAACGATTAACAGGGTGATGGACACCGCGTAGGTGATCATGTTCCGGATGCTGGAACCCGTCTCAAACTGCGCATTTGCCTCATTGATATCAATGGCAGTAACATTAAATTGTCTGCGGAGGCTTTTGGCCATGGCAGGAGCCTCGATGAGATTGTGGAGTTTTATGTTGATGTCTGTCACATAGTTCTTTACTTCCCCTAAAATACGTTGCACTGTTTTCAGGTTGACATAACTTTGGACATTATCAATATCTGCGATACCACTTTGGTAAATACCTACTATTTTCAAAGGAAACACATCTCCTTTTACGGTACTTACCTGTACCCTGTCCCCTTTGGAGAGGGACATCCTCTTTGCAAGTCCAGCCCCTAAAAGAATTCCATTTTCACTATTTGCCAGATCCTCTGGCGTTCCCTGCACGATGTAATCCCGCATATTGGAAAGTCTTGTTTCTTCCATGATGTCGACGCCGACAAGGTTTCCGCCCAGTTCAATGGAACCGGACAGATAAAAAACCTGTTCACGGAGTTGTGGCGTGGCCCCTTTGACCTTTTTGTCTTCCTTTAAATAATTTAAGATAGGCAGGGCATTGTGGATTTTCCTTTGGGTCAGTTGGGGTTTTACGGATCGTACCACATTTACAGCCTGATCGAACTCCTTATACAGGTCCACAGGTTGTTTCTCACTGGGTTTTATTTCATTGTACAAATGGATATGGGGTGTCTGGTTCAGGATAAGGTTGTCCAGCATCTGGTTGAGGCCGGTCATAAAGCTTACCAATGTAATATAGGCACCGATACCAAAAGTGACCCCGAGCGAGGCGGTAATGGTAGATTTCATCCGGGTCAGCAGATGTGTTCTGGCAATGCTCAATATCACCGTCCAATTAGTCACTCCGTAGGTTTTATTATGGCCGTTTGGGCATCAATACCTTTCAAAATTTCTACCCTTTCCAGATTCCGGAGTCCGGGTACCACTTCAACTGCCCCGTCTGCCGTCATAACCTTATCGCCTTCCAGGAGGTATTCATTTGGGATAGTCAAGGCATCTTCCTTCTCCGCTATGATGATATTCCCTTCCCCGGCCAGTCCCGGGTATAGAATGGAAGGAGGATCGTCAAAGCTGGCTTCCACTTTAAAAGTCTGGGAACGTTCATCCTTACGGGGGTAAATTTTACTCACCGTAGCGGAAAAAACCTCCGTACCGTACGCATCGAGATTGATCAGTGCCCTTTGGCCCAAATCCAGTTTCACAATATCAACCTCATCCACCAGCATCTCGATAATAAACCGGGTCTGGCTACCCACTGCTGCCAGGGATTCCATTGTGTTCACAAACTCACCCTCATTTTTATAAAGCGCATATACCTTGCCGTTGATCTTACTGGTTACTGTAAAATCCTGGTTGGCAATTTGGGTGGTCTGGTAGGTATTGCGGTCTATCTTAACACGGGTGGCCAATTCCTTTTTCGTGCGGTCATACCTGAGCTGTAATAGTTTCCGGTTATTCAGGGACTTTTCGAAAGCCAGTTTCCGGTTATCGTATTCTAATTTGGACCCAATATTTTGATTCCAGAGATTTTCCTGCCTCCTGAAATTGATGGAGTCATTTTTATAGGATAAGGTTGCCAGGGCAATTTCATCCTGTATTCCAGTAAGGATCGCCGCATCCCCCTCATAATTTTCCCGGGACAGCTGTAAGGCTAGGCGCGCGTTTTCAGCCGATAGCCTGGGCGCATTGTTTGTAATTTGAATCAATGCATCACCTTTGCTGACCACATCCCCCTCAAGGACGAGGTTACGATCCAGGAGACCACTTACAGTAGCATACACCTGATAAAGACTGTCCGGTTGCACCGTTACGGACGCATAGACAGATTCCGTCAGCAGGGTCCTGGTCGGGAAAATCGTTTCTCTGTCCCCGTTACACGAAACCCATAAAAATAGGAAAAAAACCAGCAGGATATTTTTCATTGAGTTGGTTTTGCTTACTAAAATTAGGTAAAAAAAAGGTTACTCCACCGTACCCTATATGAGCAAAGTCATGCCCGGATTAAATTTATTCCTGATATGGCGTCTTAAATAGTATCCCATGGAAAGAAACTACCTTTATGGACTGAAATGCAAGGATAAAAATGTTTGGGACAGGGCAGACGCAGGCACACAAACTGCCCGAAATATTAATAGTTACAGAAAACTGAAGGAGGTTGTGGTGTTGGCCATTCCCGGTCGGTGGGGGTAGTGGCTACAGAAAATCTGATGGCAGTGCCGGATGTTATGGGAAAAGTACGGGGGATGAAAAATTGAAGAGGTTCCCTTTCCCGGCATCCCTCAATTTACTTCAAACTCAATGGGGATGGAACAACTCCATGTATGGTTTGCTGTATTGCAGACCTCACTTTTGTATCGGTCTATGGCTTTTAAATCATTTTCCAAGCTCCCGAACCAAACCCCATAAACCTGCGCCACAATCCTTGTTTCCGTAAGTTCTTCAATATTCAAACTACAGAATACAGCCTTTTGCCTATGGGTTAGTGCCAGAACGCGGGATAAAAAACTGAGCAGCAGTCCCTTAAAGTCATCAGCCACGGCTTCCACCCTCATTACGCAATCGTAATGATCTGCTGAATTCCGCAATCCGGGTTTCAGCATATCTGCCAATCCCTTAAGGCTACTTTTAAAGAGGCCCTGACCGGATCGGGCTTCTGACTCCAGTAGTTGAAAGTTGGCATTACTGATAGTCAATCTCGGTATCCTGGACTTTGCCTTATTATTGTTTTGTTGGGTATTGCAATTCATCATTTGAATAATTTAAAGAAATTTGCCTGTTTCATCAAGTTTTACCCGTAAAACCTCGTCCCCGTTCACCAGTTTTAGCTTAAATTTTTTAGTGACGCCTTTGCTATCGTGATAGTTAACCAAATAGATGTCCTTTGTAATGGTCCATTCAGGAAAACGATCCAAAACCGATTCCTTGACAGCGGCAGGCAGATTGATATCCTTAAATTTTTCCGCTGTACGAAGCAACTTTCCGTCACCATCGTAGGCGGCCAGGATCTTACCTTCCGGAACATAGAAGGTTACATTATACAAATCAAAATCATCCTGGTATAAATCTGAATTTTTCACATCAAATGCCGCCACCTTTCGTTGGAGCAGGTCTACCGGGATCGAGGCCACTTCCTGGGTGTTAACATTACTGAGGTATTTGTAGTTCGTGGCAAAAACCGTAACTTCCGTTAGTTGTTCGGTTCCTATAACCTGTGTATAAGCGTGGGTTGTTAGTCCAAACACGAGTAAACCAAGCAGTGCTTTTTTCATGATTTCAGTGGTTTAATGTTTGTATATAATTTTTCCATTTATAATAAAATTAAGGGAACAGGCGCAGGATAACAATGACCTGGATCAGTTGTTCAGAAAAATAGGATTGTCCCTGAATTCCGGTTCATGACCCTGGTCATAGATCAACCGGGGTGAAGGGTTTACATTTGACCCAACAGGGATTGGAAGGGTATCGTTTTTGACCCCAGGCTCCAGCAAATTAATAGTACTACTATGAAAGAACTCACCCAGGAAGAATGTCTGGCCCTGCTTGCCGATAATTACATCGGTCGAATGGCCTATATAACAGAAGGAAGAGCGGAAGTCATCCCCATTACCTATTATTATGACCCTGTGCAACATGCTGTCATCTCTTATTCGGGCGAGGGTCATAAGATAGAAGCGATGCGCCGGAATGGTTCTGTGTCGTTTCAGGTGGATGAGATCAGCGCCCTCGATAAATGGCGTTCCGTACTTCTATATGGCACCTATGAAGAACTAAGTGGCATGGATGCCAAATACCAGCTGCACAAATTTTCGGAAGAGGTAAAAAAAATAGTCCTCAGAAAGGAAAACAGCACCCTGCACTTCATCAGGGAGTTCTCGAGTAAAACAGAAACCAGCGGCATCCCAATCGTATACCGTCTCAAAATCACAGAGGTCCACGGGAAACGGAGGGATTGAGTTTCCTGACCTCAGCAAGTCAGCATTCAAATTACAGCCGACTGTTACCGGACCCGGCAATGCCGTTAATCCAAAGTGATGCTAATAAAAAACAGCCTCAATTCAAATTACCGATATCGGTATGCGGGGAGGTAAAAATGCTTCCCTGCGCGAATATACTATCAATGGGTCCCGTCAATAATGATTGTTACCGTTTCGCTGGAGCTTACGGAAGCAATTCTTAACGGGTATCAGAAATTTTGTGGTATGGTAAAAATGGCGGTTGCTTTTGGCGGACATGCAACCACTGAAGACCTGCCAGATGTTCCGGGGCTTGGTTCTCCATTGCCCATGTATTTTTTCAGGCTGTTATGGCAGGTATTTCAATCAAAAGAATTCCTCGGGGTTTTTGCCCGGGGCACCTCTCCTCTGGAGAGGCCGAAACCGTTTAGGCGGTTTCGGGTGAGGTGCCCCTGCTAAATTAATCTCACGAAACCTGAAGTAATGACATAAATCATTTCATATCTCGCGCAACTGGCTTACTTTTATGGTGAAATTTAAATCCATTAATAACTTAAAATCCAAGATCATGATAGACAAAAGCGGTAATATATTATTGGCCCTCCTAACAGGCGC
Source organism: Zeaxanthinibacter sp. (assembly GCA_041743975.1). Classification (GTDB taxonomy): domain Bacteria; phylum Bacteroidota; class Bacteroidia; order Flavobacteriales; family Flavobacteriaceae; genus JTS-RE37. Next base: position 4,785 of record JBGTLT010000042.1, read on the forward strand.
AGCCATAGGTGCGGGAATCGGAATCCTTTATGCCCCCGATAAAGGGTTGGAAACCAGGAAAAAGATCAAAAAAAAGGTACAGGACACGAGTCATGACATTTCGGAACGCCTTTCGCATGCCAAGGATGAGCTTACAAGGACAGTGAACGAGAAAAAGGACGTATTCGAAGGTAAACTGGACGAAGCCATCTCAAACATGAGTTATAAGGCTGACGATATTATTTCCACCCTGGAACGCAAACTGGAAGATCTAAGGAAGAAGAACGCCCAGTTCCAAAAATAGGGCAGTGACGCTGTGAATGCATTGATGATAAGACCTTATGTAAGCGGAAGCGGATATAGGGTCTTTTCTGTATCGAAGTACATCTTTCATGGCCGTTCTTTTTTAAGTGTAGATAGGTTTGTAGCCAGGTTATTGGAAACAGGCTGACTATTCCCCTGCTTCCTGCCTGTGCAGCTACTGTCCTTAGTGTGGATTCTCAAACCAAAACATCGGAAATACAGAGCATCCCCTGCTTATCCAAAATCCGCTATGTTTCTGAGTTGTTCCCGGTCCAGAAGCAATAGCTTTCTACCCTGGTCCGTGGTGATCAGCCCTTCATCCTTGAACTCCGATAAGGTGCGAATAGCCGTTTCGGTAGCTGTTCCGATCAATCCGGCAAAATCTTCCCTTGCAATTCCTTTACCCCCTTTATCCCTGTCCTTTATAATCCCTTTGTCATAAAGTTCCAAAAGTGTTTTGGCAGCCCGTTGCCTTACGGAGGCATATGCCATGTCCACCAAATGCGCCTGTATATCGATCATGTTATTGGATATCATACTGATAAATTTTTGGGAGACCATAGCATTGCCAAAGAGCAGCTTGATAAACTCTTTTTTGGGTATTGCACAAAGTTGGGCCCCTTCCAGCACGACGGCATTCTCACTATATTTTCCGAGGTGGCTCAACAGGGAGAGCTGTCCTATGAAATCCCCCGCGCTATAAAGCCCGGTCACAAATTCCTTCCCGGTTTCAGTGTTTTTGTAGGTTTTGACTGTGCCACTGGCTATAAAATAAAGATAATGGGCGTAGTCTCCCTCCCGGAATACCATCTCTTTCTTCACAAACTGCTTCAATTCATGGCCTTGGGCAAGGCTTTCCATGTCCAGGTATGCTGATGCCTCTTCCAGGAAGGCAGTAAGGCCTGTGAGATTCCGGGTGATTTCCTTTTTAAGGAATTCATTTTTCCTTAACCGGCTGGAAATGGCATCCAATAATTCCTTTTCCTCATAAGGCTTAGTCAGGTAGTCATCTGCGCCCAGGTTCATTCCCTGCCGTATATCAGCCTTATTTATTTTTGCCGTAAGAAAAATGAACGGCGTCCCGGCCGTTGTCATATCCTGTCCCAGTATCCTCAAAACTTCATAGCCATCCAGTTTCGGCATCATGATATCGCACAGGATTACATCGGGCCGGAATTTTTTTGCCTTTTGTATCCCAATGCTGCCATCAGCCGCGGTATCAACTTCATAATTTGCCAACTCAAGGATCTCAGCGGTATTTTCCCGAACATCCTTGTCGTCCTCGATCAATAATATTTTTTTCATAGGTCACAGGTCTTGGGGGGAAGTGAACGGCAAAAGTTTTTTTCACCGGGTATGTTCTTAAATCCAGACAGCAATGCTGGAATTCCCTGATCGGCATAATGGAACCCCAAAACCGGTTCCCGGGAGTCGGATATTACAATTGGCCAAATACAGCCTGTCATGTGAAATTCCATGTCCGGCTCTTCCTTATCTGATATCCGAACCATATTATACTGTCCGGCGAAATCATTCCCTGATCAGTTGTAATTGTGAGGAAATACCGGGGAATCATTTCGCAGGAATAGTCCGTACATGCCAGGTAGTTCCCATTTAGCCTTGTAAAGATATCCCGGGAGGCCTCCCTCAAAAATGACATTGGTCATACAACCGGCCGTTACCAGTGCAGGATGAAATACATTTTTGCAGGCTATCTGAAATAAATCGGATAGAATCAGTATACCCTCCCGTACAGACTTAATTCACATGGACGCGTTCAGGTACTGACGGAAGGGTATAACTTACTAAATCGAATAGCGCTCTTTTCTAGGCTATTTGTACTTTTTTAGGAGGTAATTTTTTTGCCTCCTCTTTTTTGGTGAGATTGAAACTCAGGATACCGTCTTTATAGCCAGCCTTTATGGCTTCCTGTTTTATGCTTTCGGGAAGCTTTAAGGATCGTTCAAAGGCATTGTAACTGAATTCCTTTCGGGTGTAATTCTCTTTTTTTTGCTCTTCCGAAGATGTTTTTTCAGCGGAAATATTCAGGAATCCGTCCTCGATGGTAATTTCAAAATCTTTTTTGGCAAAGCCAGGTGCGGCCAGCTCGATTTCAAAAGAAGTATCGGTTTCCTTAATGTTCAGGGCTGGCTCGGAACTTTTGCCGTTCCAAAAACGATCCGGCATCATATCCTTTAGCCACCGGCGGTTGTCAAAAAAATCATCCATATCAAAGAAATCCTGGGGAATCAGGTTTCCAAAAGGCCTGTGTTTAAATTTTACTAGTGACATATCATTTTGTTTTAAGGTTATAAATTGTTTTTATATCACGAATGTACATCCGACCGGGCATTGTTAAAATGATATAGGTCAGTCTGATATTTTTTTTTTGACTATATTTTAGAACAAAAGGATTCTCTATGTCCGTTACCAATTTTGGGATAAAAGGGCTCTCTGATGAGGAGGTAAAAAAGTCCCGTGAGTCCCACGGCACCAATACGCTGACATCCCATACCCAAAGCGGGTTTTTAAGGGCTTTAAAAACAATCGCCACCGAACCTATGGTCCTTTTATTGCTGGTGGCCTCCATAATATATTTTATTAGCGGGAATCCGGGGGACGGTATTTTTCTAGCCGCTGCCATAGTCCTTGTTGGTTCCATTTCGCTCTATCAGGATTCCAGAAGCCGAAAGGCCCTGGAAAAACTAAAAAGCCTTACCCAACCCAACTGTACTGTTATCCGAAACGGGGCAGTATCAGGGATTGCCAGCAGGGAACTGGTTATTGGGGATTATCTTATGGCAGAGGAAGGTACCCTGGTTGCCGCAGATGGAACAATTGTACATTCCAACGATTTTTCGGTCAATGAATCCCTCCTTACCGGGGAGTCGCTTTCCGTGTTTAAAGATGCGCAGACACCGGATAACACCATATATACCGGTACTTCGGTAGTGAGCGGGCTGGCGATTGCAAGGGTTACCGCAATTGGCAACAATACCCGGCTGGGTAAAATCGGAAAAAGTATGGAATCAATCCAGGATACCAAAACCCCCCTGGAATTGCAGATCAATAACTTTGTAAAAAACATGTCCCTTTGGGGTGGCGCTGCTTTCCTGTTGGTATGGGGTATCAATTATTCCCATTCCGGTGCTATATTAGACAGCATGCTGAAGGCCCTTACCCTTGCCATGAGCATTTTACCGGAGGAAATACCGGTAGCTTTTACCACCTTTATGGCATTGGGTTCGTGGCGGCTAATGAAAATGGGCATTGTGGTAAAAGAGATGAAGACAGTAGAGGCCCTGGGCAGTGCTACCGTTATTTGTACGGATAAAACAGGGACCATAACCCAGAATAAGATGAGCCTTGCGAAGCTTTTTACCCTGGAAACAGGGAAAATAGTGGCTCCGGAAAGACCATTGGCCCCTTCTGAATCCCAACTGCTGACCATGGCCATGTGGGCAAGTGAACCCATCCCCTTCGACCCTATGGAAATCGCCATACTTGATTCCTACGCCCAGCTTACCGATAACGACCTTAGACCCGGTTATCGGATGATCAAGGAGTATCCCCTGGGGGGGAAACCACCGATGATGACCCATATTTTTGAAAACAGTGCCGGCCATCGGATCATTGCTGCCAAGGGTGCCCCCGAGGCGTTTTTTGAGATTGCAGACTTGTCGGAAGATGATAAAAACATCGTTCTGGATACTATAAGTACCATTGGAAAGGAGGGCTATAGGTTGCTGGGCGTCGGCAAGGCCCGTTATGACGGAATTCTCTTCCCGAAAAACCAGCAGGATTTTGCATTTGAATTTATAGGGCTGGTTGCCTTTTATGACCCCCCCAAGGAAAATATCCACGCGGTACTCCGGGAATTTGATAAGGCGGGTATCATGGTAAAACTTGTAACCGGCGATAATGCAGCAACCGCAACTGCCATTGCGAAGGAAATTGAGTTTATTGGGTACGAAAAGTGCATGTCGGGAGATGAACTCATGGAATTAAGTGATATAAAATTGCAGGAGAAAGTAAAGGAAACCCAGGTGTTCAGCCGCATGTTCCCGGAAGCCAAGCTTCGGATCATCAATGCTTTAAAAGCCAACAATGAGGTGGTGGCCATGTTAGGTGACGGGGTCAATGACGGGCCTGCATTAAAAGCTGCACATTTTGGGATAGCGATGGGAAAAAAGGGAACTGAGATCGCGAAGCACGCTGCAACCCTGATCCTGGTTGATGATGACCTCTCCAGCATGGTGGGTGCCATTGCCATGGGCAGGAAAATATATGCCAATCTCAAAAAAGCTATTCAGTATATTATTTCAATCCATATCCCCATTATACTAACTGTATTTATTCCCTTAGCCCTGGGCTGGAAGTTTCCCACCCTGTTTTCCCCTCCCCATATCATCATATTGGAACTCGTCATGGGGCCAACCTGTTCGATTATATATGAGAACGAACCCATGGAAAAAAATACCATGCTTGAAAAGCCCAGGCCCTTTACCACAAGTTTTTTCAGGTTTAAAGAACTGGCAACGAGTATTGTGCAGGGACTGGCCATTTCACTGGTCGCCCTGGGTATCTATCAATATGCCGTCATACAAGGTTTAAATGAATCCATTACCAGGACGATGGTCTTTATGGTGCTGATCTCTGCGAATATCTTCCTTACTTTGGTCAACCGTTCTTTTGTTTTCTCGATGTTCACAACCCTCAAATATAAGAATTCACTGGTTCCGTTGATTATCGGCATCACGGTATTAATGGCGGCCTTATTGCTCTATGTACCGGCATTCACCACATTTTTCCAGTTTGAAAGATTGAATCTTTCCCAATTGGCCCTTTGTGGGGTTGCAGGGTGTGTTTCCGTGGTATGGCTCGAACTGTTTAAATGGATCAAACGAATGAAATTTCCTGTTCCCGGACAAAAAATGGTTATAGTTTCAAACCAAAGGCCAGGTCCCCGGCATCCCCGATCCCGGGGATGATATAGCCTTTGCTGTTCAATTTTTGGTCGATAGCCGCTATCCATAGGTGGGTGTTTTCGGGGAATATTTTAGTAACATGGTCAATACCCGCCGCAGAACCTATTACGGAAATTATATGTATCTGTATGGGCGTGCCATGGTCCTTTAAAGCAACCAATACGTTTTCCAGGGTTTTCCCTGTGGCCAGCATTGGATCCGTAAGCACCAGGGTCTTACCCCCCAATGAGGGGGCCGCGAAATATTTAACGATGACCTCAAAAGCATCCCCACCATCCTGGTGGTGCCGGTAGGCAGAGACAAATGCGTTCTCAGCAAAATCAAAATAATTTAACATTCCCTGATGCAGTGGTAACCCGGCCCTCAATACGGAACAAAGGACCATCCTATCCCGGGGAATTGACAATACCGTGGTGCCGAATGGGGTTCGTATCGTTTGTTCCGAATAATTCAGGGCCTTGCTCATTTCATAGCACAGGATCTCCCCGATCCGCTCAATGTTCCGTCTGAACCGCATGGCATCCTTCTGAATTTCAGAATCCCTGATCTCATAAACAAATTGGTTCAAAAGCGAATTACCTTCGCCAAAATGGTGGATGGTCATTGAATTTCGGTTTGCCTCGAAGTTACTGTTTTAAATAAAATGAACTCACTAATATTAACCCTGTCAATAACCCCTATAAATTTATCCTGTCTGGTAACCGGGAAAAAGCTCGACTTTCCTTGTGCTATCAATTCCAGGACCGTGGTCAAGGCAGTGGAATTATCGAATGTTTTAAAGGATCGTTCCATTATCTCATTCACCCGAAGTGAAGGGTTACCCGCATGCTTTATAATATCCTTCTGTGTCAGTATGCCCACTATACTGTCGCCTGACAACACCACAAAATCCTTTTCTGTGCCAGCCAATACGATCTCAATGACCTCCTGGATGCTGTTATCCGGACTCAGTTTCGTGATGTTCGTTACAGTAGCATCCTCCACGGTATGGCCCCCCAGGACCAAATGTTGCTGTACCATCTGGTTTTCACCATAGGCGCCGAAAAAAATGAAGACTGCTATAAGGATCAGGAAAGGATTAAAGAACAGCCCAATTATGAAAAAAAGTATGGCGAGGGCCTGACCAATTCCTGCCGCTATTTGGGTAGCTTTCACACGTCCCAGTTTAAACGACAATAATGCCCTGAGTACCCTGCCACCATCCATTGGAAATGCGGGGATCAGATTGAAGACTACCAACATCACGTTGGCCACAAAAAGATAGAACAGGAAATTCCGGAGCGTTGGCAGGTATAGCTGTTCATCCAGGATGATGTTATCAAAATTAAAATAGGATCGAATGGGTACAAAGAGGGCGATCAGAATGGCAATGAGCACATTTACTGCCGGCCCTGCCAGGGCAACCAGTAGTTCCTGGCCTGGTTTATCGGGCATTTTATCCAAAGTTGCCACGCCCCCGATGGGAAGGATCACAATACTTTTCGTTTGAATATGAAACCGTTTCGCCATCAATGCATGGCCGAATTCATGCAGCACTACACAGACCATCAGGACCATTACCAGGCCCTCAGCCATGAGGACTCCTTCCAGGTTTCCCCGGTTTTGAAATTCCAAAACACCCACCCAAAGCAATAACAAAGGAAATGTCCAATGTATTGCCAGTTGGATCCCCTTCACTTTACCCAATTTCAAATAGCCCTTCATGTCGTATAATTTAATGGAAATTATTTCAGGATCACAGCTATGGCAATGATATTTATCATATATGCCTTTCCGGCTTCGGGATATATTTGAAAAAACATGGCAACAATGGATAATTCCATGAAGAAGATCATTACCCTTACCGTAAATCCGGCGATCGATAAGAGTACTACGGTGAATGGCATAAAACCTAACAGCAAACTCAGGTGCGCTGCCCCTGCCTTTGAGCCGGGTGGAGGCGGGATTAACGTTTCCCGGGTGATCGGGGAACTGGGTGGTACCTCATTATGCACTTATTTGGCGGGAGGTCCCACGGGAGTCCGATTAAAGGAAATGTTGTCGGCGGCCAACATCCTGCAGCAGATCATCCCTATCCAGGGTTGGACCAGGGAAAACCTCGCCGTTACGGATGTGAGCAATAACCAGCAATTCCGGTTCGGGATGCCCGGACCAGAGGTTTTGGAAGAAGAATGGAAAATCACATTGATCCACCTGGAGGCCATTTTACCCGATGGGGATTTTCTGGTGGCCAGTGGAAGCCTTTCGCCCGGGATGCCGGTCGATTTCTTTGCGAAAGTAGCCCGAATCGCCAAAAGCAAGCAGGTAAAGTTCATACTCGATACTTCCGGAGAACCATTATCCAAAGGACTGGAAGAAGGTGTTTTTTTGCTCAAGCCCAATCTTGGGGAATTGAGCAACCTCTGCGGGGTACGTTCCATATCCTACTCCGAACTGGAAACCCTGGCGTATAATTTCCTGAAAAACAATCCCTGTGATATCATGGTCGTATCCCTGGGTCCACAGGGCGCACTGTTGGTTACCCGGGAGGCATCGGAATACATACAGGCACCGGTCGTCCATCAAAAAAGCACCATAGGTGCAGGCGACAGTATGGTGGCCGGAATGGTAGTCGCCATGGCCAGGGGTGCATCGGTTTCGGAAATGGCGCGTTTCGGGGTGGCATGTGGGACTGCCGCCACCATGACCCCCGGAACCCAGCTTTGCAAAAAGGAAGATGCAGAACACCTGAACAACTGGATTGCCTCACAAGCTACCCAATCGGCCAAGAGCAGGATAAATACCTTAAATAATAACGTAAATTTGTAAACTATCCAAAACAGTTTGGAACCTAATTCGATTAAAATGGAATACTACTTTTCAACCCAATTTAAAAACGGAACATTCGAAGAAGCCATTCAACGAACAACCGAGGCCCTGAAAAAGGAAGGTTTTGGAATATTGACCGAGATTGACCTGA
>JBGTLT010000043.1:0-6106 GCA_041743975.1 Zeaxanthinibacter sp.
CCTCTGCTGATAGCCACCCGGCCACGGTTTGCTGCCACTTTTTCATTGGCACGGTTAAATCTAACAGGCATGGGAAGGGTCAATTCTATCACATCTCCGGGTTGCCACGTCCTGGTGATGGATGCAAACCCCTTGTCGATCTCCAGTGGTACTGAAGAACCGTTTACACTAAGATTCACCTCCGGCCGGTCTTCCTCCTCGAAACGATACAGGTCTCCGGGCACGAACTGCACACCTGTCCAAGTTGGGATTCTGAGTTTCACCGAAAAGTCCTGTTCTTTTTCGGGCCGTACCTCGAGTCGGACGGAGCCATTGAAAGGATAGGCAGAATGCTGTTTCAATGCGACTTTTCCGGCCCGGAGGGGGACTGTGGTTCTGCTGCCGGCGTATAATGTGATGTAGATGTCATCATCTGTATGCGCGTACATCATTCCGCTTACCTGTGGTAGTATCCTGGCCAGGTTAGACGGGCAGCAAGCAGTATTGAACCATGGGGAGCGCCCCGGCTCCCCATGGTTAAACGGCGTGTTGCCATCCGCCTCCAGGGGGTTCACATAGAAAAACTCATTGCCGTTCAGGTTCATGCCTGCCAGGGAATTATTAAAGAGGGCGATTTCTGCCACATCCATATATTTAGCATCCTTATGCCGTAAAAACAAACGGTGGTTGAACAAGACGTTACCTACAGCCGCGCAGGTTTCGTTATATGCCTCTTTATTGGGGAGCTCATATTCCGGGCCGAAGCCCTCGATACCATGCACTGCACCTAAACCACCGGTGATGTGCATTTTGGTATCCGTAATGTTATGCCATATCCGATCCAGAGCCAGGGTATATTCCTCGGAACCGGTGATAGCAGCCACATCTGCCATGGCCGAATACATATAAGCTGCCCGGACCGCATGCCCCACGGCTTTCTCTTGTTCGGCTACTGGCAGATGCTGTTGTGAGTAGGTAGGGGCCATGACACCTTCTCCCGTTGGTTTATAGGTTTTGCCGCGAATGTCCAGGAATTTCACGGCCATTTCCATATAAAGCGGGTTTTCGGTGGTATGGTATAGTTTTACAAGGGCCAGTTCCAGCTCTTGGTGCCCGGGTGCCTGATTGACGGGTTTTCCATCATTGTAGGCAGGGTCTCCTTCAAAGAAGACCCGATTGATATGTTGGGCATTCTTTTCCGCCACTTTCAGCCACATGTCTTTTCCCGTAGCCCTATAGTAAGCAATGGCCGCTTCGTACATGTGGCCCATGTTATACAGCTCATGGCTGTGCAGCACAAAGGAATAGGGCTTGTCTCCCATGCCGCCGCCTCCCCAGTGGTCATGTTCTTTGGAGACCCCTGTGATATGAGATTCGTACAGATATCCATCTTCCTGCTGAGCTGCGGCGATGATGTTAATAATGCTGTCCAGGCGGCGCTCCAATTCCGGTTTGGGGTTTTCCATCAGTGACAAGGCCGCGCCTTCCATTACCTTATAGAGGTCGGAGGAGATATATCTATGAGGGAACGGGAGTTCGGTACTGTCACCTTCCAGGTATCTCGCCGTTTTCACTAAGTTCTCTACAGCGGGGCGGGTTTTGTCAAGTGCAAAAGGCACGAGAGTGTCGGCATGTATTTTCAGCCTAGGGCGCCAGAATTCATCCTCAAGTTTTACTTCATTAAACAAAATTGGGTGAAGCCGGTTGGATTCAGAATTATCCGCCACGGCGGCAGTTTCGGGGATTTCCCCGCAATAAATGAACAATAGTGCAATTATTGGGGTCAGTAATTTATAAACAGCATTAGTTTTCATATGATTCAGTTAAAATAGCAAACTATTTCGTTTTAAATGAATAGCCTTGTCTCAGGGTATCCTATAAGTTGGGAACTGGGAGATCCTCAGGGTAGTGCACCCGTAGGGTACCAGGGTAATCTCCTCGATCCTTCCGGAAGAATCCCCTGCAAATTCTCCCCAAAAGCTTGGGAAATAAGGCACCCCGCTTTCAGCTTTCCATTCCGGCACCCTAAGGCCCTTCATTTTAAGCAGGACTGGGGCATTCTCCAGATTCCAGGGGTAACTCCCGTCCCAATTATTTTCCACCACCTCAACGGATTCCGGAAATTGATCCAGTTCCTTTTGGATCAACCCGTAATTCCAGGGTGTGGTAGGGTAAATTTCCGTAAACCTCCTGTAATGGTCGCCCCTGTCCCGGGTTCTTTCTACCCCTTCCACCTTAAGCGCATATACCAGCGGGCCTCTTTCCACCGCAGTTGAGAATTCGTACCAGAGGGAGGTGCTAAGCTCCATAGGCAGGCGCAGCTGTATCCTGTCTCCATCTTTCCATTGCCTGTTGATCACAGCCAAACCATTTTCCGATTTCAGTTCGGCTGGCTGCCCGTTAATTGCCAAAGTGGCTCTGTTGGCCCAGGCCGGAATACGCAAATGGAAAGGAAAGGTGGTTTCGGTAGGCAGGGAAAGCTCGAAGTTCACCTCTTCCCGGAAGGGGTAGCCGGTGGTCTCTTTTATTATAACTTTCACCCCGTCTGCCACCTTCATACGAACGGTGCTGGGTGCATACTGCAGGGCCGCCACGCCTCCGTCGGGAGTCGCATAGAAAAGGTTCTGCACGAACTTGGGCCAGGATTGGTGCATGTTGGTAGTACAGCAGGGATAACCAGAAAGAGTCCCGAAAACAAAATCAGTACCCTTATGACCTTGACTCTGGAAGGCAACATCCATACGTTCACTAATCTCGATCTGATTGGCTGCCTGAAAGTATTGGCGCGAATTGTAATCATCCGAAGCTTGTGTGGGCAAGGCGTTATAGGTGATTTTCTCAAGCAGGTCGGCAAATTCCATATCACCGGTGATTTGCAACATGGTTTCTAGCGAGAACATCTCCTCTGAGATGGAGCAGAATTCGATCCCCTGGACCGGGTTCGGGCCGTGCAATGGTTCATCCCCCCCGTACATTCCCTGTGCCTGCCCATGGTATTTTTTAATGTCTTTCAAGGCCTTCTTAACGGCAGAAATATGCATGGAATCTCCGTCTTTCCGGAAGTTAACCACAGGTTCTTTAAGTCCCTGTGCAAAATTAACGGTATGCAGCCCTCCGATCTTGGATACCGTCAGATTGTTAATTTCGGTTGTATCAAATGGATAGCGTTTTAGCGATGAGTACTGCCACACCTGTTGGGGGTCATTGTGGTTTTCGTCATTCAGGAAAACGGTGGTCCAGGGAAAGGTCTGTTCCTGGATCAGCTCCCCGAGATCCAGTAAAAATGTTTCTCCGGTAATATCATATAGCCAGTAGATCACCATCAGGTTATCCCCTCCCCTCCGATTGGCCCAGAGAGTCAATTGATCCAGCGGCCTGCTGGGAAGCTCATTCAACTGGTATTTGAAGTAGCGGGTCAGCGTTTGGATAACCCGTTCGTCGCCGGTAGCGTTATAATACTGCTGAAGGATCTTCAGCATTACCATCTTAGGCCACCAGTCCATCCGATCTCCCCTTTGCAGACCGGGTTCATAAGCGGGCTCCTCCTGAAAAGGGACCGGACCTATATACCCTTCTTCCGTTTGATTGTTTATAGTCCAGTCTACCCACTTCTGTACTTTTGCTTTCAGGGCTTCGTCGTCCAATATATAGGCAAGAGGTAACAAGCCATCTATCCAGTAAGGACCTCTCTCCCATCCGTCGCCATCCCCGCCGAGCCAGCCATTCCTGGGACCCACAACCTCGGGGTAGATTTCATCTAGATTTCCCGTCATTCCCGAGGCCATACGATTTAACTGCTCTTTTAGCCAACCGTCCGGCTTAATACTTCCCAGGGGTAATTCCAGGTAAGGTGACGGCTTAAGGGGAGCCCTGCTGGCGGGATAGTTAACAGATAGGGCGAGAGGTTCTGTTCCCGTTCCGGAATCCTCTGTCCGGGATTCCCCACAGCCGTGTAAGGCGAGGAATAGAATAAAAGTTAAAAAAATTCGGATCATTGTTGTATCTCTTTAATGGTGATAGTAATTTCTATATTATGTCTCAATTTGTGTCAAGCCAGACGCTCATTTCGCCGATCTCTCGGTGGGCCCAGGCGTAATATGGAATGGCCGTAAGGGTTGTCGGCTTCCCGTCTCTAATGGCCTCCCCCTTTATTTTACCAAGGCCGTTCAACATGGTGGGATCGTAGGAATATTCCAATGTAGCATCGGAAGGCAGGCTGAGGTCTAAAACCCGGCCGCCGTTATCTATGGCCTCGGCGCAATACACCAAGGGGCCTCTTTCCAGGGCAATTTTTCCCCTGTTCGCCGCCACCTGATCGTTGCTTCGCACCTTTCGGATCTCCATATCGAAGATGATTTCGACGGTATCACCAGTCTTCCAGGGTCTTTCTTCCAGTTGCATATATCCGCCGGACACCACAGGGTTTTGCTCCTGACCATTCACTTTCAGGGAGAAAGCAAGGTCTTTTGGAGATGCATAGTGATACAAATCGCCCGGCAGTACTTGGTTCCGCAGCCACCCAGGCATCCTGATGTTAAGTCTGGCGGAGGCACCCTTCGGATTGTCAATAGAAAAGGTCACCTTCCCGTCCCAGGGATAATTGGTTTGTTGCCGGATTCCTAGACTTTCCCCGTCTACCTCGAGGGTGGCCTCGTTCCCGATAAAAAGATTGACAAATACCTCTTTCCCCCGGGTTGAATAAATATAGCCCGGCAGGGAAGGCATCACTCGAACCACATTCACCGGGCAGCAGGAAGTGTCGAACCAGGGAGAACGACCGCAGACCCCCTGGTTAAATTTATCAACTCCGTCTGTCTCCAGCGGGTTGGGGTAGAAAAAGGTATTCCCTTCGAGAGAAACCCCGGATAGGAAACCGTTGTACAAGATCCTTTCGAATACGTCCATGTATTTCACATCACCTTCCAACAGGAATAACCTATGATTCCAGAACATCATGGCAATGGCCGCACAGGTCTCGGTATAGGCAGTGGCATTGGGCAGTTCGAAATCGGGTCCGAAACCTTCCAGTTTTCTTTCGGCTCCTATTCCCCCAGTAAGATACATCTTGGTTTGCACGATGTTCTCCCAGATCGCATGCAGGGCAGGGTCGTAAGCATCTGTACCGGTGATTGCGGCAATATCGGTCGCACCCGCATAGAAATACCCGGCCCTTACTGCATGGCCCACTGCCTTCTCTTGTTGAGGAAAGGGGGCGTGGTCTTGAGAGTAGGTCCCGAACAATTCGTGACCTTCCTCATTCCCTCGCTGGTCTATGAAAAATCTTGCTAGGTTGAGGTAGCGGCTCTCGTTGGTTACCCGGTAGATTTTGATCAGCCCTATCTCGATTTCTTGATGTCCTGGAACCCCCATGTTCTTACCAGGCCCGAAGACGCTGTCTACCAGGTCCGCGTTCCTGATCGCGACATCCAGCAGGCTCCGCTTTCCGGTGGCCGTATAATGTGCTGCTGCAGCCTCATACAGGTGCCCTACGTTGTACAGTTCATGGTAGACCTCCAAATTTGTCCATCGTTCTTCTCCCCCTTGATCGGCCGCTTTCGAAGGGTCTATGGTCCGGTTGGTATAGAGGTAGCCATCATCTTCCTGAGCTGCGGCGATTTTATAAATAAGTTTATCCAAAAAGGCATCCAACTTCTCGTCGGGGTGTACCTGCAGTGAATAACTGGCTCCTTCTATAATCTTAAATACATCAGAATCATTGAAGAATATCCCTTCAAAAGGCCCTTCTTCCAAGCCACCAGCCCTTTCAAAATTATTGATCCTGCCTGTTTCCTCACTTTTTTGAAAGGTGTAGGGAATTGTTATGCTTCTATTGGTCTCCAGTCGGGGTTTCCAGAATGTATCCTCAATGTGCACCTGTGTAAATGGAACTGGTTGTATGGGATAGTCAAGAACATTTTCCTGGGCGGTAACTCCGGTTATTGCAAAGAGCAGGGTCATTACGAGAGCACAAATAGGGGAGGGGAGGCCAAAGGTCCGTCTGCCAGAACGTTTGCCAGTTAACTTGCTGTAATTTGAACGTTTTTTCACTGTTTTGAGATTAAAGGGTTGATATGATTTCTTTGACTGTTTCCAATGCGACCATAACCGGCCGTTATTTTTTGCCGTA
>JBGTLT010000044.1:0-4898 GCA_041743975.1 Zeaxanthinibacter sp.
AATTGAAAGCGATACCGGTTTCAATACAAGGTTAATAAAAAAATTACAATTTTTTTAACGAAGGCTTTAGCCTACCCAAGGGGTGATCACCCCTTGGGTGGGCTAAAACTGACAGGTGCCCGGATCGGGTGTTGTCTGGTACTTATTTTCATATCTTTCCTTTACTCAACCATTGTTGGGTTTCCTTTGCTCTGAAGGAGTCCCCATTCATATTAACCAGATAAGCTTTGTGGGTAAGTCTGTCTACCATAGCAGCTGTGAGCACTGGATCCCCAAATATTTCACTCCACCGGTCAAAAGAAAGATTGGTAGTGATCAGGGTGGACTTTCTACCGACTCTTAGTGATAAGTGAGAGAACAACATCTCAGCCCCTTCCTTATCAAAGGAGATGTACCCAAATTCATCGCAGACAACCAGGTCATATTTTTCAAATTTGTTTTCCAGGGTACGCAATGTTTTCTGTGAACGACACTCTTTAATCTGAGTGAGCAGACGGGTAACTGTTGTAAAGAGAACTTTATAATCTTCCATACAGGCTTTCATTGCTAATCCTATGGCCATGTGTGTTTTTCCAGTTCCTGGATTACCTGCTAATACCACATTTTGGCCGTGATCAATAAAATCAAGCCGCTCTAACAGCGTTAGCTTTTCCTGGGCATCCGCAGGTAATTGTTCGGTAATGAGATCCTCCAGATACTTTTTATAAGGAAAATCAGCCATCCGTATACGTGACATTTTACGATTCTTTATGCGCTCTTCCAGCTCTTTTTCCAGCAGGGATATCAAGAAGTTCTCATAGCTACTTTTTTGCCTGGCGGCCAGTTCAGCTAATTGTTTATTGTACTTCCTAAATGCTGGCAAACGTAGCTCTCTACTGTAGGTATTAATCTTTTCTTGTACTGTTTTTAAATGATTCATGATGGGAGGTCTTATTGATTAGCAAATAGTTGAGTGAGTTTTTTAAGTTGTTTCTGGCTTTCTTCCGCAATCTCATCTACAGGTTTTTGCGGCCTGATATAGGGCTTTTGCTGACATAGGGTAATGATTTTATCAGTGGTGATCTGACGGCACCCTAACACCTGTAGTTGGTCAATAGCTTGTTCTATTTTATCCAGTGGCACCTGATGCTGTTGCGTAAAGGTGAGTAACTCTATAAAATCTCGTGGATGATCCTGATAGTGTTTCTGATAAATATTTTGTACACGTTGATCCGCGTTTTTCAAAGCCAAACTTCCTGCTAAGGCTCCCGGTTTTCTTTGCAGTGTAATCAGGTAATGCTGAAGGTTTATATTCCAACTATGTTTGGCAAATGAACGTTGATGAGTAGCTACTATTTTCTTTTCCCAATAGCATTGAATCTTTTCCGCATACAGTCTTACTTGAATAAACTTGCCCACTAAATGATCTGGTACTGAATAACGATTACTATTCACCATTACAGTGGCATATTTATCCACTCTAGCATTTTCCATGCTACTACAGTCCAATGTAGGTCTTGCCTGATAAAGCTGTAGCCGCTCCTGTTGGAACTTAGGGGTTCCAATAGAAATCAGCCGAAAAATTACTCTAAGGAATTTCGCCTTAATCCCCTTAGACCACCATCGTACTGATTTGCATTAAACTCAAAGGAATATTTACCTAACCGGTTAATATGGGCAAATCGGGATGGTGATAAATGACCAATGTCATCAGGGTCGATAAAGTCCCCTTCGCTTTCCATTTCTTTCAAGACCTCCTGCATATATACCGTATTCCAAAGAACCACACAATTGGTTGCCACGTTAAGGCATAACGCCTGTTCCCGCTGCTGCTCTTCCTGCTTCTTTCTGATTTTACCGTCACCTCCAAACCAAAGAAAATTTCTTAAAGCATGTAGTGCTTCCCCTTTGTTCAATTGTGTATTGATTTTTCGCCTTAAAGATTGACTTACAAGATACCGGAGGATAAAAACCGTTTTAACAAGCCTGCCATATTCCTGAAGAACATAGGTTAAATTGTTTTGACGGGGATAAGATTGCAGTTTGCTGATAAATAAAGAAGCGGTAACATAACCCTGTTTCATGGAACCGGCAATGCGAAGCAGATCATCCCAGCGGCTTGCTATATAATTTGGGTTTACAACACCAGTAAACTTCAGGGAAGGATAATCAAATTCTTTTCCTTTAATCTTGGACAACTTCTGGTCCTTAATATCTCGCAGTCTCGGAGAGAACTGCATTCCCAATAAATCAAAAAGACCAAATACAATGTCGGTATATCCGGAGGTGTCGGTGGTATGTTCAAGAATGTTCAGTTCGGTCTCATTATTAAGGATTTCATCCAAGACATACATCGCATCCCGTTCCGTTGAAGCTATCACCTTACTTCCGTACTGTGAATATTGGTCGGATGTGTGGGTATAAAATGTTACCCCTTTACCATATCCGAAATATTTTACCTGGGCTGCAGCACTCCGGATCTTCCCACTTACGGGAAACCGTTGACCATCAGAAGAAGAAAGGGTGCCGCCTCCCCAATGTGCAGCAAGCCAATGATTATGATGTTGGTTGACCAAATGGTTATTCGCCAACTTCAACGTGTCTTCCCGTTGGTAACTTCGGATCGACCAAAGCAAATCATGATATTCAATATTGCTGCTTCGGGACATATCAGTCCAGGGGATATTACAAGCATTGCTTAACAGGGAAGCATAAACCCTGTTTATCTGTGAGTTGCCCGGAGGTTTTCCATCATGAATGGAGGTTAGGTGACTAGTAAAACCCGTCCATGAGTTTACTTCCATCAATAGCTCCGGTAAATCTACCAGAGGTAAGCGGGACGAGATTTTTTGCTCAAGTTCTATCGCCGAATCCGGTATGTCCAGTGCTTGAAGCCGTGGTAAAACGAGGGCCCCGTCTTCTAAACGAATTTCATCTGTTTCTATAAGCAGGTCGCCAACCAAAGGCAAAAGTTGTTCATATTCTTTTATCTTTTCATCAATCCGGCCAAGTGGCTCCGGGCTTATGTGCAACTGCCTGCATACTTCTTCCTTTGAGTCTGCCCATACAATTTTCGGGATCAGATAGCCCTCCGGATCTGCATACCGCCGGGAATTGCTTACATAAATATCTCCTGAATTGAGCCTATCCTTCAGGTTAAACAGTACACAGCTTTCGTAAGCACGCTTTATTATATTTCCGTCATCATCAAAAACATATTTGGCCCAGGTTGGGGTAATAAAAAAAACAGGGACATCGTTAGGAATCCGTTTTTTTGAACCTGACTGAAAACCCCTTATTATTTCTACCGCATACAAGAACCTATCGTTAATAGGAGAATGGAAGACCAGGGATTTTAGAAAGTTGGAACTAAAGTGGCGGATACGTTTATGGTAATTATCAAGAAATGAAAGGAAGCTGTTTCTTGTGGGCTTAAGCATTTCCCGGGAAATGTTAACAGCCTGATTTAATTCTTCCTTGGGTATTTTGCTGAATATTGCTGACCGAATATCCTCTGCCGCTATATTCTCTTCGTCTACGATCACCGAAGCGACCCAGCTTAAGGTTGCCATCGCATCATCTTTCGCATTTGCTGTTTTATGCTGATATTCTTCCAGATCCCTCTTGCTTTTATGTAGGATATCGTCCATAAACCCCCCGAACATATCAAGGACAGAGTCGGTGATATCGATCAGGCTCTGGGAAAGGAAGGCTACCAGAAGGGTATAACGTTTTACTTCTATTAAACGCTCGAGTTCCTGATTAGTGGATCTTCTTGCCTTTTGGGCCAGGAACTTCCTCCTATTCGGGTTCAGGAGCGATATGTCCCATTGTTCAACACCAAGTTCTTTTAGGTACAAGTACTTTTTTAATGCTTTATTGATCTGCGATGGGGTATTGGCGTTAGGTTCTTCTTTGAGCCAGCCAAATACCGTATACCTGTTTGCCTCACCGCCGGAAATAATTATGTCTAATTTTTCTTTAAGTTCCGTTGATAAAATCATATTTAGACGGATATAGGTTTCTTCATAAGCTTTGACACGGACACTTATTACGATCCGTTCAAGTGTTCCAATAGTAGGCCTCAATATTTTTTGAAGAATTAATTTTTCACAGGCAAGATCAAGCAGCAAGGTTGGCTTATCGTGCTCAAGTGCCCTTTCGACCAACCATTTTTCTAACGGTATCAAGTCTATTGGCGCCCATTTAGAAAATCCCAAATGTTTTAGAATGGCCTGTAAATGTTCTGTTTTGGTTGCTGTCCGGTTCCCATATCGTGAAAGGGCATGACTTGGGATACCTAATTGATCAGCAATTTTTTCAATCGCTTCTTTGGAAATTGTAGCCAGCCAATTATCCGGGAGGTATCCCATAAATTTGATTATACAAAGCTGCGCGGCAAACCCTAAACGGTTTTCATCTCTCCTTTGTCCTGTTATCAAAGCTATTTCTGATGGCTCTAAGTGAAAATAAAGGGTAAGGTCATCTATATTGATAGCCGCAGGCAATTGCTCGTACCGCAGGCGTTCAAGGGTGGTTAAGAATTGAACAGCCATTAGGTAGGGTATAGGTAGATATTCTAATCAATTCTAATAAATATACTAATTTTCTTAAGCAATTACTGCTTTTGAATAGATATAAATCGGCTGTTTCTTAGGCCGGTTAAGCGTAGATGTAATATATCCACACAACCTAATACGTCAAATAAACGTGCTGTTAATAGTTTTCGATGAATTATTTGTAGTGTAGGTATTCCAACTTTGCTTAGAGTAATTTTTCGGCTGAATTCTATTGTAACCCCATAACCAGGCTGAAATCGACTTTGCGGTCCTTGACGAGCAAGGCATGAGCGCTGCCCAGGCGGCGCAGCAAAAGCAAAGCGACTGGATGAACGATCCTGCCAACCCGCAGGCGCGGGA
>JBGTLT010000045.1:0-13270 GCA_041743975.1 Zeaxanthinibacter sp.
CCCTGGAGGTTGTGGATAATATTGCTTGTACCACCGGGGACCTTTGGTTGCGCTGGGCAGCCCTGCTCCATGATATTGGGAAGGCCCCCACCAAGCGGTTCGATAAAAAAATAGGCTGGACCTTCCATGGCCATGAATATGTGGGCTCAAAAATGGTATACAAACTTTTCAAAAGGTTGCACATGCCGCTTAATGAGAAGGTGAAGTTTGTTCAGAAGATGGTCCTGATGAGCTCAAGGCCTATAGTGCTGGCAGAGGATTTCGTTAGTGATTCGGCTGTACGTCGGCTGATCTTCGATGCCGGGGATCATGTAGATGACCTGATGACGCTATGTGAAGCTGATATCACTACCAAAAATCCAAAGAGACAGAAAAAATACACCAACAATTTTGCCCTGGTTCGGAAAAAAATTACCGAGGTGGAAGAGCGGGACCATATACGGAATTTTCAACCTCCCATTTCCGGGGAGGAGATTATGGCAACCTTTAACCTGAATCCGTCCCCGGAAATAGGTGTTATCAAGGAAGCGATCAAGGAGGCCATCCTTGAAGGTGAAATCCCGAACGAGTATGAGGCCGCTAAAATATTTATGCTGCGGGAAGGTAAAAAAATGGGACTCCAGTCCCGGATTCAAGACACTAAGAGTGGTATTGAGTAATTGAAACGGAAGGCATTATTTCATCTGCATAAAACCGGCAGCAATCCTGTTTATAAGTAAAAGAGTGGTAATTTTGCAGCTCCCAAATGGATTTTATGCAAGAGATTTTTAAAAAGTTTGCCAAAATTTCCCTTGTATTGGTATACCTGGTAATCGTAGCAGGCGCTGTGGTTCGTATGACCGGGAGTGGGATGGGGTGCCCCGACTGGCCCAAATGCTTCGGACATTTGATACCCCCGGCCTCGGAATCAGAATTGCTCTGGGAACCGGGTAAATACTTTAAAAAAGGACAACATATCATCCGTAATGAGGCACTATGGATTGCTAAAGAAGACTTAACCACCGGGAGCAGTTATGATGCTGCCCAATGGATACCCTATACCAGACATGATTATGCGATCTTCAATGTATACCACACCTGGACAGAGTTCCTCAACAGGCTGCTGGGGGCAGTCGCAGGCCTGGCAACCCTGGCCCTTGCATTGACTTCCATAACCTATTGGCGTAAAAACAAAACGGTTACAGCTGTATCCTGGTTAGTAGTTGTGGCAATGGGTTTCCAGGGATGGCTGGGAGCTACTGTCGTTTTTTCAGTCTTGGAACCCCTGAAAATCACCTTTCATATGGTCACAGCACTGCTTATCGTTGGGATGATTCTCTACCTTATTCATTTAACTGCTGCGGGCTGCAAGGCAGTCTTATATGACCGCTATACGGCATGGCTGGTCTTCGCTGCACTGGGTATTACGGTGGTGCAAATAATCCTGGGTACACAGGTTAGGCAGTTCGTAGACGGTCAAATCGACCTTTTGGGAGAGTCAGCGGCAAATCTCTGGCTGGCGGCCCCCAATATCCAGTTTTATATCCACCGGTCCTTTTCCATAGTGGTTGTAATGCTCAACCTGTACCTTGGGTATCGAATCTATCGGTTAACTTTAGGGCTGATCAAAATCAATTGGGTATTGGTAATCATCTTACTGGAAATCCTAACCGGATTGGCTATGAATTACCTTGATTTTCCGTGGGGCACCCAACCCTTACACCTGATCCTGGCGTCCCTGTTGTTTGGAGTACAGTTTTACTTGGTTTTGGAGGTCCTGAAATCAGGCCAAAAGGTGAAAATTTCGTAACTTTGCCAATTAGCGTAAACGGAGATAGATGATCTATAAAATCAGGATAATACTGGATACAGAAGAAGATATCTTCCGTGATATTGAGATCGATGCCAACAGTACTCTGGAAGATTTTCATAATGTGATCACACAATCCTTTGGTTTCCTTGGCAGTGAAATGGCCTCTTTCTATACCTGTGATGACCGCTGGAACCAGATAGACGAAATTTCACTGTTCGATGTCAGTGAACAAAGTCAGGATGTCCGCCTGATGCATCGTACCGCAATTAAGGAAGTCCTGTCCGAAGCCACCACTAAACTCCTATACATCTATGATTTTTTGAGCATGTGGACTTTTTTTGTGGAACTGGCCAATATTGAGGAAAAAGAGGATGGCAGGGTATATCCCAGTCTGCTTTTCAGCTTTGGTGAAATCCCGGAGACACCGCCGGAAAGAACTTTTGAATCGGATCCGGCATTTGATTTTGACGATACCCTTGAAAATTATGATGATCTCGACTTTGATGAAAACTGGAATTGACAGGATTGTCCTGGCATCCCCTAAACATTATTATAGCTGCACTGTCTTCCCTGACGGTACAGCACCCAACTTTTCCCAGCCCGGGCTCAGGGCTACCCTTAAAACGGATTTTATATAACACCCTTTTCCCTGTCCTTCCATGTGATTGCCGGCTTTAAAAGTAACCCTATAACCCCATAATACCCCATAACTATAATGATAAACCTGTATGCTACCCAAATCGAAAGTCTGTCCCTGCACAGAGTTGGAAATAAAAACAAGGGTGAAGCCCTGTTCCTTTCCGAAGGTCCCAATTCCCTGGACGATGAGACCACCGGGCTTTTGAAGGAATACTTTTTTAAACCCTTTCGGGAAAAGGAGGAAAACTATTATCGCTTCACCCATGAGGCCGACCTGGAATTCAACCCTGTGTACCAGGTGGCTTCTGAAATTTTCGCTTCTCCTTCCCAGCTTCCTGCCCTCTCTAAAAAACTGGCTACCCATTTGTACGACCAGTCTAAGCATCCGCACATCAAAAGTGGGGAGGTATATGTCACCCTTTTAAAAGATATCCTCCTTGACAATAAGAAAACAGACGCCCTTGGCATATTCAAAAGTGAGATAAAGCAGGATTTCCTGCAGTTCCAGGAGAAAGGGGGCAATCTGGAAATTCAGATAAAGCAGGGGATCAATATCAATAAGCTGGATAAGGGCTGCCTGATATTCAACATTGATAAGGAGGATGGTTATAAGGTATTATCCATTGACAGCAACCGGTATGACACCAAATACTGGCTGGAACAATTTTTGGACCTGGCCCCTTTGACAGATGAAAATTTCTATACCAAAAATTACCTGAAATTTTGTCAGAATTTTGCCAAGGATGTGGTATTGCCGGCAGAGGACAAACAACAGGAGGTACTTTTTATGAACCGGGCCGTCAACCATTTTGCAAAAAACGATGCGTTTGAAGAATCGAATTTTTTGAATGAGGTCATGGCAAACCCGGAATTGATCCCGGAATTCAAACATTACAAGGTAGAGAAAGGCCCAAAATACAGTATTGAAGATGTTTCCAATTTCAATATTGCCAACAAGGCGGTTTCGGATACCCGTAAAAAGTTAAAGAATGTGATCCACCTCGACACGAATATTCACATCAAGCTTGATTTTATCAATCCTGAATCGGCGGAGAAATTTGTGGAAAAGGGATGGGACGAAGAGCGACAGATGTATTATTACCTGGTCTACTTCAATAAGGAACAAAAAAGCTGATATTCCCAGGGTGTGTAACCAGCCTTCACCTATGGTAGCCATCTTAAAGTTGCCGGTTAACGGTTGTCCTTATATCCTGATCTTATTATCGATGATCTGTTTCATACTGACATCCCTGTAGTTGCGCTTTACAAATTCCAGTGCAAGGAACAGGATCTGGCCCATCGTCCTGCATTTCCTGAATTTAAGGTCCAGCGTTAGTTCATATATCTGTTCCTTTAACATGTCAATATTGGCCTCCAGTGAAATATCATCCATTTTACAAATATTCACAAGCCGGTTGATGCGACTGCCGGAACTGATGATCCTTTTTGCTACGATGGACCGCTCCTCTACCTTGTACTGGTCCACTGAATTACGTTGTAGCTTGCTGCGGACCAGTTCTACCATGATGTAATTCTCTTTGAAAAATTGCGGCCGGTATACTTTAAGTTTACCCTCGTAGCATTGCTGGTCGAAATCAATGGCCCTTATCTTGTACACCACGTGGTCAAAATCATGGGTAGGAACAATGACATAATTATAGGACCGCATGTCCCCCAATAAACGGATCATACACCGCTCATTGAATTTTACGAATTCCTTGGCAAGCTGTGATTTTTCGGATTCGGAACAGTTCGGCAGCATGTGCTTAATGAATACATCTCCGGGTATCCCTGCAATGTGCTCTTCGATGAGGGTGTCTTTATATACCAGGAAATTCAGGTTATAGGGTGATAGCATGTGTTCCAGTTCCAGGCCGTAGATGCGGGACGCATCGGTTTTCTTTACATAGAAGTAGGTGTAGTTGTCATTCAGGATATTCCGCACCTTTATCCTGAAAGGCTTGGAATTCCCGAAAGTACAGAAATCCACTGCATCGATATTAAGGTATTGGAATATCCGGTCACTTCCGTCGGAATGCAGGTTGGAATAAACCCTTTTCAGGCTTTGGTCTATCTCCAGCCGGTCTGAATCTGAATAATATACCCTAACCCATAGTGTATCTTCTCCCTGGGCATCATACACGACTACAGATCCCGAAAAACGCAGGAGGTCATCATAAAATATCGGGATCTCAATCTTTCTGTTGTATTCATCCAGATAAGCGTCCAACTTGTTATTTACAGGGTAAGCCGGTTTTTTCTTGGATATAAGGCGTTCATCGGTCATGGGAAACTTTCTTAATTTAAATAACGGGAATTGTAACAAAATTAGGATTTCTTCGTCAAGTTACTAGAAACAAACTTAAAACGTCCTCCTATTGGAAACGATTCTTACCGTTACACACCTCACAAAAAAATTCGGTTACCTGACAGCGGTGAAGGATTTGTCCTTTTCCATTGAGAAAGGCAACGTGTATGGGATACTGGGGCCCAACGGGAGTGGTAAATCCACCACCCTTGGTATTATACTCAATGTAGTGAATGCCACCCAGGGGAGTTTTAGCTGGTTCAACGGGAAAGCGACCACCCATCAGGCCCTTAAGAAGGTTGGGGCTATTATTGAGCGACCCAATTTTTATCCCTATATGTCTGCCCGTCAAAACCTGAAGCTGGTATGTAAGATCAAGGAGGTAGCAGAAGGGAAGATCATGGAGAAATTGGAGCTGGTAGGGCTGGCCGATCGGAAAGACAGTAAATTCAGTACCTATTCACTTGGGATGAAGCAACGGCTTGCCATCGCCTCTGCCTTACTCAACGACCCCGAAATCCTGATACTTGATGAACCCACCAATGGCCTTGACCCCCAGGGTATACACCAGATACGGGAACTTATCAAACAAATCGCGGGGCAGGGTACTACCATCCTGCTTGCCTCCCATTTACTGGACGAGGTAGAGAAAGTGTGTACCCATGTTGTAATATTGAGGAAAGGTGAAAAATTATATTCCGGAAGGGTGGACGGGATGCTGGCAAGCCATGGATTTTTTGAACTTAAAACAGAGAACCCGGTGGCTTTGATCGCATTTCTGGAAACACACCCGGGTTTTGGGACCGTAAAATCTGAAAATGGCATCATAACAGCCATCCTGGAGGAGGAAATGGATGCCGGGTCATTGAACCGGCTAGTATTTGAAAAGGGGATCGTACTTTCACACCTTGTGAAACGCAGGGAAAGCCTCGAGGAACAATTCCTTACCCTGACCAAAAACCCGGTGGTGCAGGCCGGGCCTAACCATATCACCTAACGCCGGAACGCATGAATAGACTGTTGCAGATAGAATTCATTAAATTATGGAACAACCGGGCCAGTAAGGTGTTGATCATTTCCTATTTTATCCTCCTGACATCCATTGCCCTGGTTGCAGCCATTAAATTTGATATTGGCCCCGTAAAATTTCATTTCGCAGAACTTGGTATTTTCAACTTTCCGTATATCTGGCACTTCAATACCTATGTTACGGCTATATTCAAGCTTTTCCTGGCCATCGTCATCGTATCCATGATGGCCAATGAATACAGCAATAAGACCATTAAGCAGAATTTGATTGACGGGCTTTCCAAAAAGGAATTCATATGGTCCAAATTCCTTACAGTCCTTACCCTGGCGCTTATTTCAACAGTATTCGTCTTTGGGGTGTCCATGATACTGGGCCTCATCTATTCCGACTACAATGAAATTTCCATCATATTTTCAGGGATGGAGTTCCTGTTCGCATTTTTTCTAAAGCTCGTGGGCTTCTTCTCATTTTGCCTCTTCCTTGGAATGCTGGTGAAACGCTCAGCGTTTGCACTTGGTTTTCTGATATTATGGGCGGTGATTGAGCAGCTGCTTTTTGGCATATTAGGGTGGAAATTGGTCAGTTGGGATACCGCCAGGGCCTTAAAAGGATTCTTTCCCCTCCAGTCCATGTCCAATCTTATAGAGGAGCCATTTAGCCGTTTGAATGCCGTGCAATCTGTAGCCAACCAGATCGGGGAAGAATTTACATTCGATTATCATGTACATTGGTACGAGTTGCTCATTGTCCTGTGTTGGACGGGCATTTTTGTCTATTTGTCGTATGCCCTGCTGAAAAAGAGAGATTTATAGTATCTTGTAGTGTTGAAGGAACACTATGAAAAAGATTGCCCTGATAATCCTAATTGGAATACTTTTTCCTATGGCCATAGCTGGCCAGGGTGAAACATCCAACTGGTATTTCGGACAGGGAGCCGGTATTCATTTTAATGGCGATGGCAGTATAACCCCCGTGACCGGTGGCAAATTGAATACCTACGAGGGGTGTGCCACCATTTCTGATATCAATGGGAACATGCTTTTTTATACGGATGGCATTACCGTCTTTGACCGCAATCATGCGCTTATGGCCAACGGGACGGGCTTGTTTGGGGATTCTTCCAGCTCCCAATCCGCACTAATAGTCCCAAAACCCGAAGATCCTTCTGTTTTTTATATTTTCACGGTGGATACTTCCGTATCCGAGGACGACCCGGACCATGGCCTTAACTATTCGGTAGTGGACCTGTCCCTGAACCAGGGTATGGGAGCCGTTACCCAGAAGAATATAAACCTGTTAGCCGATTGCTCGGAAAAGATCACCGCGGTGATCAAGGATTGTTTCGACCATTCCATATGGGTAATGACCCTTGCTTCTGAAAACGGTTTTGAGCCCTATTTCAATACCTTCCATGCCTTTGAAGTGAACACGGAAGGAGTGCTTAAACCCGCAGTCAAAACCACCATTGCAGGCGATCAGATAACGGACCCCAGGGGCTATTTAAAACTCTCTTCAGATGGCACCAAACTGGCAAGTGCCAATGCCACGAATGGCCTTTACCTCTATGATTTTGACGCTCAGACCGGACGGGTTACCAACGGGCAATGGATCAAACTAAGCAGCACGAATGCCAACCCATATGGGATAGAATTTTCACCGGATAATGAATTATTGTATGTACTCTCATCCAATGATGTACTGACTGATACCGGTAGTTCTGCCGATCTGGTACAATTGGATCTTACTGCCCCGGATGTGGCTGATTCCATGACCCTGCTCCATACCGGCCCATTTTTCAGAGGGGCACTCCAGCAGGGGGAAAATGGTAAAATTTACAGGACCATTGCGAAAAGTTACAGGGAAGGCACCCCTTACCTTGGTATTATCCACGATCCCAATGCCAGAGGTACCAAAGCAACCTATGAACACAATGCCGTTTATCTGGCGGGTAATAATGCCACCCAGGGCCTCCCTCCTTTTATTCAGTCTTTTTTTGTCAAAACAAATCTGATTCGCAATGAAGATGGGACAAGCGGCAGTAGCCTCGTATTATGCAGTGGGGATCCTTTTACCCTCGAAACAGCGGCTGCAGAGGGTGCCTCCTACCGCTGGCTGAAGGACGGGATACCTATCACAACGGCGACTGGTAACCGATATGAGCTCTTATCCTCCCGCCCGGGCGATTCGGGCCGTTACCGGCTCGAAGTAACTTTTGCGGATAACATGGCCTGCCCTATTATCGGGGAGGCACAGATAAAAGTCATCCCTGAACCGGAATCCACTATTGATCTTACACAATGTGATATAGATCCTGCTCCCACGGATGGGATCACGACACTCAATCTGGAAAAGCTGAATGCCAGCCCGGACCTGGAATTTACCTTCTACTCCTCTGCCACAGACCGTGACAATGGCAGGGCCATTGCAAATGTCAATACCTATGCCAATACCCGCCCCTATAACCAATCCCTGTACTACACTGCTGTAAATGAGCTGGGTTGCGCTTATGAAGGCGAGCTTCACATACAGGTTGTGCCTGGTATGTTAGAACAGGCTACCTCCAACAGCATACAGTCATGCGATGAAAATCCGGAGGATGGGGTGTTGGAAGGCTTCTTCGACCTGCAGGCGCTTGCCGGGGAATACCCGGATCTGGATGTCAAATTTTATACCTCGGCCGAAAATGCGGGCCTGGAACAGAACCCGGTTACGGACCTTTTTTATTCTCCGTCAGCCAGTATGTACGCCAGGTTACAGGATGGCAACCATTGCAGGGGGATAGAAGCAATTGAATTGATCGTCAATCCTGTGCCCTCCTTTGCCATGGAGGAATCATATGTTTTGTGTACGGATGGATCCGGACTGCCCCTTTCGGCACCGGATGGCTTTGATTCCTATCAATGGTACAGGCAAGCCGGGGATCCCGGCGAAGCCTTCCCGGAATCACAACAAATCGTGATTACGGCGGCTGGTGATTATATATTGGAAGCAGGCCTTAGGTTTAATTTCAATGGGGAAACTACAAATTGTACCCACCTCATGGCCTTTAAGGTATTACCCTCCTCAAGGGCTGCGATCAAAGAGATTCAAATTGAAGATTTTGCGGGCAACAATACCATACGAATAGCTGTAGCAGGAGAAGGCAAATATGAATATTCCCTGGATGGAGCCAATTACCGGCAGGATCCCTTCTTTGAACATCTGGAGCCTGGATTGTTTATGGTCTACATAAAGGACCTGAATGGATGTGGTATTACACAATCACAAGTGGCCGTCATGGGATACCCTAAATTTTTCACCCCCAACGGGGATGGGGTGAATGATTATTGGCAGGTAACCGGATTAGACCGGAGATTTCAGGCGGATGCGTCCATCTCAATCTATGACAGGTATGGCGCCCTTGTAACAAGTATAGAGCCTGGTGATACCGGCTGGGACGGAACCATACCCGCCGGTTCCCTCCCTGCCTCAGATTACTGGTTCAGCATTTTACTGGACGACGGTAGGGAAATAAAAGGGCATTTTGCCCTGAAAAGATAACGCTTCAAAAAGGCGAAGGATGGTAAGCACAGATAGAAGATCTGAAGCATGGTAAAAAAATTGCACTATCTTATTTTGATTTTATATGGTTCGCTGTGCCTGGGGCAGGAATGTCCCAGCCTTACCGGCCCTGTTAACGGGGCGGAGGATGTCCCGGTAACAGCCGAAATTACCTGGGATGCTGTGGAAGGGGTTCCGGGTTATATCATTTCCATCGGCACTACCCCTGGCGGAACCGAAATTGATGAAAGGTCCGTAGGCAGCGCACTTGGGTATACTCCCCCGCTTGGGTTACCGGAGGATTCGCTTATTTATGTCACCCTCACCCTGTTCTTTTTTGATCAGCAGCCGGATATTATCTGTCAAAGTTCGTCCTTCCGCACCGAGGATGTGGTGGACGCCCCTCCCTGTACCACCCTCAGGAACCCGGCGGACGGTGCCACCAATGTGAATATTGCCAGCAATATTGCCTGGAATTATGCCCCCACAGCCACCAATTACAGGCTGACTGTTGGTACCTCATCCGGGGCAACTGACCTGGTAAACAACCTGGAGGTGGGGAATGTGCTTTCATACAACCCCCCTTCCGACCTGCCCGCGGATACGGACATATATGTAACGGTGGTTCCCTTCAATGAAAATGACGATGCAGCCGGTTGCCAGGAACAGTATTTCCGGACCGGTGCTATAGCGACCCTGCCGGGGTGCACCAGTTTGATCTCCCCGGTAAATGGCGCCACCGATGTACCCCTTACGCCAATCCTGGAATGGACGGCTGTTCCGGGAGCCACAGGCTATAGGATAACTATAGGGAATTCACCTTTTACGGCTGAAATCCTGGATAATGCATTTTTTATGGCAACCTCAACCCTGGTGATTGGATTTGAGGCTAACCGGACATTTTTTGTTACGATTACCCCGGTCAATACAGCCGGGCCTGCCATTGGCTGTAACCAGGAATCCTTCTCTACCCAGTTGGGATGCGGCCCTTATTTCGATGCGAATACCGGAGAATTAATAACCCTCAATCCGGAGATCAATTTCCCGGATGTAGTTTCCTTCTGTCAGAATGATGCACCGTTCAGCCTTACCACCCCCGATACGGCTGACGGGTTCCGGTGGTTCCGGGTAGACCAGTTTGGCAATGAAACACTGCTTTCGGAAACAGCGACCGTAAGTATCACGGAAAATGGGGATTACCGGTATGAAGCCTACAATAGGGTACCGCAGACAAACGGTGCCCTGGAATGTCCCAGTTCGAAGAATTTTAAGGTCGTTTCCTCTGAAATTGCAACCATCTCTGATGTGCGTATATCAGGCCAGGGAGAAGCCATTCGCATTGAAGTCTCAACCACAGGGATCGGGGATTATGAATATGCGTTGGATGATGGCGCGTACCAGGAGCAGGCCGTTTTTGAAAATGTGGCAAGCGGGCCGCATACGGTGTTTGTACGGGACAAAAATGGTTGTGGCATTGTAAATAGGTCCATTGAACAGGACCTTGCCCTTGAAGGGTTTCCCAAATTTTTTACCCCTAACGGTGATGGGGTCAATGACCTATGGCAGTTTATTCCGCCGCCGGCCACTGGCCTGGTCATCCTTGGAAAGATACAGATATTCGACCGGTTTGGGATACTGCTGGAACAGATAGACCCTGCATCACCTGGCTGGGATGGAAATTATATGGGCCAGCCGTTGCCGGCATCCGATTATTGGTTCAGGGCCGTGGCGGATTCGAACCAGGAATTAATGGGCCATTTTGCCCTAAAACGATAGACAAAATGGTATATTAACATGTTTGATATGTATTATCAAATGCAAAAAAGAGCGCTATATCTGATTTTTTTCCTTCTCATACCTTTTGCAAGGGGACAGGAATGTCCAAGGATAACCAATCCGGCGAATGGTTCCATTGCCGTGCCGGTAAATACTACCATTACCTGGCCTCCCGTGACCGGCATTACCGGCTACCTTATTTCACTGGGAACAACTCCGGGAGGGGTGGATATCCTCAATCGCCGGTCTGCCGGACTCTTTAATTCCTATACTCCCGAACTGGGACTACCGGAGAATACGAGGATCTACGTGACCATCAGCATTTTCCTGGCCAGTGGACCACTGAGGGAATGCCCGGGAGAAGATTTCGTGACGGAAGATGTTACCACCCCCCCGCCCTGTACCACATTGCTGAAACCCCTGGACAGGCAGGTCAATGTCCCGGTTGGCACGCCTATAGAATGGGCCTATTCACCCAAAGCAACCGGGTACTGGATAAGAATAGGATCTGAACCGGGTGGTTCCGATATCGCTGATGAAGATGTCGGCAATACGCTTTCATACCGGTTGCCGGTTGAATTACCCGCAGATAGCCGGATTTATGTCAGGGTGACCCCTTATAATGAAAATCCCAGGGACACCCAATGCAGCGAAGAAAGATTTAATACAGGGATGGCTGTAGTTGACTGCAGCCCATACTTTGACACGGTTTTGGGGGTCCTGGTGGATATAAACCCCAAAATTAATTTTCCCGCAGTTATCGGGTTATGTCCCAATTCCCTCCCCCTTACCCTTACGGGAGAAGTGGAAGCAGATGGGTACCGGTGGTTTCGGCAGGATGGGGATACGGAGGTCCTTATATCAGAAAGTGCGGGGGTGACCCTCACTGATGAAGGCCGGTACCGGTATGAGGCCTATAATATCCTTCCGCAGTCGGCCAATGCCGCGGAATGCACTACTTCCCATGAGTTTCTTGCTGTGCTGTCTGAAAGTCCGGCCATTACAGCCTTAGGGGTTTCACGGGAAGAGGATGGGGTAGAAATTACGGTGGAAGTCAGCGGGAGTGGTGACTACGAATACGCATTGGACCAGGTGGACGGACCTTATCAGGACAGCAATATATTCACGGCGGTCCCGTCCGGGGACCACACGGTTTATGTAAGGGATAGAAATGGGTGCGGTATTGCCAGCAAGCCGGTGGAAAGGGAACTTACCACAAGTGATTTTCCAAGGTTTTTTACCCCCAATGGTGATGGCATCAATGACTTTTGGCAACTCCAACCCGCAACGGCCAATAAAGTGATAAAACTTGAGTCTTTACAGGTATTTGACCGCTATGGGACACTGCTGGCGCAGCTGACAATAAATTCCCCCGGGTGGGACGGAAATTTTAATGGAAGGCCCCTGCCATCTACCGTATATTGGTTTAAAGCAGAAGACAATTACAAGAACATCGTAAAGGGATATTTTATGCTTAAGCGCTAAGACTGGTACCAGTTTCACTTAATGATCTGTTTATCCATGGGCAAGGGACTAATGTGTATAGGGTTCTTACTGTTTGGGCTATTTGCCCGAAGCCAGCAATGCCCAGTCATAACCTATCCGCTCAACGGGGAAGATGATATACCAGTGGATGCCACCATTACCTGGCCGGCTGTGCAGGGCATTAACGGCTATGTACTTTCCCTTGGAACCGTCCCCGGCGGTGTTGATATCCTTGACAAGGAACCCCTGGGTGTAACCAACTCTTACAGCGCTGCCACGGGTTTCCCGGAGAATACCGAGATATTTGTCAGCCTGACTCTAATATTATTCGACGGGCCTGTAAGCTGCGAAGGAACCAGTTTTACAACAGTGGATGTCACCACCGCCCCGCCCTGTACGTTCCTGGTTGCGCCGGACAACAATGCAGAGAATGTGACAATTGTAACGGAGATCACATGGCAATACGCCCCAACGGCAACCGGGTACATCCTTAATTTAGGTACAAGCTCCGGCGGGGTGGAAATACTGGAAAATTTTGATGTACTGAATACCCTGACATATGAACCCCCGGAAGACCTTCCACAGGAAACACGCATATATGTTAGGATCACGCCTTATAATGATAATGCGACCCTGTTTAGTTGCACAGAAGAAAGTTTCTTTACGGGATCTGCCATAGATTATTGTGAACCGTTTATTG
>JBGTLT010000046.1:0-19507 GCA_041743975.1 Zeaxanthinibacter sp.
GCAAGGCCAACCGCTTGGGGCCGGCAAGAAATGAATGCTCTAGTTCTCCCTTTTCAGTTCTGATCTCAGCAGGACCTAATAAGTATAATTTATTCATTGGACTTAAAAATTACACTCTTAGATATGAATCTAAGGCATAAAACTGACTTAGCAAAGAATCACTTATAATTTTATTGATAATTAGATATATAGGCTTTAGGAAATGCCAATAACATTTCTGTAAATCAAAGTATAATCAACCTAAAAATTAAACAAATGAAAATTTCAAGATCCCTTAATTTAATCCTGGTGATGGCCATTCTTATCACCGCTTTCTCCTGTAAAAATGATCGAAAAGATCAACATCTTTCCCATGAAATCAACGCAGATAAAGTAATTATTGTGGATAGGCCCACCTTTCCTGTCTTCGGAAATCTGGTAGAGGTCAAAACCATAGGAATGAACTTTATTTTACCGGAGGAGATCCCCTCCGGCTGGACCACATTCAAATATAGCAATGAATCTCCTCTAACCCATTTTATGCTGGTGGATAAATTGCCGGTGGTGGAGGGCAAACAAATTACTTATGCCGATTTCGGCCAGATAGCACCAATTTTTGGTGATGCGATGGAGCTCATTAATGCTGGAAAGGCCGAGGAAGGGTTTGCTGAATTTTCAAGACTACCCGCCTGGTTTTCTGATATCATTTTTTCGGGTGGGGTAGGGCTTGTATCTCCGGGAGAAACTGCTCAAACTACCATTTTTGTTGAATCCGGGACTTATGTAGTGGAATGTTATGTGAAAACCAACGGAGTTTTTCATCCAATGACCAAACAGGTTGTTGTTAAGGAAAATTCCCTAAGCCAGATTGCGCCAACAGCAACTCTGGATCTTACAATTTCCCGAGAGGGCGGGATAGAAATGCCTTCCACGGTGGAGGCCGGACTTCAAACAATAGCAGTACACTTTAAGGATCAGGGGCCTCATGAGCATTTCCTGGGTCATGATGTGCATCTGGTTAAACTGGAAAAAGGTACAGATCTGGAGAAACTAAACTCCTGGATGACCTGGACCACTCCTGATGGCCTAAACACACCGGCTCCGGTAACATTTTTAGGCGGTGCACAGGAAATGCCTGCCGGTGGTACAGCATATATAACCATTGACCTTAAACCAGGAAATTACGCCTGGATAGCAGAAGTTCCTAATCCTGCTTCAAAGAATATGCTGAAAACTTTTACAGTTCAGGAAACTACCGCCGCCTTAAGTAAAAGGGAATAAAAATATCCACTTTAATGAACTACCTCGAGGCAAAGCCATCGAGGTATCAAAATAAACACAATTGATTTTTATGTATCTCTTTATATTTCGATTTTCCTTGGTTCTGAAGGTATTTTTTGATTACCTCCTCATTGGCATATTGCCCTACCGTATTTACGTAATACCCACTTGTCCAGAATTTGCCGCCCCAAAGCATTTGCTTTACCTCGGGATGAAGCCTGAAAATCTCCTTTGCTGTAATGCTCTTGACCGCCCCTATTATCTTTTTTGGAGCATTCGAGGGAACGCTCTGTATCAAAAAATGAACATGGTCCCCATCAAGGCCGATCTCCAAAAAATTGACCTCGTATCTCTCTTCTATCCGAAGACAGATCTCCCTGAAAGTCGATGTAACATCATCCGTCAGAACCTTTCTCCTGTATTTGATAGGACAAACAAAATGATAAAGCAACAGGCTCTTGTTATGACTTTTGTAAATATGATCACTCATACCCACAAAAATACATATCATTACGCTACACCCGAGGCAGAGCCTCGGGGAATTCTATAGAATAAAGTTCATAAGGTTTTATTTTGGGTATATAGCAAACTTTTCGAAATTGCCTGAAAAACTGCAAATGTTTATTCGCGTACAAGGATACTCTATTGAAAGCAAGCCTCTATTCCGTTCTGTTCTGTTATGGCAGGTGAAAAGAGGAAATCCTGGCTAATTTCCACTACCTTTTGGAAATGTTGGAAGTAGGAGATGGAAAGTTTAAAATGCACGCTTAAAGGGAATTTCGGGGAATTACGTAAAACGGATTCTCAAACGGGCCCCAATCGTAGCCCTCTATAACAATGGAATAATCGCCGGTTACCATTGCTGAAGTAGCACCAGGTAGTGGATTTGCAAGGAGGTGGATGACAGGAAGGGTTATCCAAAAAATTATAAATAATCCAATTTTTCTATTGATTAAGGTTGGAATTACTGATCCTGAAGCATTCAAGCCACTGCAAGCCTATTTCAGTTTTTCCCTGAAAAAAGCGATCGTCCGTTCCCAGGCCAGACCGGCAGCATCCCTATCGTAACGAGGCGTGGTATCATTGTTAAACCCGTGGTTGACATCGGGATAGATATACGCGGTATATTCCTTTCCATATTTCTTCAGGGCTTCTTCATAGGCAGGCCACCCGGCATTCACCCTTTCATCCAGTCCGGCAAATTGAAGCAGCAGGGGAGCCTGAATTTTGTCGATATCTTCCTCAGGCTGTCCCCCATAGAAGGGAACGGCTGCATAGAGATCCGAAATTTTAACGGCCATCATATTAGAGATCCATCCCCCGAAACAGAAGCCTACCACCCCCACTTTTCCCGTACAAGCGGTATTTGCTTTAAGATATTGGTAACCAGCAATAAAGTCCTCCAGCATTTCATTCCGGTCGCGCTTTGACTGAAGTTCCCTGCCGTCATCATCATTGCCCGGGTAGCCGCCAAGAGGTGTCAGCGCATCGGGTGCCAGGGACACAAACCCGGCAAGGGCCGCCCTTCTGGCAACATCCTCTATATGAGGATTCAATCCCCGGTTTTCATGGACCACAACAATTCCGGGCAGCTTTCCGTTGGCATCGGCGGGCCGGGAAAGAAGGGCTTTAATTTCTCCCCCCCCTTTCGGAGATTGATAGGTTATGTATTCCGATTTCAACCGGGGGTCATCCTGGGGGATCTGGATCTTCTTTACATAGTCCGGACTTACAAAACTGAGCAGGGACCCTACCGTAAGCCCTCCCACTGCATAGGTAGATAATTTATCGAGAAACAATCTCCTATTGACCCTGTTGTGCGCATAATCGTCATAGAGGTCAAACACTTCCTGACTGATGTCTTCTTTTCTGATTTTTTTCATCTGCTCATTTTTAGTGGTTTTTAATGCAGGCATTCACCTCCGGAAGCCAGGCGTTAGTTGCCACAGACCTGCGGTGTTAGTTAGGGTCATCCCTCATTTGGCACAGTTTTTAATAGGTTTACTCGATAATCAAAACAGGCCGTACCTAACCTAATGATATGTACCATCTTTTTGCCAAAATTTTCTGTGTACGACAGAACCCGACCTGCCAACGACACCATTCCAGTCAGAAAAAATAAACGGTACCCAATTCAGAAATGTCGTTTACGGGCCGGGAATGGTTGTTGACCCTATTTGTTTTTGATAAATACTGTATTCATTGTTATCTTAGCAATAACAAGTTGGCATTACAATTTAGGTATTTCAAACAGATGTTGCTGCGATATGCAAGAAAAAAAAATAGCGGCCAGGTTCGGTTTATATATCAGGTTTGCCAGTATACTCCTGATCGTCATTGGGTGTAAGGATTTGCCTGATGCAAAACGGGATACTTCCGGATTAGCAGACTCCCTGAGCCCTGAAAAAGCATCGGAGAAGTGGCCTGAACCTTCCAGCAGGATCAGCGGCATTCCTGTATATGAAAATTTTGATGATCTGGAAGCGATCTTTAATTTTAAGAATGACACTACCTATGTGATCAACTTTTGGGCGACATGGTGTAAACCCTGCATTGAAGAGTTGCCCTATATTGAAGCATTTCAGCTGAAAAACAAGGATAAGAAAGTCAGGGTTATCCTTTGTAGCCTTGACTTTCCGAACCAACTGGAAAGTAAACTGATCCCTTTTATTGAGAAGAAAAAGCTTGCATCCACTGTGGTTGTCCTTTTGGATGGTAAGTACAATGACTGGATCGATAAGGTCTCCCCCGAATGGTCCGGAGCCATCCCTGCGACCTATATTTATAACGGTGCTGAAAATTACTTTGTGGGCACGCCCTTTCAAAATACCGGGGAGCTCGAAGGAATCGTAAATTCTTTTTTATAAACCCTTAAATATCACTACTATGAAAAGCGTTATTTTACTTGGCATGTCGCTGACCGTATTTTTATTTTTTGGCGCGGCCTCATTCATTTCTGAAAACGGAGAACTAATTTCCAATGATACGGCGGTAACGATGACACCCTTCATCAGTTCAAATGCCGGAGCCGGTATCGGGGACAAGGCCCCCTCCTTCAAACTTAAAAATATAGATGGGAAGGAATATTCCTTTGACAATATCAAAGACGGCAATGGGGATCAACCCAAAGGATATATTGTCATTTTCACATGCAATACCTGCCCGTATGCCCAGGCCAATGAACAGCGGATCATTGACCTGCATAACAATTATGCCCCCAAGGGTTATCCGGTGGTGGCGATCCAGCCTAACAACCCCGCTGCAAAGCCAGGCGATAGTTTTGAAGCAATGAAAGAGAATGCCAAAGAAAAAGGATTCCCATTCCTATATCTCTTTGACAGCAGCCAGGAAGTATCTCCTCAATATGGGGCAACCAAAACCCCAGAAGTCTATTTGGTAGATAGCGACCTTGTCATCCGATACCATGGGGCTATTGACGATAGTCCCCGGGATGCGGGGAACGTCTCCGAAAAGTTTGTTGAAAATGCGATAGCTGCTTTGGACAAAGGGCAGGATCCAAATCCGACCACAACCAAGGCTGTCGGGTGCGGAATTAAAAGTTCGTAAATTATGGGAAGGCGATCCTGAAGGATAAATTGAAAATACAAAAATACTTATTTCATCCCAGTGGAATCCAGGTGCTACTTATACATATAGTAAAACCAGGGTTAAGACGATCCCGCCGGCCGTGAAATAAAGTCCTTTTTAAAGACGGAGGTGGTAGGCCTGAACATCCAAAATGCCGAGATGGCGAAGAAAAGCAGGGTGACACCAAAAAAAATACCCAGGAAATATAGGGGGTGCCCGCTGTGCATCTTATGAATATTGTTCATATTTCCAGGAGGACGGGTAATTTTTTTTCGGTATACGAGGCCAGGCCCGTTTCCTGGTTATAGCTGCCACCTTCAAAATAAAGGACCCCGCCTTCTTCTTTATCCACACTAAATCGGCCTTTTTCGAGGGCCCTGCCCAGATTGTCGGCTGTAATATTGGGTTCCAGCTTCTTTTTGATATGAACTTCATTTTTGAGATAATCTGTATTCCTAAAGGTCAGGACTATGCCACTGATGGCATAAACGATCATGATGCCGGCTAAAAAAAAGCCAAGATAGCGGTGTACCACCGGAAATGTTTGTTCTGTTTTTCTTCCCATATCATTAAATTATCAAAACTTAAAATATTTTTAATTTTTATCAGTATACGTCAATGCCCGAAATTGAATATTGCTTTGCTAATTTTATAGCGCAGCACGAAGCCGCTTTTCAGGCTAAGCCGGCATGAATGTAACAACCGTGGCAGTTGAATGTCAGGCTGAGCGCCCGCCCATGCCAAACGGCACGTTTGGGCAGGTAGCCAGGCACGAAGCCTTGTATTCTTAACAGCCAATTTCTGCAACTTTTACGGAAAAGTATGTGGGTTTTACTTAAGCAGCTACAATTATTGATTTAGCAAGTACATAACCATCTGAGATATTGCCAGACAAGGAATCAGCCATGTTTAGGCTGAGGCTGCTTCCAAAAACTGAATCCCGGGTATTTTTAACATAGCCACTTCCCTGG
Organism: Zeaxanthinibacter sp.; assembly: GCA_041743975.1. Lineage (GTDB taxonomy): Bacteria > Bacteroidota > Bacteroidia > Flavobacteriales > Flavobacteriaceae > JTS-RE37. The sequence continues at coordinate 5,820 of JBGTLT010000046.1, forward strand.
TAATTTTGGGTGGCATATACTTTATCGCATATCTCTTCGGCAAACGCGATTTGGGTAACCAGCAAAGATCGTTCTTCGCCATTTAATACTTCCAGATGGATATGGGGTGCCCGCCCCCGGTAAAATCCGGGAAAGATACTTATGAACGAGACACTGCCGTTGGGGTCGGTGGCTTGCCTGCCCCTTAAAAAGTGTTCCTGAGTTAAATCGTTTTGCTGGATTCCAGACCCGCCATATTCTGAATAATACCCATGATTATCGCAATGCCATATATCCACCAGGGCATTTGGCAGCGGGCTACATCCCTCATTTTTATCCAAAATAGTAAGGGTAATCAGTAAGGCAACCCCTTTCCTGTCCCCGATAATGTTCTCCCGGACATAGTCAGCCGGCGTCTTGTTGGGAAACGGGCCTTTGGTCTCCCGCGGAGTAGCGGTACAGTCTTCCAATGGAGATTCCGTTTTACCAAGGGTTCCACCCTTTGCGAGGGCTGTCAGGGCGACTACACCTCCCAGGGCCACCATCCCTTTTGTCAGGAATTCATTTCGTTTCATCTTTACCAAATTAAAGTTATCCGTTAAGGTGAGAGGATTATAAAAAGGATAACGGTCAAATATACCACATAGAGCACGGCAAATACCAGGTGTCTTTTATGTTTTATCACTATGACCGTTTCCTCACTAACAAAAACAACTTTTTACTGCTGTGCCATCTCCAGATTGATGGTCATTTGCACCTCGTCGCCCAGGGTGGGGGTTTCACTTCCTACCCCAAAGGCCAATCGATCTACCATCCCGGTCAATTTGAGTCCGGCTTTCAGTTTCTGGCTTCGCTGATCTGTGATGATACCATTAAGTTTCCCGTCCAAAGTGACCGATTTTGTTACCCCGTGCATGGTCAAATCCCCGTTCAATTTAAAGGTTTTGTCCCCGGTCTTCTCAAATGAGGTACTCTTAAAGGTGATCGAAGGGTGTTTTTCTGCTGCAAAGAAATCCTCGCTCCGCAAATGTTCGTTCCTCCGGTCATTGTCTGTATCGATGCTGGCAGTCTTTATATCCACCGTAAATTCAGGATCACCAAACGCCTCATCCGCCGTAGCCGCTATTTCAAACTCTCCGAAATGGCCTTCCACTTCCGATATCATCAGATGGGTAATCCCAAAACCAACCCTGGAATGGGCATTGTCCGCCTTCCAAGTGGATTGTGCCGTCAACGTGGAACAGGCGATAACAGACAGCATTAAAATTGATTTTCTCATAGTTACTGATTTTACTGTTTATGAATAATTGATTGTGTTTGAAAAATTGTATCGGTATAAGGGCATTTTTTAAAACCGCCGTCTCTGACCTGAATATTGCATGGCTTCCCCTTTGCCGAAACCATAGCTGAATCCGAGCGCGACGAAACGTCCCCGCTGGCGACGGTTGTAGACGGCAAAATCTGCCTGGGCGATTTGGCTTTCATCTACTCTTGAAGCGAATACGTCCCGAATGCTCAGGTTGAGCACCGCCTTGCCATTGAAAATGTTTTTCCGCAATCCAAGATCCATATAGAGGTTGTCGCTCATTTCACTCTGGACAGTACGGTAAGCCGACTGGTAATTGCCGGTGAATTCCAGGTCGAAATCGGCGGGCAATATTAATTTGGTCATAAGTTTGGATGACCACTGGTCGCCACTGAAATCGAAAACAGTGGTATTGAAGATACCGTCCCGCTGAAACTTGCTATAGTTAAAATCACCATTCAGTGTCATCCATTTTACCGGGCTATATTTCGCATTGAACTCTAATCCGGTTGCCCTGTTGGTGCCGATATTCTCGGGCCGGAAGGTGCTCACATTATCCTCAAAGGTAGACACCCGTTCGATTACCTCAGTTGTAAATCGGTGGTATAACCCGAAATTCAAGGAGGCTTTGCCTGGAATATAAATGGTGGTAATTTCATAGGAATCGGTGAACTCCGGTTGTAATTCAGGATTGCCCTGCCGGATACTGAAATTGTTGCGGATATTGAAAAAAGGATTCAAATCCCACATCCTTGGCCGGTAGATCCGTCTGGAGTATCCAGTTTGCAGCGATATTTTGTCGGTGAATTTATAAGAGGTATGCAGGCTGGGGAAAAAATTAGTATAGTTCTGGTCATTGGCTTCGCCTGTAGTCGCAAGATACGTAGTCAGATCTGTCTGCTCCAGTCGCATACCTCCTTTAGCACCCCATTTTTTACCTTCATACGACCCTGTTCCATAAAGTCCAAGTACTTTTTGATCGAATTCAAAAATATTGGTAAGGTTGGGGTCATTTACGAATGCCCCATTGACCAGATCATTTACCTCATAGTCATTGCTGACATCATTCAGCACATATTGTGAACCGGTTTCCAGGGTCAATTCATCCGTAAACGGATTGGTATAATCCAATTTAAAGGTATATACTGCTTCCTTAAAATCGGTGCGGGTCCGCTGCGTGGCATCGTTATCCTGCCCTGAAATGGTGGAATTCACAAATTCAGAATCCTGATCCTTTCCGAAAAAGTTGCCCAGGGCGCTAAAAAGAAGGGCATGCTCCTCAATGTTTTTGAAATCCTTTTTATATTGCAGCTCATATTGAAATTTCGGATTCCTGGCCTCAGTAATTTCATTCCGATCCCATTGAGAGCTGATGGCTCCATTGGCATCGATGGCGGCAAAAGTAGTATTGGATGGCTGGTCTTCGATTTCCATTGCAAAATTTCCGGAAAGCGTCAATACATTGCTATCATTGATATGGTAATCGGTACCCAGAACAAAATTGTAATAGGTCTCATTGCGGAACTCGGTACCATTGCTCAAAATGGCCGTATTGTTGACCAGGTCCACATTCCTTGTTTCAATTTCGTCGGGTAAATCACGAAGGCCAACGCCAAGCTGGCTGAAAAGGTTGAATTTTTCGGTCCGGCGGTTCAGGCTAACCCCCACGCTGTGACCCGCCGGAGTACCTGTATTCACCGAAATGGAACCATTGAGCCCTTTGCGTTCTTCCTTTTTCAATACAATATTGATAATACCCGAAGTACCTTCCGCATCGTATTTGGCGGAGGGGTTGGTGATCACCTCTATCCTATCGATCATATCGGCCGTAATGGTACCCAGCGCATTGCCTTCCTCACTGGCGATAATGGATGGTTTGCCGTTGATGAGCATTTGCACCCCCCGGCTTCCCCTCAGGCTTACCTGCCCTTCTATGTTGACGCTGACCGAAGGGACATTATTCAAAACATCCAAAGCACTTGCACCGGTACTGCTCAGATCCTTCCCAACATTGAACACACGCTTGTCCAGTTTGAATTCGGTTCGGGATATCTCGCCCTCCACCACTACCTCCTGCAATTGTTCGGCATCTTCGGAAAGGGCAACTGTTCCTAAATCGATGGTTTTGCCTGCAGTTGGTGGCTGCCCGAACGTTTTTGTCTGAAAGCCCAGAAAACTGACTTCAATGTAGAAGTTGGAGGCATTCGTTTCCATACTAAAAGTGCCGTCATCCAGGGTTGTGGTACCGTCTAATGGCTTACTGGTTTCAGAATCGGCGACCATTACAGTGGCAAAAGCTATCGGCTGCCCGCCTGCATCTTCTACCACATTACCCTTAATGGTAATAACTCCCTCCTGAGCAGAACCAACATTGTAATTCATAAGGAGTATTATAAGGAATATGCCTACCAATTTGGATACCATTGTTTCGTGCTTATTATAACTATCAGACAAAAATGAATCATTCCATGCATACCTTTGGGGCTTTTTCTGCAAACGACAAAAACTATCTTGTAAACGACATACCTGTTCAGGATAGCCGTTCACACGGGCAAATCTGTCGATGGGGGATTTTTGGTTTCCCCTTGGATACAAAACCGTAATTTTGGGGGATGGCACGTAAAGATATATTGAACAACAGCGTTTCAGCCGAGGTATTTTTCCAGATACTGCTGCACGTTGTATTGTTCATTTTCTATTCCTTTGACAAACGCCACCCGGAGATCCAGGGTTTTCAGATCACCTATTTTATCAATTATGCACTAGGGGCCTTTATCATCAACTACGTATTGCTACCCCGTTTCTTCTATCGTAAAAAATATATTCTTTTTTTCCTGTTTGTAATCGCGATTATTGCTGCTATTATTTTGATGGAGGAATTGGTCCTTGAGAAAATTTATTTCGCTGATACGCGTGGCCAGGGCTTTCCCGGCGTCTTCTTCAGCCTCCTGGAGGTTATGCCTATTATCACCATTCTCTGTGGCTTTAAATTTGCCTGGGATGCCTCGAAAAAGCAACATGAGTTTGACAAGTTAAGTGCCATGTTCAAGGAGAGTGAACTACAATACCTGAAGTCGCAGATAAACCCCCATTTTTTGTTCAACAATTTGAATAACCTTTACTCTTATGCCATCGATAACTCCCCCAAAACCCCTTCCATCATTTTGGAACTTTCCTCGGTGCTGCGCTATATGCTCTATGATTGTAAAGAGGATTTTGTACCCCTTCCCAAGGAAATTGAGCACCTCAGGAACTTTACCCAATTGAGCGAGCTTCAGATCGAGAGTCGGGGTACCGTCACGTTCAATGCCGAAAATATCACTTCCGATTACCAGATAGCCCCCCTCTTTCTGAACGTTTTTGTTGAGAATGCCTTCAAGCATAGTACTGCCAGCCAGGCGGAGGATATCCGGATCGAGGTGTCGGTAAATGTGACCGATACCGGGATACTGGAGTTTAGGTGTACCAATTCCTATCAGAAACTGGGCAACACGGAAGACATTCCGCACGGGATTGGCTTACAGAACGTTAAGAAGAGGCTGAACCTGATCTATCCCAAGGCCCATACCCTTTCCATCCGGGATACGGATACGCAGTACACAGTAAAACTCAGTATCGAACTAAACAAGCGAAGCGTATGATACGCTGTATCATCATCGAAGACCAACCCCCTGCCCAGCGTGTACTGCAAAAGTTTGTCGCTGATATGGACATTATGGACCTGAAGGCCACTTTCACCGACGCGCTGAAAGCGATGGATTATTTAAAAACGGAGACAGTGGACCTTATTTTCCTGGACATCCATTTGCCCAGGATCTCGGGTATTGATTTTTTAAAGGCAATACCCAACAAGCCCCATGTGATATTGACAACCGCGTTTTCCGAATATGCACTGGAAAGCTATGAATACAATGTGGTGGATTACCTGTTAAAACCCTTTTCGTTCGAACGATTCGTTAAGGCGGTCTCCAAAGTACCTTTGGGCGGAAAGAAGGATCGTCACCAAGTTGCAGAAAAAAATAACACCCCTGAGATACTTTTTATAAAGTCGGGTTATGAACACCTCCGGATCGGGGTCAATGATATCCTCTTCATCCAGTCAGAGGCGGACTATACCGAAATCTTTACCACGGGGAAAAAGCAGCTTACATCCCATTCCCTGCGCCATTGGTTACAAACCCTGCCCGAAGGCCAGTTTACACAGGTGCACAAATCCTATGTAGTGAACACACGAAAGATTATAAAGGTTTCCGGCAACAGCATTTTCTTTGACAAGGAAACTTTTGTGCCGATCGGTCGGGCGTTTAAGGAAGGGTTTGTGGAGAGATACCTGAAGTAGAAAATGGGGTGGGGAAATTAGTACAGTAGTGTTCATACCTGATTATCGTTAAATTACGACATCAGGAGTTCCGTTGAAGTGAATCCGGATTTCGGGCCTTCACATACCGGGCATACATATTCTTTCGGGAGCTCTTTAAAGAGTGTTCCCGGTGGGATCCCGGATTTACTGTCACCGTATATCCCGTCATAAACCGTTTGGCAGGATTGACATTGCCGGACCTCCCTGGATGTGTTGCCGGTGGATTTTTTAACAGGCTTTTTCTTCTTTTCCGGGGTTCCCAATTGCTCAAAATAATTTTTGCTCAATTCCATCAGCAAACCCGGGAGTTCCGCCCTGTCTACATCCTGGGCATAGGTCTTATAGCGCTGTGTATTGGGGTCAAAATTTTTAAAGTACAATACGTTGTAGGTTGGGCGTACGTCATATCCCTTTACGATAGCCGGTTGCTTGTTCCTTTCGATGACTATCGACGAAAAATGCGTCCGTTTACCGCTTTCATTGCTAATGCCAAAAGTTAGGCCATACGTGCTGATGTCGTTCTTGTCAAAACTCAATACCAGAAATTTTTTTAACTCCAATGCTTCCGTATCATCCACGGGCAAATGCCAGTTCAATTCAAGCTGAGAGTGCCTCACATTGATCCCCCGCTGCCCCAGAAAGCGTTCCAGTTCCGGTCTGCAGCTGTCCTTGATACCCTTGATAATAAAGGATTTCCATGGGGTGATACATATTTTACCGATGCTGTTGTCCAGACAAAATCCACATAAGGATTTTAGAAAATCGAGGTCATACCTGTTGTTGCGCCAGTAGAGGCCCAACCAATATTGGTCCAGTCCCATTCTGTTCATTCCTTCATAGTAGGGGAATTTTGTATAGGGAATGTCCAGTTCCTTCTCGATGGTGCGGTTATTGGTATCCAGTTTTTTGTTTAAAACAAAGAACAGTTCTTCCACATCGGCAATATCCTTATAAATTTCCTCAATGGCCTTTGCAAGTATGGTTATATCCCAGCTATAGATCAGTACAGGATAGTAGGCCGATTTTTTCCAACCCGGCATCCTGATGTTCAGGTACCAATAATCTTCATTATCGGAGGCTATAAAATTGAGATTGCCGCTAAATACAGGTACCAATCGCTGCCTGGGGTCGGTAATGTTTATTTTGAGTTTCGGAAGGTAATCGAACCCTTCCAGAATATAGAGGTAGGTAGATCCCTTCAGCCAATGGGTCATTTCAAAAATATCCGCAGACACGTATGAACATACTATGTTCTGATAACTCCTGTCCGCGATGATCCCAGTGTTGAATTTCGAAATTTTTTCCAGTTGTTCCTCTTTGGCGTTCTGCAGGGGGAACAACAGATCCTGTCTGGAACCAAAAAATACATCCTTTAGTCCGTCTGCTTCCAGCATGGCGATGCCGTCCTTAAGTTCCCCGGGGGAGGTAACACCTCCTTTGATCAATATTCGATGCAGGTTATCGTTCATGTTCACACCTGTTTTTTATTATTTCCATATTCTACCAGGATAATCCCGTTCCATCAGCTTTATGAGCCAACAGACTGGAGTTGCCGGTCAAGGATTTCCTGAATCTCGGGTTTGCAGCTGCCACAACCCAGTCCGGCACCCGTTTCAGAGCAAAGCCTGGAAAATTCCGCGCAGCCGTTCACAATGGTTTCAATTAGGTTTCCTTCCCCCACCTGGCTGCAGGAACAGATCAGTTTACCTTTCAGGGGTACGGATCCCGAATTTCCCCGAAGCAATTCATTCCGTTTATCGGAAAGCTCTATTTCTTCTTCAATCAACCTTTTAAATTCGGCAAATTCATTTTTATCGCCCATTAAAACAGCTCCCACAAGTTTATCGTTTTTAACGATGCATTTTTTATAATATCGTTTGCTGACATCCATAAAAATGATTTCCTCATAGCTGTCATCACCATCGGGAGCATTGACCATCCCCAGGCTGCAAAGATCCAGGTTATCGAACTTAAGGATGTTCATCAATACTGAACCGGCATAGATACTTCCCAGGTCCCCCAGTATATATTTGGCCGCAATATCCGCCTGTTGCTCGGCAGCTGAAGTGATCCCAAAAAGTGAGTTATTGAATTCTGCAATTTCCCCCAGCGCAAAAATATCCGGTTCACTAGTCTGCAAATACTGATTGACAATTACGCCCCGTCCGGTTTTGAGATTGGTATATTTTGCCAATTCGATGTTCGGCCGGGTACCAATAGCGAATACAATTGCGTTACATCGTATTGTCCTCCCCGTCATCAAGGTTACGGACAACGAATTTTTTTCGCCTTTTTCCTCAAAAACAGTACTGACTTCATTATCATAATATACCTTGATCCCCCTTTCGGTTACGTCCTCCGCTAACAAACGGCTTGCAATTCGATCGAGTTGCCTTTCCATCAACCTGGGTGCACGCTGGATAATGCTTATATTGACATCTCTTTTCTTAAGGGCCGCCGCGAGTTCCAGACCCAATAGTCCTCCCCCCACAATGACCACATGTTGCCCGGTTAGCGGTAGTCCGGTATCCTGCAGATATTTTCGCAATTTATCCGCATCCCCCCTTTCACGCATCGTAAACCGTCCGGGCATGCTCACCTGGATATCGCTGGGAACAAAGGCACGGCTTCCCGTGGCTAAAACAAGGATGTCATAGGAATGTTCCACATCATTATCGTCTATAACCCGTTTTCTTTCCTTATCTATTTTAGCTATCCCGAGTCCGGGATGGAGTGTAACTTCCAATTTTTGAAGTTCTCCCTTTTTTAGCTTCTCAAGGGCCTCCCAGGATAGTTCCTCACTAACATATTCAGGCAATAGCACCCGGTTGTAAAAGGGGTCTGTTTCCCTGGAAAATACGTGAAGTTCATCTTCTTTGTTCTTTTCCCTATAGGTTTGTACAAATCGATAGGCAGCGGCCCCGGCGCCAACGACCACGACCTTTTGCTTCGGTTTTACGTATTTCTCAACCTGGACCGCACAATATTTAAAATCCGGTTCCTTGGAAACGGGATCCACCAGGTCGTTGGTCAGGTTATTGGCCCTTCCAAAATCGTTGTCCAATACCTTCCCCCAATGCATGGGCAGGAAAACAACCCGTTCACGGATGTCAAAATTCACCATCACCTTTACCCGTACCTCTCCCCTTCTGCTCCGGATGACCGCCAGGTCGCCGTCCTTTAATTTCCGCAGATAGGCGTCTACCTTGTTCATCTCCAGGTACGGTTCCGGGATATGGGTAAGCAATCGCCTTACCTTCCCGGTTTTGGTACGGGTATGCCACTGGTCCCGCACCCTTCCGGTATTCAAAATCAAGGGATAATCCGGAGACGTTTTTTCGGATTGGTTGAAGATCCGGGCTGGCGCATTGAAATGCGACTTCCTGTCGACCGTGAAAAACTGATGGTCCACAAACAGTCTTGGAGTTCCCATATGCGTAGCATGAGGTACCGGCCATTGAAAACTGCCTTCGGCCTTTAAACGATGGTGGGACAACCCTGAAATATCAATGTTGGTATCTTTCGTCAGCAGGCAATGTTCATCATATACTTCGCCGGCCTTTTTATACCCGAAGCCATCGTACCCCATTTTTTGGGCGAATCGCCACAGGATTTCAACATCGGGCAAGGCTTCTCCGGGGGCGTCAATAACTTTTGGGAGGTAACTTATCCTCCGTTCCGAATTGGTCATCGTACCCTCTTTTTCCAACCAGGCTGCCGCAGGTAAGAGCAGGTCCGCGAAACGGGTGGTCTCGGAACGGTGGGAGATATCCTGTACAACCACGAAATTGGCTTTTTTCAATGCTTTTTCAGTCCTGTGAACATTTGGCATGCTCACAATTGGATTCGTGCAAATAATCCAAATAGCCTTCATTTTTCCGCTTTCCAATGCATTAAACATTTCAGTAGCGGTATAGCCGGGTTCCGGATTTATTTCCTTACCACCCCAAAAATCCGCTATTTCCCGGCGGTGTTGCGGATTCCACAATTCACGGTGTGCGGCCAGCAGGCTGGCCATGCCTCCAACTTCCCTGCCCCCCATTGCGTTGGGTTGCCCGGTAAGGGAAAAAGGACCGGCTCCGGGTTTTCCGATCTGGCCCGTCAGGAGGGACAAATTCATCAGGGCCACGTTTTTTGAAACCCCGATCACACTTTGGTTGAGCCCCATGGTCCACATACTTAAAAATGCCTTGGCATTACCGACATACCTGGCTGCCTTGCGAATGTCATCGATTGAAATATCGCATAACTCCGCGGCCTTGCGCAACGAAAGACGAAATGCACTTTCCCTGCAGGCCTCAAAATTTGAAGTGTGTTTAGTTATAAAGGATTTGTCGATTTTTTTCTTTTCGATCAGCCAGCGGGCAATGGCATTGAAAAGGATGACATCGGTCCCTGGCAAAATCTGCAGGTGCAGGTCCGCCACTGTACACGTCTGGGTCTTTCGGGGATCGACCACGATAATTTTAACATTCGGATTCCTTTCTTTATGGTTTTCTATCCGCCTGAAGAGGATGGGGTGGCACCAGGCCGGATTGGCACCTGCGATCAGGATGCAGTCCGAAAGTTCGATATCTTCGTAAGAAATGGGTACGGAATCCTCTCCCACCAATTTCTTGTAACCCACCACCGCGGAGCTCATACACAGCCTGGAATTGGTATCAATATTGTTGGTACCTATAAATCCCTTGGTCAGTTTATTGACCAAATAATATTCTTCTGTTAGGCACTGTCCGGATACATAAAATCCAACACTATCCGGTCCATGTTTATCAATGATACTCTTAAATACAGAAGCAGCGCGGTCAAAGGCCGTATCCCAGTTTACCCGTTGCAACGGATGGTTGCGGCTCCATCGCATTTCAGGATATAAAATGCGGTCGCTCGTGTCCTGGGCAACGTAATTGAGATTCTTGCCCTTGGAACACAGCATACCCCTATTTACAGGATGATCCGGATCGCCGGCAACACTGATGTTGCCTTTAACATCCTTTTCAACCAACATACCGCAGCCTACACCGCAATAGGAACATATAGTCTTATGGATCTGGTTTTTCAACATTGATTTACCAAAATGAAACCTATTGAATTTCAATATGCAAATTATAAATTTACGTATTTATACGTAGTGTTTATATCATAAAAGTTCGGCGGTATTTTAAGAGTACGGTAAAATATTAACGTGGAAACCAGCATTTGTTCAATGACACCTTCCCGGGTTTATAGCAACAACACCCGTAAGATTGGCTTCCCGTTCCTGGCGGCGGTGACGCTGGTTTTACTTGATTTTCAGTGGGAAGTAGTTTACCCCCCTGCTATACCTTATCGGTATGGAGCATTATGCCCATTAGCTGTTGAACCTCTAATGTTTTTTTATAAATCATATAAGGCTCAGGCCAATAACACAAAAAAAATGCTTAATTTCGAAAACAAGACTATTCAACGTGATGGTTACCAACCTTATACCCATAGTTGTTCTGAATTAAAGAATCTCTTGAAACCAACTAACCCCGAACCCGCATAGGCGGTTTCGACCCCTCCAGAGGGGAGGTACCCCGGGGCAAATGCCCCGATGAATTCTTTTGATTAAAAGTAATGTAAGACATAACAAATGACGTGATTCGTCCGTTATTGAAGTAGTTCATCCCTTATTCAAATTCTTCATATTTGAAACCAAATACCAATTGATCGATGCAGAGATTTATAGTCCTGGTGGAAACCACACTCTTATCGCTAACGCTTTTTGCCTTAACCTTTAGTGCCATCAAACCGGTATCAGTTGCAGACCAAGGGGAGGCTATTTCAGCCGCCAGCCCTGTAAAACTACAGATAGATCCGAAAGAGGCGCAATTATACAGCTTTCGGCAGCATGAATTAAAAGGTGCACTGGAGGCATACTTTGATAAAGCGATCGCATCCGGCGACATCGTAGGGGCCGGCGTCAGCATTGTAAGGGGAGATTCCATCCTAATTTCAGAGGGATACGGGAAAAGGAACAGCAGTAAGGATGATCCCGTTGATGGCGAAACCGTATTCCGGCTCGGATCGTTGTCTAAAGGTTTTGCAGGCATTTTGGCGGCCAGTTTTAAAAATGAAGGTGTTTTGGCCTGGAATGACAAGGTGATCGATTATTTACCGGAATTTCAACTGGGGGACCCTGCTAATACCGCTCAAATAACCCTTGCCAATATTTTATCACACACTTCAGGAACGCCCTATCACAGTTTTACCAACCTTGTGGAGGCAGGCTTGCCCATGGCGGCTATTGCCCAACGCTTTAAAGAAGTAGTTCCAATCAGCAAACCCGGTTTACTGTACAGCTATCAGAATGCCATGTTTGCCCTCTGTGGGGAAATTATGTATAAAGCTTCCGGGCAGAATATTGCAACATCATTGGACAATCGGTTTTTTAAGCCGCTGGGAATGTGTACCACGACAATGGATTATGAAACCCTGGCACACACTGAAAATGTTGCCTTGCCACATACACAGGGCAGGTACGGGTGGAAAACGGCACGACTTACGGATAATTATTACAACGCCATTGCCGCCGGAGGTATCAATGCCAGTGCATTGGACATGGGCAAATGGATGCGTTTCCTGCTGGGGCATAACCCGGAGGTCCTCAATAAATCTGCCCTGGCCGAAGCGTTCAAACCCTTTATAGAAATAACAGGCAGGAACAAATACTACCACCGCTGGCCCGGGCATTTAAGATCATATTACGGATTTGGCTGGCGCATCCATAACTATATGGAGGATGATAGTATGGAGGAAAAAACCATTTGGCACCATGGGGGAAGCGTGAATAATTACAGAAATGAAATTGCCGTCTACCCGGAAGCAGACCTGGGGATCTGCGTACTTTTAAACAACAATTCCCGGATTGCCAGGACGGTGATCCCGGATCTGCACCGTATCGTGCAGGAAGTGTATAACGAGGCTCCCCTCAAAATTGTCCAAACCAGTACTTCAGGCACGGTTACCCCACAATAAGAAATAGTGGGGATTCACAAAGAGGTTCAGGGGCTGGTTGTGCCATAAACTCCCGTGTTCCGGCCTATTTAACTTCCGGCCAACGGTGTTCCGAAAATACCCACTGCAAGTTCAGCCCATACCAACAGGAATGTTACAACAATGGCTATGCATAAGGCTATTCTGTGCTTTGCGTTGATTACCTTCCTCATGACCAGCTCAAATAAAAGGCCTGAACTGAGCAACAGGATGCCCATCACCAAAAAATCAGAGCCTGTCCAGGAAACTTCGGCAGTGAATTGCATGGCGATAAGAGGAACAAGCAGCAGCAATGCAATCGTTATCAAAATGAATACAAGTCGTTTGTTTTTCATCATTGCAGGGATTTAATCAGTAAGCTTCGTTCTTGAATAGTAAAGTACTTTGAAATACAAAGTAAAATAAAAATTTCGTAACTATAAAAAAATCAACTGTATTTTTTGAAGGCCGTCATATTGAGGGAGTCGAATGTTTCTGTGCTTCGCTACGTTCAGCCTCACAAGAAAGCTTCGACTGCTTGCCCCATCTTCCATTTGGCAAGGGCGGGCGCTCAGGATGACAAACGGCTTCACCTGCCGGCCCCTCCCCTACACCAGATTATGTTCCTGTGCCTTTTTCGACAGGTCTATGAGGTTCTTGACATTCATTTTACGCATGAGGTTGAAGCGATGGGTCTCTATGGTGCGTTTGCTATTATGCAATTTTTCGGAAATTTGCCTGTTGGTCAATCCTGAAAGCACCAACTCCAGTATCTGAAGCTCCTTCCCGGTAAGGTCAAAGGGATTACCTTTTTCTTCGCGAATAACCGCACTTCCCAGCGGCTGCTTCCCCGGGTTCAATAAATTATTGACCAGTACATTGGAGATATCCCCGCTGAAATATTTGCCGCCTTCCTTCACTGTATGGATCGCTTTGAGGAATTCGGACTTCCCTGTATCCTTCAGGAGGTACCCACTGGCACCCGCACTTACCGACTTTAATATATACTCTTCTGAATCATGCATGGATAATATGATGCACTTTGTGGTA
>JBGTLT010000047.1:0-4191 GCA_041743975.1 Zeaxanthinibacter sp.
GTGGCCCATGGTTTCAGCAATCCCTGGGGAATCGACTATGATTCAAAAGGACAGTTGTTTATTTCGGCATGTGTAATCCCCCATATGTTCCATGTTATTCACGGTGGTATATACCACAGGCAGGGGGGCCAGCATTTCAATCCCTATGTCTACGAAGACATCCAAACCATCGTTGACCACCGGCACCGCTCTGCACATGGAGGAGCCCGGATTTACCAGTCCGATGCCTTTCCACAGGAGCAGCATGGCCGCCTTTTCATGGCTAATATTCACGAGCATGCAGTCCTGTCTGATATTATAAAGGTCAGGGGTTCAGGTTTTACTGCCAGCCATGGTGATGATTTTATGATGGCCAACAATGCCCAATGGGTTGGCTTCAGTATGGAAATTGGTCCGGAAGGGGGGCTCTATGTGCTCGACTGGCATGATGCGGATATCTGCGGTGATAATGTACTGAATAAAGATACCGGTAGGGTTTTCAGGATCATGCCGGAAAAATCGGAAGCTGAGATTTGGCCTGGCAGGTTCGATGACCTGAATCAAAAAAGCGATACGGAACTGGCAAAGTTACAACTTAGCAAAAGTAACTGGCATGCACAAAGAGCAAGGATCATCCTGCAATTCCGGTCTTCAAAAAAGCCACTGGATACCAGAGCGGTTTCAGATTTGAAAGAACAATTGTACAAAGGAAAAAAGGAAGACACCAGGCTGCGTGCATTCTGGACATTGCAGACCACAAACAACCTGGACGAGTACAGCCTGATTGCATTGTTGGGGGACAGGGATGAATATGTCCGCGCCTGGGCCATTCAGTTCCTTGTGGAAGACGGTCAGCCTTCCGACAAGGCCATTCAAGCGATGACGGCCCTGGCCAAAAAAGAAGCAGCTCCGGTGGTTAGGCGCTACCTGGCCGGAGCCCTTCAGAGAATAGAAAAAGGTGACAGGTGGGATATAGCGTCCGCGCTGATCCATCATAAAGAAGACGTGGGCGATCCCAATATCCCCCTTATGCTGTGGTATGGGATAGAATCCATGATTGCAGAAGAGCCGGAAAAAGCATTGAACCTGGCGAAAAATAGTGTTATATCATCCCTAACACAAAAAATAGCCAGGAGGATGGTAGATGGAGGCCAGGCAGAAACCCTCCTTGCGGCAATGAACGAAAAATCTGAGATACGACCAGAACTTCTGAAAGGGATGAGGTCCGGGGTGGAAAGTAACCTGGATTTAGACGAACCGGGCAATTGGGCCACCGTATATAAAAATCTGCAGGCAGATCCGGAGCTTTCATCCATAGCCGATGAAATCGCCCAGCATTTCGGCAATGTTGAAGTTGCTAAAAAATTGATCATCGTGTTAAAGGATGAGTTGGCAACGGCCGATGTCAAAAAAGAAGCCATCCGGAAGCTTGCCCTCCATCAAAGGGAAGAATTAAAGACACTCTTACCGGAATTGCTTGAAAACAGGGACCTGTGCCAGGAATCCATCAGGTCGGTCGCCGCATATGCAAGTGAGGACCTGGGAATCCTTTTATTCCAAAAATACCCGCAATTTAGCAGAGAAGAAAAGCAGGAGGTTATATTGACCCTCGCCACAAGGCCTATGTACGGCAGACTTTTGGCAGATGGGATCGCTGATGGCACCATACCGAAATCAGATATTCCCGCCCATGTGGTATTGCAGTTAAGAGCCATACTTGGAAACGGGTTTGTGGAGATCTGGGGGCCCATAGACGATATATCCCAAACGCTACAAGCCAAGTACAGATATTATCAGGATTTACTTACCAAGGAGTCAATCTCCGGGGCAAATCCCCTCAATGGCGAAGTAGTCTATGAACGGACGTGTGCCTCCTGCCATACGCTTTATGGTAAAGGCGGAAGCATAGCCCCGGACCTTACCGGTTCCAACAGGACCAATACGACGTATTTGCTGAGCAATATCCTGAACCCGAGTGGGGACGTTCAGGACGACTATAAACTGGTGGTAATCACCACCCGAGATGGCAGAACGTATAGCGGAAATGTCATTGCGGACACTGACAGGAACCTCAGCTTGCGGGTTGTAGGCCGGGACGTGGTGACCATCAACAAATCCCAGATACAATCCCGGGATATGTCCGGCAAATCCATGATGCCCGAAGGTTTGTTGAATAACCTGAAGGATTCTGAGGTACTGGATCTATTTGCGTATCTGGAAGAATTGGAACCTGCCGGGGGAAAGTAATCCCATCAGGTGATTTCATACCGTTATATTGCTTTGTGGGTGTAAACCGAAGATTATCTTGAGTTTAAGTACAGGCGTGGAGAGTCCCTGAAGAACTCTGCCTACCGGTTGCTTTTGGATTATCATACAGCAGGCCGGTATGCCCGAATTATAATTACCACGTTCTCTTGCCATTAAACCTTTTTCAAAGCCCACTGGTTTCTTTTTCCTGACTTCGACATAAAATCCCCCATAAAAACATAACTTTCTAATCAATAGTATTTTAAGTATTTCGATTCTATAAATTTGGGTGACCCAGCGCTTTGTTTTATTATTTTTACGCGTGTTTGTACGAAAAAAGAAAAATAAGAGTGGTGTCATCAGTGTCCAGGTAATTGCCAAGTTGGAGGGCAGACCCAAGTTATTAAAAACAATCGGGAGCTCTAAGGAGACATGGATTATCGATGAATTTGTTAAGAAGGGAAAGGAGTACATTCAAAACTATCAAGGGCAACAGGTTTTAAATTTCACTGATACAGAATCAGTCTTCCGATTTGTTTTCGATGCCGTTTCTTCTCATAAGGAAGTGGGTACCGAACGGTTGTTGGGAGCTATTTTTGATGAAATCGGTTTTAATAAAATAGAAGATTCTTTATTTAAGTATTTAGTCTTTTCCAGGCTTATCCAACCAGTCAGTAAACTTAAGACCACGGAATATTTATTTCTTTACAAAGAGATTGAAATTAGTTCACAACAAATTTACCGCTATTTGGACAGGCTTCATTCTACCCAGAAAGAGTTAGTTCAACAGATCGGCTACCTTCACACCAAGAAAGTGCTTCAGGATGATATTAGCGTTGTCTTTTACGATGTGACCACTTTGTATTTTGAGATCGATCAGGAAGATGAACTTCGCAAGACAGGCTTTTCCAAAGAAGGGAAACATCAGAACCCGCAAATTGTACTGGGACTACTGATCAGCAAACATGGCTATCCACTTGCCTATGAAATTTTTGAGGGCAATAAATTTGAGGGCCACACCATGCTCCCAATCATTGATGCCTTTAGAATTAAGTATGACCTTGATCAATTGGTAGTCATCGCGGATAGTGGACTCTTGTCCAATACCAATGTAGAGGAGTTACAGGAAAAGGGATATGAGTTTGTTCTGGGAGGTAGGATCAAGAATGAACCACGGCATATAAAACAAAAGATCCTGGAACTAGGACTGGACCATGGTCAGAGCGCTGTGATCGAAAAGGGGGATTTACGGCTAATCATAAGTTATTCTGACGATAGAGCTAAGAAGGACCGCTACAACCGCGAAAAAGGGCTCAAAAAACTTGAAAAACAGATCAGAAGAGGAAAGCTGACCAAAAGTAATATCAACAATCGAGGTTATAACAAATTTTTAAAACTAGAAGGCGAAATAAGTGTAGCTATTGATTATGATAAATTAAAACAAGATGCGCGTTGGGACGGCCTGAAAGGTTATCTCACCAATGCCAAAATGGATAAGGATCAGGTCATAGAGAATTATCGACATCTCTGGCAGATCGAAAATGCCTTTCGGGTTTCCAAGAATGATCTAAGGGTAAGACCTATCTTTCATCGATTGCAAAGACGCATTGAAGCGCATATCTGTATATCCTTTGTCGCCTATAAAATACACAGGGAATTAGATCGACAACTTAAAGAAAGAAATTCTAAAATGAGTGCTAACACCGCTATTGAAATAGCGAAAACAATTTATAAGATTACCGCAAGCACCCCCGATGGAACCGAAATAGAACACTTGCTCATTACAAATGAAAGGCAAAAACAGCTCATCAATATTTTTCCGGAAAATTTTGGGTGACCCAGTGTCGAAGTCAGGAAGTCCGATAATAACAGCAGAAGTGTTTCCAGGTCCTCCTGCATATTATAAAATTATCAGGGGATTGTTAATGCAAATAACAATTATACTGCCCGCATTGGGTGGTTGGC
>JBGTLT010000048.1:0-9233 GCA_041743975.1 Zeaxanthinibacter sp.
TAAAGCCAGGGCTGTATTTGAAGGGGAAGTGATTGCCATATTAGCAGTGCCCGGGGGCAATAAGGGTGTACAGTTAAAACATGGAAATTATATCAGCACCTATTACAATCTCTCCAGCCTATTTGTGAAAATGGGGATAAGGTGCCTGCCAAAACAGAACTAGGCGAAATTTATACCAATCGGTTCAATGGCCTTACCCAGTTAAAGTTCTATTTGTATGAGGATGCCAACCGCCTCAATCCCGAAGAATGGATCTACAGACTGTAATCAATGGATAAAATTACAGATATTTCGGGCACTTGTATTTTACACAATGGGGTGAAGATGCCCTATTTGGGACTGGGCGTTTACCAGTCCGGTATTGGAGGGGAAGTAGAAAAAGCCATACAATGGGCTATAAACGCAGGTTACCGGCATATTGATACTGCTGCTGCTTACCAAAATGAAACAGGAGTTGGAGTCGCCGTTGCGAACGCTCCTGTAGCCAGGGAAGAACTCTTCATTGTAAGTAAGGTATGGAATACAGATCAGGGCTATGACAATACCCTGAAGGCCTTTGAGGCAAGCTTAAAAAGGCTGCAAATGGAGTACCTGGACCTGTATCTTGTACACTGGCCTGTATCAGGAAAATATAAGGAAACCTGGGCGGCAATGGAGCAGTTGTATGCGGAGAAAAGGGTAAGGGCGATTGGGGTATGCAACTTCCTGCAACACCACTTGCTCGACCTGTTAGAGACTGCCACTGTGGTCCCGATGGTAAATCAGATGGAATTCCATCCCTATCTGGTACAACAAGAACTGCTCGATTTCTGTAAGGCCAACGCCATTCAATATGAAGCCTGGTCGCCATTGATGCAGGGAATGGTTTTTAAACTGGAGAGCCTCAGGGAACTGGCCACCAGGTACGGAAAAAGTATAGCCCAGGTGGTCTTGAGGTGGGACCTTCAAAAAGGGGTTATCACCATTCCGAAATCTGTTCACAAGGACCGAATCGAAGAAAATGCCAATTTGTTCGACTTTGAGCTGCTGCCTGAGGATATGGCATTCCTGGATGCGCTCGACAGGGGAAAGCGTTTTGGGCCGGACCCGGACAATTTTGACTTCTGAAAAGATATTTTAATCTCCTTTTAACCTGGCGGCCATGACATGTATACAAGTGGGTCATACGAATTGCCATTACACCCCGGTGGCTGGGGTATCATCAATAAATAAAGCGCGCAACTCCGTTGCATCTTTGGGTTTCATTTTGCCAGCCAGCACAAGGCTGAGTTGTTTCCGGCGGAGGGCCCCGTCAAAGCGTTCCTTTTCCAGCTGCGTTTCCGGCAGTAAGGGGGGGACGGCAGTTGGCTTGCCGGTGTCATCAACGGCAACAAACGTATAGATGGCCTCATTGGCCTTAGCCCGTTCCCCGCTGAGCCTGTCCTCCATCCAAACATCGATATACACTTCCATGGAGGTTTTGAAGGTTCTGGAAATGGCCGCCTCTACCGTTACAACACTCCCCAGAGGAACAGAGCGGTTAAAGGCCACATGGTTTACAGATGCTGTGACGGTTATCCGGCGGCTGTGCCGCCGGGCAGCAATACTCGCCGCCCTGTCCATCCGTGCCAATAATTCCCCTCCAAATAAATTGTTCAGGGGATTGGTCTCACTGGGGAGGACCATATCCGTCATTATAGTCCGGGATTCACTGGGGGTTTTAGCATGCATACCTGAAATTTTAGGCAAAGGTACAGCTAAAGTGAATAGTTAATAGAACGGATTCTTATTTCGAAGATAACAGCCAGGCATCGGAAGAGACCGTACGTTTTATTTCCTTTAAGAGCCGAAGGGCTTCTTCCGGATTTTCAAAACTACCATAGGTAACCTGGTGCAGCCCGTATGGATTCACCCCTAAATAAACCGATTTATAACCCATTCGCTGCAGTTGCCGGACTTTTTTATCCGCGTTAGCCTTAACGCGGAAGGCCCCTGCAATGATATGGTGGATGCCTGTGTACTTTCTTTTTATCTCCAGTTTAAGGGCAGGTAGTTCCAACGGGCTGGCATTGAAGAAGGTGGCTTCCTGGATATTCCGGGATACCAAAACCTGAGCGTCTTCCAGGGCCAATTGCTGTTTGTTCACCGTTTCACCATAAAACCTGTAAGCTGTGAGACCAGTGGCCAACGCCAGTAAAAAGACGGCAGCATATTTTGTGTAGGGCCTCCAGGGAGATTTATTACGTTCTTCAGGGGTAAAGATAAATGGTATTTTTTCTTCCAGGGCTACTACCTCCTCTTTTAAAACTTCCCTGGTTACAGGGATCGAAACAAAGGTGGATAAACCAAAGGATGAAGTCAGGTAGTTTACTTTATAGGAAGGCTGGAATTGTACCTTTCCCTCCGGGTTCAGCCATAATTCCCCAATATTGCTGAATGTAAGCCTATCCCCATCACCAAGTTGCTTTTTCCATTTACGGGCAGTTTCCAAAGTTCGCCGCAACATATCCTCATAGGGTACTTTTTCTGCACCGGCCATATAGGAAACCAGGAGGCCATCATTGGATGACAATTGTTCATTGAAAGAAATGATCTTGGAAGGAGGGTAAAAGGAATTGGTTGGCCGATGGATGACGGCAGATTTCAATTGGGTGAGGAATGCCCCAAATTCCGGAACCACCACACAGTTGAACCTGTATAGCAGTTCTTCTATATAGTTTTCGGTTTGCATACCTGCAAAGATGGAAAAAAAACAAAAGCGCATCAAACTACGGAGCGTAACTTTTATTAACATAATAAAATGTGTAATTTGTGAATAACTATAAAAAAATTTTAAATGTCTAAGGATGAGTTGGTTGCGCTGCTTAGGTTACAGCATACACCCCATATTGGCGATAAAACAGCGAAGAAGCTCATTGCGCATTGCGGCAGTCCAGCTGCCGTATTTTCAGGGGAAAAGGACTATCTGAAGAAAATTGACGGTATCGGGCCAATGACCATCAGGGGAATTTATGATGCCGAACACAAGGAAGCCGCTGAAGCAGAATACGAATACATAGACAGAAACGGCATTGAAGCGCTTTGCTTTACCGATGCGGCTTACCCTGTATACCTGAAACATTGCCCGGACGGCCCCATCCTGTTATTTAAAAAGGGAAATATAGATCTGGAAGGTAGAAAGGTACTCAGTGTTGTGGGAACCCGGAATATAACGGCATACGGAATGGATTTCTGTGACCGTTTCATTGCAGACCTGGCGCCATTGGACCCGGTCATTGTAAGTGGCTTTGCCTACGGTGTTGATATCCGCATACAAAAAGCTGCCATTAAGCAGGGCCTGCAGACCATAAGTTGCCTGGCGCATGGACTGAACCAGTTGTATCCCGGGAACCACCGGAAATATGCGCCAGCGATCATAAAAAACGGGGGATTTCTTACAGAGTTCTGGAGTACCAGCAATCCTGACAGGGAAAATTTCCTAAAAAGGAACCGGATCATAGCAGGAATGAGTGAGGCGACTGTAGTTATTGAATCAGCTGAACGGGGGGGCAGCCTGGTAACAGCTGATATTGCGAACAGTTATAACAGGGATGTTTTTGCCGTGCCTGGAAGGGCAGATGATCCCTTCAGCCTGGGCTGCAACAATCTTATCAAACAACAGAAGGCCCATATGTTAACCTCAGCGGCAGACCTTGTTTACATGCTGAACTGGGATGTGGCCACGGAGCAACGGGCACCCGTTCAAAAACAGTTATTCATAACGATGGATGATACGGAACGGCTTATTTACACCTACCTGGAACAAGAGGGGAAACAACTTTTGGACAGTATTGCAATGGCTTGTCAAATTCCCGTTTTCAGGGCATCCTCAGCCCTGTTGAATATGGAGCTGAAAGGAATCGTAAGGCCATTGCCAGGCAAGGCCTTTGAGGCCATATAAACTTTTAATATCCCAGTTTTTCCCGAACCCTTAGCAGGACTTCATCGGCAACTTTATGGGCTTTCCCCGCCCCTTTTGCAAGGGCATTGTCCACTTCATCCAGGTTAGCCATATAATAACTGAATTTGGCGCGGGCCTCGCCGAACCGGTCCAGGATAAGTTCATACAGGGCCAGTTTTGCATGGCCGTATCCATAGTTGCCATTCAGATAATTGGCCCGCATACCGGCAACCTGCGATTCGGATGCTAAAACCTTGTAGAGGGCAAAAACGTTATCGACTTCCGGGTCTTTCGGTGCTTCCATAGGGGTACTATCCGTTACAATGCCCATAATTTGTTTCCGTAATTTTTTGTCCGGGAGGAAGATATCGATAAGGTTTCCTTTGCTCTTGCTCATTTTCTCACCATCTGTGCCGGGGATATGCATCGATTCCTCCTGAACATTGGCCTCCGGGATTATAAAGGTTTCCCCCAATTGGGTATGGAAACGAGAAGCCACGTCCCGGGTCATTTCCAGATGCTGCAGCTGATCTTTTCCCACAGGAACGATATTTGCGTCATATAACAAAATGTCCGCGGCCATAAGCATGGGGTAGGCAAATAAGCCTGCATTGATATCCTCAAGCCGGTCTGCCTTATCTTTAAAGGAGTGGGCGAGGGTCAACCTTTGATAGGGGAAAAAGCAACTGAGGTACCATGCCAGCTCTGTAACCTGGGGAACATCGCTTTGCCTGTAAAAAACGGTCTTCTCAATATCCAGTCCAAAAGCCAGCCAGGCAGCGGCTGTGGCATAGGTATTCTCGCGCAATTGGGTGCCGTTTTTGATCTGGGTCAGGGAATGCAGATCGGCAATAAAAAGAAATGATTCATTAGATGGGTCATTGGCCATCTGCATGGCCGGGATAATAGCCCCTAAGATATTACCCAGGTGTGGTGTGCCGGTACTTTGTATCCCTGTTAAAATTCTGGCCATGTTTTTTATCCGCAAATTTAATGATACCGACATAATAAAGTGGCTTTAGCCGCTATTTAATAACAGTAAACCTGGATAGGTACCCTATCATCCTTACAGGCCATTTCTTACTGCAGTTTGATTAAGCTGATAATGATCCACAAAAAATTCTACTTTTGAAGCCATGATCTCCCCGCTCAAGAAAATAGGTTTAATCCTGTACCGAATCTGGTTCTATGTTTTGGTGACGGTGCCTATTTTGATTTTTTTCCCACTACTCCTGTGCTTTACGTTTTCAGAAAGATGGTACCCACAATTTTTTTGGATGGCGAGGAATTTATGGGCGGTACCCATCCTCTATGGTATGGGCTGCCCGCCCAGGATTACCTGGAAGGAACGCCTTGAAAATGGGCAAAGTTATATGTTGGTGGCCAATCACACGAGTATGTTGGATATCATGTTGATGCTTAGGGTTAGTAAAAACCCCTTTGTTTTTGTAGGCAAAAAAGAACTTGCCAAAATTCCGCTCTTTGGGTTCTTTTTTAAAAGGGTTTGTATCATGGTTGACAGGGAGGACACTAAAAGCAGGACCGGGGTATACCGCAGGGCACAACAGCGGCTTAACCAGGGTTTTAGCATTTGCATCTTCCCCGAGGGCGGGGTGCCGGAAGAAACAGTGCTTCTCGATGATTTTAAAGACGGCGCCTTTAAGATGGCGATTGCCCATGGTATTCCGGTCGTACCGATGACTTTTTATGACAATAAGGCCCGCTTTCCCTTCAGTATTTTTAAAGGAAAACCCGGGATAACCCGGGTAATGGTGCATTCTTTTTTTGAAACGGGGAATTTAAATAAGGTTCAAAAATCCCGGCTTCGGGATGCTGTACGGGAGGTCATTCTGACAGAATTAATGACTGATCGGTCCAATTCATAAGTTTAAACGCCCCGCAGAGGTTCTGCAGGGCGTTCAGGTGTTAAAGCAAGTGCAATAACCAACCTAACCAACATTGTTTGATCCCGGATACCGGCCCGGAACTAGAATTTAAAACTAAGACCACTGTAGACACCAACGGAAAAGGGCTGAAAACTACCCGAGGAATCTGAGAAGGTATGTAATTGGTATTTAAACATGGGTTCCAGGTTCAATTGTATTTTCTGAGATAGTTGATAATTGATCCCAATACCCACATTGGTGCTGAAATTCACTGTATTGATGTTGTTGGCTTCCCCTATTTGGGTTGCTCCGTTATTGGATTGAAGGGTAACGGTATTATCAACCAGGAATAGCGAACTGACCCCCCCGATCAGGTTGAGTCCCACTTTGGTATCCAGCAATGCATAGTTCAACTCGAGGGGTACTTCCAGATACCCGAACTGCTGAACCATCCTGCCATTCTGGGATGGTTCCGGGCCTGCAACTTCCCTGGAATTGTTAACGATTACATCCTGCGTCCCTTCCGAAGTGGAAAGGCTCTGGACGACCAGATTTTTGGAAGCCAGTGTATAATCTATATTCGTGAGCTGTAACCGGGTTGAAGCGGCGAGGGAGGACGTAAACTGGATGTCATTCGTATCATAGCCATATTCAACCTTATTAACCCCGGAACGGACACTTAGTTTTGGTGCTACTTCATAGGCTACAGACAGGCCATAACTGAAGTTGACGTTTCCGGATTTTGAATTCGCTACAAAGTTGGGATGGATAGGGGAACCCTCCCCGAAGGAATTAAAGTAGACCGGGGCAACACGGGCACCAAGGGACCATTTACGCTCGGCTGTGGCCATCTCTTCCTCATCCTCTGCTGCGATCTCGTCGAAAAGCGATTTCTTGCCGGCAGATTCCGCCTCCGCCTCCTCATTGTTCGGGGCAGATTCAACCTGTGCAATCGCCTCTTCAGAATTCGCCTTTGCAGGGAGCCCGGATTCCGCCTTTTCAGCTTCAGTGACAACCTTATCTTTATTGGTAACTGCCTGTTCAACCCGGACTATACCATCCTGTACTCCCTCCGAACCTGCCCGGTTTGCATTGAGTACCTCCCGGGGATCCGTATCCTTGCGGATCCTGTTGTCTGTAACCTGGGATGCTTCTATGACGGGATCACTTCCCTGTTGCGAACTCGAATTGCCTGATTTTTGGTTATTACTGACAACGGCATTACGCTCATCGGCTATTGGTTCCGGATCCCCATCGGTTGCAGAAATGCCATGTTCCACCTGGCCCGGCGGTGTAGTGGGATCAATTTTTACAGCTGGCTTGTCTGAAGTAACCGGATTCCCGGGTTGGTCCGTCTCAGAAATAATTACGTTGGAGGCCTCAGGCTCCCCAAATGGGTTTACAGCCAGGAAGAGGATGGCAAGCAGAGCTGCTACTCCTGCTAATTTCCACCAAAGGGGTACCACATGCCGCTTTTTCTTCTGATCCAGGGAGTGTGCAATGGACTCCCAGACTTTTTCATCAGGGACTTCCGTAAAGTCGCTGAATTTCTCCTGGAATAAATCGTCCAAATTATTTTTATTCATGTGTATAGTTTTAGGCTATATTGATGTTTTCTCTCCTGATCCTTTCTTTAAGGATGGCCCTTGCCCTGGCAAGATTAGATTTTGATGTCCCGGGTGATGTACCCATTTCTTCCCCTATTTCTTTGTGGGTATATCCGTCAAGCACGTACATATTGAATGTAATCCGGTACTTGTTGGGCAGTTCCTGAATGTACCGAAGCAATGTTTGCAGGGGGATGTCTGCATAACCCGACCCCTCGTTGGTTTCTTCTTCATAATTTTCGGTCACAACATTCAGGTATTCCTGTTTCCGGTATTTCTGGAGTACTGTGTTCACTGTGATACGCTTGATCCATCCTTCAAAGGATCCTTTGAACTGAAACTGGTCGATTTTATCATAAATCGTCATAAAACTATCGTGAAGGTTATCTTCAGCCTCAGTTTTACTGCGCGAATATTTAAGGCATACCCCAAACAAAATACGGGAATACTCCCTGTATATTTGTTCTTGCGCCTTTCTATCCCCTCTTTTACAATTATATATGAGTTCTTCCAGACTCAAAATGTTGGTTAGATTTATTTGTAAAATGAGGTATTCCGTTATTCTACAGGTACCTCAATCTCAAAATACTGTGCATTTCCCTGGTCGTCCTCCCCATTCCAGAACCGAAATACATAGGTTTCGGAATACAGGCAGATAAAACTAAAAGTGGATTGCTTTTCTGTAACTCCCGCCTCGCATTCCTGCTGTTCCAATTCCGTACCAATGGCCACTACGTTGCGGATGGAATCGTTGGCTTTGGTGATATCAAAACCCTCAAAAAAACTACAGTTGTTGGGAATCTCGTATGTTACGGCGACCTGGTAGGTCTCATTCAGCCTGAAGGATTCCGGCAGATCGGCCGCTACGATCTTAAGAGGTACAAAGTGGAACTGGGTCCCGTTGTCATCCAAGCTACAGGATACAAGGGAGATGCCAATTAAACCAATCAGTATAAATAACGCTTTCTTCATAGATAACTCATCTTTAATGTGTACTAAAGATGGTAACCGGTGATAAAGGTTGCTTCAAAAATTCGGAAATCCGTTGCTACTGCCCGAAGACGTTATCTATTTTTATTTGGTAACGGACGCGATGGCTTCCTTGATTTTCACTTCCAGTTCTTCCAATAATTCCGGATTATCCTTTAAAAGATCTTTGACTGCATCCCTCCCTTGTCCTAATTTAATATCACCATAACTAAACCAGGAACCGCTTTTTTTGATGATTTCGAACTCTACACCCAGGTCCAGTATCTCACCTATTTTGGAAATACCTTCCCCGTACATGATATCGAATTCAGCCATTTTAAAGGGAGGCGCTACTTTGTTCTTTACTACCTTAACCCTTGTTTTATTGCCCTGTACGTTGCCATCCGTATCCTTTATCTGAGTGGATCGCCTGATATCCAAACGAACGGAGGCATAAAATTTAAGGGCGTTCCCCCCGGTGGTTGTTTCCGGATTTCCAAACATCACCCCGATTTTGTCTCTCAATTGATTGATAAATATACAAATGCATCCTGTTTTGTTGATTGTTCCCGTTAATTTCCTCAAAGCTTGAGACATTAATCTAGCCTGTAAGCCCATTTTGGAATCACCCATATCGCCTTCGAGTTCTGCTCTAGGAACCAAAGCAGCAACAGAGTCAATCACCACTACATCCAAAGCTCCTGAGCGTATCAAATTATCCGCAATTTCCAATGCCTGTTCTCCGTCATCCGGTTGTGAAATCAACAATTCATCTGTATTAATTCCTAGTTTCTGCGCATAATATTTGTCAAAAGCATGTTCTGCGTCAATAAATGCACATAAGCCTCCTGC
>JBGTLT010000049.1:0-19139 GCA_041743975.1 Zeaxanthinibacter sp.
AACCTGCCTGCCTTCAGCAGGCGGTTTCTTGTTTCCTGAGTCCTTAGGAAAGCATGCTTTCCACGGCCCGGAAACAAGAAACCCGCTCCTTAACGGAGCGGGTTTTGTGCTTTAAGTGGTACCTCCAGGAATCGAACCAGGGACACACGGATTTTCAGTCCGTTGCTCTACCAACTGAGCTAAGGTACCAGGGGTAATATTTTCCGCTAACGGTGCGGGAACGGATCAAGGCTTCAAAATACCGAAAACGGGCCGCGCCTGGGAGGCGGCAAATATAATTTCAAATTTAGGAACTTCAAACAAAAAACCGGAAAAATGGCAATTGTTTTTTTTCTATTTTCCATCTTTGCCGTATGAACCTCATCATCGATGCCGGAAACTCTTTATTGAAAGTCGCCGTTTTTGACAAAAACCGCATAGTACACTTTCACACCGCTGAATTGACAGAATTCCGGGAACAGGTAAAGGTTACCTTCGAAAAATTCCAGGGTATCCGGCATGCCATGGTAGCTTCCGTGGGATCACTGGCCAAAACAGACCTTACGGTACTGTCCATTTTTTGCAGGGTCCATATCCTGGACCATACCTACCGGACCCCCTTTAAAAATTCCTATGCCACCCCCCAGACACTGGGAGTTGACAGGATCGCCCTGGCTACAGCGGCATTCTACTTTAACCAGAACAGGAACACCCTCGTCATCGATGCCGGGACCTGTATCACCTACGATATGCTGAATGACTATGGGGAATACCTGGGCGGTGCCATCTCCCCCGGCCTCCGGATGCGGTACAAAGCCCTCCATCATTATACTTCCAAACTGCCCCTGCTGGAGCAAAAAGAGTTCCCTGATTTTATAGGGAACACCACGGAAAACAGCATACACAGCGGGGTTGTCAATGGCGTGTCCCATGAGATAGATGGGGTTATTGCACAATACACTGCCCGTTTCGAAGATTTAACAGTTATTTTAACAGGGGGCGATGTTCAATTTTTGTCTAAACGACTAAAAAATACCATCTTTGCGCATTCTGATTTCCTCCTGGAAGGCTTGAATTATTTGCTGGAATACAACAAACGCTAGATGGTTAAAAAAATCCTAATGGCTATCCTATGCTTTACAGCATATGGTATGCAAGCTCAAAACGGGACCGTTTCTCCCTATTCGTACTTTGGAATCGGGGATCTCAGATCAGCCGGGACGGTGGAAAACCAGATGATGGGAGGACTCAGCCTCTACGCAGACAGTATCCACGTCAACCTGAAGAACCCCGCGGCTTATGGAAAATTGAAACTTACTACCTACACCGCAGCTTTATCGCACAGGGAAATCAGGCTTAAGGATTATACGGAACAACAGAATACCAGCGTCACTACCCTGGAATACCTGGCCATCGGTGTACCCCTGGGGGAGCAGTGGGGGCTCGGATTCGGACTTAAACCCGTTTCATCCGTCGGGTATAGCCTGCTCTCCGAAAGCACCAATTCCAACCAACGCACCGTCACCAATGAGTATTCCGGGGAGGGAGGCCTCAACCAGGCCTATGTTTCCCTTGGGTTCCAACTTATAAAATACCTGCATCTGGGGGCCACCATCAATTACAATTTCGGCCAGTTCGACAACCAGCGGATACAGAGTGTGGAGGACGTGCAGTTCGGTACGCTCGACAGGCGGGAATCCAAAGTCAATGGATTCGATTTCAATTACGGTGCTACCTATTCCCCTATGGTGAATGATAAGCATACACTCTTTACAGGGGTGACAGTCAATACCCAGTCCAACCTCGTATCAGATAATACGCAACGTATCGGTTCATTTTCCCGTTCGAATGGTCAGGAAATTGAAGTAATTAATGTAAATTTAGAAGCACAAGGACTCAAAAACACCGAATTGAAAATTCCGACTACCACAACCCTCGGACTTGGTTATGGAGAAGATAAGAAGTGGTTTTTAGGCGCAGAATACAGTTTTCAGGGATTGGGTTCCTTTGAAAATGAATTCAATCCTATAGAAAATTTACAATACGAAGATGCGAGCAGTATGGCTTTTGGGGGATATTTTGTTCCGGATTACTCGTCATTCGCAACCTATCTTAAAAGGGTTACATACCGTGCCGGAATCCGACTCGACAAAACCGGGATGATCGTGAATAATAAAGAGATCAACAACTTTGGCATAACTTTTGGAATTGGTTTACCACTGGGAGTCAATTTCTCTAATCTGAACCTCGGGTTCGAACTGGGACGCAGGGGAACAACCGATGCGGATTTAATTGAGGAAAGCTACCTGAAAGTAAACATAGGTCTGTCTTTGAACGATAAGTGGTTTAGAAAAAGACAAATAGATTAATAAAAATTTAGTACATTAACCCCTTTAAACGGATAATAAAATGAAAAAGAAACTTTACTTCATGATGATCGCTGCTCTCGGCATTGTGGGCAAAAGTGGGGCTCAGGCACAGAACCCTGAGTGTATGACCAACCTTTCCATCTATGCGGAGCATGCTAAAGTAAAAAATTACGATGCCGCTTATACGCCATGGAAAATGGTATACGAAAACTGCCCGGCAATCAATAAGGCAAATTTCTCCCTGGGGGAAAGGATCCTCAGTTATAAGATTGAAAATAGTACGGGCGCTGACAAGGACAAGTATATCGGCGAACTGATGGCAATGTATGACAACAGTATGAAGTATTTCCCCACCAATTACAATGCTGCCGGGGTGGCAATTGACAAATCCCTCCTGATGTACGACAATAAAATGGCCTCTGATGCAGAGATCTATGATATGTTGGATAAAGCCTTTAAGGCAGACAAGGAAAATTTCAAAAACCCCAAAGCCCTTTACCTGTATTTTTCCAGCCTGGTAGACCTGCACAACGCCGGCACCAAGGAGCTCCAGGAAGTTTTTGATGTCTATGATGATGTCACGGAACAAATTGAGAAAGAAAACCAACAACTCACCGATAAAATCAGTGAACTGCTTCCCAAGGAAGAAGCAGGCACCCTTACCTCCAAGGAGAAAGATCAGTTGAGGGTCGCTACCACCAATTCCGAATCCTATGGAAAGATTGCGGGAAGTGTGGATTCAAAACTGGGAGCCCTTGCTGATTGCGGCAACCTCATCCCGTTGTATCAAAAGAGTTTCGAATCCAAGAAGGGTGATGTCGACTGGGTAAAAAGGGCCGTAGGCAGGATGTTCAGTAAAGAATGCACGGATGACCCCTTGTTCAAGCAACTGTTCGAAGCCCAACTGCAACTGGAGCCTTCCGCCAGTGCCTATCTCTACGGAGGTACGCTGAAACAAAAATCGGGCGACCATAAAGGGGCTATTGCTGATTTCAACAAAGCGGTGGACCTGGAAACAGATTCCTATAAAAAATCCAACATCCTCTATAAGATAGCCACAACCGTTAGGAACAGCAGCAAATCAGAAGCACGGAACTATGCCCAGAAAGCCATTGATGTCAATTCATCCAATGGGAAGGCCTATCTGCTGATTGCGAACCTGTACGCCGGTAGCGCCAATGACTGTGGCAGTACAACCTTTGAAAAGAGGGCAGTCTACTGGAAGGCTGCGGAAATGGCACGGAGAGCAGGACGGGTGGATCCGTCACTTAGCGGACATGCCGGCCAGGCATCGGCGAGCTATGATGCTAAAGCCCCGACAAAGACAGATATATTCAATTCCGGCATGGCTGGTAAAACAGTTTCGTTCAGTTGTTGGGTAGGGGGCAGCGTACAAGTGCCTAATCTCTAAAAATGAGTTTTATTATCGGAAATAACTATTACCGCATTGCCATGGTTTGTACCGTGGCAATGTTTTTTTTTAATTGCGCGGATACCTATAAAAGGGTGGGCGAGGAAGCCAAAAAAGATATCTTTCCCCAGGGGGTTGCTGAAAATTTTGTCCTCACCTATACCGAAACCCCTGATAAACTGGAAAGTGAAGCCATGGACAGTACCAGGGTAATCGCCATCCTTACCAGCCCGATAAGTGAGGATTTCGATAACCTCAGTTTCCCCTACCGTACTTTTCCGAAAGGATTGCGGCTTGAATATTTTGACGCGGATAACAAAAAAAACACCATCACTGCCAGGTATGGCATTATCTATACATCCACAAACCTTATTGATCTAAGGGGAGATGTTGTCCTGGAAACCCATGACGGGAAGAAACTGGAGACCCCGCAATTGTACTGGGACCGTTCCAACGAATGGATCTTTACCGAAGCGGTATTCAAATACACCAATCCGGAAGACGGAACAATCATGGACGGGGCAGGTATGGACTTTAACCGGGAATTCAGTTTACTGGAAGCGCATAAAACAACAGGGCTCATGCTCATAAAAGAGGAAGAATCATGATCAAAATTTTGAAATATACAGAATACCTGTACCTGGCCGTTGCCATCGTCTCCATCTATAAAATTATCACCCTTTGGAGTGTGGACCCTTCCGAGACCTACCTCTTTATATTTTTCGCATTGGTATCCATCGGTATGTTTATTTTCAGGCGTAATTACCGGCAACGGTTTGAAAAAAGAAAACAGCAAAATAAACCGGAATAATTGGAAAACCCCATTTTTATCATCATTTTCATGCTGCTGTTGTCGGCCTTTTTTTCCGGAATGGAGATCGCTTTTATTTCGGCCAATAAGATCCATATTGAAATAGAGAAAAAGCAACATGGGATACTTGCCAAGGTACTGACCCGGCTCACGGCCAAACCCTCCAAATTTATTGCCACCATGCTGATCGGCAACAATATTGCCCTGGTGGTATACGGATTTTTCATGGGGGATTTGCTGATGTCCTGGTTCACCGACATGCTCCCCGCCAACAATACACTTGTCCACCTTATCCTGAC
Source organism: Zeaxanthinibacter sp. (assembly GCA_041743975.1). Lineage (GTDB taxonomy): Bacteria > Bacteroidota > Bacteroidia > Flavobacteriales > Flavobacteriaceae > JTS-RE37. Next base: position 4,870 of record JBGTLT010000049.1, read on the forward strand.
CGATTTCAGCCTGGTGACCCAGACCATTATATCCACCCTGATTATCTTGCTGACGGCTGAGTTCCTACCCAAGGTACTGTTCCAGATCTATGCCAATACGCTGCTGAAGGTACTGGCCTTACCGGCCTTCTTTTTTTACTTCCTCTTTTCCTTTATATCGGATTTCGTTATCAAAGTATCCGATTTTATCCTTAAAAGTCTCTTCAAAACAGCCGGGGATGATGTACAGCTGGCCTTCAGTAAATTGGAGTTAGGGGATTATATTACCGAACAAATGGAAACTGTTGAGGCTAAGGATGATGTGGATTCAGAGATCCAGATCTTTCAGAACGCCCTGGAATTCTCTACCGTGAAAGCCCGGGAGGTAATGGTGCCCAGGACCGAAATCACGGCAGTTGAATTACATGAAACCCCAAAGTACCTGACTAAGTTGTTTTCAGATACAGGGTATTCCAAGATCCTGATCTATAACGATACCATTGATGATATTATAGGGTATGTCCATTCCTATGAGCTTTTTAAAAAGCCAAAGACCATTAAGAGCATCCTGCTGCCGGTGGAATATGTCCCCGAAACCATGCTCATCCATGAGATCCTGAATGTGCTTACCAAAAAAAGGAAGAGTATTGCCGTGGTACTTGATGAATATGGCGGTACCAGCGGTATCATGACGGTGGAGGACATTGTGGAGGAACTGGTGGGGGAAATTGAAGATGAACATGACACTACGGACCTGTACGAAGAAAGGATAGACGACACCACTTTTAAGTTCTCTGCCAGGCTCGAGGTGGATTACCTGAATGAAATCTATAAACTCGAACTGCCCGATAGCGAAGAATATGAAACCCTTGGGGGATTGATCGTGAATGAAACAGGGGAGATACCGGATAAGGATTCCGAAATCAAAGTAGCCAATTTTATGTTTACGATTTTGGAAGTATCCGGCAATAAGATCGACCTGGTCACCCTGAAAAGACTTGAAAAAGACTAGTTCCAACCACAAGGTGTAGGATTGTTCCCGTTAGCAATAGGCAATCCTCTTGCGCCCGATTGCCGGATTATTAAATAATCCCGGCGTAAAAGGCCCCCGGAAGCCCAATATAAGTAAGTAAAAGTTTTAAAGAGCCGAAAGAAAATGGTAATTTCGCCAACTGTTTTAAATACTCCACAACATGGCAATTTTAGAAAATATCCGAAAGCGTACAACGGTATTGATCCTGATCATCGGCCTTGCATTGTTTGCTTTCGTAGTATCCGGGATTTTCACCAGTCAGGATTTCTCCGGCGGAAAAGTGGGTTCCTCCGTAGCGGAGATCAACGGGGACGAAATTTCCATCGATGATTTCAGGCAGCAGGTAGAGCGTGCTTCCAGAAGGAGTGGCCCTACCGCCTCTTCCATGCAGTTGGTTAACAGTGTCTGGAGCCAGGTAGAACGAAATACCCTTTTCGAACAGCAGATAGAAGAGCTGGGGATTGCCATAGAACACGACCAGATCCTCAACATAATCAAATCGAGCCCGGGCTTTACCCAAAACCCACAATTCCTGAATGAGAGCGGGGTTTTTGATGAGAATAAATTCCGGGATTTCATTGCAGATTTAAAGGTCAACGCCCCGGCACAATACCAGGACTGGCTCCAGGATGAAGACGCCATCATACAAAGCGCCCGGGAACAGGCCTATCTTAACCTTATTAAAGCAGGGACCGTTGCCACACTGAAGGAAGGCGAGCTGGAATATAAACTTGCCAATGACAAGGTCGATATCAAGTATGTCAGAATACCGTATACCAGTATTCCGGACAGTACTGTAATCGTGTCCAAGAACGAAATTTCAAAATATATCGAAGAGCATGAGAAGGATTACCAGCAAGGCAGGGCCAGGGATATCCGATATGTTTATTTTGAAGATAAACCTTCGGTATCGGATGAAGCAGAGATCAAAAACAGCATAACCGGCCTGTTGGATGATACGGCGGAATACAATGCCGCCACGGATTCCAACGACACCATCCAGGGTTTTCGGTCCACCCAAAACCCGGCCGCTTTCCTCGACCGGAATTCGGATACCAAATTCGATACCATCTACAAATCCAAGAATGAATTGCCTTCCCAATTTGCAGATACCCTGATGGCGTTGCAAATTGGTGAAATATTCGGTCCCTACAAAGACGGGGATGCCTTCAAGATCAGCAAAATGGTCAAAAGGAAACCCAACGGCTCGGTAAAGGCCAGCCATGTTTTAATTACCTATGAAGGTGCTGAAAGGGCCAACCCGGAAGTCAAGCGAACGAAGGAAGAGGCAGAAGCCAGGGCTAAGGAACTTTTAAAGGAAGCCACCAAACCCGGCACCGTATTTGCCGAATTGGCAAGGGATAATTCAGATGGGCCCTCGGCACCGCAGGGTGGCGATCTGGGCTTTTTCCAGGAAGGGGTAATGACAGCGAAATTCAACGATTTTGCCTTTGGCAATCCGGTAGGCCATATAGGGCTGGTGGAAACCGAATTCGGATTTCACATTGTAAAGGTCGATGAGAAACAAGACCTCGTGCAACTCGCCACCCTGTCCAGGGCTATTGAACCTTCAGAGGAAACCATCAATACCCTCTTTTCAGAGGCGACTAAATTTGAAATGGCTTCCACCTCCTCGGACAAACCATTTTCTGAAGTGGCCAAGGAGAATAACCATATAATGAGGCCTGTGAACAAAATCAACGAAATGGATGAAAACCTGCCCGGCCTCGGGGCGCAACGGGCTGTTGTTCAATGGGCTTTTAACGATGATACCGAATTGGGGGATATCAGGAGGTTCAGTATCAACAACGGGTATGCAGTAGTGCAGCTGACGGGCAAATACAATAAAGGCCTTATGAGTGTGGAAGACGCCTCCGCCACCGTACTGCCCATTATCCGCAGGGAAAAAAAGGCAGCTAAGATCATAGCGGCAAATGCAGGTAAAAGCATGGAAGATCTGGCATCCTCCAATAATACAAACCAATCATCAGCAACAGCGTTGACCGTGAAATCCCCGACTATCCCGGGTGCAGGACGGGAGCCGCTTGTTGTGGGCAGTGCTTTCGCATTGGAGCAGGGGGAAACCTCAGGTTTGATACAAGGGGAGACAGGCATATTTATGGTCGAGGTAACCCGGAAAGAGGAAGCAGCCAAGCTGGACAGCTATGCGACCTATGCCAATTCCCTGAAATCATCCAATGCAGCGATGGTGAATACGGCAGTTTTCAACGCCTTAAAGGATAAAGCAACCATAGAGGACAATCGGGCCGTTTTTTATTAATAAAAAAACATCACACTATAGAACAATGCCCCGCTCCGGGATTCCGGGAGCGGGGTTTTTTATAGTATCATTTCCGCATAGGGGATAACGGTATGGTAACCACGGCCCTTAAAATAGCCCGGGACACCGGTTTCCCCGGTGGCCAGGATAAAGTCGCCCCCCCAGGCACCCAGGCTTTTGATGGCCCCCGGGAAATCGGAAAAGTGCGTTTCTTTCAGGGCAGGGATTCCCAGGATTCCCGACATGGCTGCTTCATGCTTACCCAACAATTCTTCAAAGTCCGAAAGCTGTGAACAGTGCGTTAGCTCCCTGGTCAGGTGGGTGATGAATTGCACCAGGTGTTCCCTGTCAAATTCCCGGTTTCTGTACCCTGCAATAGCCTCCCTGCTATCCTGTTTCCTGTTGAGGTATATAAAGTACAGCGCACTTTTGAACGGGGGGGCGAAGTTGATTTCCTCCACCACCGGGATCTTGTTTTCCAACCGGTACAAAACCGGATGGTTATGTTTGGCACAGGCAATGTCATAGCCACTGCCCCCGAAGGTATGCCATTGTAACTGAAAAGGGTCTACCCCTGCCCATTGGGCAATATTGTTCACCAGGGTGGCAGAGGTTCCCAGTCCCCAGTTCCTGGGAAAATCCATGGTGCTTTCCAGCAGATAACCCCCGGAGGTTGCCAGGAATCCAGGGTTCAGCTTCCTGGCTGCCTTCAGGACCTCCAGGAGTGTGTTTCGAATAGGGTCTGTTCCGGGTTGTGCTTTTTCTATCAGGGTTGGGAAAGTGGTTTCAAACCAAATTCGTCCCTGTTCATCCAGGCTTTTCCAGAAAATTTGATCCGATTCAATATCGGTGACCGTTAACCGCTGCCCGTAGGATGTGGGCAATGCAAGACTCAACGCCCCATCCAGCACCACATATTCACCCGTAATCAGCAATTTTCCGTTGGAGTAATAGGCCTGCTCCATTTAATCTCCCCTTAAGCTGTGAAACGCCTCCACCACCGCGGTATGTGTTACGGTCCGTTTTTTAAAATAGTGGATAAGGTTTTCTTTCTCCGAAGGGGTAGCCCCTACCTGGTTTAAAATATTCAGGAGGTGCATCTTCATATGGCCCTGCTGTATACCTGTGGTAACCAGCGATCGGAGTGCCGCGAAGTTCTGGGCCAGGCCGGCCACCGCCACAACCTGCATAAGCTCTTTGGATGTAGGGTTCTGAAGTATTTCCAACGACAGTTTTACAAGCGGGTGCAGCCGGGTAAGCCCCCCAACAGTACCAAGGGCCAGGGGCAGGTCTGTCCAAAAGCGGAATTCGCCATTTTCTATGGTGGCGTGGGAAAGGCTTGTATATGAACCTGTGCTGGCAGCATAGGCATGCACCCCTGCCTCCACTGCCCGAAAATCATTCCCGGTTGCAACCACCACCGCGTCTACGCCATTCATGATCCCTTTATTATGGGTTACAGCACGAAACGGTTCCACCTTGGCAATGGCTACAGCCTGCACAATTTTCCGGGCCAATTCACTTCCTTCCAGATTCGGATCATCCGTCATTTCAGCTACCGGGCAGGATACCTCGGCCCTCACCATACAACCCGGGACATAGTTGGAGAGGATGCTCATTATAATTTCCAGGTTTTTTTCCGTTGCCGTGAATTCCCCGCTTTGGTCCACTTCTTCTTTCAGGGTTTTGGCAAATTGTTCCAGGATTGCATTGATAAAGTTGGCACCCATGGCGTCCTGGGTATCAAACGTGCAATGCAGTTGATAATAGTGCGCCATTCTATCGCTTTTGTTGCGCAGTTCTATGCCCAGGACACCACCACCCCGATTTTCCATAGTCCGGGTCAAAGGGGCTGCCTGGGAGAGAAGTTTGGGCTTTATCCGGTCTATGAAGTGCTCCAATTTCCCAAAATCCCCCCTATAGAGAAAATGCACCTGCCCAATTTTTTCGGTTCCAAGGACAGTTGCCTTAAAACCGCCCCTGTGGAGCCAGAATTTAGCGGCTTTGCTTGCCGCTGCAACGACGGAGCTTTCCTCCAGTGCCATGGGTATGGCATACATTTTGTTGTTGATCAGGAAATTTGGCGCAATGCTGAATGGCATGTAATAATTGGTGAGGGTATTCTCAATAAACTCATCATGCAATTGCTGAACCTCATTATCGGTATGCCAGTACCTTTTCAGGATAGCCCTTGTCTGCTCAGGATCTGCTGTGTATTGTTCCGCAATCCAGGCAATCTTTTCATCTTTGGAGAGTCGGGAAAATCCTTTGATGGGAGCGATCATAATCGGTTGGTTTCTGGGGATAAAGATAGTGAATAGCTACATTAGTAGGAGGCTTGCACCCCGCAGACACCTGCCCTTTTCAGAAGGTATTATTTTGATGTATTGTGCCTTTAATAGCGAAAATAGTAGTAAACTTGGAAGTTTTAATCAATTTTGGGCATTATGAGCAAACTGTATATCCTTTTCTTCCTGGCAATCACTTTTAGCGGCCCCCTTTTTTCGCAGGAGAAGGAGATAACGCTGGAGGAAATATGGGGAGGGGCATTCAGGACCGAAGGCCTGGAGGCCTTGCGGTCTATGAACAATGGCAGGCACTACACGGTACTGAATACGGACCCCGCCTCCAAAAATACCTCAGTGGATGTATATGACTATGAGACACGTGAAAAGGTAAGGACCCTGGTTTCATCTTCCGAATTGCCGGGCGTCCCTGGTTTTTCCTCCTATTCCCTTAGTGCCGATGAGACCAAAATTCTCCTTGCTACGGAAGTGGTGCCCGTTTTCAGGCATTCCACACTGGGGGTATTCTATATATATGACCTGGAAGGAGGCGAATTGACCAGGATTTCAGGTTCCGGGATACAGGAACCCACATTTTCTCCCAATGGCCGGCAGCTGGCCTATGTTTTTGAAAACAACCTCTACATTTTCAACCTTGATGACAAGCAGACCAAACAACTGACAAGTGATGGTGAAAAGAACAAGATCATCAATGGGGTTACCGATTGGGTCTATGAAGAAGAGTTCGCGTTTGTAAGGGCCTTCGAATGGAATGCCAACGGCACAAAAATAGCATTCCTGCGTTTTGATGAAACGGATGTTCCTGAATTTTCCATGGAAGTCTACGGCAGCAACCTGTACCCCGGGCAAAATGTATTTAAATATCCCAAAGCAGGCGAGGATAACGCCCTGGTCTCCCTGCAGGTCTATGACCTGGCAACGGACCGGATTACGGCTATTGACCTGGGGGAGGCATATTATATTCCACGGATCAAGTGGATGAACAACCCTGACCTGCTGAGTGTCCGTTCCCTCAACAGGCACCAGAACCGGCTGAAACTCAATTCCGTCAACACGGAGGAAAACACCGTCTCCCTCCTTTTGGAGGAAACGGATGCCGCCTATGTAGATGTTACAGATGATCTGACCTTCCTGGAGGACGACAGTTTTATTTGGACCAGCGAGAAGGACGGGCATAATCACATTTACCTGTATGGCCCTGACGGGAAGCTGAAAAACCAGGTTACCCGGGGTGATTGGGAAGTGACAACCTATTATGGCTATGACAAAAAAACAGACAGGATTTATTATCAGTCAACTGCAAACGGGTCTGTAAACCGCGATGTATACAGTGTAAAACTAAATGGGAAGGAAAACAAAAGGCTTACCTCTGAAGAAGGAACCAATAATGCCGACTTCAGCGCTGATTTCAGCTATTTTATCAATTCCTATTCCAGTGCCGCCACGCCTCCTGTCTATACCCTGAGGAGTGCTGCCACAGGGAAACAATTGAATGTTATCGAAAACAACAGCGGGCTGGTTGAAAAATTATCCGGCTATGAACTGAGTCCGAAGGAATTTTCCACCCTCGGGATCAATGGCAACCAGTTGAATATGTATATGATCAAACCTGTGGATTTTGACCCATCCAAAAAATATCCGCTGCTGATGTACCAATATAGTGGCCCGGGGTCCCAAAATGTATCCAACTCCTGGATGGGCACCAATGATTACTGGCACCAGATGCTGGCTTCCCAGGGCTACATCATTGCCTGTGTGGACGGCCGGGGGACCGGTTTCAAGGGACGCGATTTCAAAAAAGTTACGCAAAAAGAATTGGGCAAATTTGAAGTGGAGGACCAGATTGCCGCTGCCGAGAAATTGAGTGCCCTGCCTTTCATCGATGAAGACAAGACCGGAATCTGGGGCTGGAGTTATGGTGGTTTTATGGCGACCAACTGTCTTTTAAAAGGCAACGATACCTTTGAGATGGGCATTGCCGTTGCTCCTGTCACGAGCTGGCGCTTTTATGATACCATCTATACGGAACGCTATATGCAAACCCCCCAGGAGAATGCCGGCGGCTATGATGAAAACTCCCCCCTCAACTATCCCGAGCTTCTGAAAGGCGACTACCTTCTGGTACACGGATCCGGCGATGACAATGTGCATGTCCAGAATACCATGAGGATGATAGAAGCTCTCGTACAGGCTAACAAACCGTTTGAATGGGCTATTTACCCTGATAAAAGCCATTCGATTTCCGGAGGCAATACCAGGTTGCACCTTTATTCCAAAATGACCAGTTTTATCCGGGAACACCTCGGGAATTTGGATGAGGAAACGCCTGAAATGAATAACAGGGAATTGATAAAAGGATAATCCCGTTTAAACGCAACTAAACCATAAGCAGGATGGAAGCCAAACCGGAATTTATAGAGGAACAGCAATTTATGGGACACCCTAAAGGGCTGTTCTATTTGTTTTTTGCAGAACTGTGGGAACGGTTCAGTTTTTACGGGATGCGGGCCCTGCTCACGCTGTATATGGTCAATGTGATCTTTGAAGCGCTCGTGGAAAGGGATTATGCAGCGGCTGCGGTCTATTCGGCCTATGGATCCCTGGTATACGCCTCCACGGTCATAGGGGGAAGGGTTTCCGATACCATCCTGGGGATGCGGAGGTCCATATTCCTGGGGGGTATCCTGATGGCATTGGGACATTTTGTCCTTGCCTTGCCCAGCAACATTGCTTTCTATACCGCTTTGGCCCTTATTGTGGTCGGAAACGGTTTCTTTAAACCGAATATCTCCACTTTTGTGGGCTCGCTCTACAGGCATGGCGACCCGCGTAAGGATTCGGGCTTCGTTATTTTTTATATGGGGATCAATATCGGGGGTTTTGTGGCCCCTTTGCTTTGTGGCTGGCTCGGCAGTGCCTATGGCTGGCACTATGGATTCGGACTTGCCGGTATCGGTATGTTGACCGGCCTTTTATTCTTCTGGAGCGGTATCCGGAAGAACGTATTCGGGGATAAGGGGATGGCACCCAGCGAAGAAGCGCTGGAACGAAAAGTTGCAGGGGTCAGGCAAAAAGTACTCGTTCCAATCCTGGCAGTTGTTGCCGTACCGGTCATTGCGCTGCTGTTATCTTCTTACAAACCCCTGGGTAGTGAAGGTTCCTTTTTTGAGGACCAGAATATCGTGAACATCATTTTTAAGGTTATCGCAGTCCTTATTTTCGCGTACCTGGGGTATATTATGTACCAATCCAGGCCGGACGAGCGGAAAAAATTGATAATGGCGGTACTGATCACACTGTTTATGACAATTTTCTGGGGATTTCACGAGCTTTCAGGGAGTGTAATTACCTTGTTCGCAGACCGGAATGTAAACCTGCTGGTGGTGGATGCCGCACAGACCAATGCGCTTAACTCCATGTTTATAATCATCCTTTCGATTCCTATCTCCCTTTTGTTCACCTACCTGGCAAAAAAGAACCTCAATCCCAGGACCCCTTATAAGTTTGGCCTGGGCCTCGCATTTGCGGGCATCAGCTTTTATATCCTGGCCCTGAGTGGCGGAAGTGCAGATGCCAATGGCATGGTGCCCTTTTCATACCTCCTGATAATGTATTTTTTGATTTCGGTGGGCGAATTGTTCATGTCCCCCGTTGGCCTTTCCAAGATCACCGATTTGTCCCCTCAGCGTATTGTTGCCTTTATGATGGGCGTTTGGTTCCTCTCCTCAGCCTTTGCCTTCCAGGTAGTCGGCTTTATAGGGAAACAACTCGCTATAGAGAGTGAAGACAAAAACGTAGGCGGGTTTGAAACCCTGACAGTTTATACGGATGGATTTGAACTGATTGCCATGTACGCCCTGGGGGCGGCATTCATAGTTTTGATTACGGCACCCCTTATGAAAAAACTGATGGGCGATGTCCATTAATCCCCGCTCCTGAATTCATAGGCTCCCTTTTCACCGGTGTAGTGGAAAGGGAGTTTGCGTTCGGCACACGTCCTTTTCCACCGTTCCACATAAGAAGGATAATTACTGCCATCTGCCAGTACCCCGGCAGCTTGTACGGAATCCAGGAACCGGGCCAGGTTGATCTTCGGGGATTGGGTTAACAACACCATATCAGCTTTATAGACAGGAGGCGGGTATATTCCCAGGCTGTCTACGATCAGCAGGTTTACTGCACCGATGCGGTAGCTGTTCTGCAACTCCTCATATGTAATCCCCCGGATCCGCTGCGCTACCTTATAATCCGTTACGATTAAATCAGCAACGGCCCTATCGGTGGCCAGTACCCGGAGGGATGCCCCTTGTTGCCGTATCATCACTGTATGGGCAGCCTGGTGCATCAGCAGTGTTTTCTTCGTATCCCGGGTTTCGGAAACCTGATGGACTACCCAGGCCTGGAAGGTAATGACGGCCAGCATCAACAGGGCAATTGGTTTAAAGGCCGGCCTGGATAGGGCAGGGATGAGGGCCAGCAGGATACCAAAGGCAAGCAAAACCTGTACCCGGTCAAATGGGATGTCCCGGAACAGGAAGGCTTCCTGTAGGGCCACCCACCCTACAACTGCATTCATCGCATGGATGATGGCATTATACAAGACCATTAATAAATGGGGAAGGATTCCCAGTAAGGAAAGGGCGATGACCCCAATCCCCAGGCCCAGGACCACCCCCAGAAACGGGATGATGACTATATTGGAAACAAAAAACAGGCCGGGAAACTGATGGAAATAATACAAGGAAATGGGAACGACCCCCAATTGGGCTGCAAGGGAAACAGACAGCAATTGCCACACTTTCCGGAGCAACCCCTTTTGAGGACGCCAGAACTTTTGCATTCGGGGATAGATCCAGACAATTGCGAAAACGGCTGCATAACTCATTTGAAATCCGACGTGGAACAAGAGCATCGGACTAAACAGCAGCAGTATAAAGAACATGGACAATGCCAAAATATTGAACGTATTGGCAGGCCGGTCAAGGTAAAGGGCATAGGCCACAAACGAGAACATGGTGACCGCCCTGATAAGGGAAGCAGACAGTCCGGCCATACATGCGAAACCCCAGAGCAGGACCACAATGGTTCCCAGCTTAATTGTTTTCCCATGTGGCAGGCGCGATAAAGGTTGTAACAGGAATTGTAGCAGCAGCAGCAATATGCCGATATGCAATCCGGAAAGCGCCAGGATATGGACTGCCCCGGCATCTTTATAATGGGTATAGGTTTCCGTACTGATCTCGTTGCGGTCACCCAATAGCAAGGCGCTCATAACCCCCAGCTCCTGTTGCCCGAACCCTTCCCCCTTTAAGCTTGTAAGGATGTGCTCCCTTAGTCGGGCTGCCAGTCCAAATACGGTGGGGGATGGATGAGGTTGTTGTATAAATTCATCCCTTGTAAGGCGCAGCTGATCGTAAATCCCGAGCACTTCCAGGTAGTTTTTATAGCTGAACTGATAGGGATTTAAAGGGGGCAGAACCTTTTCAACTACGGCAAGGGCTATAAGTTCATCATCAACCCGCAACGGGTGGGCAACTGAATCCTTCCGGATGTTCAGCAGAAATTTTCCAGATGCGTACCGGCCATCTACCCCCTGTACGGTGGCAATATACCTGTCTGAATAGGAATTGGCTTTCAGGACTTCCCTGATTTTAAGGTGCCAGTTTTCAACCGTGTTTAAAGTTTGGCGGGAATAGTGGGATGCGTGGTTCGCAGGCTGTGAAAGTGAATAGGCAGTGGCCCCCATGCCCAGGAGGACAGCCAACATCACCAGCCCGAAGGCTATGCTCTCCCTGTTTTTGTGCCAGCGGAACACTATCCCGAGGCTTAGCCCGGCAATCCCCGTAAAAAGCATGGGGAACAAGGGTTGCAGTTCCAGCATAAAACCAATCAGTATACCACACACCAGGAGGATGGTGAATTTGATAGGTATGAAATCCAGAAGTTTCATCCTACAATATCCTGGTAGCTTTTACGAAGGCATAATTCCAGAATCCCTCGTGGAGGGAAGATATGATTACCCCGCGGGAAGAAGTGGAATGTATAAATTTGACTTCATCCCTTTCCACTGATACAACCAGCCCCACATGGTTTATGTCCTTCCCCTTTTTACTGGTTTTGAAGAACAGGAGGTCACCCCTGGCAACCTGTGTGATGCGAATGCGTTTTCCTTCTTCCGCAATCTGGTAGGAGATCCGTGGCAGCGGGATATCATGTTCGCCAAAAGCAACATACAGGAGGCCGGAACAATCCATCCCTTTTCTTGTGGTACCGCCAAACTTATACCGGACCCCCGAGTAGGCCATGGCCGTATGAATAATCCGGTCTGCTTTCTCCGCCATACCGGGTGCAGGCTCGTCAGCGGTTATTATACGGGTTTCCCCCGGGGATCCGGCTCGTGTTCCACGATCTTCATTCCCGGCCTTCACCGCTATTTTCCGTTCCTGGCTATAGGTAGTCCTTTTCTTAGCCACCCCGCAACCGGTGATACAAAGTACTATGAGAAAGGAGAGAAACTTACGTGCCATTCCTGCAATTTATGTTTTATCACTGCTTAAAATATGCATTTTCAATAATCAAAGCAGCGGTCTTTTCGCTTGCCCCGCGCCCCCCCAGTTTCAGCTCCAGTTCATAATAGGCTTCAAACTGATCAGTCCGTCCGGGGCCATCCACTATTTTTTTCAACGCTTCAATCAGGTTTTTGGTATTCAGGTCGCCCTGGATCAGTTCCTGTACCACTTCCCTTTCCATGATCAGGTTTACCAACGATATGTACTTAAGGGTTATTATTTTTTTGGCGATTTGATACGAGATCCAACTCCCCTTGTAACAGACAACCTGCGGGACTTTAAAGAGGGCGGTTTCCAATGTGGCTGTACCGCTGGTGACCAGCGCAGCATAGGAAAAACGAAGCAGTACATAGGTTTTGTTCGATACAAAACCCACTTGGGAATTTTTAAGGAATGGTGCATAAAAATCAGCTCCGAGGCTTGGGGCACCTGCAATTACAAACTGGTATTCCGGGAAGCTGTCAGTAACAGAAAGCATGTCATCCAGCACTTTTTCAACCTCTTGCCTGCGGCTTCCGGGCAATACCGCTATGACAGGCTTTTCCGGATGGAGTCCATTTTTTGCCCGGAATTCTGCTTCTTTTTGTTGGGGCATCGTGCTGATGGCATCTACCAGCGGATGCCCCACGAAGTGTACGGGGAATCCATGTTTTTTTTCATAGAACTCCTTCTCAAAAGGGAGGATTACATACATTTTGTCTATATCCCTTTTGATCCTGCGGATCCTTCCTTCACGAGACGCCCAGATCTGGGGGGAAATATAGTAATTGGTCTTGTAATTATGTTCCCGGGCCCACTGGGCTATCCTTAGGTTAAACCCGGAATAATCTATAAAAACAATGATATCCGGATGGAATTCCGCAATATCCTCCTTGCAGAACCTGATGTTCCTGAAGATGGTGTGAACATTGGCCAGCACCTCTGTAAACCCCATAAACGCCATCTCCCTGTAATGCTTTACCAATTCGCCACCCGCCTGCTGCATAAGATCGCCACCCCAGCACCGTACAGCGGCATCGCTATCCTGTGCCCGTAATGCCCGGATAAGGTTAGAACCATGAAGGTCGCCGGAGGCCTCCCCGGCGATGATATAGTATTTCATGTCTCCGATGATTAAATTGGGTACAAGGTAACCAATATATGGAAGACCGACAGATGTGGCACTAAAGCCCGGCGTGTTCTGCCTGGCTGCTGCTAGGTCAAAACAATTTATAATAGAGGATCACCATGGCAGTGAGGAGCGTGGCCATCAATACCCCTTTGGCCCGGGAATCCCGCTTCAATTTCAGAAAACCAAAGAATGCGAAAAGGTTTAGGATGGCACCCAGTGCCAGAAGGCTTCCCACATGGCCTTGTTCCACGGCTGCAGTGTACGTTTCACTGATTCCGAACTTGGAAAACAGCAGGATATAAAGCAAGGACCCTATCGTATTTGCTATGATTCCAACGATAAATCCTATGGCAATTTCCTTTTTTCTATTCATTGAGGTTCCAGTTGTTGATATTTTGTATGACATGGTGGGCCGTGAGGTCAAATTGGGTGGGAACGACAGATACAAAACCATTGGAAAGCGCCCATTCATCCGTATCGTCCCCTTTGTCGAGCAACTCGAATTCCCCTGTGAGCCAGTAATATTCCTTTCCCATAGGGTTGACACGCTTGTCAAATTTTTCTTTCCAATTGGCCTTTGCCTGCCGGCACACTTTTATACCCTTAATTTTGCTGCCGGCAAGTTTGGGGATGTTGACATTGAGGACCACCCCGTTGGGCATACCATGCTGCAATGCTTCACGGACTATAGTTTTGATCGACTTTCCGGCTGGTTCAAAATCAGCCTCCCAGGCATAGTCGCACAAGGAGAAACCGATAGCCGGGATGCCCTCTATCCCGGCTTCCACAGCGGCACTCATAGTGCCGGAATAAATGACGTTTATGGAAGAATTGGATCCATGATTGATACCACTGACACAAATATCGGGTTTCCGGTGCAAAATAACCTGCAGGGCCAGTTTTACACAATCTGCCGGGGTGCCGCTGCAACTGTATTCAGTCTCCGCGCCATTTTCCAGATCAATGGTAACCCTCTTGGAAAACAAGGTAC